>JAETQH010000108.1 GCA_021770785.1 Lachnospiraceae bacterium
AATACTGCTTAAAAAACACCGCCCGATTTTGGGTACATTACTGGCCGGAAAACCCTTGCAATAACTGCGTTTCAGAGTGATGAATGGTAGCGGAAAGGAGTGGTTTCATTGAAGAAGATCAGTAAAATAGAGCCGGTTCTCCCCGCACTGGCAGGGCGGAAAAAAGTGGCTGCCTATGCCCGTGTTTCCAAGGACACGGAACGGCTCATGAATTCTGTTTCCGCACAGATAAGCCATTACAGCGCCTTCATCCAGGGCAACCCGGAATGGGAATATGCGGGGGTGTATGCGGACTGCGGGATATCCGGCACGGACACATCCAAGCGCAGCGAATTCTTAAGGATGCTGGCAGACTGTGAGGCAGGGAAGATTGACATCATCCTGACGAAATCCATCAGCCGTTTCGCAAGGAACACGGTAGACCTCCTGGAGACGGTCAGGCACCTGAAATCCCTTGGCATCGAGGTGCGGTTTGAGAAGGAACACATCAATTCGCTTTCAGAGGACGGGGAGCTGATGCTCTCGCTCCTGGCATCCTTCGCGCAGGAGGAGAGCCGGAGCATTTCGGAAAACGTGAAGTGGGGAGTCAGGAAGCGGTTCCAGTCCGGCGAGATCGGGACGGCAAACAAGCACATCCTCGGATACCAGTATGACGAAGAGGCACAGAAATACATGATCATACCGGAAGAGGCCGGGGCTGTCCGGTGGATGTTCCAGATGTACCTTGACGGCGTTTCCTTCCGGCGGATTGCGGAGAACATGAACCAGGCAGGGATACGCACCACGCTGGGGAATGATTTTCAGGAGGCGTCAGTGCGGCAGCTCATCTTCAACGAGGTCTATGCCGGGGACATCCGGCGGCAGAAATGCTACATGGCGGACCCCATTACCAAGGCAAAGGTAAAGAACGGCGGGGAACTGCCGCAGTATTATATGGCGGACTGCCATGAAGCCATCATTGACCGGGAAACCTACGCAAAGGTACAGGCGGAGATGGAGCGCCGGGCAGGGCTTATGAATCCTACCTACCCTTTTACGGGGAAGATAAAATGCGGCATATGCGGGCATCCCTACACACGGCGCGCCGCCATGGTCAAAGGGAGGGAATACGTGAGCTGGTTCTGCAGGGCAAAGAAAGAGAAAGGCATGAGCTGCACCAGCGTGAATTTCAGCGAGGAGGAATTAAAACGGATTTCGGTACAGACGCTTGGGATGGATGTGTTTGACGGTGCGGAGTTTGAAAAAGCCGTCCGGGGCATCACCGTCATGGAAAGCGGCGATCTGGAATTCCACCTCACTGGAGGGGAAACAAAGCATTGGAAGAACCTGCATCTGGACCCGCCCAGGCACATCGCAACGGTCACGGACTGCTTCCAAGGGAAGATACGGTGCGCCGCCTGCGGGAATACATACCACCGGGTGAACGGGGCGGGGAAATGGGTGTACTGGTACTGCATCGGCAAGAAAAGGAAGAATGTGGAATGCCATAACCCGAACTACACCGATTACAAGCTGCGGCAGGTTTCCGCGCATATGATGGGGCTGGAGGAATTTGACGAAGCGGAGTTTGAGAATCAGGTGGAAGGCATCACGGCACTGGAGGATGGCAGCCTGGAATTCAATTTTTATGGAGGGAGGAAAGAGCGATGGCAAAGAGCGTGATCACGATACCTGCCACGGTGAACAGGCACACAGCGGCGCCGATAGGCAGCTACAAAAAGCGCAGGGTGGCCGCCTATGCCCGCGTCTCCACTGACCATGAGGAGCAGCAGAGCAGCTACGAGGCGCAGGTGGACTATTACACGAACTACATCAACGGGCGCGAGGATTGGGAATTTGTATCCGTATATGCGGACGAAGGCATAACCGGCTGTAATACGAAAAAACGTGATGGATTCAACAAAATGGTGGAGGACGCGCTCTCCGGCGGCATCGACCTCATCATCACCAAGAGCGTCTCCCGCTTTGCAAGAAATACCGTGGACAGCCTCACCACCATCCGGAAGCTGAAGGAAAACAGGGTGGAGTGCTACTTTGAAAAAGAGAACATCTGGACGTTCGACGGCAAAGGCGAGCTGCTGCTGACCATCATGTCCTCGCTGGCGCAGGAGGAGAGCCGGAGCATCTCGGAGAACTGCACCTGGGGGCAGAGGAAGCGTTTCGCTGACGGCAAGGTCACGGTGCCGTTCAAGCGGTTCCTGGGCTACGACCGGGGAGAGGATGGGAACCTCGTCATCAATGAGGAGCAGGCGGAGACCGTCCGCAGGATCTACGGCCTTTTCCTGCAGGGGCGCTCGCCCCACGCAATCGCAAGGCTGCTGACGGCGGAGGGCATCCCCTCGCCCGGCGGCAAGGAAGCATGGTCTTCCAGCACGGTGAAGAGCATCCTAACGAACGAAAAGTACAAAGGGGACGCGCTCCTGCAGAAAGTGTACACGGTGGATTTCCTCTCCAAAAAGAAGAAAGTGAATGAGGGCGAGGTGCCGCAGTATTATGTGGAGAACAACCACCAGGCCATCATCAGCCCGTCCGTGTTCGAGGAAGCGCAGCACCAGATGGCGGCCAGGCATTCCGGGAAGAACCGGGCAAGCAGCACGGGCGTGTTTTCCGGCCGGATAAAGTGCGCGGACTGCGGGGGATGGTACGGCTCCAAGGTGTGGCACTCCAACAGCAAGTACAGAAAGACCATCTGGCAGTGCAACCACAAGTTTGACGGCGGGGAGAAATGCGGCACGCCGCACCTTGATGAAGAAACCATTCAGGCGCTCTTCCTGAAAGCGGCCAATGCCGTCTTTGCGGAAAAAGACGGGGTACGGAAGGATTACGATACCATAAAAGACACGCTTTTTAATACCTCGGAACTGGAAGCGGAGCGCCTGCGGCAGCAGGAGGAGATGAACGTGGTGGCGGAGCTGATCGAGCAGTGCGTAGCCGAGAATGCCCGCATTGCCCTTGACCAGACGGAGTACCAGAAGAAATATGACGGGCTGGCGGGGCGGTTCAACAGGGCGAAGGAACGGCTGGAGGAAGTCGGCCAGGCCATCACGGAGCGGCAGGCAAAGCGGGAGAAGATCGGGAGGTTTGTTTCCTGCCTGGAAAAACTGGACGGCCCGCTCACTGCATTTAAAGAAGATGACTGGTACAGCCTTGTGGAATATGCCACGGTGTACAGCAGGGAGGACATCCGCTTCACTTTCAAAAACGGGATGGAGATAAAAGCATGAGAATATAGTCCCCCGGAGCAGGGAAGAAAACGGCTCCGGGGGATTTTTCCATGCTCCTGCGGAAAAATCACGGAGTATAGGAAAAATCGTGGAGTATAGGAAAAATCGTGGAGTATGGGAAAAATCGTGGAGTATGGGAAAAATCATGGAGTATGATAAAAAATCGCGGGGTATCGGTAAAAAATCATGGAGTTCTGTGAAAAATCAAATTGTATCAAAGACAGCGTTTACATAGATGATGGCTATTCGGGAGCGAATTTTGAAAGACCGGAATTTGAGAGAATGATGGCAGATGTTCGTGCCGGAAAAGTGAACTGTGTGTTAGTAAAAGATTTGTCAAGATTTGGACGAGATTATATAGAAGCCGGGCGGTTGATACAAAAGACCTTCCCGGCTTTAAATGTACGCTTTATTGCGGTTACGGATGGGTTTGACAGTTTGTATGCAGATAAAGCGGACAGCAGTCTGATATTGCCAATTAAAAATTTTGTAAATGACAGCTATTGCAGAGATATATCTATGAAGGTCAAGGCACAGCAGAAAGTAAAGCGCATGGAAGGAAAATGTATCAGTGCATTTACTGTTTATGGTTATAAGAAGAACCCAGAAGATAAGAACAGCTTGGTTGTTGATGAATATGCTGCAGATATTGTAAGAAAAATTTTTGCATGGAAGATAGCAGGAATGAGTTTGGGAGCAATCGCAGAAAAGCTGAATGCCACAGGTATCTTATCACCTATGGAATACAAGAAGTTTCTGGGGATGAAATATTATACAGGATTTGAGGGTTCATCTACTGCAAAATGGGCGGCAACCTCTGTGAAACGCATTTTAGTGAATCCGGTATATATCGGAACCATGGTGCAGGGAAAACAGGAGAAAGTAAATTATAAGGTAAAAAAGAGAATTGATAAACCACAGGAAGAATGGATCTGTGTAAAAAATACCCATAAAGCCATTATATCAGAATTTGAATTTTTAACAGTTCAGGATTTATTGAAATATGATGGGAGGGCTTCCAGTAACACAGATACAGCTAATCTGTTCAGCGGTGTTTTGATATGCGCAGATTGTAAAGCACCAATGATAAAAAGAGTAAATTCTTATAAAGGTAAAAAGAAAGTATTTTATATCTGTCAGACTAAAAATAAGTCCATGGGATGTAGCAGGCACAGTATAGAAGAAGATACGTTAAAAAAGATTGTATTTAAGGAGATTCAGAAACACCTTGAATTGATGGCATCCTATTCGGAAATTGCTGAGTATTTAGAACAGATGAATGTTAATTATGAACAGGTTGTGGAATATGATTCACAGATAGCAACGCTCCAAGCGGAATATAACAGATATAATGGTTTAAAGAGCAATCTGTTTGCTGATTTAGAGGAAGGGCTGATTGATAAAAAGGAATTTGACGAATTTTACGATTTATATGAGAGAAAATGCAGTGAACTGGAAAGTGCCATAACTGCACAAAAGAAAATCATAAAAGATATGTTTCAGAATGGCGTGTTAGCAAAATCACAGCTTGAAAAGATTAAAGAAACACTGGAGCTTCAGGAACTGGACAGGGAACTGCTGGTAACAACAGTCCGTAAGATATATGTTCATGAGGACAAAAGATTAGAGATAGAGTTTCGATTTTCTAATGAAATGGATAAATTAGCTGTTATGAGCCAGATGTGTCACGAAAAAACTTCTATGCAGGAGGTGATATAAAATGGCGAGAACGAAGAAAAGATACTTGGAAATGCCAGTGGAAACAGAAGCTATGGAAGTACTTATTGTAAAGTATTCTGTTGGAATATACAGCCGATTATCAGTAGATCATGATGACAGAAAATCCGAATCCATAGAAAATCAGATAGAAATTATCCGTCAATATATAACCACCCAAAACAATAATCCTAAAAAGAAGCAGAAATTTGAAATCTATGATATCTATATAGATAGGGGGATTTCAGGCACTTCCTTTGAGAGAGCAGGATTTGACAGGCTGATGGATGATGTAAGAAATCATAACGTAAATTGCATTATTGTAAAGGATTTATCGAGATTTGGCAGGGATTATTTAGAAACGGGAAATTATATAGAAAAAATATTACCGTTTTTAGGGGTTCGGTTTATTGCGGTTACAGATGGGTTTGATTCCATGTCTGAAAATGTTTCGGAAAAAAAACTGGCAATGAACATTAAGAATCTTGTAAATGATATGTATGCAAAAGATATATCAAAAAGAGTAATGGTTGCAAGGAAAATTGCCGCTGAGAGAGGCGCATATATCGGGAGCACAGCACCTTATGGGTATACTGCGGAGGAAATAAACGGAATAAGGAAGCTGGTAATTCATCCTGAAAATGCAGGGATTGTACGTTATCTTTTTGAAAGTTATGCGTCCGGCATTTCTTATGGCGAAATGTCATCATGCCTTTATCGGAAGAAAGTGCATAGAATCAGTGATTACAATAAATACGGTCATACATATTGGAAAAATGGTGAGATACTTCATCAGTGGAATCCCGGCGTTATCAGGGGTGTATTATCTAATCCGGTATACATGGGTAAACTTGTGCAGTGCAAGAGAAAATCACGATTACAAGAGGGACAGAAAGGAAACTGCCATACCGGGGAAAATGAATGGATTACAGTAGAAAACAGCCATGAACCAATCATAGAGCAGGAATTGTTTGATAGGGTAAATACTGGGTTGAAAAGAATGGCGAAGAAACCTGCTGATAAGAGAAAAACCGGAAAAGATGCTGTAACGGACGATGAAAATATTTTCCGTCATATTCTTTATTGTGGGAACTGCGGTGGTAAGATGCACGCAACATATTATCAGAGCAGAGTGAATGGAAAAAAGAGTTATTCGTATTATTGCCGGAGAGCTTATTATATTGATGGGAGGAGATGTTCTAAAAATTACATAAAAGAAGAACAGATTGAACATTGTTGTTTAGAGCAGATGAAACAGATTTTGAAAGAACAGAATCTTTCTTCCAAGGCTCTGACTGCTATGAACAATTTAGAATGTGAAAAAATGAAAGCGGCTTATCTTGAAGAACAAAATAAAATCATGCAGGAAAAACAGAAACTCAGTGCGCAGGCCGCAGCTTTGTATATGCAGTATAAAGAGGGCTGTGTAAGCAATCAGGAGTATTCTTCTTTTCGGGAAAACAGATCTGAGTATGAAAATTTCTGCGAGAAAAGAATGGAGGAATTAAAGCGGAAAATAAGAAAAAGTGAAATAAAGGCAGAGGAACAGAATAAGTTTTTACGTTCTCTGCAAAAAGCAAAAGGATGTAAAAAACTAAATATTCAGCTAATAGAGTCTTTGATAGAAAAGATTACTGTTTCATCGAATGGAGTGATAGATATCCAGTTCCGGTTTAAAAATGAAGCCGGAGGTGAATGTGATGCCTAAGAATGTAATTGCAGGATACTACCGTCTTTCCATGGAGGATGATGATATTAAGGTGGAAAGTAACAGTATTACAAATCAGAGATTGTTGATAAAGAGATATATTTTAGAACATCCGGAGTTTTCCAGTTATGAATACTGCGAATTTTATGATGATGGAGTCTCAGGAACAACAATGAACAGGCCGGGGATGCAGGCTATGCTTGAAAAAATAAAGCAGAATGAAATCCAATGTGTTATTGTGAAAGACCTGTCACGGTTCTCAAGGGATTACATTGAATTAGGTACTTACATGGAGCAGATTTTCCCATTTATGGGTATCCGGTTTATCTCTATTACGGAGCATTATGACAGTAAGGATTATATCGGGAAAACGGCTGATATTGACATTGGTTTTCAGAGTCTGCTGGCAGACTTTTACTGCAAGGATGTTTCTGAAAAAGTGAGAAGCTCTTTAATGGCAAAGAAAAATCAAGGCAAATATGCAACAGGAAATACACCTTTTGGGTATACGAAGAATGAGGATAACCGGAATGAATTACTGATTGTACCGGAAGAAGCCGAAGTAATCAGACATATTTTTGAACTGTCTTTGTCAGGGCAGAATTTGACGCAGATTTGCAGAACATTGAATGATGAGAAGGTGCCTACGCCGCTGGAATACAAAAATCAAAGAAAGAAGCAGAATCGAAAGGAACTGCAGCAGGAACATAAATACTGGCAGCCGGGAACAGTAAGAGCTATACTGACAAATGAGAGTTATCTTGGCAGCATGGTTTATAATAAGTCTGTTCAGGCTGACGTGGGTGGAAGCCGGGCAATATTAAATCCGAGGGAAGAATGGAAAGTATTTGAAAATCATCATTCCGCTATTATCAGTAAAGAAGTGTTTGATAAGGTGCAGGAAAGGTTTTTCTGCAAAAAACCAGTGGTAAGGAAGCCTGTTCAATATGCACTGAAAGGAAAGGTGTATTGTGGATACTGCCATCGCAGACTAAGGATTATGAAACTGGCAGGCGACAGACTGTATTATTATTGTCCGAATCAAAAGCTGAATAGTAATAATGAATGTCTCTCTGGGAGCATTAGTAATGAGTTATTAGAAAAAATTGTACTGGAAGAAATTAAGGTGCAGATAACCAAACTTGCGGACTTGGCGAGTGCCACAGAGGAACAACGCACAATCATCAGGAAAAAGGATAAAGAAGCAATGATTGTAGAGAGGGGGATAACAGAACTGACAGAGAGCAAGGTCGGCTTGTTAGAGGCATATCATGCGGGTACATATACCAAGGAGCAGTATATGGAATACCGCAGACAGTTGGAACAGCAGATTTCTGAAAAGCAGATGCAGCAGAAGAAGTTGAAAAGGCAGTTAGATACCTGTAATGATTTGTTAAATGCGGATGCAAGGAATTATGAGAGTCTTCTGCAATATGCTGGTTTTGAAATTCTTACAAAAGAAATGGCAGATGTATTTATAGAAAAGATAGAAATAAGTAATGAGAAAGTTATAGACATTCATTGGAAATTCAATAAAAGCGATGGCAGTACATCCCATAGTGTAACAACAATCTTACAGCATCCGTCCGCAGATGAAGCAATAATGTAGCAGCAACCTATGGAAAACGTGACAACAATATAACACCAGCTCACGAAGTTTCAAGGAAAAATGAGAATAAAAAAGCTAAAAAAATTTGTAGCAACTACTTGACAGTAACGGGGATTGTAAAAAGGAATGATCCGTACCTCTATGGGGAGAAGATGAAAGCCTATCTTATCCGGGGGGCGAGGCATCTGCCGGTATTGCAGGAGTATCCGAATCCACAGCTTGGCTGGGGGGTGCTCTGCGCTGCGGACAGCCTGCCGGAGTAGTGGAATGATATGGAAAAAGAATAAAATAACACTAGGAAACCTCAGAATGGTGTGTTATAATCCTGTTTTTAACAGTTGTGTAGAAAATGAATCGCTATAACCCCAGTGTTTATGCGGGCTACAGCGATTTAAGCTTTAGAAATGAAATATAGTAATTTATTCCCTGCCTTTTCCATTTCTTTCAGCGTCCCCAGGATTTCCTCACAGGTATAGCTGCCTCCCAGCTTTTTTTCCAGGATGCGGTAGACGAGGAGTGCGAGGAAGCAGGTCAGGAAATGGGCTTTGAGCCTGGCTTCCAGGCGCACGAATGCAGGCCTGGCCTCGAAATCCGTCTTCATGATGCGGAAGCATTCCTCTATCCGCCACCGTCCTTCGCTGACCTTGAGTATAGGGGCTACGTCATCATCCAGAAGGTCGGTGCATACAGCATACAGTCCGTCATATCTGGCCTCTTCTGCAATCTTCTCCTCATCCAGAAAATACTTGATGCCGGCCGCCTCGCCATCCTTTGTGACCGCCAGTTTCCCGACGAACCTGGCCGGATCGTTGGGGTTCTTCCTCTCCGCCTTCCTTTTCCCGGCCTCGACCATCTTTTCGGCACGTTCCACCTGCCGCCTGCGGATTTCCTTCTGGTAAGCGGCATACTTGGGGGAGTAGGTAATGATCAGCCTTTGGTGCAGCTTTTTGGTCGTATAGGGACAGTCTTTATAGAAGAGGCTGTCTTTATCCTCCCCGATTTCAGACAGTTCGACTGCCTTGTCATCAGACAGCCGCCGGAAGCCGCTGCCGTCAAGCGCCCACTCCCTGTCCTCTGCGGGCAGTTTTTTAATGGACTGCGTTACGATAAACGACCTTTCCCCCATATGGTTGAATTCCCGGTTCCCTTCCGAACCCAGGCCTGCATCGCAGCAATAGATGAACCTGGAGTGGCCGAATTTCTGCAGGACTGTTTTTTCCAGGGGCTTCAGGGACTGCTGTTCGTTCTGGTTCCCCGGGAAGATGGAGAAGGCCAGGGGGATGCCGTCCCCGTCCGTGAACATCCCCATCTGCACGATGGGGTTGGGGCGGTGCTCCTTGCTCTTTCCATATTTTTTGCTTCCGTCTTCCTGCTCTATCTCAAAGTAATAGTTCGTGCAGTCATAGTAAAGGACGCCGTCATTCCTGTCTATCTGGAAGTTGCTGTTCTTATAGGCTTCCGACTGTATGAAGTCGCATTCGGCGGCAAGTACGTCCAGGGCGCGGTAGACGTCATGCTCCCCATAGGAAGGTTTTTCAAGATAATCCATTGCTACTCTGTAGGAGGCGCGTTTGCTTCCCGGCTCCAGTATTCTGGTATAGATCAGATCCGACAGTATGGCATTGAGGTCATACTGGAATTTATGCCGTTCCCTGATCTTCCGGCAGGCCTGGTCGAGCCGGAGTCCATAATAGATGGACTGGAGGAAAAGGTATCCGCCCTTATAAAGCTTCTGACAGTCGTAATCCAGCTGTCTGTCAGCATGGAAGGGCACAAGGACAGTCCTTGCCTCTTTTTCTTTTTTGTAGTTTTCTGTCTCCAGTCTGGCCTGTTCCCTTGCCCACTCCATCACACCGTCCCTGTCAGCGCCGAGCGCTTCGGCAAGCTCTTTGAGGGTGCCCAGTTTCCTGATCCTTTTGGAGGTGCTTTTGCCGTTGCTGTCTATGTAGGACTGGGTTATATAAAAGGACTCTGAATTCTTAGATTTAGATGTTGTTACCTTCATATCGCATTGCCTCCATATAGCGTCTCACTATATATTACCATATATT
>JAETQH010000025.1 GCA_021770785.1 Lachnospiraceae bacterium
CCGCACATTTTCTTTCACATGTCAACTACTATTTGAAAAATAATTGAAAAAAGCGAGCCAAAGACTCGCTAAAATATATTGATTTAGATGAGAGAACTTTTAACTCTCAAGGATATATATAATATCAATAAAATTAAAATTGCTTTTACCAGCGCCTGCATATCATCCGTAACCAAAAGCTGCAGGGAATTTGCAACCATTACATTTAGCAACGCATATATAATAGTTGTTATAACTGCTGTTTTCATTGAATTAAATTTTAATAGTTTCATAAATATTGATCCTCACTTATACACTAAAGATGTAATGTTAAATCATATACTTCCTGCAAATCTGCAATTTTAAGAACTTCATCTAATATCTGCCTATCTGAAACTTCATGTGCCATCCTATCAAAATCTACTACAGGATGATATAGTGCATAAAACCTCTCATCTTGAAAAAGAGGCTTTATATCTTCTATGTATTCATCCATTCTTCCAAGCATTTGTTTTGAAATATTAGTTCTTAGTATTACACTAAATTTTTCTTTTCTGTCTTTTAAATCAAATAAATTTTTAAGAATAGTACCATATGTTTTCTTTCCATCTAATGACCTTCTCTGTTTATTCTAAAATTGCATTTTCTCGTAACTTTCAGAATTAACATCAAAGTATCTTCTGACTTTATACTTTGATTTATAATTTCTGCAACCTCTTTCTTTTCATTTTCTTTTTTAATAAAATCCTGTTCTTCTAAAAATCTTACAATTTCATCATATTTTTCTAATTCTTTTAAATCTTGAAAATCATTTAAATTATATCTAAGAAAGAAATCTGTTTTACTATTATAAAGAAGTCCATATTTTTTATCCATGCTTTCTTTACTAAATACATAATTAGACAATATCATTTTTTATCATTCTTTTTATATAATTTTACAATAAATTATGACATATAAAAAAATAGATGTCTACTAATATTTTTAGTAGACATCTATTTTATATGTTTTACTAACTATTACTTGCTATTAATTATCGTGACATTATATTTACCACTTACCTTTACTTTTGACTGATTAAAATCAAATTTTACTTTTTTCATTGAATTTCCCTCCATGTTTTATTTAGCTTGTGCACTAACTATTGTTTGATATTAAACCCAAAAAAAGAAAAGCACCATACCAGAACTGAAAAATTTTATTATTTTTAAAATTTTCCAGTTCTGGTATGGTGCTTTTCCGACATTTATATTATATTAAAGTTCAAACATTAATTTACATTTAGGAGGAAATTACTATGAAAAACTTAAGAAACCTGTTAAAAAAACTTACTGCTGCTATGCTGTTAGCAACTGTTCTTTTCACCGGCACAAATACCATCACTCCCCCGGAAAGTCCCGATAATGAAATTATTTCTTTAGTCCCTATTACAACACCGGATTCCGATGGAGACTCAGAAAATCCTGATAATGGAATTATGCCTTTAGGCGATCCCATTCAGGATTATCAGGAATTTTAATATATCATACATATACTTCCACCCATTTTTTCTTCATATGCTTTTCTATAAATCTCGGCAGATTTATCATCTCCTCTTGCGGCAGCTAAATAATAAGACTGCCGCAAATATTTTTTTGCTAATTCAATATCTTTACCATCACGCTCCCCCTTTTCTATCTGCTCTAAAATAATAGCCGCTTTGTCGCTCAAAAGAATATGATATTCTCTTCCTTCATTATTATCTTTCGCAAGTTCTAAACACCTTTCATTTAATTTCAAAGCTTCTTCGTTTTTCTCTATTAAAAAATATGTCAGCGACAAATTCCTCATAATAATCATTTTCATATGCTCTACATATTCACCCAAAATATATTCCATGTCCAGACACTCTAATAATTTCCAGTAAATAGCAATCGCCTTATCATATTTAGCCGTATGAGCAAAAGCATTTGCCAGACTCATCAAATTCATAATCTCCTGCTCTGTAAAGGGAAATTTTTTCTGTAAACATTTTTCATAATCCGGCAACGTGATTCTGATGGCTTTTTCTAATTTCTTAATGGTTTCTTCCCCGTCACTTCTTTTACAGTAATAATCCAACAAAGCCTCTGCCTTTAACACATACTGCTTCGTAATCAGATTATCGTCCGCCTTTTCCTTTAATTTCTTCAGATATTCGTCTGCTTTTTCATAATCATAATCCCGCATGGCGTCCTCTAACAATTCCCGCTCTTCTAACAACTCCATGTTCTTTCCAACGCAGACAGCATAATTTTTCTCGGGAACACGCTCCATTTTTGCCATCAGTCTTGCATATAAATCTTTTTTTACACGTGTTTTTCCCAATTCTAAACGGTACAAAGTCTGGGGTGAGCAGATACCGTCGCTTAATTCCTCTCTGGACATTCCTACGTATTCTCTTGTTAATCTAATAATATCTCCGGCTCTGTAATTTGACATTTTAACACTTCCTCACAAAATACTTCAATTTTCCCTTGTGTTCCGCTATCTTCCTCTATTTCACATAAATTGTAAGCAATAATACAATCTTTGAAACATTTTTCTCTTGTGTTTTCATTATCAGCTGTTTTCGCCATTATCTTTGCTCTCAGAAAGTATAATTCTTTCAGATAGTAAAATCCCTCTCCCCGCGAGATAACTTTCATTAGCTTATCAATATATACCAGTATTTTTTCATCATTCTCCTTCTGTTTATGATAATGAATTAACTCTAAATATATCTTTGTCTCTATCTTTTCCTTTTTCTCATCTTTGTAATATGCCTCAATATAATCTAAAACCTTTAACAGTTCTTCCTCTAAAATCTCTTCCTTTTCTCTGTCATACCTATACAAAAGTAAAATCATCTGTATCTCAACGGGACTGTATAAACGTTTTTTATCCGTTTTTATTCCAAAATCCGGTATAGTGAACCTGATTCCTCTTTCTAACACATCACAGATTATTTTAACCGGTTGCTTTTCCTTTTCTAACAGAAGCCCTTCCTGGTACAGACAAAACTGCTCATGGACAGATTCATCCTGCGGCATTACCTTCCTGTATTCTCTTATCCACTTCCTGGCGGCTTCCGATTCCTTGTTTTCCACAGATGTTTCAATTTCCGTCCTGATTTTCAACAATCCGAAATCTTCTTCGTTTAAAACCGTTTCAAATAGCGTCACTTCTCTGCCAATCCTTCCCAATATGGTCTGCCCCAACAGGGAATCAATCTCTCTGATTCCCTTCTCTAATCGTGATAATGTGGTAACTGAACATATTCCATCGCAGATTTCTTCCTGACTTAAATTATACTTTCTTCTGTAATATTTCACTACATTTTCCATGGTTCTCTGTTCCATAGCACCTCACCCTTTGTAAACTTGCAAGAAAAGCAAGGTGCGTTTTTGACCCTGCTTTTGTCTTCTCCTAACTAGCTCCTTTATTAAATTCTTGCTATACTATTACCATTATTGTAGTTTTTATCTTCGAGTATTGAAAAATAAGTTCTGGCACAGCTTCCTGCAAAAGGAATGTTGTCCAGAACTTAATATAACACTTTAAACTACGTGATACAACTGTTTTAAGCGCTTTATTCTTCTTATTCTTCCTCAGAAGCATCTGCCTCCGCCCTGTCTAACAGCTCCTTCATCAGCTCATCATCTGTTTCTGTATCCTGCCCTACAGCTTTTTTCGCATTCTCTGCCGCATGCGCTGCACTCTCCGCTTCTTCTTCCTCACTTAACAATTCAGAAGTATCCGCATTATCCATCAGGCTCTTATCCTCACGGACCTTGGCAATACTTGCAACCGTAACATTTTCATCTAAATTAATCAACTTCACGCCGGAAGTAATCCGCCCTAATAATGCAGTGTCATTCACTTTAATACGGATAATAATTCCTTCCGTAGTAATCAGCATCAGCTCATTATCCTTATTTACGGCTTTTACTCCCACGATATTTCCTGTTTTTTCCGTAATCTTGTAGCACTTCACACCCTTACCGCCACGGTTCTGTGTGGTAAATTCGGAAATCATCGTGCATTTTCCAAGACCCTTTTCGGAAACAATCATCAGGGATTCTCCCTGAGACTCCATCTGCATACCGATAACTTCATCGCCGTCGGCAAGATTCATACCGATAACACCCATGGAGGTTCTTCCTGTTTTTCTTACATCCGTCTCTTTAAACCGGATACACTGACCATACTTTGTTACCAGGAAAATGTCCTGCTGGTTATCGGTTTTCTTTACCTCAATCAGCTCATCATCTTCCCTTAAGTTAATGGCAGCAAGTCCTGTCTTGCGGACATTGGCATAATCGGTAATCGGTGTTTTCTTTACGATACCATTCTTTGTTGCCATGAAAAGGAAATGCCCTTCTGTGTATTCCCGAATCGGAATAACTGCGGTAATCTTTTCCCCCGGCTGCAGCTGTAGCAGATTAACAATGGCAGTTCCCCTTGCAGTCCTGCTTGCCTCCGGTATCTCATAAGCTTTGATTCTGTATACCCGTCCCGTGTTGGTAAAGAACATCATGTAATGATGGGAGGTGGTCATCAAAAGCTCTTCGATGTAATCGTCCTCAATGGTTTCCATTCCCTTAATCCCTTTTCCGCCGCGGTTCTGCGCCCGGAAATTATCAAGGCTCATGCGCTTGATGTAACCTAATTTTGTCATTGTAATGACTGTATTGGTTACCGGAATCAAATCCTCCATGGAAATATCATACTCATCAAATCCGATGGAAGTCCTTCTGTCATCCCCATATTTTTCTGCAATCAGAAGAATTTCCTGCCGGATAACCCCCAACAGCTTTTTGCGGTCCGCCAAAATAGCTTTCAACTCAGTAATCCGCTCCATCAGTTCCGCATATTCCGCCTCTAGTTTCTCTCTTTCTAATCCGGTGAGAGCACGCAGACGCATATCCACGATTGCCTGAGACTGGGCGTCGCTTAAGGAGAAACGGTCCATCAAACGGGTTTTTGCCTCTGCCGTATTCCGGCTGCTGCGGATAATGCTGATAACCTCGTCAATATTATCTAATGCAATCAGCAAGCCCTGTAAAATATGGGCGCGCTCCTCCGCCTTATTCAAATCATATTTTGTTCTTCTGGTAACTACTTCCTCCTGGTGGATTAAATAATAGTTTAACATCTCATAAAGATTTAAAACTTTCGGCTGGTTATCCACCAAAGCTATCATAATGACGCCGAAGGTATCCTGAAGCTGCGTATGTTTAAATAATAAATTAAGTACCACGTTTGGATTCACGTCCCGGCGCAGCTCAATACAAATCCGCATTCCCTGCCTATCGGATTCATCCCGCAAATCGGTGATCCCGTCTACCTTTTTGTCCCGCACAAGCTCCGCTATTTTCTCGATGAGCCTTGCTTTATTTACCATGTAGGGAAGCTCTGTCACCACAATACGGTTTTTCCCATTCTGCATTGGTTCAATATCTGTCACTGCACGGACACGTACTTTTCCACGTCCGGTGCGGTATGCCTGGTTAATCCCCGCCGTTCCGAGAATAGTGCCCCCGGTTGGAAAATCCGGTCCTTTCACGATAGAAAGCAGTTCTTCCATCTCTGTTTCCCTATCCTCATTCACCTGGTTATCTATGATTTTCACCACAGCGTTAATGACTTCCCTGAGGTTATGGGGTGGAATATTGGTTGCCATACCAACTGCAATTCCTGTCGTACCGTTTACTAAAAGATTCGGATAACGGGAAGGCAGCACCGTCGGCTCCTTTTCCGTCTCATCAAAGTTCGGTACAAAATCCACGGTATCTTTATTGATATCCGCCAGCATTTCCATGGAAATTTTAGACAGCCTTGCCTCGGTGTATCGCATTGCCGCAGCGCCGTCCCCGTCCACAGAACCGAAGTTTCCGTGACCGTCTACTAACGGGTATCTGGTGGACCAATCCTGTGCCATATTTACTAGTGCGCCGTAAATGGAACTGTCTCCGTGAGGATGGTATTTACCCATGGTGTCACCTACGATACGGGCACATTTACGATGAGGCTTGTCTGGGCCGTTGTTCAATTCTATCATAGAATAAAGTACACGGCGCTGTACCGGCTTTAAACCGTCCCTGACATCTGGCAGTGCACGCTGTGCAATAACACTCATGGCATAATCGATATAGGATGTTTCCATCGTCTTTTTCAGGTCAACGTCATGTATCTGATCAAAAATTTTATCATCCATTGATATATTCTCCAATCTGTTCTACTACAAATGACTGATTATATATCCAAATTCTGGACATACTTCGCATTTTCTTCAATAAACTCACGTCTCGGTTCTACTTTATCCCCCATTAAGGTGGTAAAGGTCACATCAATCTCAGAAGAATTTTCCTCATCAATCATGACACGCTTTAAAATACGTTTCTCCGGGTCCATGGTGGTTTCCCAGAGCTGCTCGGCATCCATCTCTCCAAGTCCTTTGTAACGCTGAATCTTATTGTTGCTGTCACGCCCGATTTCCGTAAGGATTTTATTTAACTCGTCATCACTGTAGGCATACCAGACACCCTTATTTTTCTCAATCTTATAAAGGGGCGGCTGTGCCAGATACACATGTCCCTCCTTGATTAAATCCGGCATGAAACGGTAAAGGAAGGTCAGCATCAATGTACTGATATGGGCTCCGTCCACATCGGCATCTGTCATAATAATAATCTTATTGTATCTTAATTTTGAGATGTCAAAATCCTCATGGATTCCTGTACCAAAGGCGGTAATCATGGCTTTAATCTCGGCATTTCCGTAAATTTTGTCCAGTCTCGCTTTCTCTACGTTTAAAATTTTACCACGCAGCGGCAAAATCGCCTGAGTAGCACGGCTTCTTGCCGTCTTTGCAGAACCGCCTGCGGAATCTCCCTCTACGATAAAAATTTCACAATTTTTTGGATCTTTATCGGAACAGTCCGCCAATTTTCCCGGAAGGGACATTCCCTCCAACGCTGTTTTTCTGCGGGTTAAATCACGGGCCTTTCTTGCTGCCTCCCTCGCTCTCTGGGCTAACAGGGATTTCTCACAGATACTTTTTGCCACTGCGGGATTCTGCTCTAAGAAATAGGTGAGCTGCTCACTGACCACAGAATCCACAGCACCCCGGGCTTCGCTGTTTCCAAGCTTCTGTTTCGTCTGTCCCTCAAACTGCGGCTCTTCGATTTTGATGCTGATGATTGCCGTCATACCCTCTCTGATATCATCTCCGGTTAATGCAGGCTCTGTATCCTTTAAAATTTTGTTTGCTCTCGCATAAGTGTTGAAAGTCTTTGTCAAAGCATTCCGAAATCCCGCCAAATGAGTACCGCCTTCCGGAGTGATGATGTTGTTGACAAAACTGTAGGTAGCGTCATTGTAGGAATCGTTGTGCTGCATTGCCACTTCCACATACACACCATCCCTGGTTCCCTCACAGTAGATAACATCAGAGTACAGCGCCTCTTTACTTCTGTTGAGGTAAGTGACAAACTCCTTGATACCTCCGGCATAATGAAATTCATGGCGATGATGGGAATCCTCTCTGGTGTCCACAAGGATAATTCTAAGGCCTTTTGTTAAAAATGCAGTTTCTCTCATACGCTGTTTTAAGGTATCGTAATCATAAACGGTTTCCTCAAAAATATTCGGGTCAGGATGGAAGGTAACCTTTGTGCCATGCTTTTCCGGATCACAGGTTCCGATAATTTTTACTTCATTTACGGGTTTTCCCACTTTATAGCTCTGAGAATAAATCTGTCCCTCTTTATATACCTCTACCGTAAGGCTGGTGGAAAGAGCATTTACCACAGATGCACCAACTCCGTGAAGGCCGCCGGACACCTTATAACCTCCGCCTCCGAATTTTCCTCCGGCATGAAGCACCGTATAAACTACTTCAAGTGCAGATTTTCCGGCTTTGTGGTTCATTCCCACCGGAATTCCCCGCCCGTCATCTTCTACAGTAATAGAATTGTCCTCATTGATGGTAACTTCGATATTGTTACAGTATCCTGCCAAAGCCTCATCCACCGCATTATCTACAATCTCATAAACCAGGTGATGAAGCCCCCTTGCAGAGGTACTTCCGATATACATACCAGGACGTTTGCGGACTGCCTCAAGTCCCTCTAAAATCTGTATCTGGTCTGCACCATATTCATTTGAAGTTTCGATATTTTCTGTAGCCATATTCTTCCTCCATCTGCACATGCGGTTAATTTCTAATCGAGTAGGGAAGAATTTCCCCTACTCGCTGCGCCGGTTGCGGGCAGCTTTTGCTGCATTCTTCCTCTCCGCACCCGTGTGCATCAAAAACTTCACCGCTTATTACTTCAAATACCCGGTTAATCTGAAATCTGTTTTTCACAAACTCATCTAGCCCGGTACAGGTAATCATCGTCTGCGTATCATAAATATTATTCAACAGGTAATTCTGCCGGCTGCTGTCTAACTCAGACAGCACATCATCTAACAAAAGCACCGGGGTATCATGAATCGAACGTTTTACCAGTTCAATCTCAGACAATTTCAGCGATAATGCCGATGTCCTCTGCTGTCCCTGGGAACCGAATTTGCGGATATCCACTCCCTGGATAGAAAAAAGCAAATCGTCCCGGTGGGGACCGACGGAGGTCTGGCATAATTTTAAATCCCTAACCTTTACCCGGCTTAATTCCTCCTCAAAAGCGGTATCCTCTATACTTGGTTCGTATTTTATCAATAATTCTTCTTTCTTCCCGGAAATTTTATAATGAATATCGTGGACAATCTCATTTAATTCCTCCACAAACTGCCTTCTGCGCCGGATAATTTTTTTTCCTGTTTCTACCAGCTGCATGTCCCATACCGGAAGTGTATCCGATAAATCGGGGCGGTAAACCATATCTTTTAACAATTTATTCCTCTGATTTAATATTTTATTATAATTCGTCAAATCAGAAAGATACAATTTATCCAGTTGGCAAAGTTCAGCATCTAAAAATCTTCTCCGCTCCGCCGGCCCGTTTTTGATAATATTCAAATCTTCCGGGGAAAAAAAAACGATATTTAATAAACCAAACAATTCACTGGCTTTTTTTATGGGAATACGGTTGATGGCGATGCCTTTGGAACGATTCTGTTTTAAGTGCATGTCTATCTGGTATTCCCTGCCCTCTTTTGCCACCACAGTTCTGATATGTGCTTCCTGCTCACCAAACCGTATCATTTCCCTGTCTTTACTACTCTTGTGAGACTTTGTTGTACCACTCATGTAAACAGCTTCTAAAATATTGGTTTTTCCCTGGGCATTGTTCCCAAATAAAATATTTGTGCCTTCGTCAAAAGAGAGACTTAAATCTTCGTAATTGCGAAAATTCTTTAACTTAATGGATTTGATAATCATTTGACAACTTTCACCGTTTCTCCGTTATAGGAAAATTCATCCCCGTCATGAAGTTTTTTGCCCCTCTGGTATTCCACTTCCCCGTTTACTCTCACAAGTCCGTCTAAAATCACCATCTTGGCATCCACTCCGGAGCTTACCAGACCGGCTTTTTTCATTGCCTGTCCCAGTTTAATAAATTCATCTGTTTCACGAATATTAATTTCTATCATAGAAAATCTCCTAATGTTTAAATACACGGGAAGAATGCTGGTTTTGCATTCTTTTGTATGGTAAAAATCAAAGATTTTTATCATACTGTAGCCGAATTAAAGTTTACCGGAAGGATCAGATAAATAAATTTTCCTTCATCATCCTTGATAAAGCATGGAGCCTTCGGATTCACCATATAAAGAATTATTTCCTCCTCATCAATGACCCGGAGAGCATCAATGAAAAATTTCGGGTTAAAGCCAATGAGGATGTCTTTTCCTTCTTTGGCAATATCAATATCTTCATTCATGGAACCAATAAAGGAATTGATTTTCAACTCCATATTCCCGTCGGTGATATTCATGATAATGGGTTTCTTATCCCCCTCTTTTACTAACAGTGTAGCACGGTCAATACAGTTTAACAGCTCACGTTTGTTGATTCTGATTTTTGTCTCATAATCAGAAGAGAGCATCTGTTCAATTTTAAAGTATTCACCTTCAATCAATCTTGAGACTACTGTAGTATCATTAAATTCAAACACAATATGGTTGTCCGTCAGAAAAATATTTACATCATCCTCCACACTGCCGGGTAAAATTTTGCTGACTTCCTGTAAAGTTTTTCCGGGAACAACAACTTTTTTGTGATTATAGTTGTTTTTTAATTCAATATTACGGATAGAAATTCGATGTCCGTCTAAGGAAACTACTTTCAAGCTGTTTTCTTCAATTTCGAACAGCTCACCTGTCATCAGTTTATTATTATCGTTGTCAGCAATGGAAAAAATGGTCTGGCGAATTACTTCTTTTAACGTAAACTGAGACATGGTGATAGATTCATTTCGTTCAATAAAAGGAATATAGGAAAAATCTTCCCCTGATTTGCCAACAATGTTAAATTTTGCTTTTTCGCAGGTAATGGTTGTCTTAAAGGAATCGTCCGTTTCAATAGTAACATCGCTGTCAGGTAATTTGCGGACAATCTCAGAGAAAATCTTAGCATCTAGGGCAATGATTCCTCTTTCTGCAATTTCTCCTTCTATCTTTGTTTCGATGCCAAGCTCCATATCGTTGGCAGTCAGTTTGATTTCATTGGCAGAGGCATCAATGAGGATACATTCTAAAATAGCCATGGTTGTTCTGGTTGGAACAGCTTTGGATACAATATTAACTCCATGTAAAAGATTAGATTTCGAACAGATTAATTTCATGCTGCGTATAACTCCTTCCTGAATATACCTTCGGATTCGCCATTGTTATTAAATAATAAAAATAGTAATCCGACGTCGTCGTATTAGTGTGTGTTTATAAGTGAATAACCCCTTAAAGCCTTAAAGGTAAAGTACTTCAGGTAAAAAATGAGGGGTATAACCATGTGAAAAAGATGAGGACGAGCTATGGAAACTATGTGAATGGAGGAAAATGCCGAAAATTGGCTTCCACGTCCTTTCAACAGGAAAAAACAACTTGTCCCACATATTTTCACGTCCTCCTAACAAGTTATCCACAAAAAAATGTTGATAAAGGGGATAAGTCTTGATAACTTTAATTCGGATTAATCTTTTTCTTGATAGTTTCGATTAAATTGCGTGTATTTTCGTTGGTATCTAACTCTTTTGTGATTTTATTTACTCCGTGGATAATGGTGGAGTGGTCGCGTCCCCCTAACAGTGTACCAATAGAATCTAACGGGATGTCCGTCATATTTTTACAGAGGTACATGGCAATCTGCCTTGGTTTTGCAATTTCGTTGCTTCTGTTTTTTGATATCATCTGATCTAAGGAAATCTGGAAATGTTCAGAAACCACTTCAATAATAAGCTGCGGGGTAATTTCCTTGGGCTTGTCCGGAGTGATAATATTCTGAAGCTCCTTGATGGCGATTTCCATGGTAATTTCTGTTTTCTCTAAATTAGAGTAAGCTAACAGTTTGTTTAGGGCGCCTTCTAGTTCACGGATGTTTGATTTGATGTTGGTGGCGATGTAGTTCAGGATTTCATCGCTCAGTTTCATGTCATCTGCATCTACTTTCCGTCTTAAGATTGCCATTCGTGTTTCATAATCCGGTGTGCCGATATCTGCCATCAGTCCCCATTCGAAGCGGGAACGGATACGTTCTTCTAAAGTCTCCATTTCCTTTGGAGGTTTATCGGAAGTTAAGATAATCTGTTTGCCGGCAGAATGAAGGGCGTTAAAGGTATGGAAAAATTCTTCCTGGGTACTTTCCTTTCCTATAATAAACTGTACGTCGTCAATCATCAGCACATCAATGGTCCGGTATTTTTCCCGGAACTTGTTCATGGCAGAGGCATTACCGCTTCGGATTGATTCGATAACTTCATTGGTAAATTCCTCTGAAGTAACGTAAAGTACTTTCGCATTGGGATTTCTTTCTAATATGAAATGTCCGATGGAGTGCATTAAGTGGGTTTTGCCAAGTCCCGGTCCGCCGTAGATGTAAAGGGGGTTATAGGCTTCCCCCGGAGATTCTGCAACAGCAAGAGACGCCGACTGTGCAAAACGGTTATTGCTGCCGACAACGAAGGTATCAAAAGTATAGTTCGAATTTAGGTTTGAGTTATTTGCCTTTTCAGAAAGGGGCTGTTTTTTTCCGACATTGTTTTTTGAGCGGATATTTTTCGTCTGTTCCGGAAGGATAAACTGAATTTCGTATTCGATGCCGATGATTTCTGCAACGGCTACCTTAAGGGGAAGATAATATTTTTTTGAAATGTAGCTTAAGGTCATTTGCTCAGAAGGAACCAGAATATATAAAGTATTCCCGTCTATGCCGTAGACTTCAAGAGGACGAATCCAGGTATCAAAAGAAATATCACTGATATCATGCTCGGTTTTGATGTTATGGAGAATCTCGTCCCATTTTTCTAAAATTTTGTCCATTTTAACGCTCCTAATAAAAAATACTACTTAAATTCTATCCTACACTATTTTATCTCTTTTATCAATGAAAAAATTTATGAAAGGTAGAGGGGATAGGGCGAAGTGAAAAAAATCGTTTATGGGGCAAATTAGGGGGTGTGAATAAGTGATTTTTAGTTATAGACTTTAAAATACAAGAAGTTACAGCTATTATAAACAAATTATCCTTTGATTATTCATAACATATCCACAAGTTATCCCCAATTTGTGGATAACTTGTGGAAACACCGAAAAATCGGCATTTTTCGCCCCTTGCTTTTTCATATATTTGTGTGTAAGGCTGTGGAAAAGCAAGTAACTAGATATAGTGTGCACGAGTTTCTTCCTTATATATATAGTGGTTATTTTTTTCCACAAACGGAAACCTGTGGAAATGTAGATAAATAAAAGAGTTTTTAGGCTTGACTTGATGATTTTTTCTGTTATAATTGAAAATGATGTTTTTTAACCGAAGAAGTATACGTCTAGTGACGTTTCTATCACATTATTTGATGATGGAGGAAGTGTAGAGGAGGTGGATATCACATGAAGATGACATTTCAGCCGAAAAAGAGACAGAGAGCAAAAGTTCATGGTTTCAGAAGCAGAATGAGTACAGCAGGCGGAAGAAAAGTATTGGCTGCAAGAAGATTAAAAGGAAGAAAAAAATTATCAGCTTAGGCCACATTCATTGTGGTCTTTTCTTCTTTTAGCGTGTGTAGGGGCGCAACAAATTGTATGAAATTCTCAGAATCCTTAAAGAAAAACAAAGATTTTAAGCAGGTGTACAGCCAGGGAAAGTCTTATGCCAACAGATATCTGGTGATGTATGTCCTGAAGAATAATACCAAGAGAAACCGTATCGGAATATCCGTTAGTAAAAAAGTTGGAAACAGTGTTATAAGACATCATCTTACCCGGTTAATCAGGGAAAGCTACAGACTACATGAGGACATGTTTAATAGTGGTTTAGACATTGTAGTCATTGCAAGAACAACAGCGCGGGATATTACATATCACGAGACAGAGAGTGCGCTGCTGCATCTTGGAGGTCTTCACAGGATAATAAATCAGTAAAACAGAAAAGAAGATGGAATCGTTTTGAAAAAAATAGTAATAGCCTTGATAAAATTCTATAGAAAGTATTTATCTCCAATGAAAACAACAAAATGTCCCTATTGTCCGACCTGTTCGCTCTATGGTTTAGAGGCAGTGGAAAAATATGGGGCGTTTAAGGGGGGAGCTTTGGCTTTATGGAGAATTTTAAGATGCAATCCTTTTTCGAAAGGCGGATATGACCCGGTTCCATAGTGGAGGTATTGATTCGTGTCGGATATGTTATTAACTGCATATAATGGTGCAATTCTTGGACCGATTGCAAAATTATTGGGTTTGGTAATGAACGGGATTTACCAGCTTATGGCAATGATAGGCATTGAGAATGTTGGTTTATCCATTATCATCTTTACATTAGTTGTTTATCTGTGTCTCTTCCCGTTGACCTATAAGCAGCAGAAATTTTCAAAATTATCACAGAAGATGCAGCCTGAACTTCAGGCAATTCAGAAAAAATATAACGGCAAAAAGGACCAGGCGTCCATGATGGCGATGAATGAGGAGACACAGGCGGTTTATCAGAAGTATGGTGTTTCTATGATGGGCAGCTGTGCACAGATGTTAATTCAAATGCCGTTGTTGTTAGCTTTGTATCGTGTATTTATGAATGTTCCGGCATATGTATCCGGTGTAAAAGGAAATTTTACGGAGTTGGTAAACGGTATTATGGCTACCAGCGGATTTCAGGATAAAATGAGCCAGCTGGTGACGGATTTAAGAATTGTGACAATGCCTTCCGCAGATTTTACGGTGATGGACAAGACGGCGCTTGCCAATTCTACCGTAGATGTTTTATATAAGATGAATTCTGCCGGGTGGGACAAGCTGCAGGAAATGTTTCCGTCTTTGGCAGATATGATTGATGCTACGTATGAGGCAGTGGAGCATGTAAATACATTTATTGTGTATAACATTTCCGATACGCCGTGGCAGATTATTACCAGTAATTTTGAAAACCGCAATTTTATTATGGTGTTTGCAGCCGTATTAATTCCGGTGATTTCTTATTTGACACAGGTGTTAAACATTAAGATGATGCCGCAGCCGGAAGCAAGCAATGCTTCGAATAATGGTAATTCCGATGCAATGGCACAGCAGATGAAAATGATGAACAACATGATGCCGTTATTTTCTCTGGTTATGTGTTTTACCGTTCCGGTAGGTCTTGGCATTTACTGGATTGCCGGTGCGGTTGTAAGAACTGTACAGCAGTTCCTGTTAAATAAGCATTTTGAAAAGATTGATTTGGAAGATATTATTAAGAAAAATCAGGAAAAAGCCAAGAAAAAACGTGAAAAAATGGGGATCGCAGAAAACCAGATTTCCAATGCGGCGAAAATCAATACCAGAAAGCTCAGTGATAATGCGGCAAAGGCAAATATGAGTTCTGCAGAGAAAGAGCTTCAGCTTGAGAAAGCGAGGACAGCCCAGGCAAAAGCAAAGCAGGGAAGTATGGCGGCAAAGGCAAATATGGTACGTGAATTTAATGAGAGAAACAGCAGAAAATAAAGGAAAGGACAGGGGTATTACGTTATGGAATTTATTCAGATTTCAGCAAAAACAGTGGATGATGCAATTACAGAAGCTCTGGTAAAATTGGGGACAACCAGTGACAGAATCGAATATGAAGTGATTGAAAAGGGAAGTGCCGGATTCATCGGAATCGGCAGAAAAGATGCCGTAATTAAAGTTCGTAAGAAATATACGGTAGAGGATGATACAAAAGAATTTTTAACCAAGGTTTTTGCCGCCATGGATTTGGAAGTGGAAATCATGATTGAGAAACCTGAAGACAGCAATGTGGTAAGCGTAGAATTAAAGGGAAATGATATGGGTGTTTTGATTGGAAAAAGAGGACAAACCTTAGATTCCTTACAGTATCTCACCAATCTTGCGGTAAACAGAAATGCAGAAAGCTTTGTGAAAGTAAAAATCGACACAGAAGATTACCGGAAGAGAAGAAGAGAGACCTTAGAGAACCTTGCAAGGAATATTGCTTACAAGGTGAAGAGAACGAAACGTCCTGTAACTTTAGAGCCGATGAACCCATTTGAGCGACGGGTCATTCATTCCACCTTACAGAATGATAAATTTGTAACCACCCACAGCGAGGGAGAAGAGCCATACAGACATGTGGTTGTAACATTAAAGAGATAAGTTTAAAATGGGTATCCTTACGGATGCCCATTTTTGCACATGGAGGCAGTGTGAAAAAACCATATATGGAAGTTTTTTCACAAACGAATTTATTCGTTTTACAAATATTTGCGCCTGCAGCATAGCACTAAAGTGCATGAAAATTTGCAGGTACTGGAAAGGCAAGTTTATTGATATGAAAACAGACACAATCGCAGCAATCGCAACAGCGATGTCAAGTTCGGGAATTGGAATTGTCCGTATCAGCGGAGGGGATGCGGTATCCATTACGGAACAGATTTTTCAAATGAAAAACGGAAAAACGCTATCTGAGATGCCTACCCATACTATTCATTATGGACATATCCATGACGGAGAGGAAATCATAGACGAAGTGATGGTTCTGCTGATGCGAGGCCCGAAAAGCTACACCAGGGAAGATACGGTGGAAATTGACTGTCATGGCGGTGTCTATGTTATGAAGCGGATTTTAGAGACGGTGATTAAGTACGGGGCAAGACCTGCAGAGCCGGGAGAGTTTACGAAGCGGGCATTTTTGAGCGGAAGAATTGATTTATCCCAGGCGGAATCTGTCATTGACGTGATTCATGCAAAAAATGAGTTTGCCTTAAAAAGTTCCATGAAGCAACTGTCCGGTTCAGTTTCGGAGGCTATCCGGGAAGTGCGGGGGGAAGTGCTGCATGAGATAGCTTTTATTGAATCTGCATTAGATGATCCGGAGCATATCAGCTTAGAGGGCTATCCGGAAAAGCTGAAGGAAATTGTGGAAGGGGTATCGGGAAAAATAGAGAAGCTGCTTTCCACCAGTGAAAATGGAAGGATTTTAAAAGAAGGGATTTCTACCGTTATTGTGGGAAAGCCCAATGCAGGAAAATCGTCATTACTTAACACTTTAGTGGGCGAGGAGCGGGCGATTGTTACAAATATTGCCGGAACTACCAGGGATGTCTTAGAGGAACAGATTCATTTGAATGGTATCCTGTTAAATATCATTGATACTGCCGGGATTCGGGAAACAGAGGACGTGGTGGAGAAAATCGGTGTGGATAAGGCAAAGAAGTATGTGGAAGATGCGGATTTGATTATCTATGTGGTGGATACCTCTACGGCTTTGGACGAAAATGATTTTGAAATTATGGAATTACTGCGGGACAGGACAGCCATCGTCCTTATGAATAAATCTGATTTAACTCCGGTGACTACTGCGGAGGAAGTAAAGAAGCATTTAGAAAAAACGGTGATTTCTATTTCCGCTAAAGAGCAGGTCGGAATAGAGGAGTTGGAAGAAAAGATTAAGGAGTTGTTCTTTGCTGGGGAAGTAAGTTTTAATGATGAGGTGTACATTACAAATATTCGTCACAAAACTGCTTTACAGGAGGCGCTTCATAGTTTACATTTAGTGGTGCAGAGTATTTCTGACGGGATGCCGGAGGATTTTTATTCCATTGATTTGATGAATGCTTACGAGGAACTGGGAAGCATTATCGGAGAAGCGGTGGAGGATGATTTGGTGGAGGAGATATTCAGTAAGTTTTGTATGGGGAAGTAAAATAGTTTGAAGTTGAAAAACTTTTTGGAGGAAAAACTTTTCGGAGAAAAGAGGGAAAAAATGTCTGCGATAGAAGAAAATTATGATGTGGTGGTGGTAGGAGCAGGTCATGCGGGATGTGAAGCTGCCTTGGCTTGTGCAAGGCTTGGTTTAGAGACAATTATTTTTACGGTTAGTGTGGACAGTATTGCCTTAATGCCCTGTAATCCGAATATTGGCGGAAGTTCAAAGGGTCACTTGGTTCGGGAGATTGACGCCTTAGGCGGACAGATGGGAATCAATATTGATAAGACATTTATACAATCTAAGATGTTGAATAAGTCCAAGGGTCCGGCGGTGCATTCCCTCCGCGCCCAGGCGGATAAGGTGAATTACAGTATGGAGATGCGGAAAACACTGCAGAATACGGAGCACCTTACCATTCGCCAGGCAGAGGTGGCGGAATTGATTACCACCATGGACGAGAAATGTGAGCGGAAAATAGAGGAAGGATTGTCTGTTTCGGAAGACGGTAAAGCAGGGGCTAAAGAGCAGTTTAAAAATCAGAAGATTGTGGGGGTAAAGACAGTATCCGGCGGAACTTATTATTGTAAGGCGGTGGTGCTCTGTACCGGGACGTATCTCCGTGCCCGCTGTCTGACCGGGGAGATGATTACTTACACCGGGCCCAACGGACTTATGGCGGCAAATCATCTGACAGATTCTTTGATTGCTCATGGGATTGAAATGTTCCGGTTTAAGACGGGAACCCCTGCCAGAGTGGACAAGCGTTCTCTGGATTTTTCAAAAATGCAGGAACAGAAAGGTGATGAGAGGGTTGTTCCCTTTTCTTTCACCACCAATCCGGAGGATGTGCAGATTGATCAGGTTTCCTGCTGGCTGACCTATACCAATCCGAAAACCCATGAGATTATACGGAATAATTTGGACCGTTCTCCTATTTATGCGGGAATTATTGAAGGTACAGGACCACGATATTGCCCCTCCATCGAGGATAAAGTGGTAAAATTTGCAGATAAAGACCGCCATCAGATTTTTATTGAGCCGGAGGGTATCAATACCAATGAAATGTATGTGGGCGGAATGTCTTCCTCTCTTCCGGAAGATGTGCAGCATGAAATGTACCGCACCCTTCCGGGAATGGAGCATGTAAAAATTGTGCGGAATGCCTATGCCATTGAATACGACTGTATCAATCCAAACCAGCTTTATGCTACACTGGAATTTAAGAATATCAAGGGACTTTTTTCCGGCGGGCAGTTTAACGGAAGCAGTGGTTATGAGGAGGCGGCATGTCAGGGACTTGTTGCGGGTATCAATGCGGCGATGGAGATTTTGGGAAAAGAAGCCTTAGTGTTGGACCGTTCCGAAGCCTATATCGGTGTGTTGATTGATGATTTGGTGACTAAGGAAAACCATGAGCCTTACCGTATGATGACCTCCCGTGCGGAGTACCGTTTACTGCTTCGTCAGGACAATGCGGATTTACGCCTGACGAAAAAGGGATATGAGATTGGTCTGATTTCAAAGGAGCGCTATGATTGGGTCTGTGAAAAGGAAGAATTGATTGCGAAGGAAGCGGAGCGGGTTGCTCAGGTGAGAATCGGGGCAAATAAAGAGGTTCAGGCATTGTTAGAAAGTTACGGCAGCATTCCTTTAAATACAGGAACTACTTTGACAGAGTTAATCCGCAGACCGGAATTAGATTATGAAAAGTTAGCGGCCATTGATAAGGAGCGTCCTGATTTACCCTATGAGGTGAGGGAGCAGGTAAATATCAACATCAAGTATGACGGTTATATCACTAGGCAGATTAAGCAGGTGGAAAGTTTTAAGAAGTTAGAGAAAAAGAAGATGCCGGAAGATTTTAATTATGATGAAGTTCCAAGTCTTCGCATTGAAGCACGCCAGAAGCTAAAGACTTACCGGCCTCTTTCCATCGGGCAGGCGTCGAGAATTTCCGGCGTGTCTCCGGCGGATATTTCGGTGTTGCTGGTTTACATGGAGCAGTTGAAGTATCATAAGAATGAATAATTATTAAATTGAGATTTTATTTATATTATAATACAGGAATAAAAGAGAAATAAGATAATCGTGTGTCAGCACACAGGGAGGAAAGGCAGTTCATTTATGGATTATAATTTAGAAAAATTTCAGGCAGGTCTTGAAAATTTGAATATTGTTCTTTCAGAGAGACAGATAGAGCAGTTTTTAACTTATTATGAATTTCTTGTGGAGACAAATAAGGTGATGAACCTTACTGCCATCACGGATTTTGATGAAGTCATCGAAAAACATTTTTTGGACAGCCTTTCTCTCTATCAGATTTATGATTTATCCAAGGAGAGCAGTGTGCTTGATTTAGGAACCGGCGCCGGGTTTCCCGGAATTCCTTTGAAAATCGCTTTTCCGGAAATGAAACTGGTGCTGGCAGATTCTTTGAATAAGCGGATAAAGTTTTTACAGGAAGTTATTGAAAAACTGGGATTGGAGAAAGTGGAAGCGGTTCACGCAAGGGCAGAAGAATTGGCTAGAAATAAACAATATCGGGAACAATTTGACCTTTGTGTATCTCGTGCCGTGGCAAATTTATCCTCATTGAGTGAATACTGTATTCCTTTTGTCAAAGTGGATGGCAAATTTATTTCCTATAAATCCGGGGAAATAGAAGAGGAAGTGAACCAGGCAAAAAAGGCAATTTCCATTTTAGGCGGTAAAATTATTGATGTTTATAAGTTTGATTTGTATGAGCAAAAGCGTTCCTTCGTGGTGATTGAGAAAAAGAAAAAGACACCGGGAGCTTATCCGAGGAAAGCGGGAATGCCTACAAAGCAGCCGCTAGTGTAATGCAGGAATAAGAAAATGCACCTTCTGAATACTGATGAGATAATCAGATTCAGAAGGTGCATTTTCTTTACTTCTGGAGCAGCATATTAACAATATCCAATAATTTATCCGGCGCTTCTAACTGGGGAAGAAGCTTGGTGTTGGATAGATATGCAGTTTCAATGGAGCGGTTCTGCTTCGCATAAGCATTGGCAATGGAAACTGCGTTTTGTGATTTGTTACTTTCCACAATGTAGAGAGGAGTTTCCAATTTCTTCAGTACATGGAGAATACTGTTGTCGATGTATTTGCCCTCCAGACTTGCCATCAGATATTTACCGTGGCTGTGATTCATATGGGCAGCTTCATAATAGGCATCTAACATCTTAGAAGAAATCAACTGTGGTCTTGCAAAATAATTTTCATGGAACACTCTCTCGATATTTTTCTCATGGGCTTTTATATTGTAGAGGAAGGTACCGATAATCGGAAGCTCCAATAAGGTTTTTTTCCAGGTAGAATATTTGTCCGGAGTTTTGTTAAAGGAATCCGGCATGGGAGGATTGATGGCAATCATTCGGTGGAATAAGGTTTTGTTCATATTGTTTGCCAGGGCAACAAAGGAAATGGAATTGCCTGTAGTAACAACATCTGTTTTCTCGCCGATTATATTTTTAATAAAATCCGTAATCAGCTGTACATATAAATAATTGGTATAGGTTAGGTATGGCTTTTCGGAACGTCCGCAGCCTAACAAATCCAAAGTATAAACAGTGTGATTTTTTTCTAATTTTTTGGCAAAACGGCACCACTCGTAGGAAGAACTGATGGGATTTAATTCGTGAATCAGAAGAACTGGGGAGCCGTTTCCTCGTTTTGTATAATAAATTTTTCCGTTTTTCCAGTCATAGTAATTGCCGTTTTCTGTTTTCAGGATATTTTTCATATCAGCTGTGATATCAATAAAACGGTTTACAAGATGAATGGTTCCAGCGGCAAAAGCTGTCAGTAGAAAAAAATGTTGAATGTTTTTTTTCATGCTTTTATTCATAGGTGCCTCCTGCGCTACATAGTGTGATAACTCTTTAATAATATTATAGCCGCTTTTGGCAGGTTATACAAACTAAATTTTGCCGGATTATGAAAAATTATACTTTTCATAAGATATTTTTTAGTATAAAATAATAGTGGTACTATAAATTTAAATAGAACGTTTGTTCTGGTATATAATTATGGTAAAAGAATATTTAGAAAAGCTACAAAGTGATTTTTTAGAGCAAAAAGTCACAATGGAAAAGGAAATCAGTAATTTGCAGGTACATTTGAAGGAAAATGTGGAATTTGTCCGGCTTTTAGAGGAAGATAGTAATACCACATACGCCTCCTTTAGTCCAAGAGAAGTAAATCCGAAAAATAAAGTAAAAATAGAAGAATTAAATACAGAAAAAAAAGAGATGGAGAAGCAGTTAGAGCAGCTTCAGGAACAGTATGAAGAGTGTATCGGAAAATTGCAGGAAGTGTCGGAGGTTCTTCATTCCCTCCAGCCTTTTGTCACAGAGCAGGGAGCTTCAGCTGTTGCCGAAAGAGAGAAATACCGTTTGACCATTTTAGAAACACAAGAAAATGAACGTCAGAGAATTTCCAGGGAGCTTCATGATGATACGGTTCAGAATTTGACAAGCATGGTTCATAAAGTAGAGCTTTGCAGTAAGCTGGTGGAAATGGACCCGATACGTTGCAAATTGGAATTGGTGACTCTGGGAAAAACCTTGCGGGAGATTATCAATGATACCAGACAGATGATTTATAATCTGCGTCCAATGTCATTTGATGATATAGGGTTGGATGTTACCATAGAGAGAACGTTGGATAAGATTGCAGCAAAGAAGGTTGATTTTTCTGTGATAGGTGAGCCTTATAGAATTAAGCCTGTCATAGGGATTACTCTTTTGCGCATTATTCAGGAGGCTTGCAGTAATGCAATAAAACATGCAGGGTCTTCTTATATAAAAGTGACCTTGCAGTATGAACCTAATGAGATAAAGCTGACAGTGGAAGATGACGGAATTGGGTTCGACGTGGAACATATGGATACTTCTACAAAAAAGGATAACTCTGGTTTCGGGTTATCTATGATGAAAGAAAGAATCTATCTTTTATCGGGTAATATTAATATAGAATCTAAAATTAATTGCGGAACAAAAATTTATGTAACGGTACCTATTGTAGAGGAGAATAAGGAGGATAATAAAGATGGCTGTTAGAGTAATGATAGCAGATGACCATTCTATGATTAGGGAAGGGTTAAAACAGTTATTAGAATTAGAGGGAGATTTTCAGGTAATTGAAGAGGCATGTGATGGTGTGGAATGTTTAGAAAAACTTTCTAAAATTATACCGGATATTTTACTACTGGATATTAATATGCCGAATATGAATGGATTGGAAGTACTTCAAAAAATAAAGGATAAGCGGATGAGGGTAAAGGTTTTGGTGCTTACTGTTCATAATGAGGTGGAATATTTATTAAAGGCTGTAGATATTGGAATTAACGGATATTTGTTAAAGGATTCTGAGTCGGCAGAACTAAAGAAGGCAATTCTTACTGTGGTAAATGGGGAGGACTATATTCAGCCAAGTTTGATACCACTGTTAAATGCGAAGATGATTGATAGGAATAAGGATAATGTAAAGATTGAAAGCCTTACCAGAAGGGAGATGGATGTTTTGAAACTTCTGGCGGTTGGGATGTATAATAAAGAAGTTGCTGAGAAACTTAGTATTAGTGAGAGAACGGTGAAGAATCATGTTTCTAATATCTTTAAGAAGATAGGGGTTACGGATAGGACGCAGGCGGCAGTGTTTGCGATAAGGAATAATTTGATTACGATTTAAGTGAGGATTTATGAAAATTGTATTATAATGAGGTAAGTTGGTATTGATGAGAGAAGGAAATGTTTCACGTGAAACATTTCCTTTTTCTCTTTTATTGGAGGGTTAGGAAATTTAAGTGGGGGAAGGGTTAGAAAAGGTGGTTTTTATTTGAGGCTGTGGAGGGGCAGATTAGACAAAGGACACTCTGTTTTTGTTCCGATGTCCAGAGATAAGATGTTCTAAGAAATCTGTATGGGGGCTGGGGGAGGGACGTGAACGGTACAAAGTCGCCATCCAGGCTCCGTTGTACCTCACCCAGCCATCCGTGGCTGGGTGTCACTGGGTATCGAACAGATTTCTAAGAACATCTAATCTCTTCCCATAGTCAAAAAAACAGAGTGTCTTTTGTCTAATCTGCCCCAATATCAGTTATCAAATAAATAAAAGTGGGGAATTTGTATCTTTTAACGAGTTAATACTAAATATCAGATATATAAGTATCCGTTTTTGATGTGAAATAAAATTGCTTTTGGAATAACTAAAGTAGAGAGTTCTACCGGTATATTCAAACCAGTGTATTGTCGTATTGATAATTATTCAAATCTACTTGTATCTGTCCATCTGCGGCGTTGTATTTTCTATCCATAGCCACGCTACACTGTCAAAAATCCAACGCCGCGGATAGAGGGATAGAAAAGTAGATAGAGATATTTATTTAATTGGTACAGAAATATAGAGAAAGATTTTCTTTGGCTGAAGTAAGAAGTAATGTCTTTTGGTACATGACTTTGATTGGAAAGTACAGGGCATTATTAGGTGCTGGTGATGTACTTATATAAATGACATCATTTTAATCGAATGTTGTTAGTTTTGGCGACAAATTGAAAGTTATATTTCCTTTATCATAACAAAATTCGTGAGAAAAATTCCCTGTCGCTCTACCTGTTGTTCTTTAACAACTTTGTATCCTCTTTTTTCAAAAAAAGGTTTTGCGGTAATAGAAGCATGGGTAACAATATTCTCTTGAACTCCGACTCTAAGCGATTGCAAATAGCGGTGGCAATTCCTTTTCTTTGATACTCTAAATGAACAAATAGGCGGCCGAGATAGCCTGACTTATCTATATCCCCAAATCCTACGATTATATCATCATCAACTGCAACAATACTGAAATGTTCTTGAATCGATTGGTTCCACGTTTTCAAATTTACCTGTTCTGTTGCCCATACATTTAACTGTTCTTTTGTATAATCTTTTGCATTTACTGTGTGAACAGTGTTGTAGAAAAGTTCTACCAATTCCTTACAGTCCGAGGATTGATACTCTCTAATAAGCATTTTTATTTCTGCCTTTAAATTCTGATTTGTTTTTTCGTTGTGTTACTTTCTTCTGACAAACTGAAATTTTAGAGTGCTACTTCAAATCCATACTCATATAAAATGAGGTCGTCATCTATAACTTCGTCATAGACACCTGTTACCCTTGTAAAACCATTTTTAATATATAGCTGAATGGCGGGTTCATTTATGTCCACAACGAAAAGCCGTAAATATTCGGCACCTAAATTTTTTGCAGTTTCCTTTGCTTTTTTGAGCATTAAACTGCCGATGCCCTTTCTTGAATAGTTTATGTTTACTCCTAATCGGTCTAAATACAAAACTCTACACTGATCTTTTTGCCATTTTACAGATTTTTCGCCTGAGTTTGTATCGCACAAAACAAATGCAGAAACAATATCATTGTTATCAAGTAGGACATAAAGACGATTATTTTTGATATCCTCATCAAAAAACTCACAAGGATAAATATCATCCCATATTTGTATTTGCTCATTGTTCATTCTTTTGATTATATTCTTATATACAGATTTAATGTGTGGTAAATCCTGCATAATCGCTAATCTGAAATCCATGATAATTAACCTCACAAACATAGCCACTTTTAAAGTGTCCATAAACATATAGAACATTAGCAACTGACACCTTGACTTGTCTGATCGTTCATCTGTGGCGTTGTCGTTGATGGCCGTAGCCACCGCTAGGAAAAAATGTTTCACGTGAAACATTTTCTAGTAGCCATGACCTATAATAAGTGATATAATAAATCTACCAACAAATTAGCCAAATAAGAAAAGAGGTAAACAAAAAAAGAATGAGCAGAATTATAGCAATCGCTAATCAGAAGGGTGGAGTTGGAAAAACAACCACCGCCATAAATTTAGCATCATGTCTCGCAGAAGCAGGAAAAAAAGTTTTAACTATTGACTTAGACCCTCAGGGAAATATGACAAGTGGTCTTGGCGTAGATAAAAACGAACTGGAAAACACCGTATACGAATTAATGTTAGACGAGTGCTCCATTAAAGAAAGCATGGTAGATACCGTAGTGGAGGGCATGAAAGTAATCGCCTCCAATGTCAATCTTGCGGGAGCCGAAATCGAGTTACTGGGAATTAACGAAAAAGAATACATATTAAAAAATGCCGTAGACTATATCAGAGATGATTATGATTTTATCATTATTGATTGTCCGCCTTCTTTAAATATGCTGACCATCAACGCCATGACAACAGCGGATTCTGTTCTTGTCCCAATCCAGTGTGAATATTACGCATTGGAGGGATTGAGCCAGTTAATTCACACCATTGATTTGGTACAGCAGAGATTGAATCCCAACCTGACCATTGATGGTGTGGTATTTACCATGTATGATGTAAGAACAAATTTATCAAACCAGGTTGTGGACAATGTAAAAAGCAATCTGGATGCAAAAATCTACGAAACATTAATTCCAAGAAATATACGTTTAGCCGAAGCACCGTCACATGGATTGCCCATCAATATGTATGACGCGAAATCTGCGGGAACAGAAAGTTATCGATTGCTTGCAAAAGAAGTAATGGAAAGGACGGATAAGTAAATGGCGGCAGCAAAAAAAGGTGGATTGGGAAAAGGATTAGATTCCCTGATTGCAGATAAAGTAAATAAACCGGCAGTAAATGTAGCTTCCATTTCGGAGAAAAATGAAAAAGCAATGGATGGCGTCCTTGTAAATATCAATAAGGTAGAACCAAACAGGGAGCAGCCCAGAAAAAATTTTGATGAAGATGCTCTGGTGGAATTATCAGAATCCGTAAAACAGTTTGGAGTGTTGCAGCCCTTACTGGTACAGGATAAAAAAGATTACTTTGAGATTATTGCGGGAGAGAGAAGATGGCGTGCTGCAAAAATGGCAGGGTTAAAGGAAGTGCCGGTTATTGTAAAAGAGCTTTCTGATTTGGAAGTAGTGGAAATTTCTCTGATTGAAAATATTCAGCGTGAAAACTTAAACCCTATTGAAGAAGCTTTTGCATATAAGAGACTTTTAACAGAATTTAATTTGAAACAGGACGAGGTAGCGGAGAGAGTATCTAAGAGCCGTACAGCAGTCACCAACTCCATGCGTCTGTTAAAATTAAACGAAAAAGTACAGCAGATGGTAATTGACGATATGATTACCACCGGACATGCCAGGGCACTGCTTGGTATCGAGGATAGTGAAAAACAATACATCCTTGCCCAGAAGATTTTCGATGAAAAACTAAGCGTACGTGAAACGGAAAAACTGGTAAAGAAAATCCAGCAGGGAAAGGAAAATACATCTGATGAGAAAGCTGCAAAACCGGACCCGAAGATGGAAGCTATTTATCAGGATTTGGAAGAAAATATGAAAACTATTCTTGGGACAAAGGTTGCAATTAACCGGAAGGATGAAAACAAAGGAAAAATAGAAATCGAATATTATTCCGTGGACGAGCTGGACCGGATTATAGATTTAATTCGTACCATTCAAAGGTAAACATATGTTCTATAATAAAAAGACAATATTAGTAAAGAAAGGTTAGTGTACCGATATATTTATTTTGCGGAGTTTTTCCGAATGCAAATGTCAGTACATGTAAGACAGATAGGGAGATTATGATTTCACAATATTTAGGATTTGATTCAGATTATATTATTATTGGACTTGCGGCATTTGCCGTTATCCTGTTTATTATGCTCATTGTAAATATTGTCCAGATGAAAAAATTAAAAAAGAACTACAAGATTTTCATGAGCGGAAATTCTGCTAAAAATTTAGAAGATACCTTAATCAGAAGATTAGACCAGATTGATGATTTGATTGAAGCAAATGCAGAGAACGAGAGCAGTATTGAGATTCTGTCAAAAAATATGAAAATCACCTATCAGAAGATGGGGCTGATCAAATATGATGCGTTTCACGAAATGGGAGGAAAACTCAGTTTTTCCCTTGCCATGTTAGACGAGAGTGACAATGGTTTTATCATCAATGCCATGCACACAAGAGAGGGCTGCTATACCTATATCAAAGAAATTGTGGAGGGAAATTCCATTATTGTTTTATCTGAGGAAGAACAGCAGGCTTTAAACAGAGCAATGAAGATGGAGAACTCTGAAAAGTAATAGTGGCACCTGGAACATAAGGAAAATTATGAGAATACGACGAGTAAATACCCTTGTGGGAGGAGAGACATTAGCAGAACCGGTTATTACAGAGGAAAAGGAAACGTTGATTTCAAAGGGGACTGTCCTAAAACCGGAATATCTGGATTTATTGTCTTTCCTGGGAATAGATACGATTTGTATTGTGGACCCCTATGAAGCATATGAATTGCCAAACCACATATATAGTAGTGAAAAACAAAATGAATATATTGAAAAAGTAAGAAAGCTTTTAGAAAGCCATATTTATCAGTCAAAATGTTCTCTGAAAGAATTGGCAGACGTAGCAAGCCAGATGGTGGAGGAATTATTACAGGTAAATGAAAACATTGTGATAGATATGGAAGAGCGGAATGGGAATCTTTATGACCATACCGTAATGGTAACGATACTTTCTGTTATGACGGCAAGAAAGCTGAAATTGGAACCAGAGGTTTTACATCGTATTGCAGTCGGATGCCTGCTTCATGATTTAGGTCTTCGTTATATCACCATGCCCTACATTAACCGTGATATGGAAAATGGCAAAGAGACAGAATCCTTTGAATATAAAAAGCATACTATTTTGGCGTATTCTGCAATGGAGGAAGAAGCATGGATTGACTCTATTGTAAAAAAAATGATTTTATCCCACCATGAGCGCAAAGACGGTTCCGGTTTTCCTCTGCGGCAGAAAACCAAAGAAATTGAGTGTGGTATTTTGCAGGTTTGTGATGCCTTTGACTGTATGATTTCCGGTATGGAATGCAGGCGGGTGGGAATACAGAAGGCATTGGAATATCTGATAGATTCCTCGGATATTTTATTTGAGCGGAAAATTGTAAAAGTCCTGCAGCAAATGATCGCCTATTATCCCGCAGGGACTATCGTAAAATTAAACACCGGAGAAACGGGGCTGGTGATTTCCCAGACGGAAAATTCCATCCGTCCGGCAGTGCGGGTTATGGATGAAGAAAACAATGTGACAGATGTGATTTATGATTTACTGAAAAATAAAAAAGTTTCTATTTTGGAAATTATTTAAAAAGAAGGGAGGATAGTAAATGCACAAATTTTTAAGAGCAATCGGTTTTTCAGATATTAAGAAAAAAGAACTGGAAGAAATTTTAAAGCAGATAGAGGCACATCCCACAACACAAAAAACTGCGAAAGATTCAGAAGGAAATGAATTTGCAGAGCTTTGCAAGGAATTTGGAGAATTTTTCGGAATCTCCCTGCGTGGGATTTATAACGAAAATGACGAATTTGAGATGGAATATTACTATCCTTATTTTTGCGGTTCACAGGTTTCCAGTCGCGAGTTTGTGGAAGTGGAGAAACATGCGGAAAAGGAATCCTATGCAGGAATTTGTGATGAAGTGAGAATTGGAGTTACGCTGATTTTCTATCTACAGAATATTGTAGATTATCTTGCAATAAAAGAGAATAAAAGCTACCGGAAGATGGCGGATGGAATTGTTTTAGGAGCGCTTTCCACAGATGGAAAGATATTACTTCCCATCAATAAGACGGAAAAACAGTCCAGGCAGGAGAAGAAACAGAGAAATGACAGGAGCCAATTGATTGCGGCTGCCAGGGACGGGGATGAGGACGCCATCGAAAATCTTACTCTGGAGGATATTGATATTTACTCTATGCTGTCGAGAAGAATCAACCATGAAGATGTGCTGAGTATTGTAGACAGTTATTTTATGCCCTACGGAATCGAGAGCGACCAGTATTCTATTTTAGGTGAAATCATGGACGTTAGTCTGGTAGCAAACGAGCTGACCAGGGAAAATGTGTATGAGCTACAGATTCTATGTAACGGCATGATGCTGGGAGTCTGCATTAACCAAAGAGATTTGCTGGGAGAGCCTCAGGTAGGCAGACGGTTCAAGGGAAATGTCTGGATGCAGGGCAGTATAAAATATGGAGATTAAGGCTGGTAATTTTTTATCTTTTGTGTTAAAATATAAGAGTTGTATGCGGAGAGTCTTTGCATACGATACTTTCTTACAGTGAGGTGAATAACGATTTCTCTTGAGAGGCGGACGGCGCATTGCAGACGGAAAGTAAAAGAAATAATTTCATAAGTTGAAATCTCTGCTTACAGGCAGGTTTTCATAACTGTCGCTATAGCTCAGCTGGATAGAGCGACCGCCTCCTAAGCGGTAGGCCGGAGGTTCAAATCCTCTTAGCGACGTTCTAAAGCATTGAAAATACTAGGTTTTTTCAGTGCTTTCTTTTTATCTGTAAAAATTTCGGATGGCATTGATATCATCCTTAGGAATAATTGAAGAGCTCTTTTCCGGGTCAGATGAATCTTTTCGAGGAGATGCGGATGATAGGATCTCTGAAATGATTGAGCCGGAGATTATCGATGTGACCGCCACAGAGGAGCACTCAAACTGAAGGCAACCTATGAAGGGATGTTTGATAATCTTCCGTCTTTCCTTTTGTAATGCGTTTTCCTTTTTGTCCACCACAGGTTATGCTACCTGTGATTACAGTACCTGGGGAGCTGGAGCAGTGGGGCCGTTCCTTAACGGAGGCTGGGGTTAGGTTTGTTTGGGCGTTAGGGACGGTGGGGTCTTCTATTGGTATGACTTCTTCTGATGCCAATAATCCTACGCTGCTGGTGGAGATAGGGAGAATGCTACTGGGACGCTTTAAAATATTTACTGTATTTTTAGGGATTGCCAGTCTGAGAAAAAAAATTAATGTTGTTCTAATAAGTAGAAAATTACGATTCCTTCCAATGTTCATAAAATAGTTTGCCTATTGGAAATATTATGATAAAATGGTACTAGAAATATACTTTGTGAAATTTATGACATAGGAGGTAGCTAAATGGGGAAGGAACAGTCACCAGAGCCGCGGGAGAAGAATAATTTAGTACTTATCATATCTGTTATGGGCATTGCCCTATTGTTGATTGCAGATTTTTATGTAATGATTAACAGTCCCGGAAATTTTATGGTATTCGCTGTCATTACGGTATTGATGATGGTCTGGATTTATCTTTTGGTCAATCATATTTTAAAGGAAAATAAGCGGAGGCGGGACAGGCAGGAGGAAGAACTGGAAAAAATATTCCGGGGACAGAAAGCAAATTATCTGCAGCAGAAAAAGACGGTGGAGCAGATTGCCGAGTTAAAGGCAGTGTTAAAAAATGCCGCCCCGTCTGAGGATGTCATTATTGCCCAGAAAGCACTGGCGAAAGTGACTATTAGCCGGAACAGAGAAAACACGGCAGAAATTGTAGGATCCAATAATGAAGTAATCGAAAAAATTTCTGATTTAAAGCAGGCGATAGACAGCGGTAACGAGGAAATGCTGAACCTGCAGAAAGCTGCCATTGATAATTACATAAAAGAGATACTGGAAAAGGAGAGTGTGCTTCTTTCTGGTGTGCAGGAGATAGAAGCTGCCATTAAGAACGAGTTTTCCAATGCGGTGGATAAGATAAATGAGACGGTAAATGAGGCGGCAAGGCAGGCTGTTGAAAAGATTCAGATTAAGGCAGCCGCTGTAGAATCTGTTTTTGCAGAAGTGACAGAAGAGCAGGCTGCGAAACTTCCGACAGTAGAAGAGCACATGACAGAGGATATTTTACAGCCGACAGACATCCCGGCAACAGAAGATATTTTACAGCCGACAGACATTCCGGCAGCAGAAGATATTTTACAGCCGACAGACATCTCGGCAACAGAAGATATTTTACAGCCGACAGACATCTCGGCAACAGAAACGCTGATAATAGAGGATGTTCCTGTAATAGGAGACAGTCTGTCAGAGGAAGGTTTGTTGTCAGAAGATATTTTACAGCTGACAGACATTCCGGCAGCAGAAGAAAATACCATCGGGGAAGATTCTGCGGAAGAGATAAATTCCATTGAGGGAATAGCGTTGGAAGAAGAAAATACTATTGAGGGAATAGCGTCGGAAGAAGAAAATATTATCAATGAAAATGCGTCAGAAGAGGATACTTTGCTGACAGCAAAATCTCCGATGAGGAAAGAAAACTCCATAATGGAGGAAGAGGCGAGGCTTGACAGTATTTTAGCAGATATTAAGGGAATGGAAAGCAGACAGAATAATGCTGCATCCTATATTTCTGGTTTAAGTAGTGAAAGTGCATTAAATGAGAGTGAGCCTGTGACAGAAGAAGCTGACTTCCGACTGGATGACGGCTTAGGAGATACCTGGGATTTGGGAGATATTCCGGACATAGGAAATAGTATTGATTCTGAAGTCATTCCAGACACAGGAGACACTTTAAATTTAGGAGATATTCCAGATATAGGAGATATCTCGGATTTAGAAGATGTTTCGGATTTAGAAGACACCTCGGATTTAGAAGATGGTGTAGGCTTGGAAAATAGTACTGGTTTGGAAGATATTCCAGATATAGGAGATATCTCGGATTTAGAAGATGGTGTAGGTTTAGGGGATATTCCAGACATAGGAGATATCTCAGATTTAGAAGATAATATAGGTTTAGGAGACATTTCGGATGTAGAAGATATTTTTGATTTAGGAGATGTTTCGAATATAGGAGATACCTCGGATTTAGGAGATACCTTGAATATAGGAGATACCTTGGATTTAGAAGATACTTCGGATATAGGAGATATTCCAAGTCTGGGGATGGATGTGTTTGAAGAATCGGAAGCGGAGGAACAACCGTCCTTTGTCAAAGAACCTATGTCTGCAAACTTGCCGCTTTCTGCCGAAGAACTTCCCACAGAAGAGCCGTTATTCGTCGAAGAACCAATGATAGAGGAACTGCCTCCGGCTGAACCAATTATGGAGGAAATGACAGAAGAGCCGTTATCCGTCGAAGAACCAATGATAGAGGAATTGCCTCCGGCTGAACCAGTCATTGAGAAGGAAGCGACAGAGGAAGATAACTTCAATATAGATGATATCCTGAGAGATATCTCCGATTTGGAAAAGCGTTTGGAATTGGCAGATATGCCGGATATAGGAGATATTCCAAGTGTGGGAGAAGATATATATGAAGAATCTAAAGTAGTGGAAGAACCGTCCTCTGCGGAAGAGCCAGCGGAAGAAGAACAGCCTCCTGCTGACCAGATGATAGAAGAGCCGGAACAAAAACCAGAACCACAGCCGGCACCGATAAATCCAAATAAAATTATGACACCCGATGAGATTGCAGCATTGATAGCAAATTTATAATGGCAAAAATAATTTAAAACAGTAATCAGAAACGGCATAGCCCATAGGGCTATGCCGTTTCTGATTACTGTGTAATGCGGACGATTTCTTTCACAATTCTGACTGCAGTGCACATGGCCTCAACGCTGATATGCTCATAGGGTCCATGGAAACCGTAGCCTCCGGTACCAAGGTTCGGACAGGGAAGCCCCATAAAGCTCAACCTGGCGCCGTCCGTACCTCCCCGCACCGGGCGTGAAAGGGGGTCTAAACCAACGCTTTCAATGGCTTTTTTTGCAATATCCACAACATACTGATTTTTTTCAATGATTTCCAACATATTTGAATAGGAATTGTGGATAGTTAAGGTAACTGTGTCGTTGCCGTATTTTTGGTTCATGTCCTTTTCTATGGAACGGAGCTTTTCTAATCTTTTCTCAAATTTCACTTTGTCATGGTCACGGATAATATAGGATAAGGAAGCGGCTGCCACATCTCCCTGCATATCCGTAAGATGGAAAAATCCTTCCCGTCCCTCCGTGTGGGCAGGAGTTTCCTCAGGCGGAAGCAAAGACTGGATTTCACAGGCAACCAGGGCAGCATTGACCATAATATCCTTGGCTTCCCCGGGATGGACATTGACACCTTTTACGGCAAAAGCTGCACTTGCGGCGTTGAAGTTCTCATAAGCCACTTCACCTTCATAGTCACCGTCTAAAGTATAGGCAAAATCCGCTTTAAAATATTCTAAGTCAAATAAATCTGCACCTGCGCCCACCTCTTCATCGGGGGTAAATCCTACCCAGATATCACCATGAGGTATACCGGAGGTGATAATTTCCTCCACAGCGGTAATAATCTCGGCGATTCCGGCTTTATCATCGGCGCCTAAGAGGGTAGTACCGTCCGTAGTGATTACAGTGCGCCCTTTTAATGAAGCTAAAGTCGGAAAATCCGATGTTTTCAGATAAGTGCCACTACCCTTTAGCAGGATATCCTTTCCGTCATAATCAGAAATGATCTGCGGCTTAACATGTTCTCCCGAAAAATCAGGTGCCGTATCCATGTGGGAAATGAAGCCGACGGCTTTTCTGTTTTCCTGGCCCGGTGTGGCGGGCAGGAGAGCGTAAACGTAGCAGTGTTCCGTTAAAATTACCTTTTCTAATCCTAATTCTTTTAATTCCTGTTCTAATACCTTTGCCAGCTCAAACTGGCGTTCTGTGGAAGGAATAACTTCCTTGTCCTCCTTCGATGTGGTGTGGTAAGAGACATATCTTAAAAAACGTTCCTCAACACGCATAAAGAAACCTCCTGAAAAATTTTTTGCGTATGGTATTTATAAACTTTACACATATATTTACCAATCGCATATAAGATATTAATAAAATAGCACAAAAGATATAAAAATTGAAGATTTTCTTAAAAAAATGTTGCATTTTTAAAAAAAGTATTATATAATATCATTTGTTCACAAGAGATATGCGCCACTAGCTCAGCTGGCAGAGCACCTGACTCTTAATCAGGGTGTCCAGGGTTCGAACCCCTGGTGGCGCACTATAAAGTACCGATTTTGCAGCATTGCGACTGTGGGGTTGGTGCTTTTTTTTGTCTTCCGGGAAAATTGCGTCTTTATCTCGACGCAATCAGCTTACAAATCGGATTTCCCTTGGAAGAAAATTTTTCTTCATATTCAGTCATGATATTCCCCTGATTTAAAACTTCATCGTGATGTAAATCTCTGGTGCAGGCATCTAAATGCCAGCCGGCCTTGGGAATTTCCTCTAAAGAAAAGGTAAATAACTCCTGGTTGTCCGTTTTAAACTCCAGATGTCCCTCTTTGGCTAAAATCTGGTCGTAGCGGGCAAAAAACTGTCTTGAGGTTAAACGTCTCTTAGAATGACGGTCTTTGGGCCAGGGATCGGAAAAATTCAGGTAAATGCGCGCCACTTCTCCCTGATCAAATACTTCTGTAACCTCTGTGGCATCCATACAGACAAAACGCAGGTTAGGCAGAGGGGAAAGTTCCATTTTCTGCAGGGCACGGAGAAGGACGCTGGAATAGCGCTCAACGCCGATATAATTGATATCCGGGTGTGCCGTTGCCATATCCATTAAAAAACGTCCCTTTCCCATGCCGATTTCAATGTGGATAGGCTGGGAAAGGGGAAATGCGGACTGCCAACTGCCCCTTAATAATTTGGGTTCCTGAATACAATATTCGCTGCTGGCGATGGCATCGTCGGCGCCGGGAATGTTTCGTAATCTCATGGAAAGTAACCATACCTTTCTAAAATTTTAGGTTTTCCACAATTCATGGATAGGATTGTGGACATAAGGGTATTTTACAATAAAAAAGTGGAAAAAAGTAGCCCTTTTTAAGAAAGTATTAATGAAATTTAAGGGAAAAGAGGTTGTGTGTATTTTTTTTTTCATTTATACTGATAATAGTTTTAGCTAGGAGTAATTGATATGTGGAAAAAAGAAAAATGGAGGGGCTTGATTTCAAAGGCGTGCGGTCTGGTAATTGGTGCCCTATTTATGTTACAGGGAAATGCTGTGGCGGTTCAGGCTGCAGATTACTGGCCGGAGGGACCGGAAGTGGCATCGCCCAATGTCATTGTGATGGAACTTAACTCGGGAACGATTCTCTTTGAAAGAAACAGCTTAGAGCAGCATTATCCTGCCAGTATTACAAAAATTATGACTACCTTGGTGGTATTGGAAAATTGTGATGATTTGAGTGAAATCGTTACTTTTTCTGACGGGTCCATTGACAATACCATGGGTTCGGGGATTGCCAGAGATTACGGAGAGCAGATGACCATGGAGCAATGCCTCTATGCAGTGATGTTAGAGTCGGCGAATGAGTGTGCTTATGCGGTGGCAGAGCATGTGGGCGGCACGGTGGAAAATTTTGTGAAAATGATGAATGAGAAGGCGGCGGAACTTGGCTGCCAGAATACCCATTTTGCTAATCCCCATGGGCTCCATGATGAAAACCATTATACCTGTGCTTACGATATGGCGTTGATTTCCAAGGCGGCTTATGAGAATGAGACGTTTCGTATCATTACCGGAACTTCGCGTTATACTATTCCTCCCACCAATAAGCACGATGAGCCTACCCCGCTGCAGAACCATAACGAGATACTTCATCCACGCAGGGAAACGAAATATGTCCGTGATTACTGTACCGGAGGAAAAACCGGGCATACGGACGCTGCAAACAGTACCTTAGTGACCTTTGCGGAAAAAGAAGGTTTGACCCTGGTCTGTGTGATTATGAATACCGAGTCACCGAACCACTGGACCGATACCATCAATTTGTTTGAATATTGTTTTGACAATTTCCAGCTATTTAATATTGTGGAAAACGAGACGGCTTATTCCTCTTCAGAAGGAAAAGCCACAGACGCTTTGATTAATAATGAGCCCTTTGTGGATATAGATAAAACGGCATGTATTGTGCTTCCTAAAATGGCAGAATTTAAGGATGCTGTCTCGGAGATTACCTATGAAGATGAGAGTGAGCAGGTTGCGGGAACTATCTCTTATACCTATGCAGGCAGAGAGGTTGGAAAAGCAGATATTGTAACCACCGGGGTAAAAATAAAGGGATACATGTTTGACAACCAGCGGGAGGAAGAAGGAGAGACGGAACAACTGCCGGAGGATAAAATATCTACCTTCCGCATAAAGCCTGTGACGGTGGTGATTGCCGTGGCAGTGATTGTTATTCTGTTGGCGATAGGCTTCTTTGTGAAAAAGTTTGCGGATAACTATTATATCATCAAACATAACATGGAGGTCCGCCGTGACCGCAGAATGCAGTTTAAAACCATAAAAAAGAGAAGAAAACGGCGTAAAAGACATAAATAAATGAATAAAAAAGAGAAACGACAATATATTTTCAAAATATATTGTCGTTTCTTCTATTTTGGACATTGAAAAATTGCACCTAAATTATCTGACAATTAAGCTGCTTAGCAGAATTTCCAGTTGAGAACGGTTTTTTGTATAGAAAATCAAACCGTTAGAGGTCTGTTGGATAGTTAAGTATTTTCCGGTAAAAAGCGGAGAGTTATCTAATACATGGATAAGGTAGGAGCAAAGCTCCCTGTCTGCTTTTAGAAATAAAGTTTCGTATTCCTCTAAAGAAACGACGGAAGCCTCTGCTTTTTCAAGGAGGGAAAATAATTCCTTTTCATGAGCCAACTGTTCCGTGGTTTTATTGGGGATAAAATATCCGAAATCATCCTTCGGCATATTGAGGGACTTGATAGCGCGCTGCACCTGCTTTGTCAGTGCAGAGGAGGCGGGATAGAGGGACTCAAAATAGGACATGAAATCCGCTGCGGAACGGAAATGTTCGTTTTTTCCCGTTTCTAAAATTTCAGTCATCAGAATACGGCGGATAATGTTCTCACAGGTTTCGCGGGAAGGATTTTTCCGCAGAGAAGTTTTGTCTGATTTCATAAAACCTCCAGTCCGGAGCGTCAGCGACGGGGTGAAAGCTCCTCCTTTATTTGCCGATAAGTATGGTTCGGCATATAAATTTAAAATCTCTTTTTATTTTAGGATAAAAAGCCCGGAAAATCAATAACAGCGTTGACAAGCTATTACAAATGGACTATATTTAAAATATAAATTAATACCGCAACGAATAGTTGTAAGCGGAGAAAATATACCTGTAATGGCTTCCGGCGCAGAAGATTTTTTACCTGAGGATCAGTGTAAAATACAATTTAGGAGCGGGCGGGCAGGATAAAAAACAAAATTTTTCTGTAAGAGAAATTTGCAAGGGGTCAGCATTTATTTAAGGAGAAGGATATGTCAGATTCATATGTAATTAATGAAAAGAGAGAACTGATTTTAGACAGGGTAAAAGAGTTCATTTACAAAAACGGCGGTGTCGTGAAAAAAAGCCAGTTAAATGAACTTGGAATAGATTACCGCCGGATTCTTGATTTTGTGGAAAAGGGGGATTTAATCCGCATCAAGAATGGCTATTACACCGTCCGTATCAGTGATTTTTCTGAAGAAGAGCTGATAGGAAAGCTGTTTCCCGATGCAGTGCTGAGTTTAGAGAGCGCCCTATGGGTGTATGGATATATCAAGAGAAAACCCTTCGGATGGAAGTTAGCCATTGACAAAAATACTTCAAAATCCAGATTTAAACTGGATTTCCCAAAAGTGACGCCTTTTTATGCAGAACCGGAAACGTTGACCTTCGGTGTAACAACCGTTCCTTTTGGCGGTGTGGAAATGAAGATTTTCGATAAGGAACGGCTGGTCTGCGAATGCCTGAAATATGAGGACAAGATGGAGAGGGAGTTGTTTAAGGAGGGTCTGTTTTCCTATATCCGGGATGGAGAAAAGGATGTGGCAAGGCTGATGAAGTACGCTAAGGAGCGGAAGGTTATTAAGAAAGTGCAGTCAATGATAGGAGTATGGCTTTAGATGAAACATGCAGTAATTACAAAAGCACAGTTAAAAGCAGAGAGTGAGGCATGGAAGATACCGTTTCCAAATCTTCTGGCGGGATATCTATTGGAGGAATTAATGTATTGCATCAGTGAATCCGAGTATGGAGCCTGCCTCTGGCTGAAAAATGACGGGATTTTGGGTGTGGAGCAGTACCGGAAGAGGGAGAACAGCCTGACACTGGATTTTGCATATGTCCTCAATCCTAAGGTGGTGGAAAAAGGCAAACTTTGCCCCGGTCAGCGGATTTCCTTAAAGCTGGCATATCTTATGTTGCAGCAATTTATGGAAAAGGAGAAAACGCCGAGAATCAAGTGGAAAGGCAGGGCAATTTTAAACGAAAACGGGACGGAATTTGAGATTGTCGGAGAATTTGAGGAGATGACGGTTCCTTTTCGGGTTTGTGTAACAGAAGTTTCGGTAGAAGATAACTTTATGCCAAGGCGGAAGGAGCTTGTTCCTTTTATGGCGCCGGGAGAGGAAATTTCTTATCTGGAATATCCGGGAGAATTGTTCTTAACGGAGCAGCTAGGCGTGGTGTTAAAACAGATGGAACTGATACCGGATATGGATAGTTACTTACAGATTTATCAGATTTTATCGAAAACTCCCATGAACGGCAGACATGTGAAGGAGGAATTGGCGCAGCTCTGTGAAAGAGAGCGCATTTCCATGGAAGAAGACCGGGGAAAAGAGCTGATTTCTTACCGGGAATACAGTTATATGAGAAAAAGGTGGGAAAAGTACCTCCGTCATTGTGGAAAAACAGAACCTAAATGGGAAGAGGTTGTGGATAAGCTAGAAAAGTTTTTAACCCCCATCTGGCAGGCAATCTGCAAAGATGAAGTATTCTTCGGAGACTGGATGCCGGATTTGGGAAGATTTTTAGATTAGGGGCTATTTGAGAAAGCCCGCCATGAGAAGCGCCCGATAATAGTCCTCTCTGGTATCCAGATTGAAAAACTGGATTTCCACCGGAACCGCCGTACATTTGGCAAGGGCTTTTTCTGTCAGGTAAATCGTGTTTCGCTGCTCTTTCAGGCTGTCAAAGGTGAGGCGGTGCAGCAGCAGACCTTTTCCGATAGAAGTAATGCAGCTTTTAGAATAGGCGGCGGTGGAGCTTTCTAAGTACCCTGCTTTTCCCCGGAGGGTGCAGATATCGGCGTTTTCTAAATGTTCCAGCAGTGCAATGCCGGTCTGAGGCTCCATAAAGGGAGTGTCTACGGACATGAAAAAAGCGGAGTCCTCGTCCATCATGGACAGACCGGAAAAAATACCGGACATAGGGCCTGCGTTAGGGTAGATATCTGCAATTTCTGTGACCGGGAGATTCAGGTGGGTATAATCCCCCTTCCGTTTCACAGAGAGATAAATATTAGAAAAGTGCGGTTCAAATTTATGCACCAGATATTCAATCAGGCAGGAATCTCCAAAGGGGAGCAGCGCTTTATCGGTACCCATGCGGGTGCTGCCTCCGCCGCAGAGGATAACTAATGCGTGCTTCATAAGAACCTCCTGTAATTTCGTGAAAAGATTTTTTGTTTGATAGTAACCCAGATGTCAGAAGATTTTTCCGGAATCTTTTGATATCCGAATCCTTATCATTACGAAGCAATGATTTTGATTATAACATTTAGCGGGGGAAATTCCTAGTTTTTTGTCGAAAAATCTCTGCAGGCAGTAAATTGGGGAAACGGGAAAAAAATCCTTGCTGGAAACAGCCAAGGCGAAGTGTTAAAATAGAATTAGGACTAAGGCGGGGCAGGAAACCTCAGAAGGGGAGCCGGCTTAATCCACCGACAGCTGGTGCCCTGACAATCGTGTGGGGGCAGGAAAGGACAGTTCATGCCATATTTAAAAGAAACGTTAGAGACGTATAGGGATACGGATATTTATCCCTTTCATATGCCGGGGCATAAAAGACAGGCGTCGCATTTTCCGAATCCCTATGAGATAGATATCACGGAAATTGAGGGATTTGATAATCTGCACCACGCAGAGGGGATTCTTGCGGAGGCACAGCAGAGGGCGGCGGATTTGTACGGTTCGGGGGAATGCTTTTATCTGATAAATGGAAGCACTTGTGGGCTGTTGGCGGCGATTTGCGCTGCCGGAAGGCGGGGAGAAAAAATCCTGGTGGCGAGAAACAGTCATAAGGCGGTGTACCACGGGCTTTTTATGAGGGAGCTTCATGCGGAGTATCTTTATCCTAAAATTACTGCTTCCGGCATTCAGGGAAAAATTACGGCGGAGCAGGTGCGGAAAACATTTTTTGAACACCCGGATATTGCAGCGGTAGTGATTACTTCGCCCACCTATGAGGGAATTGTATCGGATGTAGCGGGGATTGCGGAGATTGCCCATCGCCATGGTGTGCCTTTGATTGTAGATGAAGCCCACGGCGCTCATTTCGGTTTTGGAGCGGGTTTTCCGGAAAATGCAGTGAAGCAGGGAGCGGATGCGGTAATTATGAGCCTTCACAAAACACTGCCCGCTTTTACCCAGACGGCGCTTCTGCATATTTGTTCCGACCGGATAGACAGGGAAAAAGTAAAAAAATATCTGGGGATTTACGAAACCAGCTCTCCCTCCTATGTTTTGATGGCGGGAATAGATGCCTGTATACAGAAAATGGAGACAGAGGGACAGGAGCTGTTTTTTAGTTATAGGAAGAAACTGGATTCTTTTTATGGGAGTGTCAGGGATTTAGAGAGACTTCATGTCATGTGCAGGGAGGATTTATCTGCCGGGGAAGCCTTTGACTGGGATGATTCTAAGATTGTGATTTTTGCAGGAGATTCCGGCATGACGGGAGAGCAGTTATACCGGAAATTATTAGAGGAATATCATTTACAGATGGAAATGGTTTCCGGTGATTATGTGTTGGCGATGACGGGGGTTATGGACACGGAAGAGGGATTTTTGCGTTTGTCTGGTGCGCTGCATGAACTGGATAAACGGAACGAGCGGCAGCTTGATTCGGCAGTATCCCTTTCAGGGGGATTTATCGAGAAAATTTATCAACCGAATCCCAAAGAAATGGAAATCTGTCAGGCATGGGAGTTTCCGAAAAAGGAGGTTTCTTTTGACGAGGCGGCAGGGCAGATGGCAGCGGATTTTATCTGCCTCTACCCGCCGGGGATTCCCATGATAGTGCCGGGGGAAATCATTACGACAGATTTTCTTGACAGAATCCGGGAATGCCGGAAGCAAAAGCTGACCTTAGAGGGCAGTGCAAATTTATCTTCCGACAGGATAAACATTGTATATTTTTGAATACTATATTATACTGATAAGAGTGTGACAAGATGGGAAAAATTTTTTGTATTATGGGAAAAAGCTCTTCCGGAAAGGATACATTGTTCCGCTTACTGTTAGAGAAACAAGAGCTTTCGTTAAATACCATTGTCCCCTATACTACAAGACCAATGCGGGCGGGGGAAGAAAACGGAAAGTCATATCATTTCTGTGAGGAAGAAAGAGTTACAGAGTTAGAGCGCCAGGGAAAAATTATCGAACTGCGTGTCTACGATACGGTGCACGGAATCTGGAAATATTTTACTGTAGATGACGGGCAGGTAGATTTGGCAAAACAGAGCTATCTTATCATCGGTACACTGGAATCTTACCTGAAAATCCGTGAATACTACGGAAAAAAGCAAGTGATACCGATATATATAGAAGTAGATGACGGTGAACGGCTTGCTAGAGCATTAGAGCGGGAACGGTCCGAGACAGTGCCGAAGTACGAAGAGCTTTGCCGGAGATTTCTCGCAGACGCGGCAGATTTTTCTGAACAGAAGCTGAAGGAAGCCGGGATTGAAAAACGTTTTGCCAATGTTTCCTTAGAAGAGGCAGAACAGGAAATTACGGAGTATATATTAAATCTGAAAAATGAGTAGGAGATTATTTTTTAAAGGTGCGGCAAAAAGTGCCGTTACTATGGCTGGTGAAAGGGAAAAACAGCAGAGAGACGGGAAAGAGGGTGTGAGTCTTGGATATCAAAGTAAATAACGTAGCGGATGTGACTCAGGTGCCGGATACCGCCCAGGTGGAAAAGGGAGACGGGAGTTTCAAATTCACCTTAGCAAGTGCCATTACGGACGCCGAGTTACAGGCAAAGATAGATACCATGCTTATGGATATTACCGCCCAGGGAGAACGGATTGCCAGACATATGGATATCCGGGATATGAGGAAATACCGGGAAATGATACGGGAGTTTATGAACGAAGTGGTATACCGCTCTCACAAATTTTCCAGGGAAAACTTCCTTGACCGGAGAGGGCGCCACAGGGTGTACGGCCTGATAAAGCTCATTGATGCCAACTTAGATGAACTGGCGCAGGAGCTGATGAAGGACGAGAAAGACCATATTACCATCTTAAACAAAATTGGGGAAATCAGGGGATTGCTCTTAGATATCTTTACCTGATTAGAAAGGACGGAAAATGGCAGGATTTAAAGACATTATAGGGCATGAGCAGATTATCGAACATCTGAAAAATGCTATTACTATGGATAAGGTGTCCCATGCGTATATTATCAACGGACCGGAAAAATCAGGGAAAATGATGTTGGCGGAGGCATTTGCCGCTGCGCTGCAGTGCGAGAAGGGGGAGGCAGAGCCCTGTTTAGAGTGCCATTCCTGTAAGCAGGCGGTGGGAAGAAATCAGCCGGATATTCTTTATGTAAGGCATGAGAAACCGGGTACCATATCGGTGGATGATATCAGAACCCAGCTGAACAATGACATTGTGATTAAGCCCTATAGCAGTAAATATAAGGTTTATATTGTGGACGAAGCCCAGAAAATGAATGTGCAGGCGCAGAATGCCCTGTTAAAGACCATCGAGGAGCCCCCGGTTTATGCGATTATCATTCTGCTCACCACCAATGCGGACAGCTTTCTGCCTACGATTTTATCCAGATGTGTCACCTTAAATATCAAGGCGGTGGCAGATGAAGTCATTAAAAAGTTCCTGATGAAGGAGTACCGGATACCGGACTACCAGGCGGAGGTCTGCGTGGCGTTTGCCCAGGGAAATGTAGGAAAAGCCATTGCATTAGCGTCTTCGGAGGATTTTAATGAGTTAAAGGCTGGGGCAATTCAGCTGATTAAGCGGTTAGACGATATCGAGTTATATGAGATGACCGAGGCGGTGAAGCAGATTAGCGAGTATAAACTGGAAATCAATGATTATTTTGATTTGATGATGATTTGGTACCGTGATGTGTTATACTATAAGGCGACCAAAGACGTAAATAAACTTATCTTCAAGGATGAGGTCTATGATATAAAAAGGCAGGCAGAGCAGAGCTCTTACAATGGAATAGAGACGATTTTAGAGGCGTTGCAGAAAGCGCAGGTGCGCCTGAACGCAAATGTGAATTTCGATTTGGTCATTGAGCTGCTATTGTTGACAATAAAGGAGAACTAGCATGATAAAAGTAGTTGGAGTTCGTTTCCGCAATGCAGGAAAAATATATTATTTCGGACCGGAAAAATTAGATTTGCCCGCAGGAACCCACGTGATTGTGGAGACTGCCCGGGGGGTGGAAATGGGAACGGTTATGACAGCGCCGAAGGATGTCTTTGAAGAGACAGTGATACAGCCCTTAAAGCCTGTGATCCGCATTGCCACTGAAGCGGATGAGCGTGTGGCGCAGAAGAACCGGGAAAAAGAAAAAGAGGCGTTTAAGATTTGCTTAGAGAAAATTACGAAACACAAGTTGGAAATGAAGTTAGTGGAGGCGGAATACACCTTCGATAATAACAAGCTGCTGTTTTATTTTACGGCGGACGGAAGAATTGATTTTCGTGAGCTGGTGAAGGATTTGGCGGCGGTATTCCGTACCAGAATTGAGCTGCGCCAGATTGGTGTGAGAGATGAGACGAAAATTATGGGCGGTATCGGTATTTGCGGCAGAGAGCTTTGCTGCCACAGCTATTTGTCTGAATTTGTCCCGGTTTCCATTAAGATGGCGAAGGAACAGAATCTTTCTTTGAACCCTACAAAGATTTCGGGGGTTTGCGGAAGACTGATGTGCTGCCTGAAAAATGAGGAAGAAACCTATGAATATTTAAACAGCCGCCTGCCGAATGTGGGAGACTATGTTACCACGGATGACGGATTTCGGGGAGAGGTATCCTCTGTCAATGTGCTCCGCCAGATGGTAAAGGTTTTGGTGGAAGTGGATGACGAGAAGGAGCTGCGGGAGTACAGGGTAGAACAACTCAAATTTAAGCCGAGACGCAGAAGGGATCATGTAAAGCTGACACCGGAGGAATTAAAAGAGTTAGCGGCGTTAGAGGATAAGGGAGGAAAATCCAAAATTGACGAGGGAAAATAATCTGGTGCGGGAGCATGAGCGCTTAGATGAACTGCACCGCAACGGTTATTTTATTATTCAGGACCCGAAACGTTTTTGTTTTGGCATGGACGCAGTGCTTTTATCGGGATTTGCAAAGGCGAAAAAAGGGGAGCGTGCCCTTGATCTTGGCACAGGGACGGGCATTATCCCGATTCTTATGGAGGCGAAAACCGAGGGGGAGCATTTTACCGCTTTGGAAATTCAGCCGGAGAGTGCAGATATGGCGCGCCGCAGTGTGTTATACAATCATCTGGAAGAAAAAATAAAGATTATTACGGGAGATATCAAAGATGCTTCAAGCCTTTTTGGAGCATCTTCTTTTGATATCATTACCACCAATCCGCCTTATATGATAGGGGAGCACGGTTTGAGCTCCGCCTCCGAGGCAAAAGCCATTGCAAGGCACGAGGTGCTCTGTACGTTGGAGGATATTTTAAGGGAGAGTGCTAAACTGCTCCGTCCCGGCGGCAGGTTTTATATGGTGCACCGCCCGTTTCGTCTGGCGGAAATTATGAGCCGCATGGTAGAATATAAGATTGAGCCAAAAAGAATGCAGCTGGTGTATCCCTATGTAGACAAGGAGCCAAATATGGTGTTGATTGAGGGGCTTCGGGGCGGAAAATCCCGGCTTACGGTGGAAAAGCCGCTGATTGTATACAAGGAGCAGGGGGTTTACAATGATGAGATATATGATATTTATGGGTATTAGAAAGGAAAAAAGAAATGTTTAATGATATTAAGATAGGCCCGGTGACATTCCATATGTATGGTCTGATGATTGCCATAGGTTTTCTTGCGGCGCTGCTTTTGTGCCTATATCGTGGAAAAAAGAAAAATCTCAGTGAGGATATCATTTATGGTATCTTCTTTTGCGCTATCTTCGGTGGAATGGCGGGCAGCCGTATTCTATACTATATTGTGGAAATTCCTCACATTATAGAGAACCCGTCGATTTTATGGAATTTTAAAAACGGCTATGTGGTTTATGGCGGCATTATAGGAGGCGTGCTCACCAGCCTTATTTACTGTAAAATAAAAAAGCAGAGGTTTTTGTCCTACTTTGATTTAGTCATGCCGGCGTTATCCTTAGCCCAGGGCTTCGGACGGCTGGGCTGTTTCTTTGCAGGGTGCTGTTATGGCAGGGAGACGGATGCCTGGTATGGAATTACCTTCCATAATTCCGTATTCGCTCCCAATGACGTAAAACTGATTCCAACCCAGCTGATTTCCTCTGCGGGAAATTTTCTGTTCTGTGCTCTGCTTTTGATTTATGCAAAGAGAGAGCCGAAGGAGGGGCGTGTGGCAGCGGTGTATCTGTTGCTTTATGGTATCGGGCGGTTTTTGATTGAGTTTTTACGGAATGATTACCGGGGGAGCATTGGTGTATTGTCTACGTCGCAGTTGATTTCTATCGGGGTTGTGGCATTGGGAGTGGTGCTTTTTATGATGGCGCCGAAGCTTGAGAAAAAGGAAGCAGCTTAGAAGGTAATTAAGGATTTGTTTTGCAAGAGTGATGTAATCTTATAGATAGAGGTTACATCATTTTACTTTTATGATATGAATAGTGAAAATTCACTATATTTTCACTTCTACTGATTGATTTTTGTGAAAATTCGGGTATAATATAAGAAATACTATGGGTATGGAGGTGTTCTGTTATGACATTTGAAAGTGAAAATATAGAGTTTAAAGTGCAGATGACAGACGATATATATAAAGAAGTGATTGCATTTGCCAATACAGACGGTGGCATTATTTATATAGGCGTTGATGACAATGGTAATGAGGTAGGAATTACGGATATCGATGAAACATACACTCGAATCACAAATGGTATTCGTGATGCTATTCAACCGGATGTTACAATGTTTATAAAATATACGTTACAGGATAATCAAGTAGTAAAAATAACTGTTGGTGAAGGAAGTTATAAACCATATTATCTTAAATCAAAGGGACTTAAACCCAGTGGCGTTTATATTCGTCAGGGAACTTCAAGAGCACAGGCCTCTCCTGAGCAAATCCGTCAGATGATAAAGGAATCTGATGGTGACATTTTTGAGGAAATGCGTTCAATGGAACAAAACCTTACTTTTTCATATGCGGAGAAATTTTTTGAAAAATATCATGTGGAATTTTCCAGAGAAAAATACAGAGTATTGGGTATAAAAGATTCATCGGATTCTCTTTATACGAATCTTGCCCTTATTCTCTCTGACCAATGCTCACACACAATAAAGGTGGCAGTTTTTGGTAATAATGCAAATACGGAGTTTCGTGACAGCAAGGAATTTACAGGAGCAGTTTTTAAACAGTTAGAGGATACGTTCTCTTATTTGGTGCTTTGTAATAAAACAGTTGCGACTTTTCATGGGTTAGAAAGAGTAGAACATGCCGATTATCCGCAAGAAGCTTTACGTGAAGCTTTGCTTAATGCGATAGTTCACCGTGATTACAGTTTTAGCGGAAGCATTATTATTAATGTCAATAATAACGAGATGGAATTTATTTCCATTGGCGGTCTTTTGCCGGGCTTGTCGGCAGATGACATTCGTAGCGGCATATCCCAACCCCGCAACAAAAATCTGGCAGAAGTATTTCACCGTCTGCATTTGATTGAAGCATATGGGACGGGGATTCGTAAAATTTATGATTTATATAGTAGTTGTCCCTTGCAGCCACGAATAGAAGTGACTTCGCACACCTTTAAAATGATTCTTCCTAATATGAATAAAGCCGTACCGGCAGAAAAAAGTAATAATTATAATGTTACAATTACACCTCAAATGCAAAAAGTATTAGATTATATTAACGAAAATCAGTATATTACAGATGGTGGAGTTCAGGATTTACTTAATGTGAAAAGTACCCGTGCATATACAGTTATGAAAAAAATGGTAAGTCAGGGCTTAATTACAGTAAGCGGCAGGGGGAAAAACAAGAAATATTTAAGGCGTACAGATATGGATTAAAGTTTTGTAGGGAGCATGGCTATTGTTATATAAAAAGATGGGAGATTTTGAGTGCAAAAAAGGCTTTGAACAGGATAGTCAAAGCCTTTTTTGTATGAGCGCTATAGATATAATAATTGAAATATTGTCTTTTGCATATCTGACATTAGCGCAACATTTTTTGCTTTATTACGTTGCTAAGATTTATTTCCAGCTGATTTTATAGTAACCACTGGTTCTTTTCGTGGCAGGTTCAACTTTTACATAAACGGTTCCAGAAATTGTACCGTAATTTGTGGAGAATGGGAAATCTAATTTCCTTCCGTAATCTCCAGCTTTAACAGTATACGAATATGCTCTATCCATCCTTGAACCGGAAACTGTTAAAACAAGGTCATCGTTTGTATAAGGTGTTAAATAAACAGTAAATTTTTTTACAGAAGATAAGTTGATTTTATACCAGTCATCAACCTTGCTATCACCTACACGAATTAATCCAGTAGAAGATTTTCCTTTTTTTACATTAAGAGCTTTAGTTTTCTTAGAACCGCTCTTGTCAGTAACCTTTGTGAAAGAAGCGCTAATCTTTACTCCGGCATAAGATTCTACTGCTAAATAGTATGTAACGCCTTTTTTTACGCCGTAAACGTCTGTGTAGTAATAAGAATCGGTCTTATTAGTATCATAACTGTGTGACGGAGAAACGGCATTTTTCTTATTTTTGTCATATAACTGCCAGTAACCCTGTGTATAAGGAGCAACAGAAGAGGCATTTTTTGCAGTAATCTTTAAGTAGCCGTCGTTTTTAGCTTTGAATTTAATCCATGCTAAATTTCCTGTTAAATAAGTACACTGCTCATCTGTAATCGTTACAGATGATTTTCCTGTACTCTTAAAGGATAAGCCTGCAGCGGATACCTCAGTCGGTGTAGATACGCAGAATACAGAAAGCACCATCATAGCTGCAAGAGCAAGGCTTGCAACCTTGTTGAATAATTTTTTGGTTGTGTTTTTCATCTCTCTTTTTCCTCTCTTCAATTTTTTTTGTGTAATAAAGCATTCTATATTATACAATTTACCACACTGATTTATAAAAATCCAGTACTTTTGATGGATTTTAGTCACAAAATATTCACAAAATTTTTAGTTATTTTTCAAAAAACAAGAAAAACTATTTACAAACGACAAAAACAATGTTAAATTGATAAAAGGCTCATCAGCATTTCCTGCCACTCATGTATGGGGGAAATTCTATGTTATCAAAAAATAAAATCTTACGGACAGCGTTTGTTGTCCTCTGCATGGTATCCGTGCTGTTGATATCCGGTTTTCACACAACAGAGATTTATGGTTCATCGGGTTATGGTTTCGTTGTTTTAGGAACTTACGCAAAGGAAATGAAAATCGGAGACAGTTTTTATCTGGCAGCAGTCACCAGCAACGGCAAAAAGCCGAAATTTTCATCCGACAATTCCAAAGTGGCGTCTGTTAATACTTATGGAAAAATCACCGCGAAAAAAGCGGGCACGGCGCATATTACCGCAAAAATCAGTAACGGCGAGGCAAGCTGTAAAGTGGTGGTAAAAAAGACTACCGTCAAATTAAAGAAAAGCCGGGTTTCTTTAGAAAACGGTTATTCTGTCAAATTGACGGCAGAAAGCTCCACAGGCCATCCGGTGACTTGGAAATCCAATAAAAAAAGTATTGCCGTGGTGGATGAAAGGGGCTGGGTGACGGCAAAAAAGCCGGGCACTGCAACGATTACAGCCACGGTGGACGGAACGGCGGCAAGCTGTATGGTTACGGTAAAGCAGCCGACGGTACGCCTGAATCAGACTAGGCTGACGCTCTACCGGAAGGGAACGGCAAAGCTTTTTGTGACCTCCACTTCAACAAGTACGCCGAAGTGGAAGAGTAATAAGAGCAGTGTTGCCACTGTGGACAGTCAGGGAAGGGTAACTGCCGTTAAAAATGGGACAGCAGTTATCACGGTGACGGTAGACGGGGTAAAGAAAACCTGTGAGGTTACGGTGAAAAAGCCTGTGATTTCATTTGAAACAGAAGAAATGTCTATTGCTGTCGGAGAGACAAAGAAACTCCAGGTAACAGTGTCGTCGGGAAACAAACCGACATTTTCCAGCTCTAATACCAATGTGGTATCTGTAGACGAAGATGGCAAAATCTGCGGCAAAAGTCCGGGAAAAGCCTATATCTATGCGAAGGAGGACGGGACAAAGGAACGTCTTATCGTTATCGTAAAATAGTATCACCAACGATGTAACTTTATTGATTTAATTCTATGGCAGGGGTGGGATGAGCCTTTCTATAAAAATATTGTGTGGAAAAGCAGTAGCTCTGCAGCAATAGAGATGCGAAAAAGCAGGCAGCCTTGTATAAAAATTAATTTTATACTATACTAAAGGCAGAAAACAGACCATATAGGGGAAAAAGAATGTCAGGAAAATTATATTTATGCGCAACTCCCATCGGAAACCTAGAGGACATCACTTTCCGGGTACTGCGCACCTTAAAGGAAGTAGATTTAATAGCGGCAGAGGACACCAGAAATTCCATTAAGCTCTTAAACCATTTTGAGATAAAAACGCCCATGACCAGCTACCATGAATACAATAAAATAGAAAAAGCCTATCAGTTAGTGAACCGGCTGCGGGAGGGGAAAAACATCGCTCTTATCACGGATGCCGGGACGCCGGGTATCTCTGACCCGGGGGAGGATTTGGTACGTATTTGCCATGAAGAGGGAATCGAGGTAACATCCCTTCCGGGTCCGGCGGCCTGCATTACTGCCCTTACCATGTCGGGGCTGCCCACCAGACGTTTTGCTTTTGAGGCGTTTTTGCCCCGGGACAAGAAAGAGCGGACAGCCGTTTTAAAAGAGCTGGTGGATGAGACGAGGACGATGGTTATTTATGAAGCGCCGCATCATCTTATTAAGACATTAGAGGAACTTTATGAGGTTCTGGGAGAACGTAACATTTCCGTCTGCAGGGAGCTTACTAAGCACTATGAGGAGGCGACACGTACGACATTATCGGAATGTCTCAAATTTTACCAAGAGAATGAACCAAGGGGAGAATATGTCTTAGTACTGGAAGGAAAGACATTTGAGCAGTTAGAGGAAGAGAGCAGGAAAGGTTGGGAGAGTATGACCTTGGAGGAGCACATGGCGCTTTACGAGGGAGAAGACATCCCCCGCAAAGAGGCCATGAAGTTAGTGGCAAAAGACCGCGGCATTTCCAAGCGAGAAGTGTATCAGGCGCTACTGGAGCGTTAATAGATTTATATTCCTGCGAACTGCCTGTAATTTAGTCACTGCTTTGCTGGTAAAATACAGGCAGATATTTTTCCACGATAGCAAAGGGCGCCGGACCGATGGCGAGCACCGCTTTATGGAAGTCAATATCATTATAATCTGCACCAAAGTTTTCTTTGGCAAATTTCTGCAAATCTAAAAATCCCAGATATCCCACATAATATTTCAAATAATTGGCAGGCTCCGAAATAATATACTGATAGATTTCCGAAATGGTTGCCGTATCAGTGATGCCGTAGTCACGCCAGAATTTGATGGTATCGGAAAGAGCCCAGCCCTCGTAATGAATGCCGATATCTGTGGTGGCGTAAAGGCTTAAAAGGGAGGACTGGTTTAACGCCATAAGTTGTGCAGCTTCCTTTGGCAGGGAGGCATACTGGTAGGAGAGCATTTCCACATAGGTTGCCCAGCCCTCCACATAGCCGGGGTAATTTAAGATGCTGCGCACCTCCGGCAGTCCCATTTCATAGGACATGACGGTCTGATAGAGATGTCCCGGAAAGCCCTCGTGGGCGAGGGTGGTAAAATAGTGAATGGTGGTATCGTCCGTATTGGCATTGATATAAATGGAATTTTTCCTGTAGTTGTCGATGGGGGCTGTAATGTAATAGGCGGGGGCCAGATAGTCCTCCATACATTCTTCAATGTAGTTGACGGAGTATTCTGTTTCCGGCGGGGCGGGAAACTGGCCTTGCATTTCTTGCTGCAGGGTATTCAAAATAGAGACAGCGTCGGTGTCCGAGAGGGAAAAAGCTTCGCACTGTTCCCATAAATTAGGGTTTGCCTGTATAAGTCCGGCTGCTGTCTGTAAATCTTCTAAGCGCTGCTGTTCAATTTTATTTAAAAGCTCTTTTGGTGTGGAAGGACTTCCGGTATTATAATAAACCAGATAAGTGTAGTAATCTTTTCCTTTATCGAAATAGCAGAGTCCTTTGTCATTTTTGCCGCTGCCCTTTAGCTTTGACAAAGCCGCAGAAAGCTCGTCGTAGGCAGGAAAAATGACTTCGTTTATGATGTTCCGGTTTTCTGTCTTGTATGCTTCCTTTGCCGAGACGTCGATATCCGTTAAAGCGTCCACCTTATGGTTAAAGGTTTCAATCAGGTAGTGCTGATTTTTATCTGCAGTAAAGGAGGCACACTGTTCTAAGAGCGTATTGCAGATGGAATCAGACATAAAAAGCCCGGCGCTGGCTTTCTCCTGCTCAAAGGCAATGATTTCCTCAAAATAAGGCTTAGTTAAGGGCAGCAGTTCTAAATAATCTTTTACGTCCGCTTCATCCTGAAACTGATATTCTTCATATAGTACCGGAAGCTGTGCCTGCACGCCGGAGGCGGGGCTTAGGTATTCTTCATAATAATAGTAAGGGCTGCCGGAAAGCTGGTGCTCTAAGTAGTCTGAGAGAATATCATAGGTCAGCCGGTCATTGGTAGGAAGTGCTTCATAATCGTATTTTTTTAAGGCGGCTAACGTGTTTTCAATGCCTGCATTATTTTCATCGGCAGTTGTAAGGGAGATTTCGCCTAAGGTGACGGGAGGATTCTCAATACCATAGGGTTTAGGGTCAGACAGGGTAAAATGTAGGTTAATAGTGTTGGAGGAAACCTCTTCACGAAACAGCCTGTCACAGAAAGACTCAAAGGAAAGGCTGGCGCCGGAAGTGCCTGGAACGGAGGAGGAGCACCCGGTTAAGGGGATGCTGAGAAGAAAAAAAATACACAGGGAAATGCTCCGTAAGCGTTTCCCTGCTGTAAAATGACAAAATTTCAAAATAAAAATACCTCGTTTCGCTAACGACAAAGCGTTTGTTCGTTAATAACATCATATGCGGTAAGATATGATGTTATGTAGAAATTAATGCTACGGTTCTCTGAGACTGAGCCCCAATAAATCAGTGGTTCATGACAGTTAACATCTGATTGTGGATTTGGTCAGCTGTTTCTTCAATTAAAACTGCCTGAGCGGAAATCTCTTCCGAAGCACTGGCAATGCCCGAAATTTTGTCGTTGATATCTGAAATCTGCGCCAGAACATTTTCTACGGAAGCAGATAAAGATGCCAGTGCGGGAACTACAATATCGCTGTGTTTTTTGCCTTCATTGACCGTTGACTTGGTTTCCTGGGAAAGCTTGTTTACCTGGTCGGCAATAACAGCAAAACCTCTTCCGGCAAGTCCTGCACGTGCTGCCTCAATGCTGGCATTTAATGCGAGCATACCGGTCTGTCCGGAAATGTGGATAACGGCTTCGTTAATATCCTCGTAACCCTTGACGGAGGCAGAGACTAATTCCACCGCTTCCGTAATGGAACTGGTACTGTCAACTACTTTCTGAATCGTGTCGGTAAGTATGCTCAAATCAGTAGCGGTAAGCTGATTGCCGTCGGAAAGCTCTTCCATAGATTTATGGATGTTTTCAATTTGTTCAAAAACAGCTTCATAGGAAGTACGGATTTCTTTTTCCCGCTGCCTGATTTCATCGGAAAGCGCCTCTACGGCAATCTTTTCCTGCTCCACAGAATTTTTTGCAAAATGGATACAGTTTATCGGCATGTTTGTACCGTGCACGATGGCAAGCGCCATTTCCCGGCAGCTGTCATAACCGCAGGCACCGCAGTTGATAGTGCGTTCCTCCTGAGTCTTCTTGTTTAAAGCGAGATAAGCCTCTTCAAACTGTGCCGGAGTGGCATGGAATCTGCCTACATGGCGGTTTTTATTATATTTACAGATAAAATCCTCTAACTTCAAATCGCGAAAAGCATGGTTAAACTGTTTGAACCGTTCCTCGCAGGAAAGTTTGTTGTTCCAGGGTGACTTTTTGTCATTGGAAGAAGCGGCTACTTTCTGCTCATGCAGGGCGAAAAGGATATCGTCATCATCCGTTCTTGACGGGTCAGTGGCAGTTCCATAAATACAGCCGGACTGGCAGTTTAACGCATCTACCATGAAGGGAAGTGGTTTTCTCGCTTCTACCCGCTTTGCATATTCATGGAGAAAATGGTAGGCATGTCCTTCCCCCTCAATCTGGCGGATCATCACGTCTTTTCCAAGGAAATATTCTACATTTTCCCGCAGACCACCGGGAGTAGGATAGATAGAACCTAGGCCGTATTCCATTTCATCCACTGCGTCATACTGGTTTAAGCGGACGGAGGAAAGTTTCTCCATCAGGTGGTTGAAAGTAACGTTATACTGAATCATATTCCCGTTTTCCGGACGGTTGATTTCAGATTTTTTTGCAATACAGGGGCTTAAGAAAGCTAAAGTGTCCGAAATCTTCATATATTTTTTTACATAGATAGCGGCGCACATCATAGGGCTGTGGATAGGCACCAGTTTGTCAATTAAAATCGGAATATATTTTTCAATATAATCTACGATAGCAGGACAGGGTTGGGAAATACCTCCTGTAAAATTATGTTGTTTGATATAGTTCAAGTAACCCCAGGTAGTGATATCCGCACCGAAGCTGACACTGATAATGTGGTTGACCCCTAAACTTTTCAGGTAACCAAGTACATGTTTGTATTCTTTGGGGTAATTAGCGATAAAAGCAGGAGCTACTAGCAGAGAAATGCGCTTTCCGCTTTTTAAGTCGGACAAAAATGTTTCAGTATCGTCTAAATACTCTCTGGCATCATGGGGACAGGCAGTGATACAACTGCCGCAGTGAACACAGGCGTCTCCGTCTACAGAAATAATATTTCTACCGTCTATGATAGACGATGTGTTGACGCGAAGTAACGGACAGGCAGAAATACATTTGTTGCAGCCCGTACAATTATCATTTGTAAAAACAAGACCTTTCGACATAGTTGTGTTCCTTTCTTGCATTTAGTACTTATTGCTTATATTATATAATATTTTTCGGGCAATTGAAACAAATTTATATGAAAAAAAGTAAGAAAGTTAAATCTTTTTCATATAGTAGAAAAAAGAACTTTACGTGAGGGAACATGAATTACTTATGGGCATTTATGGTACTTATTGGTGTAGTGTTTGCGGCGTTTAACGGAAATCTGCCTGCAGTTACTGAGGCAGCGCTTAATTCTGCAAAGGAAGCGGTAACGCTCTGCATTACCATGATGGGGGTGATGTCCTTTTGGGTAGGATTAATGAAAATTGCGGAAAAAACAGGAATTATTGAAGGTCTTTCAAGAAAGATGAATCCCATCCTGCACTTTTTCTTTCCGGAAATTCCGAAAGGACATCCCGCCAACGAATACATTGCTACCAATATGATTGCTAATGTATTCGGCTTAGGCTGGGCGGCAACTCCGGCGGGGCTAAAGGCAATGGAGGAACTGGCGAAACTGGAGGAGGAACGGGGGAATCCGGAATATTTGTGTGAAGGTAAAGGAACAGGGGAAAAGTCCGGCAGAGCTGCCAGTAATGAGATGTGCACTTTTTTAATATTAAATATTTCATCGCTGCAATTAATACCTGTCAATATGATTGCGTACCGGCAGCAGTATGGCAGTGTAAATCCGGTGGCCATTGTGGGACCTGCCATTGCGGCTACGGCGGTGAGTACGCTGGCGGCGGTTGTATTTTGTAAGATTATGGATGGGAAGATCAATAATTAAAATAGGAAGGGGCAGTTGGGAAATGATATGATCGATATTTCCCGACTGTCCCTTTTTATATTTGTAAAAGTATTGACATTATAAAACAAATAAATTAGAATGAAATTTAAAATTCGGTTACTTTTTCGCAATAGAATTATGCTTTGGAGGGATAAGAATGGATGTAATGCTTAAGTTTAAAAATGAATTTTTTGAAGAACGTAAAGATTTGCTTGGCAAAAATCATGTTTATCGAAATCATATCACCAAATTTATTAAATATTTAAGCTTGCCAGATGTACAATTATCGAACGCACCTGCCAGAATTAATATAAATGTAATCGAAGAATGTATCAGATATTATCATAATAAAGGCGAACTTAATTCCAGATCAACCATGGAGTCGCATCTTGAGTCAGTTAAAAGCTTTTATGACTACTTAAGTGAGACTGGTAAAGCAAATGATATTTTTTTAAATTACAATTACAGTAAATTCAAAGATGAGATTGTTGAGAAATACGGCTTGCTGGAGCCGGTAGAAAGAGGAAGCTATAGATGTGAGGATATCAAAACGATTCTAATTGAACTGGATAAGGCTATTGATAATTTTCAGGACGAAGCGGCAGGAGTCAGAGAAGAAGAAAGACATCTACAAAGAATCATACTAAGGCTGTTTATTAAGCTGACATTAATTGCGCCAGCTAAACGAAGTGTAATTGCAAGTATCAAAAAATCAGACTTTACGGAGGAATATAAAAAATTATTGATAAATGGCATTAATGTCAATATACCTTGTGGTTTGTCTAGAGATTTATGTGCGGCATTAAAATATGCAGAATCAAAGAATAAGGAAGCGATGAAGGAAGGAGATAATTTATTTGAATATTTGTATAAATATAAGGGCAAGTTTCGGGTAGAAAGTCTTAATACATGGTTTTATAATATTGCGCAAGACTTTGGGGTGATGGAGAATGAGTGCAAAGATAAAAAAACCTTGGCTGTGGAGCCAATTAAAAATATGGTAATTCAAATGATGGTTGATAATATGATTAATCCTGTATTTATATCAAAAATAGCTGGACTTACACTTACTATGATTGAGTCTACGTATTATCCCAAAGATTGGAGCGCTAAACGCGAGGAAGATATCAATAAGTGCATCAATAAAAGTATTGCGCAAAATGATTATTACTGTTATGTATAGAATGGATTTTAAACAGCAGGGAGTGTACAAGTATGGGAATATATTTGAATCCAGGAAATGAACAGTTTGCGGCTTCTGTTAATTCTGAACTATATGTGGATAAGACAGAATTGATTAAATATACGAATAGCCGTATCGGAAAAGACAGACCATTAATATGTTCCAGCAGACCAAGAAGGTTTGGGAAAACAATGGCGGTAACCATGTTGGCAGCGTATTACAGTAAAGGATGCCATTCTGAAAAGCTGTTTGCAGGACTTAAAATAAGTCAAAATGAATTTTTCAAAGTGCATTTAAATAAGTATAATGTAATTTTTTTGGATATCCAATGGATGTACGGAATTGCGCT
>JAETQH010000026.1 GCA_021770785.1 Lachnospiraceae bacterium
TATGGTTATCGTTTTTAAGGAATTGCTACTACCTATAATACCAGGAGAAAAGCCAAAACCTGAGTTTTATAGAGAATAATGCGATTTTGAGTGAGAAAAAATCAGGAAGTTAACAATGACTATTTTTATGGAATATCCAATTATTTTTATGGGCTATTCTATAAGTGACACTAATATACAGAAAATTATTAAAGCTATTGTGAACTGCCTGGATGAGGAACAGTTGAAAATATTAGAAGATAGATTTATTTTTGTAGAATATAAGCCTGAAATGGTTGGAGCAGAAGTTTCATCTTACACAATTATGATAGATGGACGAACATTAACCATGAAGAAAATTCAATTAGAAAATTTTAAGCTTCTGTATTGTGCATTACAGGGGAAGAAAACAAAGCTTCCGGTTAAGTTATTGAGAAGATTTAAGCAGGAATTGTACAATTATACAATTACCAGCGTGCCTACATCAAACCTTAGGGTAGCGGCGATTGACGATAGCAGAGTGGCGGATGAAGAATTGGTAATGGCAATCGGGAAAGTGTCTGATTTAGGATTGAAGGGACTTAGCGGAATTGACAGCAATGAGTGGTATAAAAATATTATATTAGAGGATTTAGAATTTTCGGCAGATGAATTATTAGAGTATGCCTTTCCCAAATTAATAAAACAAAACTCGGGAAAACTCCCTGTTAATAAATATCTGGCTAAAGCTGAGGGCACATATCCAGACTGCGAAGAATTGGCGAAAAAACAGGATTTTGAATATTTGATATCAAAATCTATTAGACAAAATCGTAAGTGTCTTGGGGGCTATATTTCTGTAAAGCAAATATGGCAGCAGGAAAAGAAGTCGCTGGAAAAGGCAACCAGGCTTATTTCACATCTTACAGAGGAACAAATGAATGTGAAAGAATTAGAGGATGTATTATTTGAAATTTTTGAAGATAACGCGAATGTATTACAGGATTCCGGAAATGCCAGAACGCATATTAGAAGGTTGATTAATCTATATGATTATCTGAAATGGGGAAAATGAAAAGAGCTCTCTGACTCAAGCACTTGTTAAACAAGCACCGTACAGAAAACCCTTTCAAAATAATCGTACCTTTTGGCGACAGCACCTATAAATAGATACCTTGCCTGACAGCACATAAATAATTTATGTTTCTATGAAAGCTATTATACAGGAAATGAGGTTATTTGTAAACTTCAATTTTTCTTAAGTTTCCCTACTTTATTATTTCACCCTGGCATGTTAAGATATTAAAATATAGAGAGAAAGGCGGCTGAAAACAAGACAGAACAGGAGAACTACAAATGAGAATTTTAATTACCAATGACGACGGTATTACTGCCGAGGGTATCCACCGCCTCGCCGCCATGGCAAAGGAGTTTGGCGAAGTATGGGTGGCGGCTCCGGCCTCCCAGTGCAGCGCCATGTCCCACAGTCTGACGGTGCGGGGAAATATCGAGATAAAAAGAACCCCCTTCCCCGTGGAAGGAGTCACTGCCTACAGTGTAGCCGGAACCCCGGCGGACTGCGTGAAGGCAGCGGTACATGAAATCATGCCTGTAAAGCCGGATATCGTTTTTTCCGGCATTAACTTCGGTTACAACGCAGGAGCGGATATTCTTTACTCCGGTACGGTAGGAGCCTGCATGGAAGCACTGCTTCAGGGAGTGCCCGCCATCGCCTATTCCAATGAACCAAATGGAAATTACGGGGCGCTTGAGGCTAACATTTCAGCTGTCACAGAGAAGCTGCTTGCGGATATGCCCCGGAAAAATGAAATCTGGAACGTCAACTTTCCGGGCTGCGGGGCCGGGGAATGCCGGGGGATCCGATGGGACTGCGTTCCCTCGAAAACGGCCTTCTACACCGACCATTACCGCAGAACGGATTTGGAGAAAAACCATTTCCTGCTGGAGACAGCAGGGATTCCCGCCATAGAAGCGGAGGACGGCACCGACATTGCGGCATTGTTAGAAAGGTATATTTCTATTGAAAAAATAAAAAATGCAATTTTGTAAATGAATGGAGCGCTTTACATGAATAAAAGCAAAAGAACACAGGCATTCTTATTAATAGCAGCTGTTGCTATGCTGTTTCTTTTTTCGGCAGGAATGCAGGGACAGACAGTACAGGCAAAACAGGAGGCGAACCAGGTAGATGTGGTTTTTACCCATGATACCCATTCCCATTTAAACAGCTTTTCCACAGTGGTTGACGGGAAGAGCCAGGTGTTGGGCGGATTTGCCAAAATCAAAACGATAATTGACAGCCAGCGGGAACAGAATCCCGATACTCTGGTGTTAGACGGCGGCGATTTTTCCATGGGGACGTTAGTGCAGACGGTTTACGAGACAGAGGCGGCGGAGCTTCGTATGCTGGGAGAAATCGGCTGTGAGGTGACTACGTTGGGAAATCATGAATTTGATTACCGCTCGAAGGGGCTTGCCAATATGCTGAAGACTGCGGTGGCAAGCGAAGATACGCTTCCTGCCATGGTGATCTGCAACGTGGACTGGGAAACCATGGAGAAGGAAGGCTTAAACGAGGGACAGTCGTTAATTGCCGGAGGCTTTGAGGCTTATGGAGTGAAGGACTATGTAGTGCTGCAAAAGGGAGAGGTAAAGATTGCGGTGACGGGAGTTTTCGGAAAGGATTCCCTCGCCTGCGCGCCTACCTGCGAGCTGCTGTTTTTGGACCCGGTGGAGGCGGTCAGGGAGACAGTGGCAAAGATACAGGAAACAGAAGATGTGGATATGATTGTATGCGTATCCCACAGCGGAACCTGGGAGGACGAGTCAAAATCCGAGGATGAAATTCTGGCAAAAAAAGTGCCGGAGCTGGATTTGATTATCAGCGGGCATACCCATACAAAATTAGAAGAGCCTATTGCCCATGGAGATACCTATGTTGTTTCTGCGGGGGAATATGGGATGTGTATCGGTTCCCTTTCCATGAAGCAGAAAGAAAACGGCAGATGGAGCATAGAGCGCTATGAGCTGCTGGCAGTGGATGAAAACGTGGAGCCGGACCCGGCGGCACAGGAGAAAACGGATGCTTTTTTTGAGGCGGTGGATACCGAGTATCTGGCAGATTTCGGTTATACCAGGGATCAGGTGCTAGCCGTTAATGATGTGGAATTTTCCGGTTTAAAAGAGTTGTCCGAGGAGCACGAGGAACAAAATTTAGGAAACATTATCTCCGATGCTTATGTCTATGCTGTAATCAATTCACCTGATTTTGACGGCACGACGGTGGATGTGGCGGTGGTTCCCAGCGGGACGGTGCGGGATACTTATACCACAGGGGATATTACCGTAGAGAGTGTCTATAATTCCTTTTCCCTTGGAATCGGACAGGACGGTGTACCGGGCTATCCGTTGATTAGCGTGTACCTTACGGGAGAAGAGTTAAAAACGGCGGCGGAAATCGACGCATCTGTTTCCGATTATATGCCCACCGCCCGGCTTTATACCAGCGGACTGCAGTTTTCTTTCAACCCAAAGAGATTGATTTTAAACAAAGTTACGGACGTTTACCTAGTGGCAGCGGACGGCAGCCGGATAGAGCTTGAAGATGATAAGCTGTACCGTGTGGTGGCGGACTTGTATTCCGGACAGATGTTATCTGCGGTGACAGATATGTCCTACGGACTGCTGTCATTAGTGCCGAAATATGAGGACGGAACCCCCATCGAGGATTTTGAAGACGTCATTATCATGGAAAACGGCAGGGAATTAAAGGCGTGGGATGCCATTGCGAGATATATGGCGTCGTTTCCGGATACCGACGGTGACGGTATTGCCAATGTTCCTGCCGCCTATTCGGAAAAGCAGGGAAGAAAAGTGGTGGAGGAGAGCAGCAGCCTCCTGGATTTGTTAAAAAATCCCAATAAATATGCAATTATCATCGCAGCAGCAGTGTTTCTTTTCATTTTCCTGGTTGTTTTGGCGGTAAGGTTAGTGGTAAAATTAGTAAAACGGAAAAACAGGAAAAAATAATGCTGCCATTATGGGAGAGTAGAGTATGAGTGCACAGGATAGGACAGAGCAGGTTTTGCGGGATATTCATCTTATGTTTGCCAACAGCGAGGTGTATGTGCCGGATACAAGCAAGGTCATTGTAGATAAAAAAGAGATTATACAGTTGCTCCGCCGGCTCAATGTATGTATTTACGAATTGATGGACGAATACGATTTGACTCAGCGGGGGCGGGATAAGTCGGAACGGGAAGCGAAGAAAGCCGGGGAGGCGATTGTAAGAGACGCCAGCCGGAAAGCGGAGGACGTCTATGCTGCGTCTGTCATCTATACGGATGAGGCGCTGCACCGGGTACAGGACATCATGCAGGAGGCGATGGATTCCGTCCGGGGGATTTATGAAAAGCTGAATGAAGATATGTCGGCGGAAAAACGCAAAGTTTACCGCAACCAGTCCGAGCTGAAGGGCCATCTGCAAAATCTTGTGGACACGGAGAAATACTTAAAGCTCATTGAGGATTCCAACCGGGAGATAGAAAAAGAGAAGCAGCGGGAGAAAAAGGATACGGAGGCGCTTTCCTACAGTGCTCCTGCCATAAAGCCGGAAATTAAGGTCAATACAGAGTATTTTGAACGTGCCGGCATTCCTTTAGAGGTGGTGGACTTCGGTGCAGAGGACGAGAAAGAAGAGTTCGAGGAAAAAACCAGCGTGACACCGGAAATTACCGTTAATTTAGATGCAGAGTATTTCCGCTGGAAAGAGGGAGGCGCTGCCAGCGTGGCGGAAGAAAAGAAGGCAGACAGACATACGTTATTTTCCAGAAAAGACTGGAAATAAAAGTTACAGGATAAAAAAGAGAGCGTTTTAAGGGTGGCTTGGGAAGCTCCCCCGGGGCGCTCTTTTAAAATGGAATTAAGAGAACTTTAAGAAATGCGGACTATATCTGTTTATATTTTCCTGCTAGAATAAACATATCTGAAATCTGTGCTGGCAGGAAATGCGGACGCTTTTCTTTTATGGGCACAATGAAAAACAAGGACGGCAGAAGAGAAATGGAGGATACCATGCAGACGATTTTGGTGTGTGATGACGATAGAGAGATTGTAGAGGCGATAGAGATTTATTTACAGCAGGAGGGCTACCGGATTTTAAAGGCATACGACGGGGAGGAAGCCTTAGAGATACTGAAAGAAAATGAAGTACATCTGCTGATTATGGACGTGATGATGCCTCGTCTTGACGGTATCCGGGCGACCTTAAAGATTCGGGAGGAGAGCAGCATTCCCATTATCATTCTTTCAGCTAAGACGGAGGATGCAGACAAGATTCTGGGCTTGAATATAGGTGCGGATGATTATATGGAAAAGCCCTTCAATCCTTTAGAGCTGATGGCGAGGGTGAAGTCACAGCTGAGGCGTTATACCCAGCTTGGCAATGCCACGGAAAATGGCGGCAGCGTCTATTCGGTGGGAGGGCTCTCCATTGACGATGATTTAAAGGAAGTGACGGTGGACGGCGAGGTGGTGAAGCTTACGCCCATCGAGTACAATATTCTGCTGCTTCTGGTGAAAAATCAGGGCAAGGTATTTTCCATTAACCAGATTTATGAAAGCATTTGGAATGAGGATGCCATCGGAGCGGACAATACGGTGGCAGTACATATCCGCCATATCCGGGAAAAAATCGAAATCAACCCAAAGGAGCCCCGGTATTTAAAGGTAGTATGGGGCGTCGGCTATAAGATAGAGAAGAACTAACCGTTGATGGAGGTTCATTTATGGAAAGGAAATCATATACCTACAGCATGAAACTGACAGGGGTTATCTTCCATCTGTTTTTTAATGTGGTATTTACTGTTGCGGTATTTCTTTTGGCAGCGATGCTGGGGAAAAATATTTTTTCCCTGACAGATATCGGTACAGACGATTTTTTTAGTTCTGCTTACTATACAAAATGTATGGAGCAGAAATGCAGTGATTTAAGCGAATATCTCCATTTAGACCAAAAAGGGGAGCTGCGTACTGCGGAGGAAGAGAGGAAGTATTTGCAGTATACCAGTACCTTTAAGCAGCCGGATTCTAATTTCTGCTTCTGGTACAAGCAGGATGGTGTCTGGTATACCAATCAGCCGGATACGGAGGAAGGGCAGGTGTTTGACACCCAGACCATTCTCATGGAGGCAAAAACCATGGGAGATTTTCTGCTTTACGATATGGAGTTAAAGGAGTTTGGAACCAACATTAAGGGGCTGGAGCAGTATTTTTTAGGGAGCTACAGCAGCCAGATGTACTGGCCTTTAGAAAATGTAGTGCTTGTCCTGGGGGTGGATGTCCAGCTTTCTGCGGAGGATGACCTTTACGACGCAAGGCAGGAGTACGAAAAGCTGCATCCATGGATAAAGGTGAGTATCGCCGGGGCAGTTATCAGCCTGATGGGGTGGATTTTAAGCCTGGTTTACCTGACCTTAGCCACAGGACACCGGGAGGAAGAAGAGGGAATACACTTAAATTTTCTTGATAAAGTAAAAACAGAACTGCTCTTTGCCGTGTTTGTGGTGAGCATCAGCGAACTGTTGCTGCTGATGGGGCGGCTCAATAGCCAGACCTGGAATGTTTCCGGGCTTTTGGTGGCATCCGGTACGGTGAGCCTGGTGATTGACGTGCTGTTCCTGCTTTTTTATTTAAGCATGGTGCGCCGCATGAAGGCAGAGGTTATGTGGGAGAACAGCCTTGCCTGCTGGCTGCTGCGGGGCTTTGAAAAATTCTTAAGGGAGCGCACCGTTACCGTCCAGATTTTATTGGCGTTTGCAATCCATATGGTGGTCTGCTTTATGCTTGCGGTGGGGGCGTTTCATTACCAGTCGGTCCTTTGTCTGATTTTGCTGCTGGTTTTTTCTGCAATGGAGGTTTACCTGATTTTACGCAGTGCAGTGGAGCATGACCAGATTTATCAGTCGGTGGAAAAGATAACTCGGGGCCAGTTAGACACCAAGATTCCGGCGGAAGAGCTGCATGGCGAGGATAGGAAGTTAGCGGAGGCAATCAATAATATCGGGGCGGGGCTTCATCATGCGGTGGATGACAGCACCAGAAACGAGCGTATGAAAGCAGACCTGATAACCAATGTCTCCCATGACATTAAGACGCCCCTTACTTCGATTATCAATTATGTCAATCTCTTAAAATTAGAGCAGATTGAGAATGACCGGGTGAACAATTACATTAAGATTTTGGACGAAAAATCCCAGCGGCTAAAGCAGTTGACGGAGGATCTGGTGGAGACTTCCCGTATTACCTCAGGTAATGTAAAGTTGGACATGCAGCAGATAGATTTGGTGGAGCTGATTTACCAGACAGCGGGAGAGTTTAATGAAAAGTTTGAAAGCAAGGAGCTGACCATTGTTACAAAGCTTCCCAAGGGAGAAGTGATGATTTTGGCAGATGGCAGGCAGCTCTACCGTGTCATCGAAAATTTATATAATAATGTAGCGAAATATGCACTGGAGAAAACCAGGGTGTATGTAGATGTGCAGGCGGGGGAAGAGGCGGCAGTCTTTTCCATCAAGAATGTTTCCGAGAAATCACTGGCGCTTGAAAACAGCAATGCCGGAGATTTGACGGAACGGTTTATTCGGGGGGATTCTTCTAGGACCACTGAGGGAAGCGGATTGGGGCTTTCCATTGCAAAAAGTCTGACCCGGCTGATGGGAGGAAATTTTGAAATTGGCGTGGACGGGGATTTGTTTAAGGCAACCATTACCTTTCCGCTCTGGGTGATAGAGAAAGAAACGGAGACGGAAGAATAAAAACGGGTGCCATGGGAGGTGTATGGTATGGTAAAAGCAGTGATTTTTGATATGGACGGGGTTTTGATTGATACAGAAAAGTGGCTGGTGAAATACTGGTGCCAGGCAGCGAGGGAGGCGGGCTTTCCCATGGAGAGGGAACATGCCCTTGCGATCCGCAGCCTTACGGGGGAGTATGCCGACACTTATTTAAAGGGAATCTTTGGGGAGCAGTTTTCCTACCGAACCATCAGAGAGCGCCGCAAGGAGCTGATGAACCAGCATTTAAAGGAACATGGTATTGAGAAGAAACCCGGCGCAGAGGAAGTGTTAGACTATCTTCACGGCAAGGGCATGAAAACGGCGGTTGCCACTGCCACGGACCCGGAGCGGGCAAAAAAATACCTGACGGAAATCGGGATTTATGATAAGTTTGACAAAGTCATCTGCGCCACCATGGTGGAGCATGGAAAACCAGAGCCGGACATTTACCTTTATGCCTGTGAACAGATAGGGGAGAAGCCGGAGGACTGCCTTGCGGTGGAGGATTCCCCAAACGGCGTGCGGTCAGCGTCCTCGGCGGGGCTTCGCACCATTATGGTGCCGGATTTGACGGAGCCGGATCAGGAGACGGCATCCCTGATTTTCGTAAAGCTCCATTCTTTATATGATATTATTCTCTGGATGGAGGATGATGATAGTTTTAAGTAAAAATTCAGCCCTCTCTGTGCCTTAGAGGCCGGAAGAACCGCTATCTGGCCCCCAAGGCGCAGGGAGGGCTGAATTGTTGTAATTTTAACGATTTAGCGTGGAAAAGTACTTGATTTTTCTGCGCTCTATCTATATAATTTCATAACATAGGCGGCTATGAGAATACCACAAAGTTAAAACCATCGGTTTTCCGTAGCTTCGGAAGAATAACAGGCACATAGAATTGGAGGAACAGTATGAAATTATACGATAGCGGTGTTTATCTGGTAAATGGCACGGAATTAGTTGCAGACGGCCCGGAGGCAGCGGCTGCTATTCAGAGCAAAACAGGGCAGAGCGTGACAAAGGAACAGGCGGCGCAGGAGACCATTGCTTATGGTATTTTAAAAGACCATAATACTTCGGGCAATATGGAGCGCCTTCAGATTAAATTTGATAAATTGACTTCCCATGATATCACATTCGTTGGGATTATTCAGACAGCCAGAGCGTCAGGACTGGAAAAATTTCCAATCCCATATGTTCTGACCAACTGCCACAACAGCCTTTGCGCCGTAGGCGGAACCATCAACGAGGATGACCACATGTTTGGACTGACCTGTGCGAAAAAATACGGCGGTGTCTATGTGCCGCCTCATCAGGCAGTCATCCACCAGTTTGCAAGGGAGATGCTTGCAGGCGGCGGAAAGATGATTTTAGGCTCCGATTCCCATACCCGTTATGGCGCCCTTGGTACGATGGCGGTAGGCGAAGGCGGCCCGGAGTTAGTAAAACAGCTGTTAAATAAAACCTACGATATTGATATGCCGGGAGTTATCGGCGTTTACCTGACGGGAGCTTTGCAGAAGGGAGTAGGTCCTCAGGATGTGGCGCTTGCCATTATCGGAGAAGTGTTCGATAAGGGCTATGTAAAGAACAAGGTCATGGAGTTCGTAGGGCCGGGCGTGGCAAACTTAAGCGTGGATTTTCGTATCGGCGTGGACGTTATGACTACAGAAACCACTTGTCTTTCTTCCATCTGGCAGACCGATGAGAAGGTAAAAGAGTTTTATGCAATCCACGGTAGAGTGGAGGAACACAAAGACTTACAGCCGGGAGCAGTGGCATATTATGACGGCATGATTGAGATTGATTTGAGCCGGATTAAACCGATGATTGCCATGCCGTTCCACCCAAGCAACACTTATACCATCGAGGAACTGAATGCAAACCTTATGGATATCTTAGATGACTGTGAGAAGCGCGCAGAGGTAAGCTTTGACGGAGCGGTAAAATTAGATTTAAAGAGCAAAGTGCGTAACGGCAGACTGTATGTGGATCAGGGGATTATTGCAGGCTGCGCAGGCGGCGGATTTGAAAATATCTGTGACGCTGCGGATATTTTAAAGGGCGCAAGCATCGGACCGGACGAGTTTACCTTAAGCGTATACCCGGCAAGTACGCCGATTTATATGGAATTAGTGAAAAACGGGGCAGTGGCAGCATTAATGCAGACTGGAGCCATTGTAAAGACCGCTTTCTGCGGACCGTGCTTCGGCGCAGGGGACACTCCGGCAAACAATGCTTTCTCCATCCGTCATTCCACCAGAAACTTCCCTAACAGAGAAGGCTCTAAGGTACAGAACGGGCAGGTTGCTTCCGTGGCTCTTATGGATGCCCGTTCCATTGCGGCGACGGCGGCAAACAAAGGTTACCTGACCGCTGCTACTGACGTGGATGTAGAATACACAAAACCGAAATATTTCTTTGATAAGACCATTTATGAGAATCGTGTCTTTGACAGCAAGGGCGTGGCAGATCCGTCCGTGGAAATCCAGTTTGGTCCGAATATTAAGGACTGGCCTGTGATGAGTGCACTGCCTGAAAATATGGTATTAAAGGTAGTGTCCGAGATTCATGATCCGGTTACTACTACCGACGAATTGATTCCTTCCGGGGAGACTTCTTCTTTCCGCTCGAATCCGTTGGGGCTGGCAGAGTTTGCCCTTTCCAGAAAAGACCCGATGTATGTGGGACGTGCAAAGGAGATTCAGAAAGCACAGAAAGCAATCGAAGCGGGAACATGCCCGGTAGAGGCAGTAGAAGAGTTAAAACCGGTGATGGCGGCAATCGAAGCGGCTTTTCCGGAGAAGAAATTCAGCGAAGACCACAGGGAGGGGCTTCTTGGTTTCGGCAGCACCATTTTTGCAGTAAAGCCGGGTGACGGTTCTGCACGTGAACAGGCTGCTTCCTGTCAGAAAGTATTAGGCGGCTGGGCAAATATTGCCAATGAGTACGCGACCAAACGTTACCGTTCCAACCTGATTAACTGGGGCATGCTGCCGTTTCTTATCCCGGAGGGAGAGCTTCCATTTAAGAATTTGGACTACCTGTTCCTGCCGAATATCCGCAAAGCAGTGGAGGATGCGGCATCTGAGGTGACGGCTTATGTGGTGGCTGACGGCGGAGTGAAAGAGTTCAAACTGCAGCTTGGCGCTATGACAGATGATGAGAGAGAAATTATATTGAAGGGATGTCTGATTAACTATTATCGCGGTTAAAAATGAGGGCCGTAAAAACTGGCTCTAGAGAAAAATCGCTTAAGCCCTACGGCCTAAGCGATTTTTTTGAGGAGTTTTTCGATAATACTTAATTAAAATTTACAAAATAAAAACCACAAATGTCGTTATTGTATTAAAACGACATTTTCCCCATCTTGTAATTTGCAAAACAGGCAGAATAGGGTATAATGTACATATAGGCAATATGCGGGGAAAATTTATTTCTATTTTCTGGATAGGCATTATGGACGAAATCATTCAGACAAATCTTAGCAGACAGGAGGACCCAATTTTGAACAGCGAAAGACAGACACCGGACAAGCAGAAACCAAACTCATGGGATATCAGGCAATACGTGATGATTGCTCTGGTAATCTTTGTCACTTTCTGCTGTTGTACGTTGTTTTTCTTCATGATATACCGTTATAATGGCTTTACAGGCTTTTGGAAAGAGCTGGCAGGTATTTTGCAGCCCATTACTATCGGCGTGGTAATTGCCTATCTGCTGAACCCTGTTATGAAATTTTTAGAGAGTCATATCATAAAGTTTTTAGAACCCAGAATGAAAAACCAGAAAAAGAGAAACAAAATTGCAAGGGGAATCGCTATTGCGGGGGCATTGCTGTTTCTGGTACTGATTTTTGTACTGCTTTTTGCAGCGGTTGTGCCTTCGATTCTTCAGAGCGTACAGGGTATCGTGACGAAGCTGCCGGAAGAAATCAATAATCTGGTGAAGTGGGTAGAGGAGATTACCAACGGTAATACACAGATTTCTACCATGGTGGAAGATGCGGTGGAGTGGGGCACTAATGCCGTAAGCAGCTTTTTTGAGGCGGACGTATTGACAAAGGTGCAGACCTATCTGGCATCAATTACCAGTGGCGTTATTTACGGAGTAAAGTTTATACTGAATATACTGGTGGGACTGATTGTGTCGGTCTATGTCATGGCAAGTAAAGAGGTTTTTGCGGGACAGGCGAAAAAAATCGTGTATGCACTTTTTAAACCGGTGCGCGCCAATGTGATTGTGGAGACAGTTCGCAAGAGCAATGAAATTTTCGGAGGCTTTATTTCCGGTAAAATTTTAGATTCTGCGATTATCGGGCTGCTTGCCTACATTGTGCTGGTGATTATGAATATGCCGGATACCATTTTGGTTGCTGTGATTATCGGAGTGACTAATGTGATACCGTTTTTCGGTCCCTTTATCGGGGCTGTACCGTCATTTCTGATTATTGTGCTGCAGGATCCGGCGAAAGGGCTTTATTTCCTGATTTTCGTGATTATTTTACAGCAGGTAGACGGAAATATTATCGGACCGAAAATCCTGGGAGATTCCACAGGGCTGTCTTCCTTCTGGGTGGTCTTTGCCATTATGGTATTCGGCGGTCTGTGGGGCTTCCTCGGTATGCTTCTCGGCGTACCTATTATGGCGGTTATCTATTATATTGTGCAGCGTTGTGTTTCCTATTTTCTGAAAAAAAGAGGACTTTCCGACGAGACTTCGGAATATGTATTTCTCACACGGGTGGATAAAAAGACGAATGAGATGATTTACGAGGAACTGCCGGGAAAAAAGAAGAAAAAACAGGAACCGGTGCAGAAAGAATCCGACAGTTGATGGTATCGCTGCCTTTTCGATAAATTTTGACATGGCTAAGTGCGTATGATAAAATGAACGCAAAACCGGCGTTCATACACAAGTTTCTGCGAAACTTAAGATGCGCAAAAAGCGTGCGCGGTAATGTAGGATAAAATGAATGCAAAAGTAAAAGCACGTTCTGAGGTGGCAAAATTGGACAAATATGAATATAAACTTAAGCTGGATCAGATGAAATCTCTGACTGCGGAAAAGGACTACCAGAATGCAGCAGTCATTGCAGATTCTATCAACTGGAATAAAATAAAAAATGTCAACGCACTGGTAAAAGCAGGTGAAATATATGAAAATGCAGGACGTTATGAGGAGAGCCGGGAAATTCTCTTGATGGCGTATGACAGGTCACCTATCGGCAGGATGATTATTTACCGGTTGGCAAAAGTAGCCATTAAGATGAAAAATTATGATGAGGCAAAGGACTACTATCAGGAATTTGTGGAAATTGCGCCCCATGATAATTTAAAATATGTATTGAAATATGAGATTTGCAAGGCACAGGGGTCTGATAATAAGACACTCATTGGTATTTTAGAGGAATTAAAAGAACAGGAATATACCGAGGAATGGGCATATGAGCTGGCATATCTGTATCACAAAGCAGGTATGAGCGAGAAATGTGTAGAAGCATGTGACGAATTGGTACTGTGGTTTGGCGATGGTCCCTATGTGGAGCGGGCGCTGGAGTTAAAAATGCTCTATCAGCCCCTGTCAAGACCGCAGGAAGAGAAGTACCGCCAGTTCCGCCAGAAAAAAGAAGGCGTTGTGGAGGTCCGTCCCGACGATGAGTTAGACTCCGGGGAAATCGTAAGCGAGCCGGTCCAGATACCGGATGTAGAGTTGTCTCCTGAGCGTTTTAATACCCAGAACCTACAGGAAGAGCTGCAAAAGAGTATGCAGCAGATTATGGCGGCTACGGAAAAAGAAACCGTGGACGACGGCATGGACAATATCAAAAAACTGGTGGAGGAAATTCCGTATTTACAGCTTCCGAAGGAAGAGCCGGTACCAGAGCAGCCCCAGAGACATATTGAAACTGATGCAGAGATTGATCATTCTTTAAAAATTAACTTTAAAGAGCTTTTAGCGGAAGATTATGACGGGCAGATCAGCCTCATGGTTCCCGAGGAAGGTCAGAAAATACCACAGATAACGGGGCAGATGAGTATTGATGAGATATTAGCCGAGTGGGAACGGACGAAACGTGCGGCGGAAGTGGCAATGCAGGAGGCACAGCAGCGGAAACTGGAGTCTGCAAAGGCGAGGGCATTGCAGGAGGCCGGAGATATCATGGAGCGTCTGGTGGATATTATCCCGAAACTGGACTCCGGTCTGACCCCCAAGGATTTATTGGAAGAAGAATATCTTGAAAACGGCAATATCGGTGATGACAAGGCGGCAGAGATGGTTGCCAATATGAACCAGATATTGCAGGAAGAGATAGACCGTTTATCCTCTGAAAATGCAAGGATAGACGAGCGGCTTGCGGCAGCGGCAGAGCAATTGGCGCAAGCACAGCCACAGTATACAGACATGCTAGAAGAGGCACAGCCGCAGTATACAGACATGCCGGAACAGATACAGCCGCAGTACACAGACATGCCGGAAGAGGCACAGCCGCAGTACACAGACATGCCGGGACAGGCACAGCCGCAGTATATGGACGTGCCGGAGCAGGCGGCAATGTATGTGGAACAGCCTGGAGCGGCATACGGAGAGCAGGAAGAGGAGATACCGGAGCTTTGGGGCTTAGAGGAAATGCTAGCGGCAGAAGCGGCGGCAGCCGTGGGAGCAGCGGAAGGGTTTGAGACAGGAGAAGAGCCGCAACCGGAGGGAGAACTGCAGCCCGAGGAAGAGATGGATTTTTCCGAGGCGGTAATGCGCCAGTTAGAAAGGCCAATTTCCTTCGAAGAGGACTTGCTGCAGGAGGCGTTAACCGGACAGACGAAGGAACTGCCACCGGTGCACCGGGAGATGAGGCCGGAGACAGCGGAAGATACCGTGATAGAGGGATTGGCGGAGGATATTGTAAAAGAAGCAGTTCAGGAAATAAAAAAGCCGGAGACAGCAGCAAAAGAAGAACTGCCGGAAATCGAAGAGCCGGAGGAAGAAAGCAATTTTACGGCAATTACATCTTTAGATAAAGAGCTGCGGGCAATCTTTACATATTTTGTACCTATCAAAGGCATGGAACAGCAGCTTTGCCAGGCAATGACGGGAGCCGCCAGACGGCTGCTGTCAGGAAAAACAGCCTCTACCGGAAATATGATTATCCAGGGTGGAAACGGCAGCGGGAAAACCGTGCTTGCCACAAGTATGGTAAAGGCATTGCAAAAAGAGACTGGGCGTCCCAACGGGAGAATCGGAAAAATAGAGGCTTCCGTGTTGAACCAGAAAGACGTTGCAGCCCTGCTTAAGAAAGTGGCAGGGGGCTGTCTGATTATTGAGAAAGCCGGGGAAATTTCCAGAGAAACAGCAACTAAGCTGGCGCTTTTATTAGAGAGTGATACCAGCGGGATATTTGTAATTATAGAAGATACTCATAAGGGCATTGAGAAAGCGTTGCGGAAGGATATAGGATTTGCGTCAAGATTTTCGGAGAAAATCAACATTCCTATTTTTACCAGCGACGAGCTGGTGACATTTGCGAAAGCCTATGCCAATGAACTGGGGTATACCATTGATGAAATGGGAGTGTTAGCGCTTTATAACAGTATCAGCAATATCCAGAAATATGACAGGGCGACGACTCTGACAGAGGTAAAGGAGATTGTGGATCATGCCATTGCGCGGGCAGAACGGGGCGGGCTGAAAAAAGCATTCAGCATTGTTACGTCCAGAAGATATGATGATGAAGATTACATTATTCTTCGTGAGAAGGATTTTGGAATCTAAGAGACAGGGAAATATATTAATTTCCTGTCGTAAATAAATATAAGTGGGGTGTAAGCTATGGCTAATTTTACTGAATTGGACCGATATTTATTCGGGCAGGCGACACATTACGATATCTATCGTAAATTAGGTGCGCATATCACAGACCAATATGGCATTCGGGGTGTGTGTTTTAATTTATGGGCGCCCAATGCCGCCCGTGTGTGGGTTATCGGTACGTTTAACGGCTGGAATGAAACAGCAAATGAGATGGAGTGTTTAGAGCCTGAAACCATGGGGATTTTTGAATTATTTATCCCAGGGGTGGAAGAGGGAGAACTCTACAAATACCTGATTGAAACAAAGGACGGAAAACGTCTTTATAAGGCAGACCCATATGCAAATTATGCGGAGCTTCGTCCGGGAACGGCTTCTGCCGTCGCAGATATCGACCATTTCAAGTGGAGCGACGCAAAATGGTTAGAAGACAGGGCAAAAGTAAAGGATATTTACGGACAGCCCATGGCAATCTATGAGGTACATCCGGGTTCCTGGATGCGGCATCCCTGCAGGGAGGACGAGGGTTTCTACAGCTATAGGGATTTGGAAGAGCATTTGATTCCTTATGTGAAAGAGATGGGGTATACCCATATTGAGCTGATGGGAATTTCAGAGTACCCCTTTGACGGTTCCTGGGGATATCAGGTGACAGGATACTACGCACCGACCTCCCGCTATGGAAAACCGGCGGATTTTGCGCATTTTGTCAATGAATGCCATAAAAATAAAATCGGCGTTATTCTTGACTGGGTTCCGGCGCATTTCCCAAGAGACGCCCATGGACTGGCAGAGTTTGACGGAACCTGTCTGTATGAGTATGCAGACCCGAGAAAGGGCGAACACCCGGACTGGGGAACGAAAATCTTTGACTACGGTAAAAACGAAGTGAAGAACTTCTTAATTGGCAGTGCACTGATGTGGATAGAGAACTATCATATTGACGGACTTCGTGTAGATGCGGTGGCATCCATGCTTTACTTAGACTATGGCAAGCAGGAGGGACAGTGGGTGCGCAACCAGTACGGTGATAATAAAAACTTAGAGGCGATCGAGTTCTTCAAACATATCAATACGCTGATTCTGGGAAGAAATCCGGGGGCAGTGATGATTGCGGAGGAATCCACCGCATGGCCCAAGGTGACAGGCACGGTAAAAGAGGACGGCTTGAACTTTAGCTATAAATGGAATATGGGCTGGATGCACGATTTCTTAGACTACATGAAATTAGACCCTTATTTCAGAAAAGATAATCACCACAAGATGACCTTTGCCATGAGTTATAACGAGAGTGAAAAATACATTCTGGTGCTTTCCCATGACGAAGTGGTGCATTTAAAATGCTCCATGTTAAATAAAATGCCCGGTCTTGAGGGAGATAAATTTAAAAACCTGATGGTGGGCTATGCCTTTATGATGGGACACCCCGGTAAAAAACTTCTTTTCATGGGACAGGAATTTGCGCAGCTGCAGGAGTGGAGTGAAGAGAGGGAATTAGACTGGTATCTGCTGGAAAACCCAAATCATGCCAATATGCAGAAATGGGTGAAGGCGCTGCTTCATCTTTACCGGAAAAACCCGGCAATGTATGAGTTAGACAGCAGCTGGGGCGGTTTTGAGTGGGTCAATGCCAACGATGCGGAGCACAGTACGTTTAGTTTTATCCGAAAGAGCAAAGACGGCAAAAATAATCTGCTCTTTGTCTGCAATTTCACTCCGATGGAGTGGAAGGATTACAGAGTCGGTGTTCCGAGAAAGAAAACCTATAAGCTGATTTTAGATAGTGACTCCGAAGAATTTGGCGGCAACGGAAAGAAACGTCCGTTAGCTTACAAAGCTATGGCAAAAGAATGCGACGGCAGAAAATTCTCTTTCGCATATCCGCTTTCCCCGTACGGTGTGGCGGTATTCCGTTTCTAACGCAGGGCTTCCTTTCGTGAAACAGACCATGTTTCAGGGATTTCTTTGGACAGAAAAACTTAATAATTAAGCTGATGTGACCGATATATACATTAGCTATGGATGGCACAAAGATTTCGAGGGAACGGATGAATTGTGCCATTCTTATGTCTTTTATGCAGGTGTGAAAGCAGTGCAAAAGCAGTGCAAAAGCACAGAAGAAAATAAAAACAGGGAGATTTGCCGTATGAGAGTAGAGCAGAGCCAGAACCAGAGTATGATAGAGTTAATGCAGCAGAGCAGCAGGCAGGGAGAAGTGCAGGAGATTTCTCCTTTCGGTGCGGCAGTGAAAACATCAAAATCAGAGGAAACAAACGGAAAATCCGTCAATGTGAAAGACGCTACCTACTTAAATCCGTCAAAGGAAGAACAGAAAACGATTGTAGAGGAAATTGAGGAGGGAACCTCCGTGGATGCCACCCAGCGGAAAAATCAGATGGCGGTGCTGTCTAATACCACTTCTGAGCAAGATTTTGCCCGGATGCAGCAGGAGGGTTTTTCTTTAGACAATACGACGTCGAACACCATTGTTACCGTCACGGATAAAATTAAGGCGGAGCTGGCAAAGGCGGGGAAGGATGTGTCCTGTTTTGGGGACTCGCTGACGGCGGAGCAGATAGAGGCCATCGCCGGAAGCCCGGAGCTGGCAAGACAGCTGAGTGAGGCATTTCAAAAAGCGGATTTGCCCTTGACGGAGGATAATCTCCGGGAAACCGTGGAAATACTTGGTATGGCGGGTTCACTGTCCACGCCTTCCGATGGGGCAGTGAAATATCTTCTGGACAATCAGTTAGAGCCTACTATTGAAAACATTTATATGGCAGAGTATAGCGGCAGCAGCAGTTACTATCCGGCGCCGTCGGTGGATATTTCTTCTTTTTCTGCACAGGTACAGGCAGTGATTCAGACCGCAGGCTTAGAGGTCAATGAGGAGTCCATGGAGACAAGCCGGTGGATGCTGGAAAATGATATACCGCTGACGCCGGAAAATATTTCTTATGCCATGGCACTAAAAGGAATGGAATTTCCGGTTTCGCAGGAGGAAATGGTAGAGCGGGCTGCTGTCGCTGTGGAAGAGGGCGGACGGCCGAAAGACGCTATGGTGTTAGACGGTTATACACTGGCGGAACGGGCGCAGCGCGCTATGGATATCGTTCAGTCTGCCACGGACGAAGATGTTGCCTATGTGGTGGAGCATGGCATGGAGCTTACGCTAGAGAGCTTGCAGCAGGCGGCAAACCGCATGGCAGGAGTAAGCGGCGGTCAGTCATCCGGACAGAGTATGGCAGGAGCAGCACTTACGTCAGACGGACAGGCAGCAGACCAGACGGGCGTAACAGCCGGTCAGCCGGCAGGACAGGAAGGAACAACAGAGATAAGTCAGACGGCAGGGCAGAATGCAGCAACGGGAGCAACAGCCACTTCGCAGACAGGAGAAAATGCGGCAGTCACAGGTACAGGAAATACCCAGGAATATACCCGGAGCGGCTTAAACTTGATTATAGCAAAACGTCAGTTAGAAGAGCTGCGTCTTGTGATGACAGCGCAGGCAAATTATTCACTGTTAAAGCAGGGGATTTCCATTGATACGGAGCCTTTGGAGACTTTGGTGACGCAGCTGAAGGAAATGGAAAACTCTTATTACCGGCATTTGTTTGCGGCGGAAAATATAGAGGCTTCCGAGGAAAATATTGCCCTGTATAAAGAAATCACCGGACAGGTGGAAGAAATCAAATATGTTCCGGCATACGTCCTTGGAATGAAAGAGGCGGACATTTCTACTATTAAAGGTGTCCATGAAGCAGGAACAGCGCTTCGGGATACCTTTGAGAAGGCAGGTGAGCGTTATGAGACGTTAATGACAGCGCCCCGTGCTGACTTAGGGGATTCCATTCAGAAAGCTTTCCGCAATGTAGAGGATATTTTAGAGGACATGGGAATGGAAAATTCCGAGGAGAACTGCCGGGCCGTGCGTATGCTGGGGTATAACGGTTTAGAGATAACGGAAGCTTCCATAATGGAAATGAAGGCTGCTGACGAGGAAGTACAGAGAACCTTTAAAAATATGACGCCCTCTGTTGTCATGGAAATGATAAAGCAGGGCATCAATCCGTTGCAGATGGATTTCGCAGAGGTAAACCGCATAGCGGAGGAAATCAAGGGTGACAGTATCAGCGGTGAGGAAACCCGTAAATACAGCGAATATCTCTGGAAATTAGAGCAGAACCATGCCATCAGCGAGGAAGAACGAAGTTCGTATATTGGAATTTACCGCTTGATAAAACAGGTGGAAAACACCGATGGGGCGGCTATCGGCGCTCTGGTAAACCAGGGAGCGGAGCTTACCATGAAAAACCTTTTGACTGCTGTCCGTTCGGAGAAGCGCAGCGGCAAAATGGAATATACGATGGATAATGATTTTGCAGGAGTGGAGAAAACCACGGCAAATTCCATTACAGACCAGGTGGAGGCGGCATATCAGGCAGAGACCTCTTACCAGAATAACTGTCTGAAAGATGTCTTAGATAATATGACCCCGGAGAAATTGCGGGTGATGATGCAGCAGACACCGGAATGGGAAAACATGACCCCGGAGCAGCTAAAGGCTGCTTTAGCCCGGACTGAGACGGATGAAGGCAGAACGGAACTGGCATATGCGAAGGAGCAGTTAGCGCAGTTAGAGCAGGTTGCCAATGTGACTGAGGATATTTATCAGGTATTGCAGAAGTACGATATTCCCAATACCATGGCGAATGTGCTGGCAATGGAAAGCATGATAAAGGACCGCAACCAGATGTTCCGCAAGATTTTCGGAAGCGGAGTGAAATCTCCGGAGGAAAAGCCGGGCATGGAGGATTTAGAGGAAATCAAGGAAGAGCTGTTAGAAGAGTTCGGAGAGGCGGTTTCCGAGCCTGCGGATATGGCAGTTGCTCAGGAGAAATTAGGGGAGCTGGCAGAAAATGTCATGAAAACCATGATTAACAGTGAAAATGTTACCAGCCTTGATGTGCGGGAAATGCGTCTGCTCTCCGCGCAGCTTTCCGTCAGCAGCCTTTTGGCAAAGGAGGAGCAGTATTGCGTTCCCGTTTTAGTCAATGATGAGATGATGAACGTTTCCGTGAAAATTGTCCGGGGTGTGGATAAAAAGGGTATCGTCGATATTATGATGGAAAGTGAGTTACGGGGTAAGATTGCAGCCACCTTCCAGGCAAAGGAAAAGGGGATTAGTGGACTGATAGCCACGGACAGCAGTGAGACGAAAGAGTTATTTGAGCAGGAGCTTGGTGCATTGAGGGAGGAACTTTCCGAAGAGGGAGGGCTTGTTTCCGATATCCATTGTGCCTATATTGATGATTTAGACCTGAACCATTTTTCCATGGGAATGTATGGTGTGGAAGCCGACTCTGAAACCACGGAGGATAAGGACAGCGAGAGCTACAAAGTGCAGACTTCCAGACTGTATCATATTGCGGAGCGTTTCATTAAACATATAAAGGGAACGCTGTAAAAACTTATTGTTTTTCTAAATATTCCATAATACCCAAATAGATGGCATTCACCAGCTTATCCTGATAATCGGAGGACAGCAAAAGTTCGGCTTCTTGGGGATTGCTTAAAAACCCACATTCTACAATGACGGTAGGTGTGGGTGTTTTTTTGAGCAGATAATAGCTCTCATTTGCTTTTGCCACCCGCTTGTTTTCCGGGTCAACATTTGCGATGAGGCTGGTCTGTAGAATATCTGCCAATTCCTTGCCGCCTGTTGACTGCCCGTAGTAGAAAACCTGAGCGCCCTTTATTTCAGGGGAAGGATAGCTGTTCTGGTGGAGGCTGACGGTAAAGAGGGGATTGGCATCGGTAATAATCTGACAGCGTTTCTGCATATCCTCTGCTTTTTTGTTGGTGCTGCTCTCAGAGTAAAGCCCGCTGTCACTTTCTCTTGTCAAAATAATCTCTAAATCTTCTTTTTCCAGAACCTCTTTTAATTTCAAGGCAAGAGCGAGGTTGATATCCTTTTCTAAGGCGTTGTTGATACCGACTTTGCCGGGGTCGCTGCCGCCGTGGCCTGCATCGATGACAATACAGGTCTTTTTTTCTTTTGCTTCATCGCTCTGCACAAGGATGGTGCCGCGGTTCGCTAAAAGGAAGGCGGCGGCAATAAAGCAGACTGCCATGATGAGTTCTATCTTTTTTTTCATAAAAAATTCCCGGAGATTTGTTTATAATAAATTATTCGCAAATCTCGGGAATTATGAAAATATTCCTCGCATGTACCGGTATGTTTATCCCTTGATGATTGGAGTGTACCAATACGGGTGTCTTGTCTGATTGTCAGCAGAACAAGCCGTTAGGACTGCCCGGAAAATCAGTTGATGTATTTGATGATAGTGTCCCAGACAGATGGCAATTCTAAACCTAATTTCCAGAAAGAACCTCCTGCCAGATTGTTTGACTGCATTACCTTTAATTTTTCTTCCAGTGACAGGGCATCTTCCACCCAGATTTTATAGGTTACGCCGTTGTTTTCGTACTGTACATAGTATTGTCCCGCCTCATCGGACCAGACGGGGGTTACGCCGTTGGCGCTGATAAGGTTCTGTATTTCTGCCATATTGGTGGCGTAGGTGCTGAGTTCAAATAAGGTGTAGCTATCAGCGCTGCCGCCTTCGGCTTCGTTGTTTTCTCCGGTTGTATTTTCTGTATCACCGGCGGATGTATCCTCGGAACCTATGGGCGTCTCCATCCAGACACGGGTATAGAAAGGCATACCCAGAATAATCTGCCCGGCAGGTACTTCCTTTAAGGTATTGGCAACACCTTCTTTTACAAAACCAATAGAAGCCACCGAACCTGCCTCTTCGGAGCCAGAGTAATGCTCATCATATGCCATAACTACTACATAATCGGCAAACAATGCCTGTTCCGCCCGGTTATAAAAAGCGGTAAATTCGGTTGGCACGTAGTTGTCCACCGACAGGACAATGCCATTATTGGCACATTTTAAAGAAAGCTCCCGGATAAACTGGATATATCCGTCGCCCGCGTCGCTGCTTAAGGATTCAAAATCCACATTGATACCGTCTAAATTGTACTGAATAGCAGCGGAAATCAGGTTGTTGATGAGGTTCTCACGCCGGGAGGTATAGGTCAACACCTGGGTGGAATCCACATCTTTGTTTTCTAAGTTGCTGACTAATGCCCACACTTCAATGCCGTTCTGGTGGCAGTACTCCACATAACTGCTGCTGGCAAGGTTGGCAATGTTTCCGTTGTTATCGTTCAGATAAAACCAGGTGGGTGAAATGACATTGATACCTTTAGTGTTCTGCAGGACAGAAGCCACCGTGGAATTGGCGTCTGCATTTGTTACCTGGTGCCATGCCATATTGATTTTAAAATCCTTGCGGATATGAGTAAATTCTTCCGGTACATAGTTGCTGTCTTCCATCCGTGTCTCAGTATTTTCCAATGTTTTGGATTTTACATAGCCCATGATACCGTCTGTGGTGTAAACCTTTGTCCAGGTTTCGTCTGGCTCTAATACAGTCACTTCCGTACCTTTTTCCAGGTCTGCAAGAATAGGGCTTTTGATACCGCCCTGGTAGCGGATTTCCGTATTCTTTTTGAGGGCGGCGGTTTCGTATTCGCCCCATTCATTGGTGAGAAGGATACGGTTTGGCTCTTCCAATGTCACATAGGAAAAATCGGAATACAGTGCAAGAAAATCCACAGCAATATAAGCGGTGGAGGCGTCTGCCTTTACAATGGTGTGTCCTAAGGATTTTGTATCCTTGGTGACGGTGTAACTGTCACTCTCGGCATTAACGGTAATTAAATCGGTGGGTGTGGTGTAGAGTAGTTTGTTTTCATTAGCATCCCAGTAGAAACGGCTGTTAATGGAATCGTGTACCAGCTGGTAATCTAAATAAACCACACCATTTATCATACGTCCCTTAGAGTCAGTGATTTCACGGTTTAAAATGACGGCAACCTCTTCGCCGCCGGAAAGCCGGTAATACTCGGACAAATCCTGCCGCTCCTTAGAAGGAGTATACTTTTCGATGAGACTGCTTAAAACCATGAACAGGAGCACCACGATAATGAGGGCGCCTGCGGCTAAAAACGGGACAATTTTTTTCTTCATTATGAAATTCCTTTCTTCTTATGAAAATCCTTTCTGTTGCCTGTCATGGCAGGCAATTTATATAAGGATGTCAAAATAGTGGATATTGTGTAATATTTTGTACCACCATATTGTAGCATAAGAATATATAAATTCAAAGGTGTTTGAAATCTTAATTTTTTTGAAATTTCTCTATAGGGAACGCCAAAATCCCGGAGGGACTTGGCGGCTCCCATAGATTCTCTCTTTTTTCAAATTTTGTGAACGTTCTTCACTGTTATAAGGCGGGCATTGAGGTACTCCGCCCTGCTGATTTGTTGTAGTAAGTTTACCTATTATTTGTTATTTTTCCTGATTTTATCAAAATGAATTTCCCGCAACACCCCCTCATCAAAAACATAATCTCTCATATAAGTGTTTTCCTCATGGATACAAAGCTCTTTTGCAACATGCTCCGGGTTGCTTTTAGAGCCTTCGAACCAGATGGTAATTCCCCGGTCCTCGAAAGAACTCAGTTCCAAATAAAGTTTCTCTAAATGTTCATTTTGCAATGCTTTATCCCCCGTATCGTTTACTTACCAAAAGGAATCCGTCAGTTACAGCGTGATATATTCTGGCGGGTGGCAGTCTGCTAATCCCCTGTAGCAGAGAAAACAGTAAGCTGCAGGAGGTCATTCTAACAACTCCTGCAGGATAGAAAAAATTTCTTTCTCTATCCGGAATGGATTTTGGATGAACGGGACACTGCGGAGGATTATGTGATATTTTCCGGAAAGCTCGCGCAGTGTCTTAGGCTTTCCCATTTCCATAAGATACAAAAACCCGTCTCCTGAAGCTGTTTTTTGCGTAATCTGGGTTAAGGTTTTCCGGAATTTGTCCATTTTCCAGGGTGCAGGATTCCCAATGACAATTTTTCTGTCACACCGGAGCAGTTCCGAAAGGTCGGCCTCCCCTGTGCTGCCAAGGTCTAAGATAAGATAACGGTAGCCCTGATTGAAAAGGCAGGGAAGCTCCTTAGCGGAGGTATTGGGATAATAGTCAACATCATAAATGCGGAAATAAGAGCGGCAGTTGTTTTCTGCCTGCCGGAAAGGAAGCTTGTCTTCCGTCATAAGAAAACGAAGCTCATCTCTTCCGTGAAATTCGATACAGGCAGTTTTTGCGCCTAGCTTAGAGCCGCATAAATTTGCCAGTGCGATGGCTAAATGGGTGACGCCGGCACCGGGGCAACAGCCCATAATGCCGATAGTCAGATGCGGTTTTGTCCCGTTTCCACCAATGCCGAAAATGAAGATGCACCTCCTCTCTTTGTATGATTTGCAGAATAAGCCGTTCTTTTCTTCCGCCCGCATGAAATGGATTACGGTCAAAAGGAAAGCAGTAGACACGAGTTTTTAACAGTCTGGCGTATTTTTTTGCCGCCTTTTTGTTATCATAATTACAGATAAAAATCAGCTTTTCCTTTAAAGCAAGTTTTTTCGCAAGGGTGAGGGCAGTGGGAATGTCCCAGAGGCTGCCGCTCATGACAAGAAATATAAGCTCATTGTCCTCCTGTCGTAAAAATTCTTCCGTGTAGGTCCCGTAATCCCGCACAAGGATAGCGCCTTTTGGCAATGGATTTTCGATGCCGTCCCCATAAGAAGGAATCCCGGCAAAATCCTTGTAGTGGAAAATACCCTCCTGCTCTTTCCAGAAAAGGCTGCCCTCCGCCATGGCGGCAAGGCTGTCCGAACGGTCCACAGACAGGTAGACGCTTCTTTTCTTTCTTCGGTTTAGAATGCTGACAAGTGATACTGCAAAATGTGTTGCGCCTGCTCCGGGTCTGCTCCCGAGAACGGCTATTTTCGTAATGAGATGTGAAGTAGACTGGCACGCCGTATCTGTGGCGTTTCTCTGGGCGGAAAGAAATTTTCCCGCTTCAAGAAGCGCATGTTTTAAATCTGCGGCTGTCTGATACCGCTCCGTTTCCGAAACGGCACAGGCTTTTTTTATGACGTGAAACAGTTCTGTGGAACAGGGGATGTCCGAGGCGTCTGCCATAAGCAGAAGCACTTTTCCAAGGCTGTAGATATCCGAAGAGGTGTCCACTGCATGTCCTAAGCACGCCTCCGGCGCCGCAAACCCCTCTGTTCCGTAATTTTGGATAATTTTTCCGGAACCGGTAATAAATGAAGCAATGCCAAAATCGACTAATTTTATCTGATTTCCACATAATATAATGTGCTCCGGTTTTAAATCCTGATACAGGATAGGGTATGGAGCCAGATGATGCAGATAATCGAGAATGCCACAAAGCTGAATGCCATATTCAATAATCAGTTCCTGTGATATGTTTTCCTGATGGAGTATAAAATCCTCCAATGAGTCACCCTGGATAAATTCTTCGACCATATAAATAAAGTCCTTGTCTTCGTCGATATCATATATAAGGGGGATACCCGGGTGATTAAGAGTTTTCAGAAGGTCTGCCTCTGCAAGAAGGCTGCCTCCGGAAAAGGCAGAAGATTTATCAGCTGCATTATTGCAGAGCGCCGTGCTTTTGGGGATACACTTGATGGCGCGGTAAACCTTCAGTTTCAGATGTCTGGCAAGATAGACGGTACTGCTGCTGCCGGTACCAAGAACCGTGATAATACGGTATTTGCCGAACAAAATTTTTTCTTCTATGCGATACCGCTCCTTTCGGGGCGTGTCAGTTTCGCATCTCACGCATATTTTATAACATGGATGGCTTTAAAATGCAACGATTTTTGTAAAGTTTGTATATTTTTCACAAAAATGCAAGGAAATTTTAACGGAAAACATGGTTTAGAAAGTTTTAATCAATGGTATACTTTACATCACACAGGCATTTGATTATAATAGATGTACAGTTTACAAGGTTTTCCGGATGAAGGAAGTGAATGTATGAAGATAGAAAAAGTAAATGATAACCAGATTCGTTGTACTTTGACGAGAGAGGATTTAGCAGAGCGCCAGATTAAGCTCAGTGAGCTTGCCTACGGTACGGAAAAGGCGAAGCTGCTGTTTCGCGATATGATGCAGCAGGCTGCTTATGAGTTTGGTTTTGAGGCGGATGATATCCCCCTTATGATAGAGGCTATTCCCCTGTCAGCAGATACCATTATCCTGGTGATTACAAAAGTGGAATATCCGGAGGAGCTTGATACACGTTTTTCAAAATTTTCGGAGCCGGATGCGGAGGATATGTACGAGGATGCGATGGCAGGCGGTTTTCCACCTTTATCCGAGGGGGCAGACGATATTTTAGGACTGTTCCGGCGGCAGGCGGAATTAGAGGCGGCAGACGATAAAGAGGAAGAACAGGAAGTCCGTTCCTTAAGAGGCGGAAACAATCAAAAAGAGGAAATGCCGGTAAATGTACTTGTAGACATTACGAAGCTTTTTGTTTTTCAGAATTTATCAGAGATTACCCGTCTTGCCCGTGTGCTGAAGGGATATTATACCGGAACCAATGATTTGTACCGGAACGAACAGAACCGGAGCTATTATCTTCTGGTGAGCAAGAGCAGCCAGTCACCGGAAGCGTTTAACAAGGTGTGCAATATGCTTTCCGAATATGCTTACCAGCAGACCTACACGCCGGCAGCAGGAGCATTCTTCAAAGAGCATTTTAAAGTGGTTTTAAAAGGGGATGCGCTACAGACTTTAGCGGAATTATAGGGGATAAAAGGAGATTGTTAAGGCAGTCTCCTTTTTTGCGCAAAAAAAAGAGACTGTTTTTCGGAACAGTCTCTCATGTTACGGAAAGATTATGCAAGGTCTTTGACAAGGAAATCGTTGATTTCATTTACCAGAGCGTCCGGATCAATGCCGTGAACCATAGCTGCCTCTTCGATTGTCTCCATCTGGGAAGATGGGCATCCAAGACAGTGCATGCCGATATTTAAAAGAATTGGTGCGATATTCTGGTCAATCTGAAGTAATTCACCAATCATGGTTGATTTTGTTACCTGTGCCATTTTTGTATCCTCCTTATTTGGTGTAGTCGGGCTTGTACCAAAAGTATGCCCACAATGTGCTAATTATAATATGAATTCTATAAAAATGCAAATCCTTCCTGGTACATTTTTCAAAATCACCCTTTAGTGAAAGGGAAAGAAGTCCGATATATAGAACAGAGATTAGGACAGGGAACGTCGATAAAACTGCAGGGATGCGCAAGCAACGATAGATAAAAGGAGAACGGCAGTATGAGAATTAATTATAATGTGTCAGCGGCGATTGCCAATAAACACTTACTTGGGATTGAGGATAATCTCAGTTCAGCGATGGAGAGGCTTTCCTCCGGTTTGAAAATCAATCATTCCAAGGACAATCCGGCAGGCATGGCTATTTCCAGTAAAATGCAGGCACAGATTGACGGCTTAGACCGTGCATCCCAGAACGCCTCCGACGGTATTTCCGTGATTCAGATTGCGGACGGTGCATTGAGTGAAACCACCAGCATTTTACAGCGTATGCGTGAACTTTGCGTGCAGGGTGCCAGTGATGCCACCATGACCCCGGCGGATCGGGAGGCGATTCAAAAAGAGATTACTTCTCTGAAAGAAGAAATTGACCGGATTTCCCGGGACACCGAATATAACAGTAAGACTCTGTTAGACGGTTCTCTCGACACCAGAGTCTATACCCAGCACGCTACACGAATCGATATTTCTGATCATGTGGAGGCAGGGCAGTACCAGTTAGAGATTACAGCAGCGGCAACTCGACCGGATTCCGTGACGGCAGCAGAGAATTTTAATGATACTACGACGCAGATTGGACAGTCGGGAACGCTTGAAATTAACGGTTCAAAGGTGGAGATTTCAGAGACAGATACCTTAGCGGAGGTGTATGAGAAAATTAGGACCGCTGCAGAAACCGGAGAGGTGACAGTGGAGAGAGATGCAACCAGCGGCGAACTCACCTTTACAGCGAATGCATATGGAAAAGCAAGTCAGTTGAAGCTTTCTACCAATAATGCGGATTTGGCAACAGCTCTGGGAATTGCGGCGGCGAATGGCAATGACTGGATTCAGAGCGGCAACTCTTATGTATATGGTACGGCAAAGACGGATACAGCGGGCAATCCGGTAATGGATGAGAACGGCAATCCGGTTGTTGTGGGACCGACAGGAACAGAGGCAGAGGTTACTTTTCCGGATCCGAAAGTCGGGTTTACCGATACGGCAACGGTCAGCTATAACGGAAATAAAATTACGGTTTCCGATTTGGGAGGATTTTCCTTAACCTTTCTGGCGGAGGCGGGTTATACCGGAACCATTGATTTTGATGTGACGGATATTGGAACCATGACGCTGCATATCGGCTCTAATATGGATCAGAATATGGATGTCCGGATTCAGGAGGTTTCCTGTGAGAGCCTTTACATTGATGACATTACGGTTACTACTACGAACGGAGCTTCCAAAGCGCTGGGACAGTTAGACGATGCCATCGCCAAGGTGAGTGATGTGCGCTCAAAGCTGGGAGCTTATGAGAACCGGCTGGAGTACAGCGTGGATAGTTTAGATGCCTTTGAGGAAAATATGACAGGGGCAATGTCAAGAATTAGTGATGCGGATATGGCAGAGGAAATGACAAATTATACACACTTAAATGTGCTCAATCAGGCGGCAATTTCTGTATTGACTCAGGCAAATGATATGCCGCAGCAGGTATTGCAGATTTTACAGTAAGGTGAATTAAAATTGCCATAAAGGAAGGATGGTTCTGCCTTGAAGAAAGAACAGATACAGGAATTTACCAGAAGGATAAGCCAGAGCAACAAGGGCGGTCTGGTGATTGTAATGTACGATATCTTATTTGCCTATCTTACGGAGGCAAAGGAGGCGTATGACAAGGAGCAGTGGGACAGCTATAAGGAGGCGGTACGCCATGCACAGCGCACCATTGATGAGCTGATTTCTGCTTTGAATTTTTCCTATGACCTTGCTTCAGAGCTTTACCGGATTTATGTATTTTGCAGGGATAACCTTGCAAAAGCGGTGTATAAGAGGGACATAGAGGAATTGCTTCTGTCGGAGCGCCTGATGAAAAAATTGTATACCGCATTTTCTGAGACAATGAAGCAGGATAAGTCAGCGCCCCTCATGAGTAATACCCAGCAGGTGTATGCCGGATATACTTATGGGAGGGACGATTTGGTAGAGACTTATGAGAATTATGATACATCCAGAGGATTCTTAGTATAAGAATCCTCTATTTTTTTGATGCTTGCCAGCAGAAATTTATAGCGCATTTGTACGGAATTAAGTTCGTAAATATAACAGTCAATCAAATCAGGGTCAGTGGCATTTCCAAGATTGTTATAGGCGTCCTGTAAATCTCTCGCCGTCTGGTGGAGGTCGTTCCTGAGCAAAGTGTAATGTTTATCGTTCGTCTGTTCTGGTTGAAAAACATGCAGCATATCATTCCTCCGTTCATAATTAAAATAGTTAGTATCAGTATAAGCAAAAAATTCCAATTCTATACAGGTTATTTGTCATAAAAATGGTAAATCGGAATAAATTAACAAGGAAAAAAGACAGGCGGATAAAGATGGATAAAATAACGGCTTTTGGAATTATGGCGGGAATGCTGGTTTTGGTGCTGGGAATCGTACTTTTTAAGCAGAAGTCCCAGGTGGTATGGAACTTTTTAGTGCGGACAGTGTTAGGGGCAATCTGCATTATTTTTACCAATGATTTTCTTGCAGCACAGGGAATCGCAGTGGCGGTGGGGCTAAATCCAATCAGTCTTTTGACAGTGGGAAGTCTTGGTCTAGGCGGCTTTGCGGCACTTTACGGAATTTTGTTCGCACAATTTTTGTGAAAAATTTACGAAAATAGTTGATTTTTCAAAAAACTCTGGACAAAGAAAAAACGGGTTGCTATAATGCGATTTACAAACAGACAAAAGAGGTGATGAATTGGGGAAATCATACAGCTTACATTGCTGAGCCATTTGACGATGGCGGTGGTGATGGACTTCGGAAACGAAAAAATCAGTAACCGGCTGATTGTTTCCGGCTTATTTTGGGGACTTGCATTCCGACTGCTGGGGGAAGGGAGTGCAGGGGTGGTTCATTTTCTGGTGAACATTTCTATACCGGTTATCTTATTATTTCTTTTATTTCAAATGCGCGCAGTTGGCGCAGGCGATATCAAGTTATTTTCCGTTGCGGGTGGATTTTTGACAACCAAACAGCTGCTTTACGTGATGTTAGCTGCCTTTGCGGCAGGAGCAGCCATAGGGCTTATCAAGCTGGTTTACCGGGTCAAAACCACAGGATATCAATTCGGAACAATAACGGTCATTCATTTTTCAACAGCGATTTTGATTGGGTATTTTGTAATAGTCTGGGGGTGTGGGATTGCGTAAATTGACGGTGGCATTCTGCGATACGGACGAGGTGTACCGTAGCAGGTTTGTCGCATATCTGATGGAGCATAAGGCGAAGGAGGTGACGGTGTGTTCTTTTTCGGAGCCGGAGCTGCTTTTGGCCTATGCCAAAAAAGAGGACTATGATGTCATCATCCTCGGGGAGGACTGCGCTCCGTTAGAAAGAGAACTGTATCAGGGGAAAACACCTGTTTTAAAGCTGGTGGAACAGCTTCCGGAGTATGTAGCGGAACAGTCTTTGGAATATGCAGCGGAGGCTTCGGATGATCCGGTGGGGCCATACAGCACGAGGGCGGAGACATTTAAGTATCAGCCGGTGGAAACCATCTGGCATGAGGTGCAGGTTTTAGCTGCAGGAAACAGGGGAAATCCCGTGGCGGGGATGTCATGGAAGTTAGAGATAATTGGCGTTTGTTCTCCGGTCAGGCATGAGATGCAGGTGTCGTTTTCTTTACTGCTTGCCGGGATTTTGGCAGAAAAGAGGAAAATATTGTATCTGAATCTTATGAAGTTTTCCGGTTTGCAGCAGAGCTTTGAATTTTCCGGGGACTGTGACATGGGGGACGTGGTTCTGCGTTTGAGGAAGGGAACTCTTACCAGGGAGACTTTTTTGAGGAGTGTGTATGAAACGGAGCATTTTTCTTATATTCTGCCCTTTTTCAATCCGGAGCAGCTGGGGGAGTTTACGGAGAGGGATTTTTCGGCTTTGCTGGATTTTGTGCGGAACGAGACGGAGTTTGAAACTGCGGTCATTGATTTTGGCATGGGGGTACAGTCTCTGGCACTGTTGCTGGATAGTTGCAGCAGCTGCTATTGTCCGGTGAAAAAAGGATATTTTTACGAGGGACAGACGGAAGAATTTTTCCGATATCTGGAGAAGGCGGAAAAGACAAGGCTGCGGGAGCGTTTACAGTTGGTGGAACTTCCCTTTTCGGCAAAAGGGATCCGGGGCGGCGGAAATGTGTTAGAGCAGCTTTTGTGGAGTGAATTTGGGGACTATGTGAGAAATTTTTTGTTGGGGGACGGCTATGGGGGTGAGTGAAAGGGAATTCAAGGAGTTAAAGGAGCGGGTGTTAGCGGAGGTGGATTTGACCAGAGAATTATCAGATGAAGAAATCTGCCTGTTAATCGAGAAATACGTGGAAGATTACTCCCACATTCATGCGTTGACACTGAAAGAGAGGGAGCTTTTGGAAAAAGCATTATTTTATTCCATGCGGAAATTTGATGCTATTCAGGAGCTGTTAGAGGATCCGGCGGTGACGGAAATTATGGTAAATGGGGCAGAGCATATTTTTTATGAAAAGGAGGGACGGCTGATGGAATCCAAAAGCCGTTTCTCATCAAAGGAGAAGCTCAACGATGTGATACAGCAGATGGCGGGGAACAATAACCGCATGGTAAATGAGGCATCCCCCATCGTGGATACCAGGCTGCCGGACGGTTCCAGGGTCAATATTGTGTTAGAGCCGGTTTCCATCGACGGTTCCGCCATCTCTATCCGCAAATTTCCGGAAAAGCCCATTTTGATGGAGAACCTGATTCGGATGGGCTCGGTGTCGGAAGAGGCGGCCGGTTTCTTGAGATTATTAGTTGAATCAGGATATAATATCTTTGTTTCCGGCGGGACGGGTTCCGGGAAAACAACCTTTTTGAATGCGTTGTCCCAATATATCCCCAGAGAAGAGAGAATTATTACCATTGAGGATTCTGCGGAGTTACAGCTGGTGGATAAGCCGAATCTGGTGCGCCTTGAGACGAGGAATGCCAATACGGAGGGGGTGGAGCCCATTACCATCCGCGATTTGATACGGACGGCGCTGCGTATGCGGCCGGAACGTATCATCGTGGGGGAATGCCGGGGGGCGGAGGCGTTAGATATGCTGCAGGCAATGAATACCGGGCATGACGGCAGCCTGTCCACAGGACATGCCAATTCCTGCAGGGATATGCTTAGCCGCATGGAGACCATGGTACTTATGGGGATGGAACTGCCCCTTTCGGCAATCCGCAGCCAGATAGCTTCGGGGATTGATATTTTGGTGCATTTGGGGCGTCTGCGGGATAAAAGCCGGAAGGTGCTTCACATAGCAGAGATAGCGGGAATGGAGCATGGGGAGATTAAACTGCATGAACTGTTCCGCTTTGTGGAAGAGGGGGAGGGTGGCAGAGAAGTTTGTGGAAAACTGGTGCGGACGGGAGAGCTGATTGCCCGAGAGAAGCTGGCGAGGGCGGGAATCGTGGAGAAGAAGCTTTAGGCGGAGAGGAAAAATAAGGGGAGAAAATGGATTACCGGAGATACCGCTGTGATATGCGGGATAATTTGAAATGGATGGGGGCGAGCCTTGGCATAACGGCGGCGCTTTCCTGGCTGTTTTACCAGTCCTGGTATGGGATGGCACTGGTTGTCCCCGTGGGGATATTCTGGCGGAAACGCTATATCGAAAGCCGGAAAAAGGAGCGGCAGAGAGAATTGTTAAATCAGTTTAAGGATGGGATGCAGGCGGTGTCGGCAGCGCTTTTGGCAGGATATTCCGTGGAAAATGCCTGGAGGGAGGCAGAGGCAGAGCTGTGCAGGCTATATGGCAGAGGGGCTTTGATGTCAAAGGAGTGGCATGAGATGAATGCCCGGATTGAAATGAATGAACCGATAGAAAAACCGCTTCTTGCCTTTGCTGCCCGCAGCGGCTGCGAGGATGTGGAAAGCTTTGCGGAGGTCTTTGCTTTTGCAAAGCGTAGCGGAGGGAATTTTGCCAAGATAATCCGAACTGCCATTTCCCGTATCAAAGGAAAAATGGAGGTAGAGCAGGAAATTGCCACAGTGCTTGCGGGAAAAAAGTTAGAAGGGCGCATTATGAATGTGATGCCACTGTTTATTCTGGCATACATGAATCTGACGTCCAGAGAATTTTTACAGGCGCTCTATGGGAATCCTTTTGGAGTTCTTGTGATGACGGCTGCATTGGGAGTTTACGCCGTCGCATTAAAATTATCGGACAGGATTTTGGATATTTGTATTTAGGGAGGGCAAGGCATGGTTTTATGTGGGTTTGTATTTGCAGTAGCAGTGCTCCTATGGCTTTTGGGGAGGAAAAAACTGCCGGAGAATCAGGTAAAAATGCTACTGGTGCTTTCCGCCATGGCGGTACTGGGACTTATGGCAGGAGCGGCAGAAGAAGCGGGAGGGACATTGCAGGAAGAAGGGACGCTTCCCCGCAATGGGGCGGGGGAAGGAGCTTACGAGGAAAACTTGCAGTTAGACGCAGGGGATTTGCTGGACAAATATGATTACACTGTGACGGTGCCGGAGCAGGTGCTTACTGTGGCGGAAGAAAGAAAGCTGCTAGAGCAGGCGAAAGCAGAGATTGAGGCAGAGTTTTTAGGGGAAAACAAATCCTTTAGCGAGGTGCAGAAAAAGGTGGTGGTACGGGAGGCTTACCAGGGGGAGCTTGTGGAGGCAGAATGGGAATTTGACAAGGCGGAGATTGTTGATTATAACGGGGAAATTATCGGGGAGGAACTGCCGGAAGAGGGGATTCTGGTGCAGGCAGCCGTAGAATTAACCTGTGGGATGTCGGGCTGCTGCTATGAATTTCTGTTTCTGGTAAAGCCGCCGGTACTCAGTGAAAGAGAACAATTATTAAAAGAAATAAGTGACTATCTGACAGCGCAGGTGGCACGGCCGGGAGAGAAAAAGCTGGCGCTGCCGCAAAATATAGGCGGGAAAACGCTGCAGTGGAGCGAAAAAAAGGAACATCTGCCGGAAAAAATTCTGGCGCTGGGGTTTGCTATTGCTGCGGCAATCCCCCTGATTGGGGTATCAAAGAGGCAGGAAGCGAAGAAAAAGAGAGAGGAACAGCTTCTGATAGAGTATCCGGATATGGTGAGTAAGTTGGCGCTTCTGATGGGAGCGGGCATGACCTTATTCGGCGCATGGAAGAAAATTGCATCGGAATACGAAATAAAGCGGAAAAACCATTCTGTTTTAGAACGGATTTCCTGTGAAGAAATGCTTTATACTTGCCATGAAGTGGAAGGGGGAATCGGGGAAGGAAGGGCATATGAGAGATTTGGAGAGCGATGCGGGGTGGCACGCTACCGGAAATTAGGAAATACCCTTTCGCAGAATTTGCGAAAGGGAAACAGAGGGCTGCTGGATTTGCTGGAGAGTGAAGTGGACGACGCCTTTGAGGAGCGAAAAAGCATTGCCAGAAAGTATGGGGAGGAAGCAGGGACAAAGCTGCTGTTCCCTATGATGATAATGCTTGTGATGATTATGGTGCTTCTGTTAGTTCCGGCAATACTGGCATTTCAGGTATAAATTTACATGGTCACAAAGAAAAACGTGGCAGAATGGAGGAAATTATGAGAGGAATCAAAGAGTTTTTAAAGGAAGAGAATGGAATTGGCGTGGTGGAAATCATTTTAATTATTGTGGTTCTGATTGGGCTGATTGCCATTTTTAAGGGGAAGATGTCCACCCTGATAGGGGATATTTTCACAAAAATCGGAAAAGAATGGAAAACGCTCTGATGAAGTGCAAAGGGAGTATAACGGTATTTGCGGCATTATCCCTGCTGCTGATAGCTTCGTTTTTGTTTGCCCTGTTGGAGGGTGCGAGGGTGCAGGGTTTAAATACCTGTGCCGAGCTGGTTTCTGAAGTGGGAATTACTTCGCTCTGCGCAGAGTATCAAAGCCCTCTGTGGGAGGACTATCGGCTGTTGTTTTTAGACGGCGCCTATGGAACAGAGAATTTTTCCGAGGAAAAGTTAAACAGTGTCTTATGTCAGAGAATTTCAGAAAATCTTGATGTGGCACAGCGTTCCGGCGTCAGTATGTATGGGTTATCCGTGCAGAGTGCACAGGTGATGGAATATCAGCTGGCGTCTGATGGGAAGGGAGCTGTATTTTTGCAGTGCGTTGCCGCTTACATGGAACATAATCTTGCACAGGAAACCATTGAGAAGCTTTACGAAAAGTATCGGGAGGGCGAGGAAGTGGAGCAGAAAGATACCAGCGGCTACAGTGTCGAGGGGGCGGACCGTGCCATTGAGGAGGCGAAAAAAGCACAGGAGGAGGCTGCTGCGTCTTCTGGGGATAGTGGCGGGGAGACAGGAGCACCAACAGACGGAGAGGTAGGAACGTCAACAGGCGGAGAGGCAGGAGCACCAACAGACGGAGAGGCAGGAACATCAACAGGCGGAGAGGCAGAAACAGATATGGAAAATCCGCTGGAAATAGTTCTAAAATTAAAAGAGAATTTAATTTTAGAACTGACGGTGGGAAATGTGTCTGAGATTTCCACAAAGCAGGTAGATTTGCGGGACAGTATGCAGAAGCGCAGCCTTAAAAAAGGAACGCAGGAGGTTGATGATAAGGTGAGCTGGTATGAGCGTGTATTGGTGGGAGAATATCTGGACAGTTATTTTTCTAATTATCGGAAACAGAAGGAAGAGGGGGCATTTTCCTACGAGCTGGAATACCTCTTGTGTGGAGAAGACACGGATAAGTCTAATTTGGAGGGAACGATAAACCGCCTTATGCTGCTGCGGGAGGGAGCGAATATTATCTGTATCACAATGGACAGTGCAAAAATGAATCAGGCGAAAGCGGTTGCGGAAGCGATAGCGGCGGCAGTGGCTCAGCCGGAGCTGATTACCGTGATACAGTGTGGCATTGTGGCAGCGTGGGCGTATGTGGAGAGCCTGCTGGACCTCCGTGCCTTGCTGAGGGGAGATAAAATTGCATTGGTAAAGAGCAGGGAGCAGTGGACTACAAACACAGAAAATCTTATGGCGTCCATTGAAAATGAGGCGAAAGCGCTCAACTGCGAAAACGGACTGACCTACGAAGAGTATCTAAAACTGTTTCTTTATCTGATGGGAATAAAAAAATTAGCGTACCGGATGATGGACGTAATGGAACAGAGCCTACGGATAAAGCCGGGATACGAGCACGCGCGCATGGACCACATGATTTGTGAGCTTTCCTGTTCTATGCAATATCAGGCAGCCCCGTTGTTTTCCAATTTATCCCTGATTCAAAGAGGGGCGCCGAAGGGTTTCTGTTTTGAAAATGAAAAACATTTCAGTTACAAGGATTAATGGAGAAAGGCAGGTGTACCGCGGTGTCTCACTATTTCAAAAAAAGAACAGGTAAAATATACAGTAGAAAATCTCTCCCTGGATTTCCGATTACCGTTTGGAGAAAAAAATGGCATATGGGGACACCGCGGTGCGCCTGCCTAAGGGGTTCTTTTACTGTGGAGGCGGCGGTGATATTGCCAATGCTGGCATGTTTCTTCGTCAGTATTCTTTTTTTCTTTCGGGTGCTACAGGTGGAGTTGCAGGTGGAGCGGGCAATAGTGGATGCCGGACAGACCTTGTCGGCATATGCGGCAGGTGATGGAAAAAGTACAGGTAAGGCGGTCGGCTTAGCGGCATTGAAGCTGGCGGTGATGAAAGAACTGGCGGGCAGAGAGGAAACTGCACGCTATGTGACAGGCGGAGCGGCGGGAGTTTCGCTGTTGGCTTCCAAAGTGGAGGGGGATTTTATAGATATCCGGGCAGCCTTCTCAGTAGAGCTTCCGGTGCGTCTGTTTGGCAGACAGGGAATAAAGATAGAACGACGTGTCTGTTGCAGAAAATGGACCGGACGGAAGGGAGAAAGGGGCAATGGAAAAGATGAAATCTGGGTATATGTCACGGAGACGGGAACCGTCTATCACCGCAGGCGGGAATGCAGTCACCTCCGCTTGAGCGTAACCGCTGTAAATAAGAACAGCGTGGGGGACAAGCGGAATGAAAATGGCGGAAAATACCATGAATGCGAGAGGTGTAAAGATAAAAACAGGGGGCAGGCTAAGGTGTACATTGCCAGCCAGGGGGATAGATATCACTATGACTTACAATGCAGCGGTATTAAGAGGACAATTTCCATGATAAAGTTGTCCGAGGTAGGAGGAAGAAGTCCCTGTAGCAGATGTGCAGCGGAGGGAAACTAAGGAACTGCTGAACAGTTCCTTAGGAGAAGAATCCGGCGCAGCAGATGTGGGGCGGAGGGAAAGCAGGCGTGAAATGGAAAAATACGGAGGAGAAAGGAATAGATAAACTCTATGGTGCAAAAGGTAATGCTGTTGGGAATTTTAGGTTTAGCGGCATGGCAGGACGTTAAGAACAGAAAAGTCTCCGTGAGGCTTCTTGGGGGAGCTGCAATAGCCGGACTGCTTTGTTTTGGCTGTTTTCGGCAGATAACAGCGGCGGATATGCTGCTCGGCTCTGCCATAGGTGCGGTGTTGTTGCTGCTTGGCTTTGTAACAGGGGAAAAAATCGGTTACGGGGACGGGGTATTAGTATTGGTGTGCGGCATTTTTCTGGGGTTTGCCGAAAATTTACAGCTGCTTTGCGCGGCACTGGTTCTGGTGGAGGCTGTGGGACTGTTTTTGATTATAGTAAAAAGAAAAGGACGGAGGCATCGGATACCCTTTATCCCTTTTTTGCTGGCGGGGTATCTACTGTTATTAATATGAAGAAAAGAGAATGGAACGGGAGCTTTACGGTGGAGGCTTCTATCTATATTCCCGTGTTGCTATTTTTTTATTTGTTTGTCATGCGTGTCGGAATGGAATTATATACAGAAACCAGAGAGACGGCGGTGCAGATAGAGACGAAGGAAAAGGTGGAGGTACTGAAATTGTTTTATCAAAAAGAAGGGGTGGAGGATTTATTAGAACATGGAAATTAGGTATGTGAGGAACTTATGCGGCAGCCATATGGTGATAAAGCAGGCAGAGGAAGAAACGGCGTGGGAAAGGGAAATGTTGCTGCAAAATCCTCTGAAGGAGCTGCTATTGCCGGATTTTGTCAATGAGAATGGGGAATACATATTATGGTATGACATTACAGGCAGACAGGCATTGGACGTGGTATTGGATACAAAGGAAATCGACTATGAGACATTTCGTGAGCTTTGTGGCGCAGTAGCGTCGGCAGCGGAAAAGTTAGAAGGGCTGCTGCTGTCACCGAATGGCATTTTGCTGACGCCGGAGTGTATTTTTATAGATAACCATACAAATAAGGTTCGTTTATGCTATTATCCCGGAAATCCCAAGGGGATAGGAAATGGGTTTCATGAATTAATGCAGTATCTTTTGCGGAAACTAAATCACAAAGATACAATTTTAGTGGAGGCGGGGTACCGGCTCTTTGAGGAAACGGCAAAGGAGGGATATTCCCTGAAAGAGATTCTAAGGCTTTCGGCAGGAGGAAACTTCAGGGAGGAAGAAAACGTTTTACCCCAGGAGGCGGCTGTGGCTTTGCCTGAAATGGAAAAAACAGAGAGTGAAGAGGATAAGGCAAAAGAAATGCCCTGCCGTATAAGGTTAAAAGAAAAAAAAGGACACAACTCTGTTCTGGCAGGTCTTAAGAGGTGGCTTTTGGATAAAAAGAAAGAGGTTGCCGACCGGCTGCCGGGAAAAAAGAAAAGGGAGGAGGATGTCTTTGTTTTTGAACCGGAAGAAGTGGAGGAAGTAAGAGAATCCCGCCCTACCGTCCTGTTATCGGAAATCAACCAGATGCCCCAGGGAATTTTTAAATATGAGGGAGAAGGTTCCTGCCCGGATTTAAGGGTGGAAGATACGCCTTATATCATCGGCAGCGATGGCAACTGCGACGGTGTTATCAAAAGCAGTATTGTAAGCAGGAGACATGCAAAGATAACCAAGACGGAAGATGTTTACTTTATCGAGGACTTAAACTCCTCCAACGGCACTTATGTGGGAGGGGAGCTTCTCAACTGCCGGGTCAGGATGAGCTTGCAGCGCAATGAGACAATATTGTTTGGCAATGAAAAGTTTAGATTTATTTAAGAAAAAATAAGGGATGGAGATTTGCATTCTAAGGGCAGAGTATCTATAATAAACGGTATCAATCGGGAAATGGGGAAAAGGAATGGAAATAGAAATCAGACCTTTCATGGAACAACAGGGGTACCGCTATTTAGAAGTGCAGACCGAAGGGGCAGCCGTTTTTTATAAGTATTATAAAGAAGGCTTTCATGTGGTGCTGACCGTGGATTTTACAGGCGGGGATATCACGGGGGAACAGCATAGTATCATGGAAAACCGTCTGCTGGATTTCTTTTATCATCCCCAGGGGCGTCTTGCTGATTTTCCGGAGGGATTTCCGGTGTATCATGTGGAACTGTTGACTCTGCTTCTCGGGGGAGAGGAGGCGGCGGTGCGGAGAATGTGTGCAGAGAAAAGGAATGTCTGGGCATACTGTATGCCGGAGGGACGGCTTATTATTTATGAAAACCAGCCGGGGGAATTTTTTGGCTTAAGAAATGCCATAGAGGAATTTAATGCCGGAAATAATGGAAATAGTTGCAGAGAAAAACCGCTGGAAGAGAGGACGAAAGGAATAAAAAATCTGCCGCTTGCCACCATTGCCCTTACGGTGGCAAACGTGCTGGTTTATGTGATACTGGAAATTATGGGAGACACGGAGAATGGATTTTTTATTGCGTCCCACGGGGGGATGTACCCTGAATTTTTAACCTATAACCATCAGTGGTGGAGGCTGTTTACTGCCATGTTTATTCACTTTGGACTGGAACATCTTTTGAATAATATGGTGATTTTCTGTTGTGTGGGTTCTAGGCTAGAGCGTGCCGTGGGGCATGTACGGCTGTTGGTGTTTTACCTGTTTTCCGGCATTGGCGGAGGATTGCTTTCTTATCTGATGATGGAGTGGAGCGGGGATTATGCCGTAGCAGCAGGCGCCTCCGGAGCAGTGTTTGGCATTATAGGGGCGCTGCTGTGGGCGGTTATCCGGCATAGGGGACGCTTTCAAGGAATGACTACGAGGGGGCTGCTTGCCATGCTTGCTTTAAGCCTGTATTATGGATTTTCGACGATTGGTGTGGATAATTGGAGCCATATTGGAGGTATGGTAACAGGATTTGCCGCAGCAGCGATTTTCTATCATGGAAAAGTGCAAAAATATTGATTTTAAGTCGAAAAATTTATATACTAAAAGCAATGGTTTATAAAGATGCAGTCAGTAAGATGGCGGAATGTGAGGAAACATGAAAGTAAATATTTATTATGGTGGAAGGGGCTTGTTAGACGACCCCACCTTATATGTATTAAATAAAATGGAAGAGGTGCTGCGGGAGCTGCGGGTTAGTGTGGAACGTATTAATATTTATGAGCATAAGAATGAGATTGCCACGCTTCCCCAGACCATGAAGGACGTAGACGGCATTATCCTTGCCACCACAGTGGAGTGGCTTGGTATCGGCGGCTACATGCAGCAGTTTTTGGATTCCTGTTGGCTTTATGGGGATAAGGAGAAAATCAAGACGACTTATATGCAGCCTATTGTCATGTCTACTACCTACGGGGAGCGGGAAGGAGAACTTACGTTGGCGAATGCCTGGGAAATCTTAGGCGGTCTGCCCTGCCCGGGGCTCTGCGGTTATGTGGAGGATTTGGTAAGCTTTGAGATGAATAAAGACTATACCGTGTTGATTGAGAAAAAGGCGGAGAATCTTTACCGCACCATCTCTCAGAAGATGAAGAGCCTGCCAACCAGTAACCAGGCAGTGAAACAGACGATTCTGCGCACGCCGCAGATGGAGCTTACGCCTCAGGAGAGTGAGCAGCTATCAAAATACGTTTCAGACGACAGTTATGTAAAGAAACAGAAAGAGGATATCCAGGAATTGGCGTCCATGTTTAAGGACATGCTGGGAAAAGCAGGGCAGGATGACGAAGAAGCTTATATAGAGACATTAAAAACTCATTTTGCGCCACAGGAAGACTTTAGGGCGAGATATCTGTTTTTATTAGAGGGTAGAAAAAATCCGCTTTTTGTGGAGGTGAACCAGAGTGCCCTAGAGATACATTATGGGCAGGAGGATAAGATCGACGTTTATGCAAAATTGACTACCGACGTGATGGACAGCATTGTGGAGGGAAGAATGACCTTCCAGCGTGCATTTATGACGGGAGAAATGACAGCAAAAGGTAATTTTAAAATCCTTCGCATGTTAGACATCATGTTTAATTTTGCGTAAGCGGCAGCATAATGGTAAAGGTACAACCGTCACCGGGGCGGGAATCACAGGTGAGTATGCCGTGGTGGGCTTCAATGATTTGCTTTGTTATGACAAGACCGAGCCCGCTGCCGCCTGTTTTGGAGGTAATGAAAGGGTCAAAGATACTTTCTGCCAAAGCGGGGTCAAGTCCGCCGCCCTGGTCGATGATGGCAATATGTAACAGTTGGTCTTTGAAAAAGACCTGGATAGATATGGTGCCTGTCCCGTCCATGGCTTCGTAAGCATTTTTGATGATATTTATAATTGCCTGCTTTAACAGCTGGGAGTCAATTTCAACCAGAGGAAGGGAATCCTTCATAATCAGCTCGCAATTAAAATCTTTCCAGGATAACATGCGGATAGAGTCATTAATCTGATTCATAAAGGCATAGATATTTATCTGCATGAGATTTAGGTGACTGCAAAGCCTTGCAGAAGACAGTTGCGTCACCATGTTTTTTAGAAAATCAATCTCTGACATGGATTCTTTCCAGTAATCAAAATCCTGTACCTCAGGATGTTTCTTGGATACAAGCTGTAGAGAGCCGCCAATCAGAGTGATAGAATTTTTTATTTCGTGAAAAATATTAAGATAATCTTCGTTAGTTAGCATAAATACCCGCCTTGTTAATAGGAATAATCTAAGGTTTATTTTAACATTGTCGAAAATAAAGTTCAATAAAAATAATACAACAAAAATCGACATTCGTAATTTTCGTCGATAGAATGGAGGAAAATATGAAAGATGAAAACTGCATTTTCTGCAAAATTATTGCAGGAGAAATCCCGTCTAACACCATCTATGAGGATGAAGAGTTCAAGGTTATCCTCGATGCCAGCCCGGCGGCACGGGGCCATGCGCTGATTTTGCCGAAGGAGCATTATGCGGATTTATACGATATTGAGGAGGAGACGGCGGCACGGGCGATGAAGTTGGCGAAAAAACTGGCGGGACATATGACAGAGGTGCTCAAATGTGACGGCTTTAATCTGGTACAGAATAATCATGAGGTGGCAGGACAGACGGTATTCCATTTCCATATGCACTTGATTCCCCGCTACAAAAACGCTAAAAATAACGACATCTTAATCTGGAACCATGAAAACTTTTCACCGGAAGAGATGAAGGAAATCTGTGAAGCTTTGAAATTGTAAGAAGCGGTGTGAAGTATAAAGCATTAAAAATGACTGCCGGCAGAGTAGAAAAACATTCTGTCTCTGCCGGCAGAAAAATAAATCTGCTTATTTTGAAACTTCTAAAATCAAACCAACAATGGTATCTATGGAATTACGGCTGCTACTGTTTTCCATCGCATTCACGTAATCTTCCTTTTTGCGGAATACGTGCTCAATGGCTTCAAGGAGGGCTGTATTGGTCAGCTCTGATTCTTCTAACACATAGCTAAATCCCTGAGAACGGAAAGAATTTGCATTTAAAATCTGGTCGCCGCGGCTTGCCTCAGCCGACAGGGGAATCAGAATATTTGGTTTACGCAGCGCTAAAAGCTCGCAGATTGCATTGGCTCCGGCGCGGGAGATGACCAAATCGGAAAGGGCGAACATATCGGACAGCTCCTGATTGGCGTACTCAAATTGTGCATAGCCCGAAACGCTGTGGAGTGTCTCATCTAAATTTCCTTTTCCGCAAAGATGAATAATATTATAGGATTTAACCAGTTCCGGCAACAAACCGCGGATGGCGGTATTAATGGCACGGGAGCCGGTACTTCCGCCCACAATCATAATAACCGGCTTGGTACGGTCAGAAAAACGGCACAGGGAAAAAGCGTGGTTGGCATTGCCCTTTAATAATTCCTGACGGATGGGAGAACCTGTCAGCACAGCTTTTTCTTTCGGAAGGTAATTTAAGGTTTCCGGGAAATTACAGCAGACCTTGACTGCCCCCGGAATGGCAAGTTTATTTGCCAGACCCGGTGTTAAATCGGATTCATGAATAATGGCAGGAACTTTGCAGTGTCTTGCTGCAAGTACCACCGGAACCGATACAAAACCGCCCTTGGAAAAGACCACGTCCGGCTTTAATTTTTTTAACAGTTTCACGGATTGGGAGTAGCCTTTTAATACCTTAAAGGGGTCTGAGAAATTTTTGGGGTCAAAGTAGCGTCTTAATTTTCCGGAGGAAATTCCGTAGTAGGAAACGCCCTGTTCTTCAATCAGGCGTTTCTCAATTCCTTCATAGGAACCAATATAGGAAATTTCGTAACCTTCATTCCGCAGGGCAGGCATCAATGCAATATTGGGTGTCACATGCCCTGCCGTACCGCCCCCGGTCATTATAATTTTTTTCATAGTCTAATTCCTTTCCTGGAATTTTTTATACTTTCCTATTTATAATACCCTTAGGAAGAAAAGTCAAGAAAAGACTTATAAAATTGAAAATTAGAGTTAAAATAAAAAAAGAAATTCTTCTAGTAACGTTACCATGGCGGAAAATGTCGGAAGTTGCGGACGAATTTCCGGTCGTATATCTTTTCAAAAAGGAAAGTTACTTCTATAATAGGAGAAAACGGGGCGAAAGTCTGACCCTTAAGAAAAGTGAGGTAATGTGCATGGAACAATTCATCATTCTTTTTACGGAGTATGCCGACGTGATTTGCGTGACCTTAAGTGTCATGACGATTGTAATCACCGGTATCACATTACATAAGCTAAAAAAAATAGAAAACCAGCTTTATATACAAAAGAAACAGGCAGAAATCCCACAGCCGGAGCCGGAGAAAATACCGGAACCGGAAGTGGAGGAGAACCCGGTGCAAACGCCGGAGGTTTCTTATGCCAGTGAGCAGGAGAAACTGTTAGACGCGGTTTTGGGAGAGGTTTTTCCCTAAACGGCTTGATATCCGAATACAGGTTTGATAAAATATTCTTAATGAATTTTATATATTAAATTTAAGGACAAAGGAGAGCAGAAAATGGCTAAAGTTTCATTTGATTATTCAAAAGCCGCTGGTTTTATCAGCGAAGAAGAAGTATCTTACATGAGCAAATTAGTTGCTGATGCAAAGGAGCTGCTTACATCAAGAGAAGGTGCAGGAAACGATTTCTTAGGATGGATTGACCTGCCTGTAGACTACGACAAGGATGAGTTTGCAAGAATTAAAAAAGCAGCAGAGAAAATCCAGTCTGATTCTGAGGTATTAGTTGTCATCGGAATTGGCGGTTCCTACTTAGGAGCACGTGCTGCCATCGAGTTTTTAAGACACGGATTTTACAACAACCTTCCAAAAGAGGTTCGTAAAACGCCGGAGATTTACTATGCAGGAAACAGCATCAGCGGTACTTACTTACAGGGCTTAGTAGACGTTATCGGCGATAGGGATTTCTCTGTCAATATTATTTCAAAATCCGGTACTACTACAGAGCCGGCCATTGCTTTCCGTGTATTTAAAGAAATGCTTGAGAAGAAATACGGCAAAGAGGGAGCTGCGAAGAGAATTTACGCAACCACCGACAAGGCAAAGGGAGCATTAAAGAACCTTGCTACCGAGGAAGGCTACGAGACTTTCGTTGTTCCCGATGACGTAGGCGGACGTTTCTCCGTATTAACAGCTGTAGGTTTACTGCCAATCGCTGTCAGCGGTGCAGATATTGACAAATTAATGGAAGGCGCAGCAGAGGGAAGAAAACTGGCATTAGAGAAAGATTTTGCCGAGAACGATTCTTTACAGTATGCTGCAATCCGTAACATTTTACTGCGCAAGGGCAAAGCTGTAGAGGTGTTAGCTGATTATGAGCCAAGCCTTCACTATGTGGCTGAATGGTGGAAACAGCTATACGGCGAGAGCGAAGGAAAAGACCAGAAAGGTTTATTCCCGGCATCTGTAGACCTTACCACAGACTTACATTCCATGGGACAGTTCATCCAGGATGGTTCCAGAATTATGTTTGAGACCGTATTAAACGTGGAGAAATCCCGTGAAACCGTGGTAATCAACGAAGAGCCGGTGGACTTAGACGGATTAAACTATTTAGCAGGAAAAGACATGGATTTTGTCAATAAGAGTGCTATGAACGGTACTATCTTAGCTCATACAGACGGAAATGTTCCGAACCTGATGGTAAAAATCCCGGAGCAGAATGAGTTCTATTTAGGAGAATTATTCTACTTCTTCGAGTTCGCAGTCGGTATCAGCGGATATTTGCTGGGAGTAAATCCTTTTAACCAGCCAGGCGTAGAGGGATACAAGAAAAATATGTTTGCATTACTCGGAAAACCAGGTTACGAGGAAGCAAGAGAAGCACTGATGAAAAGATTATAGAAATTGCACAAAAGAATGCCGCAGGCCTTGAAAACAGAGGGCTGCGGCGTTCTTTTTTCTTGAAAATTTCCTAAAAACCAACAAAAAACCGTGTAGGCGCTTGACAAAACGATTGACCCATGTTAGAATGCGCATTGTAACAAATCCGTAATAATTGTAACAAAAATGAATAAAACGAGACAAAGGTGTAATACTATTTAATAAAATGGTAAACACTAATGGAGGTTTTCTATGAGTTTGAAAAGAAGAGCGGTTAACGGAGTGATTATTGCAGGTTCTTTAGTAATCATGTGTGCGACCGCAGATGCAGCAGATACAGTTATGGGCGAAGAAGTTATACAGGCAACAGAGGTAACAGTTGCCGCAAACGGAACAGCAGGAGTTGTAGCCGTTTTAAACGAGGTACAGGCAGAGGCCCTCAGCAGTATCGAGAAGCCGGTTATCGGCATTGAACAGGTCAGGGTAGATGTAGTTGCTTCGGCAGAGATGACAGAGGGAGAAGAAACAGATACGGAGCAGTTATTAAGCGCAGAAGCTTTTGTGGGAAAAGAAGCCGGGCAGCAGAAGAGTGCCGGAAATAACGAAAAGCTGGCGGAGCTGGTGGAAGCTGCCGGGGCTGAAATGACGGCTGAGGCAGAAAGCGTAGAAGCAGAGACAGAAGAAGCTGCTGAGGCAGAAAGCGTAGAAGCAGAGACAGAAGAAGCTGCTGAGGCAGAAGAGACTGAAATGACGGCTGAGGCAGAAAGTATAGAGGCAGAGACAGAGACAGCGAAAGCTGTAACGGAAGAAACGGAGGAAGAGGCAGCCGGGACAGAAGAAGAGAAGACAGAAGCGACAGCGAGAGAAGAAAAAGAGGCGGCAGAGGTTGTTGCAGCCGGAGAAACAGAAGAGGCAGGCAATGAAGAATGGCAGAACCGCCTGATGGCAGACGTGGACGAATTTTTATATGTCCGTGCCGGAGGGGACGAGAATGCCGAGGTTGTCGGAAAATTATATAACGGGGCAGTAGCCGAAATCGTAGAGGTGGGCGATGCGTGGACCCATATCATATCCGGTAATGTGGATGGATATGTAAAAAATGATTACTGCGTGACAGGGGAAGACGCTTTTGCCTATGCAGTGGAAAATGTGGAAACCAAGGCGGAAATCCAGACAGACGGATTGCGCGTCAGAAGCGAAGCAGATGAGGATGGAAAGATTCTTACCGCAGTTTCTACCGGAACTACTTTAACGGTGGATACTGCGGCGGAGACGGATGATAAATGGGTGGCAGTAAAATATGGCGACAGTACAGCTTATGTCAGCGCCGATTATGTCACCACGGATTTAGCGTTAGGAGAGGCTGTTACCATTGAGGAAGAGAAAGCCGCTCTTGCCAAAAAGGCAGCTGAGGAGGCAAAAGCAGCCCAGGTATCCGGTACCCAGACCGTGCAGAAGGAGTCTGTAGCAGCTTCTGTGGATGAGGTTACCCTGTTGGCGGCATTGATTCAGTGTGAGGCGGGAAACGAGATCTATGAGGGACAGTTAGCGGTAGGTGCCGTGGTAATGAACCGTGTGCGTTCCGGCAGATATCCGGGCAGTGTTTCCGGCGTTATTTATGAGGGTGGACAGTTTACTCCGGCAGGAAGCGGCGCCGTGGCAAGCATTGCTACAAACGGGCCGAAGGCAAGCTGCATTCAGGCAGCCCAGGAAGCATTGGCAGGTGCGGATAACACAGGCGGGGCAACTTCTTTCAGAAGAGCAAGTTCTGGAATGGCAGGAGTTGTCATCGGAAATCATGTATTTTTCTAAAAGAACAGGGAAAAGATGTATGCAGAGAGAAATTTCTGGGTACATCTTTTTTTATTGTAATCTGAAATTAAATATAGTAAGATAGTTAGTAACGGAGTAAAGTATTACTATATTTCGAAAATGAACAGTATGGAGGAATGGATATGCCAGGAGTAGTTGTAGCAGTTATTTTACTAATTATCTTAGCCCTAGTAGTTGCAGTATCGTGTATTAAAATCGTACCGCAGGCGCAGGCTTGTGTTGTGGAGCGTCTGGGAGGATATCTTTCCACATGGTCTGTGGGGCTTCATTTTAAAGTTCCCTTTGTTGATCGTATTGCAAAGAGAGTGCTTTTAAAGGAACAGGTGGTAGATTTCCCGCCGCAGCCGGTTATCACCAAAGATAACGTAACTATGCAGATTGATACCGTTGTATATTTCCAGATTACAGACCCGAAGCTTTACGCATACGGAGTGGAAAACCCGATTATGGCAATTGAAAATTTAACCGCTACCACACTGCGTAACATTATCGGTGATTTGGAGTTAGATGAGACTTTGACTTCCAGAGAAACCATAAACACCAAGATGAGAGCTTCCCTTGACGTGGCAACCGATCCGTGGGGGATTAAAGTAAACCGTGTAGAATTAAAGAATATCATTCCTCCGGCGGCCATTCAGGACGCCATGGAAAAACAGATGAAGGCAGAGCGTGAGCGCCGTGAATCCATTCTTCGTGCGGAGGGTGAGAAAAAATCTACTATTCTTGTGGCAGAGGGTAAAAAAGAGTCTGCGATTCTGGATGCAGAAGCAGAGAAGCAGGCAGCCATTCTTCGTGCGGAAGCGAAGAAAGAGGCAACTGTCCGTGAAGCGGAAGGTCAGGCAGAGGCTATTCTTAAAATTCAGCAGGCAAATGCAGACGGTTTGCGTATGCTGAAAGAAGCGGCGCCGGATCAGGGAGTGATTCAGTTAAAGAGCTTAGAGGCATTTGCGAAAGCAGCCGACGGCAAAGCAACCAAGATAATTATTCCGTCAGAAATTCAGGGGCTCGCAGGTCTTGCAAAATCTGTTGTGGAAGTGGCAGCAGAAGGCAAATAAAAATAGAAGCGGCCGAAAGGTAATATGTCCGGATTATTTCCGGGAAAACCACAGGCTGCTGCAGGACAGAAAGTTCTTGCAGCAGCCTTGTTTTAAATATGAGTGGGAAAGTATTCTCACTGTTTTGTATATCATCGTAAAATGATTGCGGATGTACAGAGAAATGAAAACTGTATGGAGGATGAGAACATGAATTTAAAGGGACGTAACTTTTTAAAATTAATGGATTTTACACCGGAAGAGATTACATATATGATTGAACTGGCGGCGGATCTGAAGGCAAAGAAAAAGGCGGGGGTGGCGCACAACAGCCTTGTGGGGAAAAATATTGCGCTGATTTTTGAGAAAACCAGTACCAGAACCCGCTGTGCCTTTGAGGTGGCAGCCCATGATCTGGGAATGAATGTGACTTACTTAGACCCGTCAGGCTCCCAGATTGGTAAAAAAGAAAGTATTCCCGATACGGCAAGAGTGCTTGGAAGAATGTTTGACGGCATCGAGTATCGCGGTTTTGGACAGGATATCGTGGAGGAATTGGCAGAGTACGCAGGAGTTCCGGTCTGGAACGGTCTGACCAACGAATTTCATCCCACCCAGATGTTAGCGGATATGCTCACCATTCAGGAACACCTGGGCAGATTAAAGGGCGTGAAGCTGGTTTATATGGGGGATGCCCGCTATAATATGGGAAATTCCCTGATGGTAACCTGTGCAAAGCTGGGGATGGATTTCGTGGCATGCACCAGTAAAAAATATTTCCCGGAGCAGAAGCTGGTGGATTACTGTAAGGAAGTGGCGCAGCAGACAGGAGCCACCATTACCCTGACGGAGGACGTGGCAGAGGGAACAAAGGGTGCTGACGTTATTTACACCGACGTCTGGGTTTCTATGGGTGAGCCCGACGAAATCTGGGAGGAGCGTCTCCATGATTTGATGCCCTATCAGGTAAATAAGGCAGCCATGGCAAATGCAAAACCGGAGGCAATTTTTATGCATTGTCTCCCGGCATTCCATGACCTTGGCACAAAAATCGGCAGGGAAGTCAATGAGAAATTCGGCTACAGCGAATTAGAGGTGACAAATGAAGTATTTGAAAGCGCCCAGTCCGTAGTTTTTGACGAGGCAGAAAACCGTATGCACACCATTAAGGCGGTAATGCTTGCCACACTTTCTGAAAGAGGGTAAGACAATGAGAACGGAATTGCTGACTGCGCTGAAGGAAGCAGAGGACTACATTTCCGGGCAGGAACTGTGTGAGCGTTTCGGCGTCTCCCGGACTGCCATCTGGAAGGCGGTCAATCAGCTGAAAGAGGCAGGATATGAAATTGAGGCTGTCCAGAACCGGGGCTACAAGATTATCTCTGTTCCCGATCGGTTGAGCGAAAGGGAGTTGCAGAGCATCCGAAAGACTTCCTGGGCGGGGCAGGAGATATTTTATTACGAGGTGACGGATTCGACTAATGCTAGGGCAAAGCAGCTTGCGGAGGAGGGGCATCCCAACGGAACCCTTGCGGTGGCGGAAAAGCAGGAGGCAGGCAGAGGCAGGCGGGGACGGAGTTGGGAAGCGCCTGCGGGCAGCGGCATTTATATGACGCTGGCGCTAAAGCCGGATATTGATCCAAACCATGCTTCCATGATTACGTTGGTGGCTGCACTGGCGGTGTCAGGAGCGATTACAAAATGCGCCGGAAAAGCTGCGGAGATTAAGTGGCCCAATGACATTGTCATGAGCGGGAAAAAGGTCTGCGGCATTCTGACGGAAATGAGTGCGCAGTTTGATTATGTCAACCATATTGTGGTGGGTATCGGCATCAATGTGCACAATGAGCATTTTCCGGAGGAGATAGGGCAGACGGCGACCTCTGTTTTTCTGGAAACCGGACAGCATATCAATCGGGCGGCGCTGATAGAGGAAGTGTTAGAGCAGTTTGAAAAGTATTATGAAATCTATTTAAAAACAGAGGATTTAAGCGGGCTGGTGCAGGAATACAATGCCCGTCTTGTGAATATGCACAAAAACGTCCGGGTGTTAGATCCGAAGGAGCCCTTTGAGGGAAAGGCAATGGGAATTACCGAAAAGGGAGAGCTGATTGTGGACACCTGGGAGAGCCGGAAATTAGTGTCATCCGGGGAAGTATCAGTGAGAGGAATCTATGGATATGTCTAAGGAAGAAGTGGTGCTTTGCGGTGCAAGTGCCTACAATAAAAAATTTTATTTAAACGAGGATTTCCGGGGACTGCCGGATGCGGTGAAGGACGAATTAAAAATTATGTGCGTTCTTTTTACGGAGGATATCGGCGGGATTTTTCAGTTGATTTTTGATGAAGAGGGAAATTTAGAGTTCCGTACCTCCTGCGACGAGGGGGATTTGCTCTACGACGATATTGGCTGCGGACTGAAAATCAGGGAGATGCAGCGCACGAAGGAAGATCTGCTGCGTTCACTGGAAATGTATTATAAGGTGCTGTACCATGGAATTGAAGCGTGAAAAAGACTTCTGCTTATAAGCGGCATGTCCGGAAACAAAAAAGCTGGGCAGCCACTTGTGATTACGGAAAAAGGGTGAGAATGTATGACAGCGGCTGAGAAAGGAAAAAATCATGATAATAACAATAGATGTGGGAAATACCAATATTACCGTGGGCGTATTTGAAGGGGACGAGGTGGTGGCAACCTTCCGTATCACTACAAAAATGCCCCGTACTTCCGATGAATACGGAATGCTTCTGATTAATTTGTTAGAGCAGAATAAGATTAATCATGAGGAAATCGTGGACGCAATCATTGCCTCCGTGGTCCCCAATGTAATGCACTCCTTAGAGGGGGCGGTGGTGAAATATCTTGGAATCCGACCCATTGTGATTGAGCCGGGGACCAAGACGGGAATCCGTGTGGTGACAGAGAATCCCCGCCAGATTGGAGCTGACCGTATCGTGGACGCGGCGGCCGCCTATGAGCTTTATGGAGGTCCGGTACTGGTGCTGGATTTCGGAACAGCAACCACATACGACCTGGTGGATAAGGATGGAGCTTTCCTCTCCGGCGTAACAGCGCCGGGAATTCGTATTTCCGCAAAGGCTTTGTCAGAGGATGCCGCAAAGCTGCCGGAAATTGAAATCCGAAAGCCGGAGAGCATTTTGGCGAAAGAAACTATTTCTAGTATGCAGGCGGGGTTGGTCTACGGACAGATTGGGCAGACAGAATACATTGTCCGCCATATGATAGAAGAGGCGAATTTAGGGGATGTTAAAGTCGTGGCGACAGGCGGCTTGGGAAGAATCATTGCCAATGAAACCTCCGTGATTGACGTGTATGACCCCACTCTGACCTTAAAGGGAATGAATCTGATTTACAAGAAGCAGAATCGCAAATCCGGGAAAATCAAATAATATGGGAACAATTAAGACATTAAAAATCGGAAATGTAACGTTAGAAAACAATTTAATATTAGCACCGATGGCAGGCGTGACAGACCTGCCATTTCGCTTACTCTGCAAGGAGCAGGGGGCAGGGCTTCTCTGTATGGAAATGGTCAGCGCAAAAGCTATTTTATACAAAAATAAAAATACGGAAGAGCTTTTAACCGTCGATTCCAGAGAGCACCCGGTGTCCCTACAGTTGTTCGGTTCTGATCCGGATATCATCAGCGAGATAGCAAAACAGATTGAGGAACGTCCCTTTGATATTTTAGATATCAACATGGGGTGTCCTGTGCCGAAGGTGGTAAATAACGGCGACGGCTCTGCCCTAATGAAAAATCCCAGGCTGGCTGGGGAAATCATCGAAAAGACAGCCCGCGCCATAGGGAAGCCTGTGACGGTGAAAATACGCAAGGGCTTTGACGAGGAGCATGTAAATGCTGTGGAGCTGGCACATATTGCCCAGGAATCCGGGGCCGCTGCCGTGGCGGTGCATGGAAGGACCAGGGAGCAGTTTTATTCCGGAAAGGCGGATTGGGATATCATAAGGCAGGTGAAGGAGGCGGTTTCTATCCCGGTCATCGGCAACGGAGATTTGTTGACGGCGGAGGACGTGATTGCCATGGAGAAACAGACAGGCTGTGACGGCTTTATGATTGCCCGGGGCGCCGAGGGAAATCCCTGGATTTTTAACCAGATTCTTCACTATTTTAAGACGGGGGAATATCTGCCGAAACCGGATTTTGCAGAAATGACGGAAATGCTTTTGCGCCATGCCAGGATGCAGCTGGAGTTTAAAGGGGAATATACCGGGATACGGGAAATCCGAAAACATGCGGCATGGTATACCGCAGGCTATAAAAATTCCTCGAAGCTGCGGGGACGAATCAACGAAGTGGAAAATTATGAGCAGTTAGAAGCATTATTCCGGGAGGTTCTCTCATATAATTCATAAAAGCAGTAACGAGGCGCGTGGACATGTCTTATTCCAATAAATTTCTGATGGATTTTAAGCCGGTATATTTCGGGATTCTGCAGGCGAAGCAGATACCGCCGGAGAAGGCGGAGTTAGAGGTGATTGATGAGGAAGGGGAGGAAATGAGCCTCTTTGAGCCAGAGGATATCAAGTCCGTCTTAGAGCAGATAGGGGCAGATTTGAATTTTCTTACGATTTATACGAACCGCCCTGCATATTTCCGGGAATTTACAGAGACAATGTATGAAGAAAATGGGCTGATGGTGATGGTTTTCCCGAAAAGATATTTAGAGAGGGAATCTCAGAACTTTCCGGGGAAAACCAAAGGAATGGAGCCCCGGAGGCTGGTTTTTGATTTTGAATGGCAGGGAAAATGTTACGAGGGACAGATTCGGCAGGGGAAGCATTACATTCCCATTCATAAAAAACCGTGGGAAACGGCGCAAAACCTTGACATTGCGGTGCCTATCGGTTATAATACTGTGATTGTTAAGAGAGCGCAAAACAGAAGAAAAAAGCAGTGCCGTGACAGGTTCGAAGAGGCTTTTTATAATTTATGACAGTAGAAAATTTTTGAAATGCAGGTTCTATTTGTCTGAGAGAATGGAAATTTGTAAGACAGGTTTCCGGTAGGTATAAAAAATACAAAAAGAAGGGTAGAAGGCAATGGATAAGAAAAACATTCTGACTTACGAGGGATTAAAAAAACTGGAAGATGAACTGGAAAATTTAAAGGTTGTTAAGAGAAAAGAGGTTTCCCAGAAAATCAAAGAGGCGAGAGAGCAGGGAGACTTATCTGAGAATGCAGAGTATGACGCTGCAAAAGATGAGCAGAGAGATATCGAAGCCCGCATCGAAGAGTTAGAGAAAATCTTAAAGAATGCGGAAGTTGTTGTGGAGGAAGAGGCAGATTTAGATAAAGTAAGTATCGGCTGCAGCGTAAAGATTTTAGACTGTGAATTTGACGAGGAGCTGACCTACAAAATCGTGGGATCCACCGAGGCAAACAGCTTAAAGGGAAAAATTTCCAACGAATCTCCGGTGGGAAAAGCGCTTTTAGGCAAAAAGGTGGGAGACACCGTGACAGTAGAGACACAGGCAGGAGAGTTACAGTACAAGGTACTTTCCATTCACAGAGCAGGCTGAGAAGTGTTTGAAAGGCTGCGGCAGGGAAAACACAGAGGAGGCTGAGAAACATTTCAAGGTCTGCAATAGAGAAAACAGTAAAAAGTCTGCGGTAGAAAAGCCGGGAAAAACAGTGAAACGTCTGCGGGGTAAGACGGAGAAAAACAGCTTAAATCCGCAGTCAGGATAGGGAGGAAGAAAATGGCAGAGCAGAACAATAACCAGCAGGATTTAAACCAGTTAATCCAGGTTCGCTATGATAAACTGCATGATCTGCAGGAAAACGGCAAAGATCCTTTTGTCATCACAAAATATGACGTGACTAACCATACCACGGATATCCGTGATAATTTTGACACTATGGAGGGCAAGGAAGTATCCGTTGCCGGACGTATGATGTTTAAACGTGTGATGGGAAAAGCTTCTTTCTGTAATATCCAGGATTTAAAAGGAAAAATCCAGGCGTATGTTGCAAGGGATAATATCGGGGAAGATTCCTACAAGGATTTCAAGAAATATGACGTGGGTGATATTTTAGGAATCAAAGGAACGGTTTTTAAAACCAAGACCGGAGAAATCTCTATTCATGCAACTGAGGTGGTTCTGCTCTCCAAGAGCTTACAGATTCTTCCGGAGAAATTCCACGGACTGACAGATACGGATACCAGATACCGCCAGAGGTATGTGGATCTTATCATGAATGAGGAAGTAAAGGATACTTTCGTAAAACGTTCCAAGGTAATCAGCACCATCCGCCGTTACTTAGACGGACAGGGCTTTATGGAAGTGGAGACTCCGATGTTAGTGCAGAATGCCGGAGGTGCTGCGGCAAGACCTTTTGAGACCCATTTCAACGCGTTAGACGAGGATTTGCGCCTGCGTATTTCCTTAGAGCTGTATTTAAAGAGATTAATTGTGGGCGGTATGGAGCGTGTCTATGAAATCGGACGTGTCTTCCGCAACGAGGGATTAGATACCAGACATAACCCAGAGTTTACGCTGATGGAGTTGTATCAGGCATATACCGATTATCACGGTATGATGGATTTGACGGAGAACCTTTACCGCTATGTGGCGAAGGAAGTGACGGGATCTGAGATTCTCACCTACGGGGAGCATACCATGGATTTATCTAAGCCGTTCGAGCGCATTACCATGGTGGATGCAGTGAAGAGGTATGCCAATGTGGATTTTAATGAGATTAAGGACACGGCAGAAGCGAAGAAGGTTGCGGACGAGCATCATATGGAGTATGAGGAAATTCATGAAAAGGGTGATATCCTGAACCTGTTTTTTGAGGAATATGTGGAGGAGCACTTGATACAGCCGACTTTTGTCATGGATCATCCGATAGAGATTTCTCCCTTGACGAAGAAGAAACCGGAGAATCCGGAGTATGTGGAGCGTTTTGAGTTTTTTATGAATGGCTGGGAGATGGCGAATGCTTATTCCGAGCTGAACGATCCCATTGACCAGCGGGCACGTTTTGAGGCACAGGAGGCACTGCTAGCGGCGGGAAATGAAGAGGCGAACCATCTGGATGAGGACTTTTTGAATGCCCTGAGCATTGGCATGCCGCCGACGGGAGGAATTGGGTTCGGGATTGACCGTATGGTGATGATGATGACCAACAGCCCGGCGATAAGGGATGTGCTGTTGTTCCCGACAATGAAAACGCTTGGCGGAAAAGACCAGTAAAATCAAGGGTTTGCGGACTTAAAGACAGTATGGTACGACAAGAGTACGACAAAATAAACTCTCTTAACGGGTTAAAATAAATGATTTTAAATTAAACTCGTGTCAGTTCAAGTTAATATTTTGTACGATAAGGACATTTTTCTAAAAGAAAATTTTAGGGAAGTGTCCTTTTGTTA
>JAETQH010000109.1 GCA_021770785.1 Lachnospiraceae bacterium
AGGACAAAACAAAGCGTCCGGCATAGCCAATCGCCAAACTGAATATGCCGGATGCCCGCAGGGTTCTTCCTAAAGGATTGCCCTGTCTTTATCTTACCATAAGGCAGGGCATTTTACACGAAAAAACTCTTTCAGAAACCAGACAAAAAATATTTTTGAGAAAGAAAGAGGTAGAAACATGGCATTTTTTACAACAGCGGTAACAGGATTAAAGACAGTCGTAACAGCAATCGGAGCAGGCGTGGGCGTATGGGGCGTCATCAATCTTCTTGAGGGATACGGAAATGATAATCCGGGCGCAAAATCACAGGGCATCAAGCAGCTTATGAGTGGAGGGGGCATTATCATTGTGGCGCAGACGGTGATTCCACAGCTCTCCAGCCTGTTTTCATAAGATAAATGGGCGGCATCATAGATAAAATCACTGATTTCATAAAGGAGATGCTGCAAGGGTGGGTACTTAATAACCTTGATACCATGTTTTCCGAAGTGAATTGTTAGTAAAGTGGGTTTTGCTAAAAACAAGAGGAATAAAAGCTGGTGTGCAGGTGGTTCTTATAAAATGAATATGGTAAAATTTTATAAGAAGCGAGGTAAAACAATATGGAAAAGAAAGTTTATATCACAGAGGAAGAACGGGCAAAATGCCAAAAGGTGGCTGATGCGTTTACAGAGCTGTATGAGATGGCGGATATTGTGGTGGTTGATGTTGGCAGATACGGTTTTGTGATGTTGAAATATTACAAGCTGCCGCATGGGTTTGAAGAAGATGCAACTTATACGGATAGCAGGTCATTATTTGATGCTCTCTGGCAGGAGTGGCTTCATACCTCGCTGTATTTGACTGCAAAGGAAATGCAGTTAGATGATATTCTCTATGAAGAAGTATTCAATCGCCTTTCAAAAGAAAAACAATCGGCAATTATCGGGAGAAAATCCGATTTCGCACAAAAGGCGGAGATAAGCCTGAAAAATAAGTTTTAGAAAAGAAAACACCCTAAATTTAGAGGACAAAGATGATTGGAAAGGCTCTGTATCATGCAGGGCTTTTCTTGTTTGATAAAAAGACAGAATGAATGAGTGAGATTCCGCCGTAACCGGCATTCGTGGAAATGTGTATAACTGGCTTGTTTATGGAACTGTGGGTAACTCTGTTTGCAGGACGTGGGAAAGCTGTCCTTTGCTTTTCCATGTGCTGTGAATAGAGTTATCCACGGTGAAATAGCCAGTTATGCATATTTCCACAATGCAATTTTAGGTACTTGTCATTGCCCAAATCTCCACATATAATTGTAATGTGGCTGTAATCTCGGCATATGGATGTGTAATTTAATGAACGGAGGAACGTCAATAATGAACAGGATTTTGATTATAGATGATGATAAGGAGCTTTGTGTACTGATCAAGCAGAGTGTTTTACAGGAAAGCATAGAAGCCGACTGCTGTTATTCCGGAAAATCCGGTCTGCTGCAACTGAAGGAAAAAGAATACCAGCTTGTCATATTAGATGTCATGATGCCTGGCTTTGACGGCTTTGAAACTTTGGAGCAGATCAGAAAAGAAAGCAGCCTGCCAATCTTGATGTTTACATCAAAAAATGATAGTGCTTCAAAAGTGCGTGGTTTACGGGCGGGGGCTGATGACTATCTGACAAAACCTTTTGATATGGACGAACTGATTGCCCGTATTGTTTCATTGATTAGACGCTATACCCGTTTCAACCAAAAAGACGGACAGACACAGAGATTTGAGTTTGACGGGTTGACGATTGATTTTAATAGCCGTTCCATTGTCACAATAAATGGAGAATATGAACTTCCCCCGAAAGAATTTGATCTTCTTCTGTTCCTTGCTAAAAATCAAGGAAAAATACTGACAAAACAGCAAATATATGAAAAAGTATGGGGCGAAGAATATGTGTATGATGATAGTAATATTATGGCAATCATTAGCCGTTTGCGGAAAAAAATAGAAGAAAATCCCGGCAGCCCTAAATATATACAGACGGTAAAAGGGATTGGCTATCGTTTCAGTAAGGAGGTATGACCGTTGTTTACAGAAGCTATTATTGTGATTGGAATAGTGATTGTCCTTTTTTCTGTTTGCAGTTCTGCGCTGACCGTCCGGCGTGTAAAAAAGCAGATTTCGGAAATATCTGACGCTTTAGAAGATATAAAAAATGGGAATGGAAACAGGCGTATTTTAGCAGAAACACATGAGCTTATTGCCCCACTTGCTTATGCAATCAATGATATTATCCTATCTTATGAAAAAAGGCTTTCTGCCTATCACCAGACGGACGAAACAAACAGGCAGCTTATGACGAGCCTTTCCCATGATGTAAGGACACCGCTTACCACACTGATTGGGTATTTGGACGCTGCACACAAAGGAATTGTAGATGGAAAAGAACGTGACGACTATATAGAAACTGCCCGCCGGAAAGCGCATGACTTGAAAGAATATATAGACGTGCTTTTTGATTGGTTTAAGTTAGGTTCTAATGAATTTTCCATGAACATAGCGGAGATTGATTTAACAGAGCTGACACGCAATATACTAATTGACTGGATACCGATATTTGAAGATACACAGGTAGATTTCACGATTGACATTCCAGAACAGCCTTTCCGGGTGCAGATTGACCCGGACGGATATATGCGGATATTAAACAACCTTATACAAAATGTAATTTCCCATAGCCATGCAGATAAAATTGAAATAGCTTTATCGGAACAGAACAGGAATATAAAAATTCTCCTGTCTGATAATGGAATAGGGATTGACAAGGAGGACTTAAAGCATATTTTTGATCGGCTGTATAAATGCGATAAGGGGCGGTTTGAAAAAGGCAGCGGTCTTGGTCTGTCTATCGTACATGAGCTTGTTGGAAAATTAAACGGAACAATAGTTGCAGACAGTACACCGGGAAAAGGAACAATTTTCACCCTGTTTTTCCCGTTGATAGACTAATCAGCTCCCGCCCCTTATGGCGGGAGTAATTATTTGTAAAAGTCTGCGTTCTAAAAATTGCAAGGTTAATGCAAGATTGGTGCAAGGTTAATGCAAGGTTGGCGTGATAGAATGGCAGACATAAAAAGGAGGTTTCACAATGAGCAAATATGTAATTGAAACGAAAAATCTTACAAAGCAATACGGAACACAAAAAAGTGTTGCCAATCTGAACATTCACGTTCAAAAAGGACGTATCTATGGTCTGCTTGGCAGAAATGGAGCCGGAAAGACAACGACTATGAAGATGTTGCTTGGACTTACACAGCCGACTTCTGGGGGAGTGACGATTTGGGGGAAGCCCTTACAGGCAAATGAAAAAAAGCTGTTGCCCCGTATTGGCAGTCTGATTGAATCCCCCGGCTTCTATCCTAATCTCACAGCTACCGAAAATCTGCGCATTTTTGCTACCCTGCGGGGAGTGCCGAACCGCAACGCAATTAAAAATGCACTTGATTTAGTTGGTCTGCCTTACAAAGATAAAAAGCTGTTTTCCCAATATTCACTTGGTATGAAGCAGCGGCTGGCGATTGCACTTGCCATTATGCACGACCCGGAGCTTTTGATTTTGGACGAACCGATCAACGGTCTTGACCCGATTGGAATTGCAGAAGTCCGTTCCTTTATCCGTGATCTCTGCAATGAGCGTGGAAAAACAATATTGATTTCCAGCCATATCCTTTCCGAAATTGCACTTTTGGCAGACGATATAGGCATTATCGACCACGGTACATTGCTGGAAGAAGAAAGTCTTGCAGAACTGGAAGCAAAGAGCAGCAAGCATATCCGCTTTACTGTTTCGGATACGGCACAGGCGGCAAGAATTTTAGAACGTATCTTCCATGAGAGCCGGTTTACCATACAGGACGACCACAATATACAGGTGCATAATCTTGATTTACCAATAGGAAGAATTGTTACTGCTTTTGTGGAAAATGGTTTAGAAGTATCGGAAGCCCATACTTGCGAAGAAAGCCTTGAAGATTACTTCAAACGTGTAACAGGGGGTGAGGGGATTGCTTAAACTGGTTATGTGCGAATTTGCAAAATTAAAGCGCAAAAAATTTATATGGCTGGTTGTTCTATCTGCGTTTTTATTTCCCGTGCCGCTGACAGTATTGATGACAATGCCGCAGACAGCAGAACGATATGACAGTAAGATAGCGATTTTCAATGATTACTTTCAGTCGGTTATGGGCTATGGAGTAGAATTGCTTTTACCGTGCATGATCGGGGTGATTGCAGCAATGCTCTTTTTTATGGAACGGGATAATGATACTTTCAAAAATCTGCGCACAATTCCCATAACAAGCACACAGATGATTTGGGCAAAGATTATTGTCCTGTTCTCTTTTGGAATTATTTTCAGTCTGACATCGGCTCTTATAACAATCCTTTGCGGCGGGCTGATTGCAGAAGTAAACAATATTGCTTACAGATTATTTTTTGCTCTGGAAATGGGGATTTTTATTACAGCCGGGACGCTGCCGTTAATCGTCCTTGTCGTTTTCTTTAGCAAGAACTATATATTTTCTGTTTTATTGTGTGTTTTTTACAGTGTTTTAAGTATGACAGCCGAATCATCTTTTGGCGCACTACCTAAAGTGATGTGCTGGCTAATGCCAATTCCGCTTACAACCCTATGGAGCGCAGGAAATTTAACCGCGCATGGCACTATGGACGGTGTGGGGATGTTGGAAAATTTAATTCCGACTACATTTCAGACAATCACTATTTTAGCCGTTATCGCTTTGCTTTCCGTTATAGTGATTGATTATATGTATAAAAAGAGAGGGGATGAATGATATGTTTCGCATGGTTAAGACCGAAATATGGAAATTAAAACGGTATCATATGATATGGGCAGGTGTTTTCCTAATGCTGCTCTCCGTCGTATTAACGCTTTTTTCCACAACCGCATTGGACGGAACGGTTTGGACATTTGCCTTTTTTACAGAACAGGTAATCAAAAATAATGCCACAACGATTTTCCCCATGTGCATTGCCCTCATTGCCGGATATATCATAGCAAGGGAAGGAAAAGACGATACGCTGAAAAGTATTATGACTATTCCTGTTCCTTATAGCCGCCTTTTGTGTGGGAAATTGCTTGTATGTGCGCTGCTTTCTTTGTTTTTTGGGCTGGTAAGTGCGACATTCACGGTAATTGCCAATTTGTTGATGGGATTTTCGGGAATGTCTGTAACATCAGTATTACAGACATTTATTCAGATTATTCTCAACTGTCTGTTTTTGTATATTGCAGTCATGCCTGTAATTGCATTCGCTGCCCGTATACCAAACGGACATATGCTTGGAACAATTATTGCTTTTGTTTATGGCTATGGCGGTATGTTTGCCTCTGGAAATGCTACGTTAGCAAATGTTTATCCTGTTACTGCAAGTTTAGGCTTAATCAGTTACAGAAGCTACGATCCGGCTGTACATTGGAATGTGTTAATCTGTCTGGTTAGTATGATTGTCGTATTGATGATTACTGCTGTTTTCGTATTCACTGCAAAAGGAAACGTGCCAGTCAAGGCAGCAAAAAAACACAAAAAAACAATAACAAAAAAAGGTTGGTAAGCGGAGGATATAGGAATGAAGAAAAAATTATCTATCGGGATTGCGGTAGTTGTAATAATTGTTGTAGGTTTTATTGGTTTTTGTATGTGGTTTCTTTCGGGAACTGGCAGCACATACTATTATTCACAGATTGATAACAGTAAAATAGAACAGACCGAATCAAAAGGCGGTGTAATTAACTTTAGTGGAAGTATGGATTACTCATACACTTTATTTTCTTACGATGAGAATGGAAAAGGAAAAGACATTACATTCGGAACATCAAAGGAATTGAAAGAGGGAGCTTTTATCCGTTTAACGGTAATGCCGATCCGAGGTGTTCTTGAATGGAAAGAAGTGCAATATGATGAACTTCCTGCCGTTGTGCAAAGCAATTATACAGCACCAACGAGTGAATAAGGGCAGTTATAGGTTTGGAATTAAAAATAGAAAGGCTGATGATATGCGCTATAAGAAAATACGTTTCCGTTTCCTTTCAATAAGTGTTTTGATATTTGGTTTGACACTTGCAGGGTGTTCAAAAGATGAAATCTTAGATCAGTATAATAGTGTTGTCCAAACAGCTGGAAATACAGCACTCACAAACGATTTTTCACTGAAAGGAAATCGGACATATGGGGAAGATTGCTATACCGGGACGTATACGGCAGATTATAAGGATTTTTCTAAAACAGAATATCTCTTTGGCGGAACTTCTATTGAGCGCGAAAATGGCAAAGATATTTCTGTTTCCTTTGACTTGGAAATTACCGAGGGAACAGCGCAAGTGTTTTGGGTTTCTGGCAGTGATGATCCGGTAACCCTGCTTGAAGCAACTGGTAGCTATTCCGAAACAATAACATTGCCGGAAGGCGGGAACTATATTGGCGTTATTGGAAATAACTTTACAGGGCATTTAGAAATGAATATAGAATAATAATCTGCCGTGTGACGGCAAAAGAAAAAAAGCCGTCGTACAGCAGTCATGTTTTAGTGCCTTTATCTTACGGTGGCTTTGAAAAACAAAGCTGCCGTTTTTATTTTGAAAAATTTAAAACAAAGTGGGTTAAATCAGGAGATAAATTATGAGAAAAAGAAAATTGAAAATATTGAACCATAAAATAAGAGAAACAAAAAAACTACGGATGACTTTACACATCAAGGTGTACTGCAAGGAAGAATGAAACTTACCTGCGGTACACCTTTTTTATGTTGCGAAATTTGTCTGATTTTATACTTTACTGCGATTTGCTTTTGAGGATTTGTAGAAGAAATTTGTAATAACACTGCCCTGTTCTTCAGCAGGAATTTTGTTTTGGTTTACTGCTTCATGGAAGGCTGTTTTGCAAGCATGGCTTTCTGCGTATCCCATACTTGTTTCATCAGCTTTTTTACTTCCTCAACATCGGCTTTATATACATTGCCTGTGGCGTTCATGCGCTTTGCTATTTGGTTTAAATTGCCGCTGATTTTTCCCAGCGTGTAGTTATAATCCCGCAGGTCTGAATAGTCAATGTCATAGACAAAGCCATACAAAATCAGGCGGCGGAGGAAAGCGGACTTACTTTTCATGCCGGAGATTTTTACTTTCTGCTCCAGTATGTATTGCTCCTTGTCACTTAGATATATTTTTAACTCGTTTTTGCGCTCACGGTTTGCCATTTTTGATGTGTTCTCCTTATCCGGTTTTTAAGGAAATTTTACAAAAACGAATGCCCTCATACATGGGGTATTCGTGTAAAAAAATCAGAAACTCCGGCAGGAGGTTTTCTGATTTTTTGGGTGCAAAGGGGGTCAGGGGGATATGCCCTCTGCAAGCCAGTTTTTTCAAGTTTCCGCTCCGGGGAAATTTGAAAAACTGGAGCCTGTGAGGGAACACAGGCAGTGCTTGCTATTCTTCACGGAAAAGACTTTAGGCTTTTCCGGCATTGCAGAAAAAAATTAGAAATTTTTAAGGCAATGCCCCCATAGAGGGAACATTACTTTATCTACAATTAACATCAGAAACAGCGGAGAAAGGGGGTGAAAAGATGTTAGACCATGCATTCCGGCGGCGCAGGGAGATTGAGCGTATGCTGCTGTCGGGAAAGAAGCTGACCGTGGCGGAACTTATGGGCAGGTACTGTGTAGGCAGGAAGTCCATAAGCAGGGATTTTGAAGTCATTGGCGAGGAACTTCCCGTCATTTCAAAACAGGGATATAACGGCGGCTATTTCCTGATGGACGGCGTTGGGAAAAACCAGAATACGCTCTCGCAGGAGCAACTGGAATGCTTGGAAAAACTCGCTGTTTCATGTGCAGGGAAAGACAGGGAAACAGTGCTGTCAATCATACATGAATTCGGGCCGTACTGTGAAAGGAATACATAAAAATCCGGCAATTTTCAAGCCGGAAAATGAAAGGGGTGCGGTATGGATACGGCACACAGGAGAATGGAAATCATCAGCATTTTATCTGCCAGAGGGCATATAACTTCAAGGGAGCTTGCGTGGGAATTTGACGTTGCAAGCCGCACGATTCTCCACGATATAGCCGTCCTGTCATTTGACTATCCGGTTTACACAAAACCGGGCGAGGGAGGCGGGATTTTCATCATGGAAAGCTATAAGCCTTACATAAATACCCTGACGGAAACGGAGCTTGAACTGCTGTGCAGATTTTACCGTAAGGCGGAGGGGAAAGAGAAGGAAATCCTGTTCCGGATTATCCACAAGTACGGGGCGGACAAGCTGGAAATTTAACCAGAAACACGGCGGAATTTTGACAACTGAATACGGACAATCCTGCAAGACGTATGAAACAGCCGAGCTGTGCCAAAACACGCCATGACTGCCTGTGAAAAAAGGCAGGAGCGAGAAATGTTTTAAAGCAAACAAGGTGTGGGAACCTTGCGCCATGACACTGTTTCCTGATAATGATACTTCCGTAAAACGGTCATAGAGATGATGGTGCGATTCCAATGTGGGCTTCCCTC
>JAETQH010000027.1 GCA_021770785.1 Lachnospiraceae bacterium
AGCGGCCGCACATTTTCTTTCACATGTCAACTACTATTTGAAAAATAATTGAAAAAAGCGAGCCAAAGACTCGCTAAAATATATTGATTTAGATGAGAGAACTTTTAACTCTCAAGCAGTATTAAAAGTTAAGCCTTAACTTTTGATACCATTATACGGAGGTAAGTCTATGAACTCAGCAACAACAGCAGTAGCTGTACAATACCGTTTAAAAGAGTGGGCAGAGCAGATCAGGGAATGCCAGAACCGGCCCGCAGGCATGAGTGTCGTTGATTGGTGTGCCAGCCACGGCATTACGAAAGCGAACTACACACAGACTGCCTGTGAAGATTTGGCAAGGGCAAATCAGCTTTATCTTTGAATACGCAGAGGAGTTAGAGGTGGATACGGACTGTTATTCCCTGTGGGGTGGTTCCGCGGGGGCAAGGATGGCTGCTTATCTGGGTACTTATGGGACGATTCCTTTTGAAGGCGGAGACTGGCATCCCGATAAAGCTGGCTGGCGTACTGGCTCCCCCTGTCACTGTGGATAATAGCTCCACGTATGCCCGGATACGCCTTCGCCGCATTTTCCAGTGTCTGCGCACATAATACATGACATTGAGTAAAATCAATGGTTTATAGACTTAAAAAGCAGACACTAATTACAGTGCGTGTGAACGCGCTGTAATTAGTTAAAGCTTTATATTCTGTTCCCGGTATTCGCTGGGTGATAATCCCGTTTCTTTTTGAAAGGAAGAAGAAAAATAGCTTCGGGAGCCAAATGAAAGTTCATCGCTGATTTCCTGAATACTCATTTGGGTTCCTGAGAGAAGTAATTTTGCCTGTCGTATTTTTTCACGTTTAATATAATCTGATACGCTATACCCGGTCTCATTTTTGAATTTATGAGAGAAGTAGTATTCTGTATAGCCCACCTGTCTGGCTAATTGTGTGATAGAAAGCTTTTCTTTGATATGTATTGCGATGTAATCGCATGCGCTTTTTATCTGTCCGGAGATATCATTCTTTTCTTTTTCTTGTTGTACCCGCTGTACGTAGTCTTCCAAAAGAGTACTGCATGTGGTAGATGTTTCGGCAATGTTTTTGCTGTCTTCAATCATCTGCATATAATAGTCATTGAGGGTATAAGCGACGGAGGGGCTTACACCACCTTCGATGGCGGCTCTCGAACAGAGTGTAAGGAGGACGATGGAGGTTGACTTTGCCTTGCGCAGGGAGTCGCCTGTATCAAAACGCGGTCCGTCACTTAAACTGTAAGAGCGTGCAAGGGCATCCAGATAGTTGGGATTTCCTTCCCGCAGCATATTCATGAATTCCTGTTCTGCCATCCATACGCCCCGGTGCTCCTCTGTAATCAGATTGATTTCAGAAGAAGAAGGATTTTGAGATGCCTTTTCCGTAAATTGAATATCATTGGTAGTAATCCGCCTGCCAGTAACGCAGTAATGCAGCATAACGGCATACTGAAAAAGCTGATTAGTAGGGATGATTGGAATATGTTCAAATAGGCGAAAAACCTTTGTACGGATATTGATGGAAAGGTTATGTTTATCCAGCTCCTTTTTAATCATCTGATAAGAGTTTCTTCCGGAATAAGCGGGTCCCAGTGCATGGATTCCGCACAAGGAATCCTCATGGTATTCAAATGCCACGATCCAGATCATCCCAAGATGATCGTCAATAAATAAGGGTTCCCGCTTCTGGTTTTCCACATGTTTTCTGATTGGCTCTTCCAGACTTAGGATGATTAGGGTTTTGTCGTCATTTGCGGATACATCTTCTAAAATATCTGAATGTACAAAGACAAAATCCGGGGAAAAGCTATGCAGAGGAAGGTTATGATTACACTGAATTAACTGCTGAAAAAAAATTAGTTTTTCCTGAATATTCATATTGCTCCTATCTGCACATACTTGATGTGCGTCTTAAATTTACAAAATCAGTCGCATAAAAAGTTTTCCAATAATTTTATGTCTTCGTCCTGTTCAAACCGGATTGTGCCGCTTTGAAGCAGTTCCGGATTAGATGCTATCGTGAAGAAGATATATTGGCTTAACGTTGACTTTAGGGCAATGCGGTCGCCTTCTGAGGTTTCAAATAATACGTCGGCACTGCATTTCTGAACTTGTTTTAGGAAATTTAATATGTTTATATTCGGGTTTATATGCATAAATAGTCCTCCTTATTTTGCCATATTATTAGTATACAGGAAAAACAGAAGAAGTGTTTAAAAAATTAATTATTATGTTAAAAAATTTCTGTAATGAATTAGAAGACATGTTTTTTTCCAAAAAAATTAAAAGAAAACATGAATTCAAAAACATTGACATTTAGAAATTAAGATAGAATAGTCATAAAAAACTGAGAGATCCGGAACGAGAAATCTATTTGTCGAAAGAAATTGGGAAAAGTAAGGAGGCTGAACAAAATGCAATATGAAAAATTATTTCGGACACAGTCAGTATGGAAATCTATTTTTTCACTGGCGGTTCCTTCAGTAATTATTATTTTGGTTATGATTCTCTACAATATGACAGATATGTTTTTTGTGGGTCAGTTAGGAGATACAAGACAGGTAGCGGCGGTTTCCGTGGTGGGTCCGCTTTTTTCGTTGTCAGCAGCAGTGGCGACTATGTTAGGCAGCGGCGGCAGTGCGCTGATTGCAAAGGCATTGGGTAGTAACCATATGCAGGAAGCAAAAGCTTATGCCAGTCTTTGTTTCTGGGGAGCCATAGGATTTGGGATTGTAATTGGCGCGGTATTGCTGTCAGCAGGAAAGGCTATTCTGCCCGTACTTGGTGCAACGGAGGAGATTTTACCGTATGCGGGAATCTACTTGTACGTTTGCGCTTTGGGTGTGCCCTTTATGCTTGCTTCCACAACGCTCGGAACCATTATACGGGCAGAAGGGGCAGTCAAGGAAGGAATGGTTGGGAATATGGCAGCCACTTTTGTAAATATTCTTCTGGATCCGTTATTCATTTTAGTTTTTGGAATGGGAGTTGCAGGCGCGGCAGCAGCAACAGTAATCGGAAATCTCGTGGGAACATTGTATTATGTTTATTTTATGAGAAAAAAGGCGGTTGTACTGAATATGAGTATTCGCTTGGTGGCGAAAAACCGAAAAAAATTGTTTTCCGTTATTTTGCTGGGAATGCCCAATGCACTCAGCAGTATATTGTCCGGATTTGCCTCTACATTTTCCAACAGGCTGCTTAGAGGTTACGGGACAGGTGCAATTGCAGCCATGGCGGCAGCAGGAAAGACTACGATGCTGATCGGGATGATACAAATGGGTATCTGTATGGGAATCCAGCCATTGCTGGCATACAATTACGGAGCGAAAGATATTGCCCGTTTAAAGGAAATCATACAAAAAGTCTCAATCCTTACACTTGGCGTCGGGGCGGTGACGGGAGGATTTTGTTATTTTTGCCGAAGCCAGATTATCGGTATGTTTATCAAAGAAAGTTCAGTTGCCGTTATGGGCGAGGAAATGGTATTGTTTCTGGTAATAGCCAGCCCTGTTATCGGGCTGTACTATCTGAGTACTAATTTTGTACAGGCTTCCGGATGTGCGGTTCCGGCAACTGTGATGTCAGTACTCCGGCAGGGAATTCTTCTGATTCCGTTTTTGTACCTGTTTCACGGGTTGATGGGATTGTCCGGTATTGCTGCGGCACATACGGCAGCAGATATACTGTCTGTGGCAGTCAGCATGCTGCTTTTGTTTTGTCAATATCGTATGTTGGTTAAAAAGGTGGAAGAGCAAAGCGGAGATTAATGCATGGTCTTACGGTAAGTCTTTGGGGTCATATGATAATATTCCTCAAAGGCTTTATAAAATTGGGTATAGTTACAAAAGCCAAGCAGTTCTGCGATTTCATTAATATTCATTTTGGAGGAAAGCAGTAACTGCGCGGCTCTTGTCATACAGAGGGAGGAACTATATTCGTAAATTCCAAGGCCCGTATACTTGCGTATTATTTTGTAAAGATAGTCTCCAGAATAGTTGAAATTCTCCTCAAGCTGTCGGCGGGAAACTTTTCTGCCTGTTTTTTTCATAAATTGTGAGAGCTGTTCAAACAGTATTCTTTCTGATTCGGTTCCGGGTTTGACGGGTGTGTTTTGATAGTTATTTTGGTCAAACAGATGCCAGAACAATTCCATACAAAGGGCGCGGAGCCGGAAAGAGGAGCCAAAGACGGGTTCCTGTATTTCATGAAACATTTTTTCAAATATGGAATGGATATATTGTTTCACCCACGAAGCGTCTCTAAGGGGAATGAAATCAATATACTCTTTCTGTTCAGGGTTTTCCTGATGCAGAGTCTGGAGAAAGAAATTCTTCATCAGTTCATTGCAGGGGGCATCTTCCGGCGGGAAATATTGTTCCGCAGTAAACAGGTTTCTGGCAAAATTTTTGGATAACTGCAGAAACAGTATTCTTGATGCGTTATGATATTCTTCGATATGCTGTGTGTTTGTATTAATTAGGCAGCAGCTTCCGGCGGGATAAACATGCCGTTCATATTCAATGTTTTGATATACGGTGCCCTCGATAACAAACATCAATTCAAAGAAGTCATGCTGATGAAGTTTTCCGTTATCTATATAAGGTGCAATTTCTGCATTGCTGAAGGAAGTATAGAGGGAAGAACTGGGTGATGACTGCATGATAATCAAACGGGCATTCGGATTATCAGGAAGGCTTGTGCATAAGAAAAGTTCAAAGGGAACTTCTGTCCGGTAATTAAAGGGCAGCACGAACCCGGATGGTTCTAGGATATTTTTATAGTCTCCCACAATATTCCATTTTCCTGTAGTACCTGTACTGAAGTGATACATGTTAAGCTCCTTTAATTGAATATGATATAAAAATAGGAAAAGTTCTTTTAAATGCTATATAAAACGATAACTATATCATTTACAATTATATTACGGCTTGTTATCTGTGTAAAGAATATAAAATGGGAGGAAGAGAAGGTATGGTCAAATCAGATTTTAATTTAGGATGGATATTTTACAAGGAAGGGCATGAAAAGGATAAAAAAGAAGTAGCGCTTCCCCATGATGCCATGATTTATGAGCAGAGAAGCAGAGAAGCAGTTACGGCAGGGGCATGTGGATACTTTCCGGGTGGAACATATGTCTATGAGAAGTCTTTTGAAGCTCCGGTTGAATGGAAAGGCAAAAAGATAATATTGGAATTCGAGGGAATCTATCAGAAGGCGCAGGTATATCTGAATGGACAGCTTACAGGCACAAATATATACGGGTATTCTAATTTCTATGTGCCGTTAGAGAATGGCCTTGTATATGGAGAGAGCAATCAGCTTAAAGTGGTTGCTGATAATTCAAAATGCCCGAACAGCAGATGGTATTCCGGCAGTGGAATCTATCGTAAAGTGAACTTTTATGTGGGAGAGGAATGTTATATTCATCCGGAAGGAGTAAAAATCACAACACCGGAAATTGACAGGATACAAATTGAGGCTGACGTTACGGGCGGGGAACAGCTGAGAGCATTAATATTTGACAAGGGCAGGAAAATTGCTGAAGGTCTGACAGAGATCAAGGAAGCATTGGCAAAGTTGTCACTGGACATACCGAAGGCGCAGCTTTGGGACGCGGAGAATCCTTACTTATATGAATATCAGTTAGAATTGATTAACGATGGAAAAGCAGTTGATTGTGTAAAAGGATTTCTGGGAATCCGGACATTGTCGTGGGATACAAAAGGCTTTCGGGTAAACGGGAAAGAAGTGCTTCTTAGGGGAGCATGTATTCACCATGATAATGGTATCCTTGGAGGATGTTCTTTTCAAGAAGCAGAAGAGCGTAGAATACGTATTTTGAAGGAGGCAGGTTTTAATGCTATCCGGTGTTCCCACAATCCTGCATCAAAGGATTTGCTGTTGGCATGCGACAAACTTGGCATGTATGTCATGGACGAATTTGCAGATCAGTGGTTGATACATAAAAATCCCTATGATTATGCCGACGCTGATTTTAGAAAGAACTGGCAGCAGGATTTAAGGGCGATGGTGCTTAAAAATCATAACCATCCAAGCGTGATCATGAATTCGATTGGTAATGAAATTTCAGAGCTTGCGTTGCCGGAAGGTCAGGAGTACTGTCGGAAAATGGCCGAGTTTGCAAGAAGTATTGACCCGTCAAGACCGGTAACTCTGGGAGTTAATCTTATGCTTTGCAGTATGACAGCAAAAGGAGGCGGTATTTACGGTGACAAGAAAGATAAAAAGGGGAAGAAGAAAGAAAACCAGAATGGAAGCCAGACGATGGACAATGCTCCTACCAGTACTTTTTTCAATATGTTGATGAATATGGCCGGCGGAATGATTGAAAAAATGGCAGCCAAACCGGCGGCGGATAAAGCATCAGAGGAAGCGTTCGCAAGCCTTGATATCGGAGGATACAATTATGCGGCTTCCCGCTATGAGATAGACAAAGATCTGCATCCCGACCGTGTGATTGTCGGTTCGGAGACACTTCCTAAAAATCTATACAAAAACTGGCAGCTTGTGAAAAAGCTTCCTTATGTAGTAGGAGATTTCATGTGGACGGGGTGGGATTATCTTGGCGAGGCTGGTATCGGGACAGTCCGATACAAAAGCTTTAAAAAACCGGGAAATGATGCGCCGATTATTTCCGGCGGCTGCGGTGTTATTGATATCTGTGGGAAAATCCGTCCTGAGGTGCAGTGGAACAAACTTATATGGGGATTAACGAATACGCCCGGAATTGGTGTGGAGCCATTGACACATGCCGGGGATCTGGGTTCTGTGTCTATGTGGCGTGATACGGATGCCGTGGGAAGCTGGTCATGGAGCGGCTGTGAAGGAAGGAAAACCAAGGTAACAGTTTATTCAAACGGAGCAGAGGCAGAACTGCTTGTCAATGGAAAATCTTGCGGAAGAAAAACAGTAAAAGAATGCAAGACAGTCTTTAAAAATGTGCGTTATGAAGAAGGCACGATTACAGCGGTTTCTTATGATGCACAGGGAAAGGAAATTTCCCGAAGCTCATTAAAGACAGCGAAAGGTAAAACTGTTTTGGCTGTTAATGCAGAGAAGACGGAACTGACGGCAGACGGACAGGACTTGTGTTATTTGAACATTGATCTTATAGGTGAAGATGGAATCACGAAATCATCAGAGGATATTCCTATATCGATAGAGGTAAGCGGTGCGGGCACGCTACAGGCGTTTGGTTCTGCCAGACCGAATATGGGAGAAGATTTCCATAGCAGGCAGCATACAACTTACTATGGGAAAGCACAGGCGGTAATCCGTGCAGGTGAAAAGTCAGGAAACATATTAGTAAAAGTAAGTGGAGAGGGACTTGGTACAAAAGAAGTGTCTATTCATGTGAAAGAAAAGTAAGTTTTAGAAGGAGGATGATGAGGATGAAACGTCAAGCATATAATCCCTATCTGCCGGCATGGGAATATATTCCGGATGGGGAGCCCAGAGTATTTGGGGACAGGTTGTATATTTTTGGAAGTCATGACCGGTTTGGTGCCGAAGGGTATTGTGAAAACGACTATGTGGCATGGTCTGCACCAGTGGAGGATCTGTCAGATTGGAGATATGAAGGAGTGATTTTCAGGAAAGACCAGACACCGTGGAACACACGTAATCAGGTATATTATGCTCCGGATTGTGTGCAGGGACCGGATGGGCGGTATTATCTCTATTACTTTGTAGTGAATTCCAGCATTATTTCGGTGGCAGTTTGTGATAAACCGGCAGGGAAATATGAGTATCTGGGAGATGTGAGCCTGCCGGACGGGCATGCTTACGGAACCAAACCTGAAGAATGGTTTACCTTTGATCCTGCAGTTCTGGTGGATGATGACGGAAGAATATGGCTTTATACAGGCAGCAGCCAGCCGGAGAACGGACAATACGGACATGAGATTAAAGGCTGCTTCGTGATGGAATTAGCTGCAGATATGCTTACGGTGATAAGTAAGCCCCAAATTCTCCTTCCTGCAAAATGGGTATATACAGAACCGAATTTTTTTGAGGGGGCATCCATACGGCATATTGGGGAATGGTATTATCTTGTTTATCCGGCAACAAACATGACGGGGCTGAACTACGCCATGAGCCGTTTCCCGGACAGAGATTTTGTTCATAAGGGGGCAATCCATTGTTCCAGTAATATTGGTTATCAGGGACGCAGTCTTATGCAGGCTTCTTATCCAATGGGAAACAGTCATGGAGGTCTGGTATGCATAAAAGGACAATGGTATATTTTTGATCATCGTGTGACAAATGGAAGTCCTTTTTCTAGACAGGGTGTGGCTGAGAAGATCACCATTCATCCGGACGGAACCATTGATATGGTAGAATCCACAAGCTGCGGTCTTAATGACGGTCCGTTGAAAGGAAGTGGGACTTATCCGGCATATATCGCCTGTGTACTGATAGGGAAGCCAGCTGGAGAAATGTTTAACCCAATGGCGATGACAGGTCCGTGTGTGACACAGGATGGGCCGGATTATGATCCGCCGGAGCCGGGAGTGGCGGAGATTAACGGGGAGACAGCAAAGGATGCGCCGGTTTCCTATATTACAGGGCTTGAGGATGGCAGTCAGGCAGGTTACAAATATTTTGATATGACCAATACCAGACATCTTTCGGTGGTAACCCGCGGTGCCGGAGGGAAGCTTGAGATCTTAAACGGAGAATCCGGAGAAGCTGTTGCAGAAATACTGCTTTCGCAAAGCGATGACTGGGCGGTATCGGAAACGGATTTTATGCCTGAACGGATTGTTGCAGAGAGGACAGATATTGCAGTTTCGCGTTGTCCACTGTTCCTTCGCTATCGAGGAGAGGGCAGTATTGATATTTTGGAATTTACATTATCATAGGAGGATCAAGAACATGAAAGTAGAAAAAATTGTATTGAATGAAGCAAGAGAAGTGTCATTAACGGCCTATCTTCTGGATACTGGGGCAGAATTCCGGAATATCTGCAAACGCCCGGCAGTTTTAATTCTTCCCGGCGGCGGATATCAGTTCTGCTCTGAAAGAGAAGCTGATCCGGTCGCAATGCCTTATCTGAAAGCAGGGTATCAGGCTTTTATCCTTAGATATTCGGTTGGGAAACATTCTGTGTGGCCGAATCCCCTGCAGGATTATGAACAGGCAATGGAAATGATCCGCAAGAGGGCAGAAGAGTGGAAAGTATTTTCCGATAAAGTTGCAGTAATTGGGTTTTCAGCGGGAGGGCATTTGGCGGCAGCAGCGGCGACAATGTCAGAGAATCGTCCCAATGCAGCAATTTTGGGATATCCGGTGACAGGTTCCGATGTGAAAGGCTGCTGTGCTACTGCGCCGGATACAATTTCCTGTGTGGATAAAAATACCTGTCCCTGTTTTATATTTGCAACACGGACAGATGCAATTGTTCCTGTTATGAACAGTATTCGATTTATGGAAGCGTTGGTGCAGGCGGATATTTCATTTGAAAGCCATATTTATTCCTATGGACCTCATGGATTTTCAACATGCGATACTTCTGTTCAGAGTCGTGATACAACTATTTCCTCCCGTGTTCCTAACTGGGTGTCCGATTCTATCGGGTGGCTGAAAGAGGTATTTGGAGATTTTGGAAACGGCGAAATGACAAAGCCCGTATGCAAGGCGCATGTGACGGATAATGATGGAGAATTTTTATCCGTTGACTGTACTTTTGGTTACGTGATGGGAAATCCGAAAGGGCGGAAGGTTGTGGAAGGTTTTTTGGGAGGCGCAGGGAAACAGGAAAAACCGGGAGGGCAGGAAGCTCAACAGATGACTCCGGAGATGATGTCTATGGCATCAGGAATGAAAATGAGGCAGATATTGGAGTATGCTCATATGCCTAAAGAAGTAATAGAGCAGATTAACGATCAGCTTTCCATGATTCCCAATCAAAGATGAAGTAATTTGTGATCCATCGACATTTAAAAGACAGAGATAGAACAAGTAAACAAGGAGAGTATATGATCAAATTAGCAAAAATATTTCAAGATGGCATGACGTTTCAGAGAAATAAGCCATGCAAAGTATGGGGAACCAGTTCAGAAGTGAAGACGGTAACTATTTATATGAATGAAAAGGAAGTTGCTGAAAGAGAACTGCCGCAAGGAGATTTTGTTTTTTTTCTTCCCCCACAGGAAGCAGCACAGAATGTAACTGTCCGGATAGGAAATGATGTTGTGCTCAGAAATGTGGATTTTGGGGAGGTATGGTTTGCCGGCGGACAAAGCAATATGGAATTTCCCATGAAGTATGACAGTCAGTTTGAAGAAATGAAAAGCAGCCGGCCGGATGAGCATTTACGTTATTATGAAGTGGCAAAGTATTCCTTTGAAGGGGAAGAAGAAGAGGGGCTGAAAAGTAATCAGGACTGGAACTGCTGGAGATGTCTTACTCCGGAGGCGATTGGAAGTTTTTCGGCGGTAGCAGCATATTTTGCAATAGAGCTGCGGAAGCATTATAACATACCGGTGGCAATAGTCAGCTGTAATTGGGGAGGAACTTCCGCATCAGCATGGATCAGCCGGGAAATGTTAGAGGCGGACGAAGAACTGGCAGTATATCTGCGTGAGTATGAAGAGAATCTTGCACATTTGGATATGGAAACATACTACCAGATAAACTATGCGAAGAGAAAGGGAATGGGAAGCCCTTTCGCTCAAATGATCAACGATTTTATGATGAAAAATACGGTAACGATGAAACAGGTGATGCAGCATATAGGAAAGCTGGCAGCCGGAGCAGGCATGGAAATGCAGGGGGGAACGGCAGAAAACAGCGGCATGTCACAGGAGAGTTTTATGGTGACAGGACCGCATGATGAGAATCGCCCCTGCGGGTTGTATGAGTCCATGCTGTCAAAGGCTGCAGGCTTTACCATCAGGGGAGTCGTCTGGTATCAGGGAGAAAGTGATGACACGCATCCTGAAATTTATGAAAAACTGTTTACCCGATTGGTGGAGCAGCTTCGGAAGGACTGGGCAGAGGATCTTCCGGTCATATATGCCCAGCTTGCACCTTTTGAAAGCTGGATGCAGTGCAGGGGGGATAAATTCCCAGAACTCAGGAAACAACAGTTTGATGCATGGGAGCATATTGATAATGTGCATATGATTTCCACTTCAGATTGTGGAAACAGGTTTGACATTCATCCCAAAAATAAGCAGCCAATAGGAATACGTATGGCATTGAGTGCAAGACAGCATGTATATGGGGAAGCGGTGCAGGGGGATGCTCCTGTCGCTGTGGAAATGAAAGTACAGGATAAGCAGATATGTATTCGATTTGACAATGCTGTCAGCCTTCATCTGAAAGGGCAAGAATTTCAGGAACTGGAGATTTATACAGGTGAAGAGAAGTGTGAGATTACCGGATGGAGTGTATACGAAGATACACTAACAGTTTTCATAAAAGAAGCCATTATATCAAATGAAATCACTGCTGTTTTTGCCCAGACACCTTATTATCAAGTTTCTCTTTTTAATGAAAATGGGCTTCCGGCATTTCCTTTTATTTTACAAAAAAGAAAATAAAATGCATGAAACATTAAACAAAATCAGCAATTTTTAAACAGGGGTAATTTTAATTTTCTCTATAATAATATTATGGCAAAAAACTTAAGATATATTGAAGGAGGGTTTAATTATGTCTCAAAACAGATCAGGTCAAGGTGGAGCCGATGGGGTGATATATCGGCGCGCAAAATTATGGCAGATTATTATGGTATCTACCAGTGCTTTTATTGGAATGGGGTTTTATTCTCTCATAGGTCTTGCAAACTATACGGCAAGTATCGGTTATGGTATTGCGACAGTGGCAGTAGGAGGGATTCTGACCTTTACCCGTGTTTTTGATGCAATTACCGATCCGATGCTTGCGTTCCTTTATGACAAAGTTAATACTCGTTTCGGTAAGGTGCGTATCCTGATGATTAGCGGTTGGGCGATCATGGTTCTTGCATTGCTTATGATGTATAACTGGGCAGCAGGGAAAGGAAGGGGTACTGTAACTTTTATACTCCTGTATGTTCTTTATATCATTGGATATACCTTGTTCAACATGACGGTACAGACATTGTATGCGCTGATGACCAATGACCCAAGGCAGCGTCCTATGATCGGTGTCTGCAGTACGATTTTTAATTATCTGGTGCCTATAACCCTGAATCTTGTATTCTATATGAAGCTTATGCCTAAATTTGGCGGATTTAATCTGGAATTTCTGGCATCTGCCTGTTGGGTGTGTGTTGGGGTTTCTGCAGTAGGTATTGTTCTGACATGTATTGGTATTACGGAGTTTGATAAGGCGGAAAACTTTGTCGGAACGAATATGAAGAAAGAAAAGCTCAAAATAAAGGATATGGTGGATGTACTCAAAGGCAACCGTCCGCTGCAGTGCTACATAGCCTCTGCAGCTTCCGATAAGATTGCACAACAGATTGCCAGCCAGTCTATTATTAATACGATGGCTGCAGGTATTATTATCGGTGATATGGCGATTTCTACTCAGCTGACTACCTTAGGAATTATTCCTTCCATACTATTTGCTTTTGTCGGTGCGGGGTATGCCAGAAAACACGGCAACAAGAAGACGGTAGTGGACTGGACATGGTATTGTCTTATAGTAACGCTTATCTCATTTGCTTTCTTTACTTCAATTTATATTTTTGGAGATACACATAGCATTGCAACCGCAAAACCATTGATGATTGCATATGTTCTTCTGATGTTGCTGACGAATGGAACGAAGATGGGTGTTACAACCGGAAATAATGCATTTATGGCAGACATCATTGATTATGAGTTGGATCGTGGCGGCAAATATATACCGGCGGTTATAACGGGTGTATATAGTTTGATTGATAAGCTGGTATCTTCTGTCAGTGCACTTATTGCAACTGGAGCGATTGCTTTGATCGGGTATAAAGAAACAATGCCGCAGCCTACAGATGAATTAACAGCAGGTATTTTCTGGATGACAATGGCATTGATGTATGGTTTCCCTATTATCGGCTGGATCATTACGCTGATTGCTATGCATTTCTGCTCGTTGAGTAAAGAGGACATGGTAGAAGTTCAGAAGCGTATTGCAGAGAAGAAAGCGACTGCACAATCGAAAGCTTGAGTAGAATTCCTACATAGACAGAGTTGCGATTTTAATAAAAGATAAGGAACTGCCTTCGGATAACAGGCGGAATCTTAGATAAGTTGATATGTTCTCACGCAGGAAGTGTAAGAAATATGATGTGCAGGATTGAAAGGGGAAATGCAGGATGAGTAAGATTTATCTTTTGACTGGAGCTGCTGGATTGCTGGGCAGTAATATTGCCCGTCAGCTAGTGGATGCTAAAGAAGTAGTGCGTGCTTTAGTATTGAAAGATGATCCGGCTGTGGCATATGTGCCGGATCAGGTGCAGATTATTTATGGGGATTTGCTTGACATTAATTCCATGGAAGAATTATTTACTGTTCCGGAGGGCAGTGAGGTTATTGTAATACATTGTGCCAGTATAGTAACAATGAATCCCAATCCTAATCCCAAAGTGTATGCTGTCAATGTGGATGGTACACGCAATATTATTGATATGTGCTTAAAGCATAAAGTAAAAAAACTGGTTTATGTAAGTTCTACCGGGGCAATTCCTGAATTGCCCCATGGACAGAAAATCAAAGAGGTCGATCATTTTCTGCCTGCAGACGGACTTGTTGGTTATTATTCTGTTACAAAGGCTCAGGCGAGTCAGCTGGTTTTAGATGCTTTGCGGTGGTGTCCGGGGCTTGATGCTTCTATAGTTCATCCTTCCGGTATTTGCGGACCGAATGACTACGCTTTTGGGCCGGTGGCACAGACGGTTTCTCAATATCTTAATGGAGAAGTAAAGATTGGTTTAGATGGCACTTTTAATAGTGTGGATGTCAGGGATTTAGCAGCCGGAGTCATTGCTTGCTGCGATAAAGGACGCCGGGGCGAGTGCTATATTATGAGCAATGAACTGGTAACCATGAAGGAACTTTATGATATTATTAATCAGACTGCCAACATGAATGTCCATGCTAATATTTTGTCAAAAGGCATTGCCAGTTTGGCAGTGAAATTTATAAAAATGCAGAGCAAATTCACAGGTGAAGAACCGGTATTGACGGATTTTGCTGTTTATAATATGACGCGCAATAATGATTTTGATTGTTCAAAGGCAAAACAGGAGCTGGGATTTTCATGCCGTCCTTTTGAAGAAACCATTCGGGATGAGGTCAATTGGTTGCTGGAAGAAGCAAAAGATGCTGGTGAACAGAATGAGGAAGCTGAAAAGAATGCTGAAAAAACGGTTGAGGAGATTAAAGAAAGGATAAAAATGGGGGATATCTCCAAAGTAATCGTTAGAAAGGGAGATGAAAGGATTCTTAGTATACCATTAAATATCAGTGTCGCAGCCAGCGTTGTAGGGGTTACTGTTGCACCATTAACATTTCTTCCGGCAATGATTTCTGCAATTGGTCTTGATTGCCATATTGAACTTGAAAAGAAAGACGGTACAGTTATGGACGTTACAAATGGAGTTGCCAGCGCTATTGTAGATGCAGCTGGTTACTCGGATAGAAATTAGACAAACCGGACACTTACGGGAAATATGTAAGTGTCTGGTCTTTTTATATAGCAGAGGAAATTATTCTGTCATTTTTTCTATCAAATGAGAACATATGAAGTATACTTCCTATGTTCCTGACGGAGCGGACATTACCCAATGTGGCTACGAGTTCTACCCGGAAGGATTGGAGCATGTCATTCGGAAAGTGGCAAAAGACTTTAAAGGTGATATCTATGTTACAGAAAATGGAGTGACTACGGATGATGACCAGAGAAGAATTGAGTTTATCCAAAGAGCAATCTGGGGTGTGAAACGCTGCATGGAGGACGATATTCCGGTAAAAGAGTATTTCTACTGGTCCTTTATTGATAACTATGAGTGGCAGAAAGCGTATAGTCTGAAATATGGGCTTGTAGCTGTTGATCGTACTACGCAGATACGGACGCCTAAACCAAGTCTTAGATTCTTAGGGAGTATGCTGGAAAAGGAAGCTTGAGAGTAAATAAATGTAAAAAACCTGCTGGACAATACAGCAGGTTTTTTGGTAAAAAATATTTTATGGTGACGTAGAATTAACCATGGTAACTTCCCAGATAGGATAAGCTTTCTTTGGGATGGCGGGTCTGTGTTGTTCTGTCAACGGCAATTAACCCGAAGGTCATGGAATAGCCTTTCTGCCATTCAAAATTGTCCATAAGGCTCCAATGGAAGTAGCCGCGTACGGGAAGGTTATCGCGCAGACAGTTTTGAACACCTGTGAGAGCTGTTTCGATAAAAGCAATACGCCTCTTGTCATCATCGGTAGCAATGCCGTTTTCTGTGACAATTAAGTCTCCCTTGAAATCTTTTGCCACCTTACGGATGACATGTTCTAATGCTTCCGGGTAGAACTCATAGTTCATCTGAGTAAGTTCAGCGCCGTCAGGAGTGGGGAGTGTACCCTCCGGACCCATCAGGGAGCGGGTATAGTTCTGTACGCCCAGAAAATCATCATTTTGGATATAGGGGAGATAATGGATAAATTCATCATCCCACTCTTTTTTTGCATGTTCCTCTCCGCCGGCTGTGGATTGAATATCATGTAAGCTTAAGGTAAGACCTACTTTGATTTCAGGATAGAGTTCTTTGATGACAGCACGCGCTGCTTCGTGAGCACGACATACAATCTTATCGCCTTCAGGAGTACGCATGGAAGTAAAGTTTTCTACTTTCTCCACTCCAAAAACTTTCATATTTTCTTCGGCTGCGGCTTTCTGGCCTGCCATCATTTTCTCCAGATTGATTCCGACCTGAACAGTACCGTCCGCGCTCTGTGCTTTTGCAGCCTGTGCCTGCATTTGCAGCATATAGCGTTTGGCAATGGCGGCTACCTGGATTCCCATATTGGCTTCGTTGATGGTGCATACATAGTGAAGCTCATTTCCGAGTTTTCCGATGATATAGCGGACATAGCGGGCAAAATCGTCTACTGTGGATTCTGCTTCCCACCCACCTTTTCCTATGAGCCATTTAGGGCTGGAAAAATGATGGAGGGTTACGATTGGCTCTAAACCATGTTCTTTGCAGCAGTGAATAACGTCCAGATAGTGCTCGGCCTGTGCATCATCAAAATGTCCTTCTTCTGGTTCGATACGCGCCCATTCTACAGAAAAACGGTAGGCGTTTAATCCGGCATCAGCCATGAGCTGAATATCCTCCTGATAACGGTGGTAATGGTCAACGGCATCAAGGGATGGCTCTATAAAGCTGGTGTGTTCCATCTGTTCCATTGCCCAGCAGTCACTATTATCATTGTTTCCCTCAACCTGATGTGCTGCGGTTGCAGCTCCCAAAAGAAAGTCCGGTGAAAATTTGTCCATAGAAAATCCTCCTTGCAATTTATAATCTCCAAATAAGATGTTTATTGGATTTGTTTTTTTTATTATAATAGAAAAGAAAGATATCAAGAGGTGAAAATTTCGTGTTTATGTCAAAAAATTAATTTGATTTATTTATTTTATTAATCTAAAGCACTGAAAGATGGGAGTACAAATGTGCATTTAGGATAATGAAGGAGAAAATGAATGGATAAAGCAGTCTACATATTAAAAAATGTATACCATCTGTATCATCTGGCAGGAAGGATTTTAAGCAGAGAAGGAAAATTTCTTGCAGTTCCTTTTGATGGTTTCTTAGATGAGGATCCGGTATTTAACAGTCCAAGGCTTTTACAAATGTTGATGGAATATGGGAGGGAACAAAAGACATATAAGGTGTGGAATGACGGCGGGTATTGGTATTATGTGTTTCATAATTTGGGAGATTATATTATATGGGGGCCTGTGAACAGTGAGGAGTATTCTGAGAATGATTACTTATTGTATTGTAAGCAGCATGGAGCGAAGGCAGGGAGCGTATGTGATATTCCCCTGATGAAAATCGGGAAACTGGAAGAAATAATAATGTTTGCACATGGACTCTTGTCAGATGAGTATGAAAATATTGTCAAAATTGATAACGGGATAGATGCGGAACGATTTCAGGAAAGTTTACATGCCGGGCGAGTGGAATATGAATTAGAAAATGAGGAGTGCGACAAAAAGCATTTTCCATTTGCCAGAGAAGATCAGATGTGGAAATGGATTATAGGAGGGCAGGGGGAGTTTTCGTTTGGAACAGGAAAATCTTTTGAGGATTTGGTGGACAGTGCGGGTGTTATGGCCCAGTCACAGAAAAAGAATCTGGAATACGGCATAGTAAGTGGAATCACTTTACTTACCAGATATGCTATTGCAGCGGGTGTAGAAGAAAGTGCTGCATATACATTAAGTGATGTGCTTTTACAAAAACTTGCCAAAGCAACGAATGTGATGGAAATGCGGAAAGTAATGGAATACGCGCTTGTGGAGTATGGACGGCTAGGGAAAGAAGCAAAATCAGAGGCTCATTCGATTTATGTGGAACAGAGCAGGGAATACGTCGCCAAGCATATTTTTAAGAAATTGTCATTACAGGAAATTGCAAAAGAGATTGGTGTACATCCGGCGTACCTTTCAGGGATTTTCAAAAAGCAAATGGGAGTGACCTTGACGGATTATATTATGCAGGAAAAAATACAGGTTTCCTGTAATCTGCTGAAATATTCTAACCGGCCAATTGCTATAATTGCAGAATATATGAATCTTTCTCCTCAAAGTTATTTTACCAGAGTATTTAAGAAGGTAACTGGAAAGACACCGGCACAGTACCGAAGAACTCATGTGGATAAAAATTTTTTGGAAAATTAAAATCAGATAAAGCATATTAAAATCAGATAATACAGGAAGGATAAATGCGAGTAAAATTTTCATAAAGGTAAAGATGGAATAGCAATATCGATATAATGAAAGAAAGGATGGGATGGAGATTATGGAAAGAGACCTTAAGAAAATTATCGCTGAAATGACATTGGAGGAGAAAGCAGGGATGTGTTCCGGCGAAGATTTCTGGCGTTTGAAGAAAGTGGAGAGACTTGGTATTCCGGAGGTTATGGTATCAGATGGACCTCACGGATTAAGAAAGCAGCCCGGCGAGGCAGATCATCTTGGGATTGGCGAAAGTATTGTGGCGGTTTGTTTTCCGGCAGCCTGTGCCACGGCTTCCAGCTTTGATACGGAATTGATGAACGAAATGGGAAAGACCCTTGGGGAAGAATGTCAGGCAGAAAATTTAAGTGTTTTGTTGGGACCGGCTGTAAACATTAAGAGAAGCCCTCTCTGTGGACGGAATTTTGAATATTTATCCGAGGATCCATATCTTGCAGGAAAAATGGCTGCTTCCTATATCAGAGGTGTACAGAGCTGGGATGTGGGAACGAGCATAAAACACTATGCCGCAAATAATCAAGAGTATAACCGTATGAGTTGTTCTTCTAATTTGTCGGAACGTACTTTCCGGGAAATCTATTTACCTGCATTTGAGACAGCGGTAAAGGAAGCGCGGCCTAAGACGATTATGTGCAGTTACAATAAGATTAACGGAGAATACGCCTCTGAAAACAAACATCTTCTGACAGAGATTTTACGGGACGAGTGGGGATTTGAAGGCTATGTTATGACAGACTGGGGCGCAGTGGCAGACCGTGTGACAGGGATTGCTGCAGGACTTGATCTGGAGATGCCGGGCAGCCATGGGGTAAATGATGCCAAGATCATTGTGGCAGTAAAAGATGGAAGTCTGGATGAGGCGCTGCTTGATAAGGCAGTAGAGCGTATTTTAAAGGTATTGTTTTCTTATGCGGATAACCGCCATCCGGAAGCTGTGTTTGACAGGGATGCAGATCATGAAAAAGCGGTAAAAATAGAGACAGAGTGTGCAGTTCTTTTGGAGAATAATGGAATACTTCCGTTGAAGGAAGGAACAAAAGTAGTATACATTGGCGAATATGCTGAAAAACCCCGTTATCAGGGTGGCGGTTCCAGTCATATTAATTCCAGTAAAGTGACTTCCGCATTGGAGAGTGCAAAGGAAAAAGGCAGACCAGTATCTTATGTGAAAGGATTCCCTTTTGATAAAGATGAAGAAAACGCGGGAGAACTGGCGGCGGCTGTGCAGGCGGCAAAGGATGCCGAAGTGGCAGTTATTTTCGCAGGACTGCCTGATCTGATTGAATCGGAAGGTTATGATAGAAAGGATATGAAGCTTCCGGCATGTCAGAATAAACTGATTGAGGAAATTATCAAAGTACAGCCTAACACCGTTGTTGTGCTGCACAATGGAAGTCCGGTTGAAGTACCCTGGGCAGATAAGACAGCAGCTATTCTGGAAATGTATCTTGGCGGTCAGGGCGTGGGAGAGGCAACAGATAAACTTCTTTATGGAGAAGTAAATCCTTCCGGACGTCTGGCAGAGACATTCCCGCTCCGTCTCGAGGATAATCCAAGTTACCTGAATTTCCCCGGCGATGGAGTAAATGTGGATTATGCGGAGGGAATCTATGTAGGTTACCGTTATTACGAAGCTAGAAAAATGCCAGTGCGCTGGGCATTCGGACATGGACTTTCTTATACGGAATATGAGTATAGTAATCTGAATATGCCTGCAGAAAGTCTGGATGATAAGGGTTGTGTAAAAGTAACCGTAGATGTTAAAAACACAGGAAGTATGGTCGGTAAGGAAGTAGTACAGCTTTATGTCAGCGATAAAAACGGCACAGCGGGGCGTCCTGTGAAGGAACTAAAGGGCTTTGCTAAGGTAGAGCTGCAGCCGGGTGAGACAAAGACTGTAGAATTTGCACTTACTGCAAGGGATTTATCTTTCTACCATGAAGGGCTTGGCGATTGGTATGCACCTTCAGGAACTTACGAGGTGTTGATAGGACATGCAAGTGACGAGATTGCCTTGAGAGGGGAGCTTTCCTTCAAGACCGAAAAGCAGCTTCCTCTGTACGTCAGTGGAGCGACAACGATCGGAGAGCTTATGGCGCATCCTGTGACCGCGCCGATCATCGGAGGTTTGATGCAGAATATGCAGGGAGCAATGGGAGTCATGCAGTCAGATCCAACAGAAAATGTTGAGGATACCCTTGGTACGGGTGCAGAGATGATGAAGGCAATGATGCATGGAATGCCCCTAAAATCTCTGGCAAGCTTTGCTGGTGCAGAGATGGCAGCACAGATTGAATTGATGATTCAGGGCATGAATCAGGCGTTAGATAATAAATAGCGTTGTTTGTGATATTTATTATCAAGAGGTATTTGTTTTTTGAATATGGTTATGTTTGATAATGAGGCTGTCACCCTTGCGGGTTTTCACATTGTGTGGCAGTCTCTTTCATTCTGCCTTAAAATTCATTAATTTAAAAACATATTATGGAAAAAGTAAACACATAAGTAAGGGTTAAGCGGTAAAATACAATTAAATGAACAGGGACAGGAGGAGCAAGCACATGAGAAAGATAACGGAATTAAAAGATAACTGGCTTTTTGTAAAAAATGCCGAGGATGTTCAGGAAGCGGCAGCCGCAGAGGGGACAGATATTTTGCTGCCGCATACATGGAATGCTTTAGACGGGCAGGACGGAGGAAATGATTATTACAGGGGAACCTGTTGGTATCGCCGCCTTTTGGAAAAACCGGAGTTAGAAGCAGGGGAGAAGGCTTATTTGGAATTTGACGGTGCTGCCATGACAGCGGACGTATACTTAAACGGAGAAAAACTGGCTCATCACGAAGGAGGATATTCACGGTTCCGTGTGGATATTACGGAGAAACTTACGACGGCGGAAAATGAATTAGTGGTCGCTGTGGATAATTCGGACAATGGAACTGTGTATCCGCAAAAAGCCGATTTTACTTTTTATGGAGGGCTGTACCGCATGGTACGTCTCGTCGTAGTACCTGAGAGTCATTTTGCGATGGAGTATCACGGGGGAGATGGGATTAAAGTAACTCCTGTGGTCACTCTGGCTGGGGAAGGGAAGGAAGCGGCAAGCGCAACGGTGACTGTAGAAGTGTATACAGAGGGTGGCGCTGATGTGGTCACTGTAACGGTTGCGGAGGAAACAAAACAGGCTTTGGTTACAGAAGGATATGCAAAAGCGGAATTTGAACTGTCCAGGGTACATTTGTGGGATGGTGTGGATGACCCTTACCTCTATACAGCTAAAGCGGAACTGGAAAGCGGAGATGCGGTCACTGTAAGATTTGGATGCCGTCATTTCTCCATTGACCCACAGAAGGGCTTTTTCTTGAACGGACGTTTCTATCCACTGCGGGGTGTAAGCCGTCATCAGGACTGCAAAGGAACAGGGAATGCCCTGAGCCGGGAGCATCACGAGCGCGATATGGAGATAATCACAGAGATGGGGGCAAATACTATCCGCCTTGCCCATTATCAGCATGCGCAGGAATTCTATGATTTGTGTGATGAAAACGGAATCATCGTTTGGGCGGAGATTCCTTATATTACGATGCATATGTCTGGGGGAAGAGAAAATACATTAAGCCAGATGCAGGAGCTGGTTATTCAGAATTATAACCATCCGTCGATTGTCTGCTGGGGACTTTCTAATGAGATTACAGCAGCAAGCGCAGTAAATGAAGAATTGATGGAGAACCATCGGGAACTGAACAGGTTATGCCATGAGCTGGATCAGACAAGGAAAACTGTAATGGCAAATGTGTTTATGCTGGAAAAGGAAAGCCCATTGCTGGAGATACCGGATATCAATAGTTATAATCTTTATTTCGGCTGGTATGTGGGAGAGATGATTCAAACGGATGAATTCTTTGATGAGTATCACAGTGCTTACCCGGATCGCTGCATTGGATTTTCAGAATACGGGGCGGACGCAAATCCTGCATATCATTCTTCCCAGCCTGACAGAGGGGATTATACAGAAGAATATCAGTGCCTGTATCATGAGCACATGCTGCGTATGATTGAAGAACGTCCATGGCTCTGGGCGACTCATGTGTGGAATATGTTTGATTTTGCCGCTGACGGAAGAGACGAGGGTGGCAAACATGGGGAAAACCAAAAAGGCTTGGTAACGATTGACCGCAAGCTCAGAAAAGATGCATTTTATCTGTATAAAGCATATTGGAGCAAAGAAGCTTTTGTCCATCTGTGCGGCCGGCGGTATGTAGACCGGGCAGAGGAAGTGACAAAGATTAAGGTGTATTCTAATCAGCCTTTAGTGGCATTGTATGTAGACGGAAAACTTGTGGAAGAGCAGAATGGCAGCAGAGTATTCTGTTTTGAAGTTCCAATATCGGGTGTTCATACGATTATTGCTCAGGCAGGCGAATGCAGGGATGAAATTACTATAAAGAAGGCCGCTGAAGTCAATAAGGATTATCTGTTTGTGAAAGAAGGAGATATTGTCAACTGGTTTGACAAGGAAGATTTTCGTAAGGACTGTTATTCCGTTGGGGATACTCTTGGCGAGATTGCCAAAAGCCCAGAGGCAAATGCAATTGTACAGAGACTGACGGATAAGGCATCGGCGAGCCGGGGAGATGTGGCAGAGAGTGTGAAGGATAATCCGGCGTTACAGCGCATGATGCAGAGAATGACCCTGCAGAGTATGCTGAAACAGGCAGGAGATGTGATAAAGCCGGAAGATATAAAGGCGCTGAATGATGCTTTGCAGAAGATTAAGAAAGTTACCGATTGATGAAAAGACCGGAAAGGTGATTATGGAATTAGGAGGATATCGTAATGCCGATGAGAGCAGTACAGCAGATTATGCTTGGGACAGTGACTGCAAAAGAAAATCAGGCTGTGCAAACACTTTCTGCTATCAAAAAAGCAGGATATGATGGGATTGAGTTAAATGGATTTATGATCCGTCCTACTTCCTTTATGGTGCGCATGATGACGAAGATGGCAGGGATGCCGGTAGGAAAAGGCGGGAATCTGGACTGGGCAGGTCTGGTAAAGGCGGCAGGATTGTCGGTGGTAAGTGTACATGAGGATTTGGGAACCATTCAGAGGGAGCCGCAAACTGTCATTGAAGAAGCGAAGAAATTCGGGACAAAATATGTGGTCATAACAGGGATGTACCGTTTTGATTACTCAGATGAAACGGCAGTCCGGAAACTGGCGGAGGATTTAAACGAAGCAGGAAAAGGACTAAAAGAGGGCGGCGTAGAACTTTTATACCATAACCATAACTGTGAATTTCGCAAGGTATCAAAGGAAAAGACGGCATACAGGATGTTGATGGAAGAGACGGATCCTGCGTATGTGAATTTTGAATTTGATTCTTATTGGCCTGCGGAAGCGGGAGTGGATGCGTTACAGCTGATGCGGCAGTTGGGAGATAGACTGAAGCTTTACCATATCAATGACAGGGGAAGCAGAGTAACAGGAGCGTCGATGACACCTATCTTGAAATCAGACAGCATGGAGCTGGGGTATGGGAATATGAATCTGGAAGCCCTTGCAGAACAGGCGAAAGCGGCGGGAGTGGATGCGGTGATACTGGAGAGCCATAAGAACTGGGTGGATAAATCACCAGTAAAATCCATACAGCTTTCAGCGGAATTTATGAAAAAGCATGTATAATTTCGTCCGACTGCCATGAGGATAGTCTACCACCTAGAAAGGATAAGTCAAAATGGATTTAAAAAAATATTTTATTACCATAGACAGGGAATATAAAGAGGGAGATGTGGCAGTTTTCCGCCAGAAATTTTCCGGAAAAAATGTTGTCAGTGCCGTACTTTATTCTACGGCACTGGGGGTATATGAAGCGGAACTGAATGGGAAGAAAGCAGGAGAGCAGATGTTTGCTCCCGGTTATACTTACTATCCGCGCCGGGTTCTTTATCAGGAGCATGACGTGACGGCATTTCTGAATACTGAGAGTGAGGAAAATGAGCTGGTCTTTTATCTGGGACAGGGTTGGTACTGCGGAAGGTTTCTCTGTGAGAACCAGACCCAGATATACGGAGAAAAGCCTGCAGTTTCATGGATACTGCGGCTTAAATTTGCCGATGGAAGCGAGAAAGAGATTCATTCCGGAACAGATGTGGACGAACTGGAATCTCCCTATGAATATGCCGGAGAATATGACGGAGAAATATACTTTGCAGATGGGCGAAATAATGTAATCGGAAATCCTGCTGCCTATACAGGAACAACAGATTTTGCATTGGAAAAAACCCTGACAGAAGTGCGTATACAAGAAGAGATGCCAGTTAAAAATGTGACAGTATCAGAAGGAAAGACCATTCTGGATTTCGGACAGAATTTTGCGGGAATTGTTGAGATTCACCCAGAGTTTTTTGAGGGTGAGACGTTGACAATCCGACATGGTGAAATCCTAAACCCCGACGACAGCCTGTATACTGCCAATCTTCGCAAGGCAAAGGCGACTGTCATTTATCATGCAGGGGCAGAAAAAAAGACTTATCGTCCAAGGTTTACCTATATGGGATTCCGTTACGTGGAACTTTCCGGGGCAGAGTATAAGCCGGGGATGGTAAAGGCGTATGCCCTTTATACGGATATGCGGCGGACAGGGTTCTTTGAATGCGGACATGAGAAGGTGCAGAAATTATACGAGAATCAGGTATGGGGTCAGAAATCCAATTATGTGGAAGTTCCCACCGATTGTCCCCAGAGAGATGAACGCATGGGATATACAGGGGATGGACAGGTGTTTGCTTTAACAGGTGCATATAATTTTGACACGAATGATTTCTGGAAAAATTTCCTGCGTGACCTTGAACTGGGGCAGCTTGATAACTCGGAGGGGTATGTCTGTGCCACTGTACCCCAAACCGGACCGGCAGGAATTGGATTTGTGAACATGCTGGGATGGGGAAATGCAGTAACGATTCTTCCAGAGCTGATGTACTGGCAGTTTGGAGATGAAAAGGCGCTTCCACAGCAGTATGAAAGTATGAAGAAATTTGTGGAGGCAGAAATACGGAAGATGGAGGGCAGGAATCTGTGGCTTGGGGTATCCTTAGGTGACTGGCTGGCGCTTGGAAAGGATATGGCATGGCAGGCACAGCATAATAATCCCATTTCCAATTCCTTTATCGTACATGACTTAAAGGTGGTAAGCGAAACAGCAAAGGCGCTTGGTTATGCGGAGGACGCGGCACGTTATCAGGCACAGTATCAGGCAACCAGGGATGCTTACCTTCAAATGTTTGTAAAAGAGGATGGGGATGTAGCGGATGATTATCAGTCTGCGTATATCATGGCGTTGAAGTTTGTCATTCCGGAAGGGGAACTGCGTCAGAAGGTTATGAAGAAGTTCGTGGAAAATGTCCGGCGGGAAGGATTGACGACAGGATTTTTTGCTACGGAGCATCTGCTTCCTATGCTGGCGGAGGCTGGAGAGACGAAGCTTGCTTATGATGTTCTGCTTCAGGAAGAATGTCCGGGGTGGATGTATCAGATTGACAGGGGAGCTACCACTACATGGGAGCGGTGGGATGCTATCCGTGAAGATGGCACAGTAAATGAAGATAAAATAACGGATGATAATATGGTCTCCTTTAACCATTATGCGTTTGGCAGTGTAGGAGAGTTTTACTATCAATATATTTTAGGGATAAAGCCTCTGGAGCCGGGTTTCCGTAAAGTAAAAATACAGCCTTATCCGGATGAACGTCTTGGAAGGGCAGCAGGATATTATCTTTCCAGAGCAGGGGAAATCAAATCTGCATGGAAATATGAGGGTGAGAAAGTAATGATTACGGTAACGGTGCCGGTGGAAGCGGAAATTTATCTTCCGGACGGCAGGGTAGAAAAAGTTAGTGCAGGAGAATACTCATACGAAGTCAACAAGGCGTAGAGGTCATATCAGGTAGTCGTTTTGTAGTGGACATTTCATTGTGTCGAACTGGATAAGGATATGCTGACACTAAAGAGCGAACCTGCGCTGGCAGTTCCCGGGGAGGTTTTACCGGAAGGGACGGATTTTGAGGAGCAGGCTGTGAATTACCTGAGTAATACCCATGGCGGATTGGCGGAAATAGAGGGACAGTGGTATATATGAAGCCCGAATTGCCTGCAATTTATCAAGTGCCGGAGGAACTTTCATGTACCAGAAAGAAAAAACGTGCAGGAGAAATGCAGAAGGTGAAATGCTGGTACAGGATGAAAAGGATGGGGAAATCAGGGCAGTTATTCCGGTACGCCCATCGGCGGACTGGCAGTGGTTTGAGTTTTGCTGAAAGGAGAAATAGTTTATGGGAAAGGAATATTTTTGTAATCCGGTAAATGTACCTTACCGGTATCAGTTTAATAAACCGCAGGTTCAGGGAATGTCCGGCGATGCGCCGGTGCAGGTGGCGCGCGAAGCGGCAGACCCTTCGATGATTCAGTTTCAAGGGAAATATTATATTTTCGCATCTATGACGCTCAGCGTATGGATATCGGAGGATATGGTGCATTGGGAAAGCCACCGTCTGCCGGAATCACTTCCGTTGTATGATTATGCGCCGGATGCAAGAGTGGTGGGGGATTATGTATATTTCTGTGCTTCCAAAAAGGAAGAAGCATGCAGTTTTTATCGTACCAAAGACGTTATAAACGGACCTTATGAGGAGATAAAGGGAACGTTTCCCTTCTGGGATCCGAATCTTTTCGTAGATGATGACGGCAGAATGTATTTTTACTGGGGCTGCTCTAATCAGACACCTATATGGGGCGTAGAGCTTGCCCCCGAGACTATGAAGCCTCTGACGGAGAAGAAGGAACTGATATGGGGTGACGCATGGACAAAGGGCTATGAGAGAAGCGGGGAGAATCACTGTGCGCCGCCTTTTCCAGAAGAAGAAATTGAAGTGCGTTATCAGGAGTTCCTAAAGTCACATCATATAGAAGAAGCGATGCTGCCGGAGAGTATGGTTATGCAATTACATGGACATGTGAGCCGTAAGCCATTTATTGAAGGCGCGTGGATGGATAAATATCAGGGCAGGTATTATCTCCAGTATGCATGTACAGGTGCAGAGTACAATGTATATAGTGACGGGGTTTATGTGAGCGATTTTCCCCTTGGTCCTTTTACGCTGGCAGATAATAACCCATATTCCTACAAGCCGGGCGGCTTCCTGCCGGGAGCCGGGCATGGCTCGACAATGTGGGACAAACAAGGGAATCTGTGGCATGCATCCACGATGCGGATTAGTATGAACCATACATTTGAACGACGCGTAGGAATCTGGCCGGCAGGATTTGATGAAGACGGCGAGCTTTTCTGTAACCAGCGTTATGGTGACTGGCCGATGGAAGTAGAAGACGACAGGATGAACCCATGGAAGGAGCCTCAATGGTATCTATTAAGTTACGGGAAAACGGTATCCGCGTCTTCCTTTACAGAGAAAAAAGAACCGAAATATGCTGTAGATGAAAATGTGCAGACATGGTGGCGTGCCGCAACAGCTAAGCGTGGTGAGTGGATTCAGGTAGATCTGGAAAAAAGTTATACGGTAAACGCTGTACAGATTAATTTTGCAGATGATGGTATTGATATTCCTGTGCCGGGAAAAATCCGTGGAACTACGCAGGCTCGTTATATTGAAGAGAAAGACTATGTGACCCGCTGGAAACTGGAGGGTTCTCTGGATGGTAAAAATTATTTTATGATAGAGGATAAGTCAGAAGCAGATACGGACTTACCCCATGACTTGATTGTAAGGCTGGAAGGCGTTCAGGCACGGTTCCTGAAACTGACGGTAATCGAAGTACCCTATGGGCAGACGGCCTGCATTTCCGGTTTACGCATATTTGGCATGGGCGACGGGGAAAAGCCGGAGGTGCCGGAATTTGAAGCGTATAGGGAAAATGAGCTGGATATGATGGTGAAAATAGCAGGTACAAATGCCACAGGTTATAATATTTTGTGGGGCAGTCAGCCCGATAAACTTTATCACAGTCATATGGTATTCGGAAATGAGCAGCGTATAGGAGCGCTGGTTAATGGAAAAGAATATTATGTGCGTGTGGATGCATTTAATGAAAATGGGATTACTGAGGGGAATGTCGTAAAGATATTGAGAGGCTGAATAAGTAAAAATAGGCGTTTGCAAAACGCCAGAAGCCACATAAACACGGGATTGAAATACTCCCGGGAACTGCGTCTAACCCTGCCATTCAGCAGATATACATCAACGGCCACTTCTGCTATGCCTTCAAGTTCGGCATCCTCACCAACGGAATGGGCATCGTAAGGGATATCACCTTTTACAATAAGGATTTCCTTGCTTCACACCCGGATATCATCGTCGGTAAGAAATCCGCATATGCAGACCATGCTGAGAATGAAGAGTTTTCGGAAATTGTTCTGACAGACATCTGACAAACAGATCATACTCTGTTGAATCATTGTAACCAGACTCACACAAGGCAAGAAGTTTATCTGCATCTGTTAAAAGCTGCTTCATGCGCTCATCTATAAGATTTTCAACCATCTCATCATCGGAATAATCAAAAAGCTCTTTGATGATGAAAGCACCAACAATCACATTGACCGGAGTATTCGGTCTGGATGCCTTATCACTGTATAATACAGAAAAAAGCTTTTCATCAATGGCAGCAAGGGCGAAATTCAAAAGCTTGTCAGTCTGGTATGTAAAAAATTAGCAAAAGGCAATTCTGTAGCGGAAGTTGCTGATATGCTAGAAGAACCGGAAGTGATTCAAACCATATGTAATATAGTAGCGCAATATGCGCCGGATTATGACATCAGCAAAATCACCAAGGAACTAATGGAATAGTAATGCAAAGGCGCATGGAGCAGCACGCTGTAAACCAGGCGTCTTTTTCAATGAAAAGTTGAAACTTTGCATTCCTTATGTTAAAATAGTCTACTGTGAAAAACTTTGAGGTTTAAGGGAAATGATAAATCAGACAGATGTTGCCGTCATCGGCGGCGGAGCCGCCGGACTCATAGCCGCAATTTCAGCGGCAAGAGCCGGGGCAGGGACAATCATTATCGAGCATATGGACCGGGTAGGCAAAAAAATTCTTACCACCGGAAACGGAAAATGCAATTATACCAACGCCTTGCAGGGCTCTTCCTGTTACAGAGGGGAGAACCCTGCATTTGTTGTGCCTGTTTTTAAGCAATTTGGTTTTGAAGCTGCCGTAGCATTTTTTGAAGAATTAGGCATCTGCCCCAAAATAAAAAACGGCTATTATTATCCCGCCAGTGAGCAGGCGGCATCTGTCCTTGATGTGCTCCGCATGGAGCTTTCCTATTTAAACGTGCCGGAGGAAACCTCTTGCGAAATCAAAACCATTAAGAAACAGAGAAACACCTTTTTCATCGATACTACCCATGGAAAAATAGAAGCAAAATCCGTCATTTTTGCTACCGGTCTTTTAGCGTCACCAAAAACCGGAAGTGACGGCAGCGCCTTCCCATATATAGAAAATTTCGGACATCATTTCATAGATATTGTTCCGGCCCTGGTGCAGTTGCAGGGGAAACAGTCATTTTTTAAAGCACTTGCAGGAATCCGCGCAGAAAATTCGATAAAACTCTACATAGAGAACAGACAGATTTTGTCGGAACGGGGAGAACTGCAATTAACGGACTTTGGAATTTCCGGTATCCCTGTTTTTCAGCTGAGCCGTTATGCCACAAAGGCATTAATGCAGAAGAAAAAAGTACACGTTCTGTTGGATTTCATGCCGGACACAGAACTTACAGAACTGGAGAAAAACATGGCACTCCGTTTCCGTAAAAACGCCCACGGCAAAACAGCGGGAGAGGCATTGATTGGTCTGCTGAACAAAAAATTATCCGGTGTCCTGCTAAAAGAGGCAGGCATTGACGTACATCTGCCCGCCCAGAAGGTTTCTGATAAACAGATTCACAACCTCTGCACCCTCATCAAAGGGCTGCGGGTGGATATTATCGGTAGCAAAACCTTTGAACAGGCACAGGTCTGTGCCGGAGGCGTCTCAACCGCAGAGATAGAAAATGAAACACTGATGTCAAAGCTGGTGCCGGGACTGTACTTTGCCGGGGAAGTGATAGATATTGACGGCACCTGCGGCGGATATAACCTGCAATGGGCATGGTCTAGCGGTTATGTGGCAGGGCTGCACGCAGCCGGTGCAGCGACACATTCATTTAGCGAAATGTGATACTGTTTGTTCAGCACAATTTCATCACACATAAACAGGAAAGAGGACGTAAAAATAAAGTGATTAGAATAAATCAGATAAAGCTGCCGATTCATCACGAACAGGCGCAACTGGAGCAAAAAATCCAAAAAACATTAAAAATAAGGCCGGAACAATTAAAAACATATCAGATTGTGAAAAAATCCATCGATGCCCGCAAAAAACCGGAATTATTTTATGTATATTCGGTAGATGTAACGGTGGAATCGGAAGAGCGGATTTTGAAAAAGGTTAACGATAAAAATATTATGTTAATCAATCCTAAAAAATACACTTTCCCGTCGAAAAAAGTATCCTTTGTTTCTAAGCGTCCCATCATTGTGGGAGCAGGCCCCGCCGGATTGTTCTGCGCCTATGCCCTTACCCTGCAGGGCTACGCCCCCATTATTTTAGAGCGGGGCAAAAAGGTTGAAGAACGCACGGCAGACGTGGAGAATTTCTGGAAAACAGGCATTCTGGATACCGCCTCAAATGTTCAGTTTGGGGAGGGCGGAGCAGGAACCTTTTCCGACGGGAAATTAAATACTTTAGTAAAAGACCCGGCGGGACGAAACCGTTTTGTGCTGGAAACCTTTGTAAAATTCGGCGCACCGGAGCATATTTTATATGAAAATAAACCCCATATCGGTACGGATATTCTGGCACAGGTGATAAAAAACCTAAGGCATTTTCTGCTGGAACAGGGTGCGGAGTTCCGCTTTTCTTCCTGTGTCACGGATCTTCTTATTTCTGACGGAAAAATCACAGGGGTGACAATCAATGACGGAGAAACGTTGACTGCCGACTGTCTGGTATTAGCTATCGGCCACTCCGCAAGGGATACTTTTTCCATGCTGCTTGACCGGAACTTACAGATGGAATCGAAATCCTTTGCCGTAGGTTTCCGCGTGGAGCACCCACAGTCAGAAATCAACCTGACCCAGTACGGGGAGCGGTATGAAGGAGAACTTCCCGCCGCCCCCTACAAGCTGACGGCAAATTTAGCGAATAAACGGGGCGTGTATTCTTTTTGCATGTGCCCCGGAGGCTATGTGGTAAATGCCTCTTCGGAAAAAGGAAGGCTGGCAGTCAACGGCATGAGCTATGCCGCCCGTGACGGGAAAAATGCCAACAGTGCCATTATCGTTTCTGTAACGCCGGAGGATTTTAAAAAATTATGCTCTTCCCAGCCCGCAAATGCCCTGTTAGGCGTCCGTTTCCAGGAGGTATTAGAGGAACGCGCCTACGCTCTGGGGAAGGGGAGAATACCCCAGCAGCTTTTCGGCGATTACTGTAACAACACCGCCTCCGTCCAATACGGAGCTTATGAAAGCGCTGCCAGAGGGGAAACGGTGCTCTGTAACCTGCGGGGACTTCTGCCGGAGGAATTGGAAGAGGCATTTATAGAGGGAATGAAACATTTCTCCCACGCCATTCCCAATTATGACAGAAAAGATGCAATTTTGTCGGGAATTGAGAGTCGTACCTCTTCTCCGGTGCGAATCAACCGGGGAGAAACCTTTGAAGCCAATATCAGGGGGATTTACCCCTGCGGGGAAGGTGCAGGCTATGCCGGGGGCATTATGTCTGCCGCCATGGACGGATTAAAAGTGGCGGAGGCAATCGCAGCACAACATCCATGATGATACCATACAAAAAAGAATAAACTGGGAAAAGCCGCAGCAGCGGCAGAATGAGAGTGAGGAAACATGCCGGAATATACACCGATGATGCAGCAATATCTGCTGACAAAAGAAGAATATAAGGACTGTATTTTATTTTACCGTTTAGGAGACTTTTACGAAATGTTTTTCGATGACGCCATTACTGTGTCAAAGGAACTAGAACTGACCCTGACGGGAAAAAGCTGCGGCACGGAGGAACGGGCGCCCATGTGCGGGATTCCCTATCATGCCGCAGAGGGATACTTAAATAAACTGGTGGCAAACGGCCATAAGGTGGCAATCTGTGAGCAGGTGGAGGATCCGAAGCTGGCAAAAGGGCTGGTAAAACGTGAGGTCATCCGCATTGTCACTCCGGGAACTAACACGGATATTCAGGCGCTAGACGAGAGCAAGAACAATTATATCATGTGCATTGTCTACCTTGCGGACAAATACGGCGTATCCTTAGCGGATGTATCCACCGGAGACTATTTTGTGACGGAAGTGGACAGCGAGCGGAAATTAATTGACGAAATCAACAAATTTTCCCCCACGGAAATTGTCTGCAACGAAAGCTTTTATATGAGCGGGGTAGATTTATCCGACATGAAGCATCGACTTGGAATTACAATTTATGCGTTAGAGGCGTGGTATTTTAGTGATGAAACAGCAGAAAATACCTTAAAAAACCATTTTAAGGTCAGAAGCTTAGAGGGGCTTGGGTTGGCGGATTACGACTGCGGCATCATTGCTGCGGGAGCCTTGCTGCGGTATCTCCTTGAGACGCAAAAAACCTCTTTGGAGCATATTTCCTCCATTCACCCTTATTCCACAGGCAAATACATGATAATCGACAGCTCCACCAGAAGAAACTTAGAACTGGTGGAGACCCTGCGGGAAAAACAGAAAAGGGGCTCCCTGCTGTGGGTGCTGGATAAAACAAAAACCGCCATGGGTGCCCGGATGCTGCGCTCCTTTGTGGAACAGCCCCTGATTAACCGGGAAAAGATTGAGAAACGCCAGGACGCCATCGAGGAACTGAACCAGAGTGTCATTACCAGGGAAGAACTGCGGGAATACTTAAATCCCATTTACGACTTAGAGCGTCTCATTACCCGGGTGACTTATATGTCCGCCAATCCCAGGGATTTGATTGCCTTTAAAAATTCCATCGGAATGCTGCCGCCCATCCAAACCCTGTTGCAGGAGTTTTCAGGAAGCCAGCTACAGGAAATCCGTTCGGAAATGGATACCTTAGAGGAACTTTATCAGCTCATTGACGAGTCCATCGGGGAAGAGACTCCGGTTTCCGTCCGGGAAGGGGGTATTATAAAAGAGGGCTACAACGAAGAAGTGGACAAGTACCGCAACGCCAAAACCGAGGGAAAAACCTGGCTTGCAGAGCTTGAGACAAAGGAGCGGGAAAAGACAGGAATTAAAAACCTGAAAATCAAATACAACAAGGTGTTTGGCTATTATCTGGAAGTCACCAATTCCTACAAAGATTTGGTACCGGACTATTTCACCAGAAAACAGACCTTAGCCAATGCCGAGCGTTACATAACCCCGGAATTAAAGGAATTAGAGGATATGATTTTAGGGGCGGAGGACAAGCTGGTCAATTTAGAGTACGAGTTGTTCTGTGAGGTGCGGAACCGCATTGCAGCGGAGGTTATCCGCATTCAGCGCACGGCAAAGGCAGTGGCAAAATTAGACGTCTTTGTCTCCCTTGCGGTGGTGGCAGACCAGAATCATTATTGCCGCCCGAAAATCAATGAGAACGGTATCATTGATATCAAGTGCGGACGCCATCCGGTGGTGGAAAAAATGATAAACAACGATATGTTTATTGACAACGACACCTACTTAGACAACGGCAACAACCGGATTTCCATTATTACCGGACCCAACATGGCAGGAAAATCCACCTATATGCGGCAGACGGCTCTGATTGTGCTGATGGCGCAGATTGGCAGCTTCGTTCCGGCGGAAACGGCAAAAATCGGCATTGTAGACCGGATTTTCACCCGTGTGGGCGCCTCCGACGATTTGGCAAGCGGGCAGAGTACCTTTATGGTGGAAATGAACGAGGTTGCCAACATTTTAAGGAATGCCACCTCTGACTCCCTGCTGGTGTTAGATGAAATCGGACGTGGAACCAGCACCTTTGATGGCTTAAGCATCGCCTGGGCAGTGGTGGAGCACATCAGCAATCCCAAACTGCTGGGGGCAAAAACGCTGTTCGCTACCCATTACCATGAGCTGACGGAATTAGAGGGCAAACTAAGCAACGTCAATAACTATTGTATTGCCGTCAAGGAAAAGGGAGACGATATCGTATTTTTGCGGAAAATCGTCCGGGGCGGCGCCGACAAGAGCTACGGCATCCAGGTGGCAAAATTAGCAGGAGTGCCGGATTCTGTCATTGAACGTGCCAAGGAAATCGTAGACCAGCTCATTGCCAACGATATCGCTTCCGTGGCAAGGGGAATTGCCGTAGAAAACGGTACCCATAAGAAGAAAAAAGAGAAGTTAGACGAGGTGGATTTGACCCAGATGTCCCTGTTTGACACGGTGAAGGATGACGATATCATCGAAGAACTCCGCAACATAGATGTGGGAAATCTGACGCCCATTGAAGCTTTGAATAAATTATACGAACTGCAAAATAAGGTAAAGAACCGCTGGTAGCAGCAGGAAAAGAAATTCTAATTAACGCCGCACTGCCAGTGCATTGCCAAAGAATTTCTGATGTATGGATAAAGGGAGGTGTGAAATGCCGGAAATTAAGTTATTAAGCCAGGAAACCATAGATAAAATTGCGGCAGGGGAAGTGGTGGAGCGTCCTTCTTCCGTGGTAAAGGAGTTAGTAGAAAACGCCATCGACGCAAAAGCCACCGCCATTACCGTGGAAATCAAAGAGGGGGGCATCTCCTTTATCCGCATTACCGACAATGGCTGCGGTATTGAAAGGGAGCAGGTTCCCACGGCATTTCTGCGTCATTCCACCAGCAAAATCAAGCAAGTGGAGGACTTATTGTCCATTACCTCCTTGGGATTCCGGGGAGAGGCGCTTTCCAGTATCGCTGCGGTTTCCCAAGTGGAGCTTATCACCAAAACCTATGGGGAGCTGACCGGGACAAAATATGTCATCGAAGGTTCTAAGGAAATAGCCAACGAAGAAATCGGAGCGCCGGAGGGAACTACCTTTCTGGTGCGGAATCTCTTTTATAATGTTCCTGCCCGGCGAAAATTTTTAAAGACAGCCCAGACGGAAGGAAATTATATCAATGACCTGATGGAACGCCTTGCCTTATCCCATCCGGGAATTTCCTTCAAATTTATCAATAACGGGCAGACCAAAATGCACACTGCCGGAAATTCCAGGGAAAAGGATTTAATTTACCATATTTACGGGCGGGATATCACGGCGGCATTGCTCCCCATTGAGGCGGAGACGCCCTTATTCCATGTAAAAGGCTTTATCGGGAAACCGCTGATTTCCAGAGGCAACCGGAACTATGAAAATTATTTTATCAACGGACGTTATATCAAGAGTGCACTGTTGTCAAAGGCGATAGAGGAATCCTACAAGGGCTTTGTCATGCAGCACCAGTATCCTTTCTGCGTCCTTTATTTCACCATTGATACGGATTTGTTAGATGTCAATGTCCATCCCACAAAAATGGAACTGCGTTTTTCTAATAATGAGGAGATTTATAAGTGTTTATTTGAACTGATTCGAGATGCTCTGACCCATAAGGACTTTATACCGGAAGTTCCGGTGGATGAGAAAAAAGCGGAAAAGAGAAAGCCTGTATTTTCCTCTGCGCCGGAGCCCTTTGAACGCCAGCGGCTGAACGCTGTCCGAAATGCGGTGGCAAAGGACAGCCCTTACGAGCGAAAATATGCACAACGCCAGCCCGGAGCCGAAGCCTGGACGGGTAATCAGAAACCTCACCAGAAAACCGAAACTGAAAGCAGCACCGCCATGCAGGATGCTTTTAAGGAAAATGCCAGACTCCAGCAGGAAATAAAACCGGAAAATCAGGCAGTCTTTGACAAACTTCTTGCGCTAGGAAATAGCGCTGCGCTGGGAAATAGCTCTGCGCTGGGAGATAGTGTTGCGTCGGAAAATAGTGCTACACAGAAAGAAGAATCTGTTTCTCCTATTCGTTCCGAAGAACAGGAAAATGTGATTGCAGGGAAAACAGAAACTTCGCCAAAATCAAACGATACCGCAGCATATAAAAATACAGCGGATATCCAGCCATTTCAGATACAGGAAACTATTTCCTACCTACCGCAAAATGAAGCTTCCGGGAATCTGGAACCGCAGTTCTCACCTGGAGCCGTCTATGAGCAGCAGCAGCTATCTTCTCTGTCTGCGGGGTTTCTCACAGCAGACGCAAGGAAAAAGCACCGGATTATCGGTCAGCTGTTTGACACCTACTGGCTGGTGCAGTATGAGGACAAACTTTTTATTATCGACCAGCACGCAGCTCACGAAAAAGTTCTTTACGAAAAGACCATGAAAAAGGTGCAGAACCAGACTTTTTCTTCCCAGACCCTAAGCCCTCCTGTCATTTTGACCTTAAGTCTGGCAGAGGTGGAAATGCTGGAGAAATATCAGAAAGAAATTACAGCCTTCGGCTATGAGATAGAACCTTTTGGCGGCAAAGAGTACGCCATTACCGCCATCCCTGCGGATTTTACCGGAATTGACATGAAAACCATGTTTATTGATATGTTAGATGATTTTGCCAATATCGGCGGCAAGGATGCCCCGAATCTGATTATGGAAAAGGTAGCCTCCATGTCCTGTAAGGCGGCAATCAAGGGTAACCAGCATATCAGCTTAGCGGAGATGGAGCAGCTGCTTGATGAACTGCTTCAGCTGGAAAATCCTTATAATTGTCCTCATGGCAGACCTACCATCATTTCCATGAGTAAATATGAGATAGAGAAGAAATTCAAGCGGATTATATAATCTGCCGAAAAAAAGTAATATACCAAAAATAAGAGGTGAGATACGTGCAGCCCATGGTCATACTGACAGGTCCCACTGCGGTGGGAAAAACCGCCCTTTCCATTGAATTGGCGAAAAGAATAAACGGAGCCGTTATTTCTGCGGATTCCATGCAGGTGTACAAGCATATGGATATCGGTTCGGCAAAAATCCTGCCGGAGGAAATGCAGGGGATTCCCCATTACATGATTGACGAATTAGAACCGGAAGAAGAATTTCACGTGGTGCGTTTCGTGGAAATGGCCAAAAAATATCTGGCGGAAATCTATGCCACGGGAAAAATCCCCATTATTGCAGGAGGAACCGGGTTTTATATCCAGGCATTGCTCTATGACATTGATTTTACCGACCAGGAATCTGATGAAGCCTACCGGAGCAGGTTAGAAACCCTTGCAAAAGAACAGGGAAGGGAGAAGCTGCACGAAATGTTACGGGAAGTCGACCCGGCTTCTGCCGAAGCAATTCATGCCAACAACATGAAGCGGGTAATCCGGGCACTGGAATTTTATCATCTCACAGGAAAGAGGATTTCCGAACACAACGAACAGGAGCGGAAGAAATCCTCCCCTTACAATTTTGCCTACTTTGTACTGACGGATGACCGGACAAAGCTTTATGAACGCATTGACAAACGGGTGGATCATATGATAGAACAGGGACTTGTAGACGAAGTGCAAAAGTTGAAGGAAATGGGCTGCCACCGGGATATGGTGGCCATGCAGGGGCTTGGCTACAAGGAAATCCTTGCTTATTTAGACGGTGAACTGACCTTAGAGGAAGCCGTCTATATCATCAAACGGGAAACCCGTCATTTTGCCAAACGCCAGCTCACCTGGTTTAAGCGGGAGCGGGAAGTATTCTGGGTGGAGAAAGATGCCTATAACTACCAGGAGGATAAAATGCTTGAGGACATAATAACGGTTTTACAGCAAAAAAATATTTTGCCATAATGAGGCTGAAACATATAAAACTACAGCGAAATGGAATTAAGAAAGGAATGAAACACCACATGGATTTTATGGAAGAACAATACGAAAACCTGGGCATTTCCAGGGAAGTGTACCGGTTTGGACAAAAGATAGAAGAAGATTTAACGGAACGGTTTGCAGAGATTGACCGCCTGGCCGAATTTAATCAGATGAAGGTCATAAAGGCAATGCAGGATAATAAAGTCAGCGCCGAATGCTTTAACATGTCCTCCGGATACGGTTATAACGATTTGGGAAGGGATACCCTGGAAAAGGTATACGCCTCCTGTTTCAAGGGGGCGGACGCTCTGGTACGTCCCCAAATCACCTGCGGAACCCATGCGTTAGCCTTAGCACTGATGTCAAACCTCCGTCCGGGAGACGAACTTTTATCCCCGGTGGGGAAACCCTATGATACTTTAGAGGAGGTTATCGGAATCCGCCCCTCCAAGGGTTCTCTGGCAGAATACGGTGTCACCTACCGCCAGGTGGATTTGCTGCCGTCCGGCAGCTTTGACTTTGAAAATATTAAAAAAGCCATCAATGAAAAAACAAAGCTGGTGACCATCCAGCGTTCCAAGGGCTACGCCACCAGACCCACCCTTTCGGTGGAGGGAATCGGCGAACTGATTTCTTTTATCAAGGACATCAAGCCGGATGTCATCTGCATGGTAGACAACTGCTACGGTGAATTTGTAGAAGAAAAAGAGCCCTTAGAGGTGGGAGCAGATATGATCGTGGGCTCTCTGATTAAAAATCCCGGCGGCGGTCTTGCCCCCATCGGCGGTTATATCGTGGGAAAAAAAGAATGCGTGGAAAACGCCGCCTACCGCCTGACTTCTCCGGGGCTTGGGAAGGAAGTGGGTGCTTCCCTGGGGGTAATCCAGTCCTTTTATCAGGGCTTTTTCTTAGCCCCCACCGTGGTGAGCGGGGCCTTAAAGGGAGCGGTTTTTGCCGCAAATATCTATGAGAGATTAGGCTTTGAGGTGATCCCAAATGGCAGCGAGAGCCGCCATGACATCATTCAGGCAGTGTCCTTCCACAATTCCGACGCTCTGATTGCCTTTTGTGAGGGGATTCAGGCGGCAGCTCCGGTGGACAGCTATGTGACACCGGAACCTTGGGCGATGCCGGGCTATGACAGTGACGTGATTATGGCAGCGGGAGCCTTTGTACAGGGTTCCTCCATCGAACTTTCCGCCGACGGTCCCATCAAACCTCCCTATGCGGTTTATTTTCAGGGAGGGCTGACCTGGTATCATGCAAAACTGGGTATTTTAAAATCTTTACAAAAACTTAAGGAACGAAATCTTGTGAACCTCGACCTGTTATGATACAATGTAGGTTGACGTAAGCAGCCTTTGAATCTGCCATGCGGACAGAAAAGCGCTGCCATGTTTTTATTTCCTAACGTTTCCAGGGAGAGATGCGGTGCGCCGCAGAAAGGAAACAGATATGGAACAAAAGATTACTGTAAAAGAACTTCCGGATTCAGAGAAACCCTATGAGAAATTTCTAAAGCATGGGGCAGGGGCGCTGAGTGATGCTGAGCTTTTAGCCGTCATCATCAAATCCGGCGTAAACGGGGTGCGCTCCGTAGAAGTGGCTCAGAATTTCTTAAGCACAGGGAACCGCAACTTGCTGAATCTATATGACATTTCTTATGAAGAGATGACAAAAATACGCGGAATCGGAAAGGTAAAGGCAATCCAGCTGAAATGTATTGCCGAGCTTTCCAAAAGAATTACAGCAACAAAATATTATAATAAGATTTGCCTTGACCGTCCGGATACCGTTGCCGGATATTATATGGAGAAGCTCCGCCATGAGCAAAAGGAATATTTGCTGCTGTGCATGTTTGACAGCAAATGCCGTCTGCTAGAGGACAAAATCATTTCCATCGGCGGTATGGACGCTTCGGTGGTGTCTCCAAGGGAGATATTTCAGGCAGCCCTTATGTGTCAGGCGGTGCATATGATACTAGTGCATAACCATCCCAGCGGAGTGCCTCAGCCTTCGGGGGCGGATGATTTGGTGACGGAACGAGTATTTCAGTGCGGCAGGATGATGGGGATTTCCCTGTCCGACCACATTATTATCGGGGACAAAGCTTATTATAGCTATCGAGAAAAAAAGCGGATTGTGGTATAGCTGCTATACTGCCGTCTAAAGGGAGAGAACAATGACAAATAATGTATACGGTATTGACCTTGGAACCTGCAATATGAAAATCTACTGCAAGTCCACCAACAAGATTTTAAACGAGAAAAATACGATTGCGCTGATTAATAAGGATGAAATCTATGCTTACGGTGACGCTGCCTATGCCATGTATGAAAAGGCACCGGAGACCATCCATGTCACTTTCCCGGTTACCAGCGGTGTCATTGCGGATTTCAACAATTTACAGTCCATGCTGCAATTGTTTTTAGAAACACACGTAAAGGGCAAATTAAAAGGAGCGGAATTTATTGTGGCAGTGCCCACAAGCATCACCGACGTGGAGAAGAAGGCATTTTTCGATATGTTCTATAAGAGCAAAGCCTTAAAACCCAAGAGTGTCCTGCTCTGTGAAAAACCAATCGCAGATGCGGTAGGACTGGGCTTAGATGTCAATGAGCCTACCGGAATTATGATTGTAGATATCGGTGCGGATACCACGGAGATTTCCGTTATTTCCTTAGGTGGGCTGGTGCTCAGCGATTTACTGCATTTCGGCGGCAACAAAATCGACGAATCCATTATCACCCACGTAAAGCGTAATTACAACCTTGTCATCGGACAGAAAACCGCCCAGGGCTTAAAAGAGCGTTTAGGTTCCGGTGTACCGGGAAATACGGATACCATGGTGGTGGTGGGCCGTGACGTGGTAAGCGGTCTGCCCATTGAGATGGAGATGTCCGGCGAAGTGGTTTACGAGGCCATCAAAGACAACTTAAACAGCATTTGCAACTCCATCAAAATGATTTTGGAGAAAACTCCGCCGGAGTTGGCAAAAGATATCATTCATTCCGGTATCTATATCACCGGAGGCGGCTCACAGATTCATGATTTAGACGATCTGTTCGCCCAGATTACAGGTATCAACATCAATACCTGCGAAGAACCGGAAGAGTGCGTCGTACGGGGACTGGTAAAAATTGTTTCCGACAACAAATACAAACATTTAGCATTTAGTATGAAAAGTAAGATATTAATTTAGGGGAAATCATGAAACGAAAACCGAAATTTGTTCTTCCTACCAAATACATACTGCTGATCATGACAGGTATTTGTGTAGTGGCACTCCTTTTGAGTTTTACCTTAAATATCAAAGGAGGCCCCTTAAATACCATAGCAGGATATGTATTTGTCCCCATGCAGAAGGGTATCAATACGGTTGGCTCCTGGGTGGTGGAAAAATCCGACAACTTAAAACAGCTCAACGACGTGATGAAGGAAAATGAAGAGCTGAAGGCCCAGGTGGACAGCCTTACCTCCGAACTGAATACCATTAAATTAGAGCAGTATGAACTGGAAAATTTAAGGGAACTGTTAGAATTAGACCAGAAATACCCCAGCTATGAAAAGATGGCGGCGAACGTCATCGGAAAAGACGGTGGAAACTGGTTTACGAATTTTACCATAGACAAGGGCACAGAAGACGGTATTGAAGTGGATATGAATGTGATTGCCGGAAGCGGCCTTGTGGGAATTGTGACAGATGTTGGTCCAAATTACGCCAAGATAGCGGCAATCATCAATGACACCATGAAAGTCAGCGGTATGGTGACTTCCACCTCTGATAACCTGATTGTAAGCGGAAGCCTCCAGAATATGAATGAACACATGGTCATTGAATTTTCCAACTTAAATGATAAGGATAACGAGGTTGCCATCGGCGACCCGGTAGTGACTTCCTATGTCTCCGACCAGTACCAGCAGGGCATTTTAATCGGCTATATCAGCTCTTTGGAGATGGATGCCAACAATCTGACCAAATCCGGTACCATTACGCCTGCGGTAGATTTTGAGCACATCCAGGAGGTTCTTGTTATTTTAAATAAAAAGCAGACGGCAGAAGATTAATTGGGGGTATTATGAGAAGAAAAATCACTGTTTTTATTATTATTGCCCTGTGCTATCTGTTGCAGACAACGTTATTCTCCGTCTTGTCCTTCGCCTCCATCTCTCCAAATTTATTGATTATCGTAGTATCTTCCTTTGGGTTTATGAGAGGGAAAAAAGAAGGTTTATTTATCGGTTTTTTCTGTGGACTGCTGCTGGATATCTGGAGCGGCAGCATGATAGGGTTTTATTCACTGCTTTATATGTATATCGGGTATATCAACGGCATGTTCCGCAAACTGTTTTATCCGGAGGATATCAAACTTCCCCTGCTGTTAATTGCAGGAAGTGACATTACCTGTAATCTGTTTATCTATTTTATTATGTTTCTTTTTCGAAATAGGTACAACTTTAACTACTATTTTTTACAATTAATGCTTCCCGAATTGGTATATACCATGGTTGTGACAATTTTTTTGTATTTCATTATACTGAAAATCAACCAGCGGCTTGAGGTCATCGAGAAAAGGAGTGCAAGTAAATTTGTTTGATCATATAAAAGAGGGGCTCCGGCTGTTTTTCAAATCCCGGCTTACCGTAGCAGGTGTAGTGCTTACCCTGTTGTTCGGAGTGCTTTTGTGGCGGGTGTTCTATTTGCAGATTGTAAACGGCCAGGACTACCAGGAAAATTATACCTTAAAAATTATAAAGGAGCGTACCTTAAACAGCACCAGAGGCAATATTTATGACAGGAACGGCAAACTTCTTGCCTACAACGAGCTGGCATATTCCATCACCATCGAGGACAACGGAACTTACAGCTCTACTGACAGGAAAAACGAGCTGTTGAATGCAGAAATTGCCCAGATTATCACTGCCTTAGAGGAAAACGGCGACAGTATTGCCAACGATTTTAAAATTGATTATACCCCAAACGGCTATTCCTATAATGTGGACAAAAATTCTACGGCATGGAAACGTTTTTTGGCGGACGTGTACGGGGAAACTTCCTATAACGATTTAGCGTATGATAAAGATTTAGGCTACGATCCTGCCGTGGCAACGGAAGAGCAGGTGATGGAATATCTTTCCGGCCGTTCCCGCTTTGGGATTAGCGACAGCTATGAGCCGGAGATGGCATATAAAATTGCGGTTGTCCGTTTTGCCATGTCACAGAACGCTTTCCAGAAATATATTGTGACCACCATCGCTTCTAATGTATCAGAAGAGTCTGTTGCCTATGTCAGCGAGCACGCTTCCGAACTGCAGGGCGTGGAGGTGGCAAGCGACACCATCCGGAAATATAATGACAGCGAATATTTCTCTTCCATCATCGGCTACACAGGAAAAATTTCCACAGAGGAATACAATAAGCTCTCTGAGACAGACGACAGCTACACCTTAAACGATGTAGTGGGGAAATTAGGCATTGAACAGTACATGGACAGCGAGTTAAAGGGCACGAAGGGCTATGAAAAGCTCTATGTAGACCATTTGGGAAAGGCGGTCCAGGTCATTGAGCACGAAGAGCCCACAGCGGGGAAAAATGTTTATCTGTCCATCGACGCCGACTGGCAGATTGCCATTTACAATTTATTAGAGCAGGAGATTGCCGGTATTGTCTATTCCAATATCGAAAATCCTTATTCGGAAATCAGCATTCCGATTACGGATGTTTATTTCGCCTTAATCAACAATAATGTCATTGATTTTTTCAGATTTGCCAAAAGCGATGCTTCTTCCACGGAAAAAGAGGTAAACCAGCTCTTTGAAACCAGGAAAAACGCCGTGGTTTCAAAGATAAAGGGAGAACTGACAGGAGAAGGTTCCGTTATCTTTTCCGCCATGAATGAGGAATTTCAGGATTATTATACTTATATCATCAATATGCTCAAGGAGGATGAAATCCTTATTAAAAAGAGCATTGACACCTCCGATGAAGTGTACCAGAAATGGCAGAACGGGGAAATCAGCCCCCAGGAATACTTAAACCATACCATCGCACAGAACTGGATTGATATTACCCGTTTTTCTGTAGATGAAAAATATTCGGACTCTACAGAAATATATGATGCTCTCTGCAATTATATTCTGGAAGATATTTCCTCAGACAGGGATTTTGCGAAAATTGTCTACCAGTATCTGATTGAATCCGGCGTTGTTACCGGACGGCAGCTCTGCCTGATATTATTTGACCAGAATGTTTTAACCTTTGATGACGAAGCTATGGCAGGGCTTTCAGGCGGTATCATTGATCCGAATACTTTCATCAAAGAAAGAATCAAAAACCTGGATATCACACCGGCACAGTTAGCCCTAGACCCCTGTTCCGGCTCCTGCGTGGTAACAGACACCAACACGGGAGAAATTTTAGCGTTAGTCAGTTATCCGGGCTATGACGGCAACCGTCTTGCCAATACTGTGGATGCGGATTACTATAACAGCCTGCGGGAAAATAATGCCCGTCCTATGTTAAATTATGCGACACAGCAGGGAACAGCGCCCGGTTCTACCTTTAAGATGGTAACGGCAACCGCCGGGCTTTCCGAGAATTATATCACGACCACAGAGCAGATTTTAGACAGAGGACTGTATGAAAACGTCAGCAACAAACCGCGATGCTGGATTTATCTGTCCTCCCTTGGAACCCACGGGCTAATCAATGTATCGGAGGCGCTGCGGGATTCCTGCAACTACTATTTCTATGAGGTGGGATACCGTCTCAGTACCAACAATTATGCCACCGGCTACAGTGACGAGGCAGCCCAGAACGGTATTAAAAAAATCCAGAAATACGCGTCTATCTATGGTTTAGATGAGACAACCGGAATTGAGATTGAAGAGAGTGCACCCAAAATTGCCACAGAATTTCCGATTATGGCTGCTATCGGACAGAGTAACAACAGTTATACCACCGTACAGCTTTCCCGCTATGTGACAGCCGTCGCTAACGGCGGAACAGTATATAATTATACCCTGCTAAACCGTGTAGAGGATTCCGAGGGCAATGTATTAGCAGTTTATGATCCCGAAGTCCGCAATACCGTGGATGTATTAGACACTAATGAGTGGCATTCCATTCATTCCGGTATGCGCATGGTAGTGGAAAATTTGGGGGAATTTAATGGTTTTCCGATGTCCGTTGCAGGAAAGACCGGTACGGCGCAAATTTCCAACCGCCCCAGCCACGCTATGTTCGTGGGATATGCGCCCTATGAGAATCCGCAGATATCCATTGCGACCCGTATTGCTCACGGATATACCTCCCACAATGCGGCAGAAGTGTCAAAGAATATCCTTTCTTACCTCTTTGACTTAGAGGATAAAGAGGCACTGTTAAACGGACAGGCAGAAGATATCAATGCAAGTTCCAATACAGTAAGTGACTAGCATGAGAAGAACTTCTAAAATCGACGCTGCACCAGAGGGTGCACCGCCGAAGAAGTTCTAAATCTCATGCAGAAGAACGCAAATGCGGCGTTCTTCCAGAGTAATACCAACTAATAGAAAAGATTTTCTAAGGCGCTAAAATACACCGCCTAAGAAAATCTAAGTTTCATGCAGAGTAATACTAATCATGGATAATTCCTCAAAACATTTTGTGGAGAGGTTTTATTATAAAAATGCAGCCGCAGGGCTGTAAAATAAAAACAGGAGGTCTCCTTCATGGGTGAAGTGATTACTTTTACCTCAGGAAAAGGCGGCGTTGGAAAGACAACATCTACAGCCAACGTCGGAGTAGGACTTTCACTGTTAGATAAAAAAGTGATATTGGTGGACACCGATATCGGTTTAAGGAACTTAGATGTTGTGATGGGACTCGAAAACCGGATACTTTATAACCTGGTGGATGTCTTAAGAGGCAGGTGCAGGGTGAAACAGGCGATTATTAAGGATAAGCGTTTCCCCAATCTTTCCATCATTCCATCTTCCTGTACCAAAGACCCCGGCTCTGTGGAGGTGGGGAAAATGAAACAGCTGTTGGCGGATTTGCGGGAGGAATACGACTATATTTTAGTGGACAGCCCCGCAGGGATTGAGCAGGGCTTTGAATTGGCATTAGCGGATACCGACCGGGTGATTATCGTCACCACGCCGCAGATTGCAGCAATCCATGATGCAGACTGTGTTCTGCAGATACTGAAAAAACAGAAAATAAAGGAACTGAATTTGTTAATCAACGGATTCCGCAGCCAGATGGTAAAGGACGGCGATATGTTAGACGTGCCGGACATTTGCGAACTGCTGGATGCAAAACTCCTTGGGGTAGTGTTGGAGGATGAAAATATCATCATCGCCCAAAACCACGGTTCCCCCGTGATGGGGCAGCATACCGTTTCCGAAAGCTGCTACCGTAACATTGCCGGGCGGATTACCGGAGAAGAGATTCCCATTCCTGATTACATGAAACCCACAGGTATTTTTTCCAGGTTATTCTGGAAACACACCACGTCAAAAAGTAATGCAACTACATAATCACAGGAGGGAAATACAATGTCCAAAACTCATTCAGGCAGTATTGCAAAAGAACGTTTGAAAATTATGATGACAACGGAAAAACAGCGGTTAGATGATGAAACGTTAGATCAGATACGGCAGGAAATCGGCACTATCATTACCAAATACGTAGTGATAGAACCGGAAAATATCGAAGTCAAAGTATTATTGAAGGATTACAAAAAGAGAGAATAGTATGTTAAAGATGTATAAACTAAAGAACTATAAATTCATACTGATTTTGTTTGTGGTAACCTTAAATACCATCGGTGTTATGCTTGTGGGAAGCGCAAGCCCCGGTGACCAGAAAAAGCAGATCATCGGAATGGTTTCCGGACTGGTGATTGCCCTTATCGTTTCTTTGATAGACTATAACTTTATCCTGAAATTTTCCTGGCTGATTTACTTTTTCGCCATAGGGCTTCTGATAGTGACCAAATTAGCAGGAGCCGACACCAAAGGCGCACAGCGTTGGTTTGAAATCGGCGGTTTCCGTTTTCAGCCCTCCGAGCTGGTAAAGATATTAATTATTTTGTTTTTTTCCTATTACCTGATGAAATACGAGGAAAAAATCAATACGCCCATGGTAATTTTTTCCGCGCTGGTTTTAGCAGCAGTGCCCTTAGTCCTGATTGTTTCCCAGCCGGATCTTTCCACAACCATCGTCACTGCTTTGGTGTTTGCCGCGCTTTTGTTCGTGGCAGGCATCAGCTACAAGCTGGTGACAGGAGTTTTAGTGGTCTGCATTCCGACGGCCTTCATCGGCATGACACTGATTATCCAAGACAAAATTCCTTTTATCCAGTCTTACCAGATAGGACGTATCATGGCATGGCTTTATCCGGATGATTATCCGGATTTAGCTTACCAGCAGCAAAACTCCATTATGGCAATCGGCTCCGGCCTTTTATGGGGCAAGGGACTGAATAATACGGATGCTACTTCTGTCAAAAACGGTAACTTTATCTTAGAGCCGCAAAACGATTTCATTTTTGCCGTAGCGGGAGAAGAGCTTGGATTTATCGGCACTTCCGTCATTATAATTCTCTTGCTTTTCATCTCGATTGAGTGTATATTTATTGCTAGAAAAGCAAAAGACATGGCTGGAAGGCTCATCTGCTGCGGCATGGCGGCTCTGGTTGGTTTTCAGAGCATCGTCAATATCAGCGTTGCCAGCGGGCTTTTACCCAATACCGGAGTTACCCTTCCGTTTGTCAGCTATGGGCTTACATCACTATGGTCATTATATATAGGTATCGGTCTGGTACTGAATGTCGGACTGCAGCCTAAAAAATATTAACAAATACAACAGGGGGACCACAAACATGAACATTGGACTTATTGCACACGATTCGAAGAAAAAATTAATGCAGAATTTCTGCATAGCATACCGGGGGATTCTTTGCAAAAATGAGCTTTATGCCACAGGAACCACAGGTAGGTTAATTGAGGAAGTTACAAACTTAAACATTCATAAATTTTTGGCAGGACACTTAGGCGGCGCACAGCAGCTAAGCGCACAGATTGAGCACAATGAAATTGACCTTGTTATTTTCCTGCGTGACCCGCTGACACCGAAATCCCATGAGCCGGATGTCAACAATGTGGTAAAAATCTGCGATACCCATAATATTCCGTTGGCAACCAACCTTGCCACTGCGGAGCTTTTGATTAAATCTTTAGACAGGGGAGATTTAGAGTGGCGTGAAATGTACAAATAAAAAAAGAGCCTGTCTGATTTTACTGATAACAGTCTGCCTTTTTGGCGGGTGCGGGAAGGAGCAGGCGGCACTGACGCAGCCTTATGACATGTACGCCACCACCCACAGCCTGGGTATCAGTACAGATTTCACGGACAGCGATAATACATATTTTTCCGAGAACCTCTGTGTGGCAGATGACACAGAAGTTGGAACCGATACCACCGACTCCTTTGTGGCGGAGGGAGCGGGAACCTTTAATCTGGCAACCAATACCATCGTTTACCAGAAAAACATTTATAATAAGCTTTATCCCGCAAGTACCACGAAGATACTGACGGCTTATATTGCGTTGACCTACTGTGCAGATCTGAGCGAGACAGTGACTGTCAGTGAAAACGCCGCCACACAGGACGCAGATTCCTCTGTTTGCGGCATCAAAACAGGAGATGTGATTACCATGCGTGATTTGCTCTATGGGATGATGCTCCGCAGCGGAAATGACGCAGCCATCGCTATTGCAGAGCATATTTCCGGTGACGTGGATACCTTTGCGGAGCTGATGAATCAGGAAGCTGCAAAAATGGGTGCCGTGCAGTCCCATTTTGTCAATCCCAACGGTCTGCCGGACGAGAACCATTATACTTCTGTCTACGATTTATACCTGCTCTTTAACGAAGCGCTGAAAAATGAGACTTTCGTGGACATCATCAGCACCAAATCCTATGATGTCTCTTATTTAGACGCCGAGGGCAATACGGTAACCCATACCTGGGAAAATACCAACCAGTATTTTACCGGACATTATCGGACGCCGGAGGGATTTGAGATTATCGGCGGAAAAACAGGAACTACGGGAGCTGCCGGCTATTGTCTGGTATTGTATTCTAAAAATCCGTCGGGGGAGCCCATCATTTCCATTGTGCTGAAAGCAGACGGTAAATCCAATCTTTACCTGCTGATGAACGAAATGTTAGAGGGCTTTGCTGTTTAACTTTGTCGTTTTATCGGCAATTCCTGTGAAATGATAAATATATAGAAAAACTGGTTGTGTTTTTTGTGTATATATACTATAATTATTTTATGAAATCAATCGTTTTTATTCAATATAACGAATAAGCGAGGAACGTATTACTAGGAGGGAATGGCCATGATAGAGATTATTTCAGGTGAAAAAGGAAAAGGAAAGACCAAAGAATTGTTAGGAAAGGTAAATGAATCGATTGCATCCATATCAGGCAATATCGTTTATCTTGATAAGAGTCAGAAACATATGTATGAGCTGAATAACAGAGTCAGATTAATCAATGTAATGGATTATCTCATTGATAACTGCGACGAATTCCTTGGTTTTATTTGCGGTATTGTTTCACAGGACAATGACCTGGAAGAGATGTATTTAGACAGTTTCCTTACGATTGCATCCATTGGTTCCGATGAAGAATTAAACCACGCAATCCAGAAGCTGGATATGATTAGTGAAAAATTCAACGTAAAATTTGTGCTGAGCGTTTCTAAGAATGAAGCGGATCTTACAGATTTGGCAAAAGCAAAAATCGTCATTTCCTTATAGCAATTAAAAAATATTTCAGTGCGGTACACAGGAAAAATTGTAGAATTACTTACAGTCTTTCCTGCGTACCGCACTTTTTATGCGCAGACCCGTCAGCAGTATGCCGCTGAAGCGGCGCACGGACGTATGGCGGGCAGGAGCGACGAACGCCTTCCTGCCCGATGAAAACAGGCTTTAATTTGCCATAGAACGGATGCGTCCAAAAAGGCTGATTAAATAAAGTCCTCCAATTCCTACGACGGCGTAAACAATACGTGAGAGCCAGGACATATCCCCAAAGAGGAATGCCACTAAGTCAAATCTGAAAAAGCCAATTAGACCCCAGTTGACAGCTCCGATAATGACTAATGTTAATAGCGTGTAATCCAACCAATTTGTATTCATTGTTGACCTCCTTTTTTGACTATTATGTTTCAAAGAAGATTTTTTATACATGAAACTTTTTGGGATGTATCCAATGGAAAAGTTGTGTTCTGGCAGATAAAATGTTAAAATAGGTATGTTGAATTTTTAAAGAGGTGAACAAATTTTTGAGTAAAAATAAAAAGGTAGTAAAGTACCGGAAACCCTTCAATCTAAATATAGGTGTTGTCATTTTCTGCATCATTTTTATTTATCTGATTTTTAATATTTTTTCTTACATGACCACCACGCATATTTCCATCTATGAGGTGGAGCAGGGCACCATGGCGGCAAACAACGTATACCGCGGACTTGTGCTGCGGGACGAGCAGATTGTGTCCTCCTCCTATACCGGTTCCCTCAACTACTATGTAAAAGAGGCTTCCCGGGTGGGCTACGGCAGCCTGGTGTGCTCCGTGGACGAAAACGGTGATGTCTCCAAACTGATTAACGAAGCCAATAAGGACAGCTCTCATTTAGCCAGCGAAAGCTTAGATGCCATCGAGGAAAGTATTTACGAATTTCAGACTGCCTATGAGTCCCGGGATTTTTACAGTGTTTATATCTTCAAAGAGGATATCAATTCCACCCTGACAGAGGCGTTAAGCTTAAGTGCCTTGAATGAACTGGCTGATTACACCGCCGGTGCAGGAAATTCCAGTTCGTTCCACCAGATTTATTCGGATACGCCAGGGATTTTAGCCTACTATACCGATGGCTTTGAAAGCGTCACCACGGAAAGTTTTAACGCTTCCATGTTTGACGAGGCAGCCTACGTAAAAAATAATTTAAAAAAGAATACCAGCGTCAATTCCGGAGAACCGTTGTACAAGCTCATTAACAGCGAGCAGTGGAACATTATCGTTCCCATAGAGGAAACTTTAGCCACCTCGCTGCTTGATGACGATACCATAAAAATCCGTTTTTTAAAAGACGGTAAGACCGCTTATGCCACCTATACCGTAGAAAACAGGGCGGGCGTCTATTATCTGATTATGACGCTGCGCAATTCCATGGTGCGTTATGCAAAGGACCGCTTTTTAGAAGTAGAGCTTCTGCTTTCCGAAGAAACAGGGTTAAAAATCCCCAATTCTTCCATTACAGAAAAAGAGTTTTATACCATTCCCCGGGAATATTTTATGAAAGGGGGCGATTCCTCCTCGGAGGGACTGTTGGTGGAGCGTACGGATAAAAACGGCAAGGCGGCAACCGAATTTGTCAGTCCCACCATTTACTACGAGACAGAAAATTACTGCTATATTGACAGCGAGGATGTGACAGCGGGAGAACGGCTCATCAAGCCGGATTCCAGCGAAACCTACACGGTAGGCAGTGATACCGCCGCCTTAAAGGGAGTTTATAACGTCAACAAAGGTTATGCCGTCTTTAAACAGATTAATATCCTCTACCAGAGTGAGGAATATTCCATCGTGGAGACAGGGACTGCCTACGGTATTTCCCTGTATGATCACATTGCACTAGACAGCACAACAGTAAATGAAAATGAATTGATAAAATAGGAGGAACATCATGTTAAAGGACAATTTGGCAAAGGTAGAAAAAAATATCGAGGAGGCCTGTAAAAAAGCAGGCAGGGAGCGCAGCGAAGTCACGCTGATTGCCGTCAGCAAGACAAAACCGGTTTCCATGCTGCAGGAAATTTACGACGAAAATATCCGCCACTTCGGGGAAAATAAGGTGCAGGAGCTTTGTGACAAAATAGAACAGCTGCCAGAGGATATTTCGTGGCATATGATTGGTCACCTACAGCGGAACAAGGTAAAATACATTGTAGGCAAGGTTGCTTTGATACATTCCGTAGACACCTACCGTCTGGCGGAGGAAATCAATATTCAGGCAAAAAAGAAAAATGTCATTGTCCCCATTCTGGTGGAGGTCAATATTGCGGCGGAGGAGTCGAAATTCGGCATTTCTAAAGAGGATTCAATTCTTCTGGTGGAAGATATTTCCCATTTGGAAAACGTCCGCATCAAGGGTCTGATGACTATTGCCCCTTATGTGGAAAATCCGGAAGATAATCGACAGTATTTTCAAAAAATAAAACAATTATCTGTTGACATAACTAATAAAAACATAGATAATGTATCTATGGAAATTTTGTCTATGGGTATGACAGGTGATTATATGGTTGCCATCGAGGAGGGCGCTACCATGGTACGTGTTGGGACAGGCATATTTGGGGAAAGAAATTATAAACAGGAGTGAGAACATGGGAGTTCTTGATAAATTTTTAAATGTAATGCGTCTGAATCCGGATGATGACGATGATTTTTATAACGACGATTACGACTATGATGACGATTATGAAGAAGAGGAACCGGTAAAAAAATCCTCTTCCCGCAAAGAGAAAAAAGAAGCTTACGAAGAGGAAAGACCGATAAAGTCCACACCAAAGGTAACACCGATTCGTCCGGTAAAGAAACCAAGCAACGCCGGTATGGAGGTCTGTGTTATCAAACCGACTTCTGTGGAGGATGCCAGAGAGATTACCGAGACACTGTTAAACAACCGCACCGTAGTTTTGAATGTGGAAGGGTTAGACGTAGAGATTGCGCAGCGTATCATTGATTTTACCTCCGGTTCCTGCTTTGCCATCAGCGGAAACCTACAAAAGATTTCTAACTACATATTCATCATCACACCGGCATCTGTAGATATTTCCGGCGATTTTTTAAGCTTAATTGATACTTTTGAAACGAGAGGCATCCAGACAGACTTTTAATTATGAACGAACAGGAACTTTGTAAAAAAAGATTATTGGATTTATCCAGACAGGCAGACCGAAAGGGAATCGTGTTATTCAGCGATTTCCTTAATTTGAATGAACTGAATATTTACCACCAGTGCGAAGAACTCTTTGCGTGCCCCAGTGAGAGCTTTGGTGGAATCCCTTTTGCAGAGCGTCAGATGATTGCCTTTCTTCCTGATGCTTTTTGTTTACGCAGAAGTTATGACGAAGATTACGTATTTTTTGATACCCCGGAGGACTTTGGGGATAACGGGAAACGGAATGTGGACGGGGACTTTGGTAACGGCAGTCAAACAACGCCGTCTTCCGGGGTGGAATATCCCATCACAGCCCTGAAGGTTGTGCCCGCCTATCCGAAATTTGCGGAAAAATTAGGACACCGGGATTTACTCGGCTCCATTATGAATCTTGGGGTGGAGCGGAGCAAAATCGGCGATATTCTCATAGGGGAGGACTGCGCCTATCTCCTCTGTGAAAAGAGTATGGCGCCTTATTTTATGGAAAATCTTGAAAAAGTTCGCCATACTTTAGTGAGGATTTCCGTTGTTTCCTGTGACGAGATTACGGTACAGCAGAATCTGGTAGAAAAAGAAGGGATTGTCACCTCGAACCGCTTAGATGCCGTCATTGCCTGCGTCCACAAGCTTTCCCGCAGCCAGGCGCTAGAACTGCTCCGGCAGGAAAAAGTTTTTGTCAACGGGAAAACCATCCAGAATCCCACTTATAGCTGCCGAAAGGATGATATTGTATCCGTGCGAGGATTTGGCAGATTTATCTACCAATCGGACTATGGCGCTACCAATAAGGGACGGTTGAAAATCAAGTATCAGCTTTATCAAAACTAAAGGAGATTACCATGGCAAATAGTATTGCAGTTACCAACGGAACAGAGGTTATTTATCATATAAAACTTACCGACAGCTTTGCAGATCTTAGTGAAGAGCTGAAAAAATTGGGCTATTCCCCGGAACGGAAAATTTGTATTGTTACAGACTCCAATGTGGCACCGCTCTACGCAGAGGAGGTTTCCGGGCTGCTGAAAGCAGATTACCCCAATATTTTTCTTCATACCTTTGCGGCGGGAGAACAGAACAAAAACGTGGCTACCGTAAATGAACTCTATGAAACCCTGATTCGCAGCCATTTTGACCGCCAGGATTTGTTAGTGGCATTAGGCGGAGGCGTCGTAGGAGATTTGACAGGCTTTGCCGCAGCGACTTATCTCCGGGGAATTGATTTTATTCAGGTTCCCACCACCTTGCTTTCCCAGGTGGACAGCAGTATCGGCGGGAAAACAGGCGTGGATTTCATGCAGTACAAAAATATGGTAGGAGCTTTTTATCAGCCGAAGTTGGTTTATATGAACCTTGACACCTTATCCTCCCTGCCGGAAAAACAACTGGTTTCCGGAATGGGGGAAATCTTAAAGCACGGACTGATTAAAGACGGCTCTTATTTTTACTGGATCAAAGAACACGAAGCAGAAATTCGGAATTTGCAGACAGAGGCTTTGGAAGAAATGATTTTCCGCAGCTGCAACATCAAGCGGGAAGTAGTGGAGCGTGACCCAAAAGAGAAGGGAGAACGGGCGCTTCTGAATTTCGGACATACCATCGGACATGCGATTGAAAAGCTGTCGGATTTTAAGCTGTACCACGGAGAATGTGTGGGCCTTGGCATGGTAGCTGCCTCTTACCTTTCCATGAAAATGGGAAATATCAGTGAAGAAGATTTTACCGTTATCATAGACACACTGCATGAGTTTGGCTTTGCCACGGAAGTAACGGGATTCACTCCGGAGGCTGTATTGGCGGCAACCAAATCGGATAAAAAAATGGTGGGAAATAAAGTAAAATTTATCCTGCTGAAAGAAATCGGGAATGCTTATATTTACCGGGATTTATCCGACGAACAGATTTTAGAAGCCATTGCCTTTGTATGTAAAAAACGGAGATAAACACATGGAACGTAACAATACTCAACAACATCATCTTTTCAAAAAAACAGCCATCGGTGCGGTAATTTCTGCACTTCTTATCGGTTTTGACCAACTGACAAAATACTGGGCGATTATAGGTTTAAAAGATAAGCCTGCCTTTGTGATATGGGACGGTGTTTTTGAATTGCGATATCTGGAGAACCGGGGAGCTTCTTTCGGAATCCTACAAAACCAGAAATGGCCGTTGGTTATTTTTACTTTGATTGTCCTGGTTGTCCTCATTTATTTTTTTATAAAAAAAATACCGAATGAGCGTCGTTTTTTCTTTTTAAATATAATTATCGTACTTATTTGCGCGGGAGCTGCCGGAAATCTCATTGACCGTCTGGCAAAGGATTACGTGGTGGATTTCTTTTATTTCTGCCTGATTGATTTTCCTATCTTTAATATAGCGGATATTTACGTGGTCATAGCCTCCTTTCTATTGATTGTCCTTGGATTATTCTACTATAAAGACGAGGACTGGGAAAAAATAATTCCCTCCGGGAAAAAAACTGCAAAACAATAACTTTTAAAATTTTATTATGAGGAACGGAATGATTACAGAGACATTCGAAGTAGAATTAGAACATGAAGGAGAGCGGTTAGATAAATATTTGAGCATGATTTTTGATGAGGCGGCATCCGAAAGAGGATTGACGCCTCAATCGCGTTCTTTCTTCCAAAAGCTCATCAAAGACCGCCAGATAGCTGTCAATGGCACGGTGCAGAAGGCAAATTACCGCTTAAAGGCGGAGGACTATGTTACTGTACAGATTCCCGATGCGGTGGAAACGCCTATTTTGCCGGAAAATATCCCATTGGATATTCTTTATGAGGACAATGACCTTCTGGTGGTAAATAAGCCTAAGGGCATGGTGGTGCACCCCTCTGCGGGACATTACAGCGGCACTCTGGTGAATGCCGTTATGTATCACTGTAAGGACAGTCTTTCCGGCATTAACGGCGAAATCCGTCCGGGTATCGTACACCGGATTGATATGGATACCACTGGTTCGCTTATTATATGCAAAAATGACGAGAGCCATATCTGCATTGCCGGACAGATAAAGGAACATTCCTGCAATCGCAGATACCGGGGAATTGTCTGTGGGGTAGTCAAAGAAGAGGAGGGCACCATAAATGCTCCCATCGGGCGTCATCCGATAGAGCGAAAAAAAATGGCAATCAACGAAAAAAACGGAAAGCCTGCCGTTACCCATTATAAAGTTTTAGAGCGCTTCGAGCGCTATACCTACATGGAATTTCAATTAGAAACCGGGCGCACCCATCAAATTCGCGTTCATATGGCGAGTATTGGCCATCCCCTGTTAGGAGATGTGCTATATTCCAGCGGGAAAAGCCCTTACAAACTGCAAGGACAGACACTTCATGCCATGACCATCGGATTTGTCCATCCAAATACCGGAGAATATATCGAGGTTTCTGCACCTTTACCAGAATATTTCGAGAAAATATTGCGGGATTTGCGATAAATTGTATTAAAATATTATAAAAAAACGGTAAATTTCAATTAATTCTTTTGCATTTTGCTGAAAATATA
>JAETQH010000110.1 GCA_021770785.1 Lachnospiraceae bacterium
TATGGATGGAACGGGATGTGGGAGGAGTTCCCCAAGAATTATCCCTCATCTATATCAAAAAAGAATAAGCCTATAGCCTGTTTTTCTTGGCTATAAACTTATTATACGAGGAGGAAGAAATTATGCATCTGGAACAAATCGTTTCTATTATCAAGATTGTGCTGCAAGGACTGCTGTCAGTGGCTGTTGTCCTTGGCTGGTAAGGGAAGGAGAGCCTTATGGAATTTGAAATGCAAACCTTCGGCAGTGACATGGCGGTACAGGATAACGCCAGATGGGAAAGGAACTGCCGGATGGTAAAGGAAGTCGCTACTGCACTGGTGGCGGTGGCAGGGATTATTAGCATTGCTGTTGAGTATGCAAATGAAAAAAGGAAGGAGTGACGTATTATGGCAGCAGAAGTGGAAAGTATGTTTTATGTCCGCAAAGCCCCATGGCATGGCTTAGGGACGAAGGTGGGGGATGCTCCCACATCAGAAGAAGCATTGAAACTGGCAGGGCTGAATTGGGACGTCTGGCAGGAAAAAATCTATACGGGGAATGGCGTTATGGTAAATGATTATTATGCCAATATCCGCAGTTCTGACCATAAAGTGTTGGGTGTGGTGTCCGGGCGTTACCAGATTGTGCAGAACCGGGACGCGTTTGCGTTTACGGACGAGCTTCTTGGGAAAGGCGTCCAGTATGAAACGGCGGGGTCGCTGAAAGAGGGAAGGAAAGTCTGGATTCTGGCAAAGCTCCCCAAACAGTACCGCCTTGTAGAAGATAAGGTTATGCCGTACCTGGTGTTCAGCAACTCCCACGACGGGACAGGCTCTATCAAAGTGGCAATGACGCCTGTCCGGGTAGTCTGCCAGAACACGCTGAACTTTGCGCTGGATAATGCAAGCCGGATCTGGTGCGCAAACCATACGGGCGATATCGGGGCGAAGATGGAAGATGCACGGATGACGCTGTTCATGGCGGAGAACTATATGAACGAGCTCTCCAAAGCGTCAAAGAAACTGGACAGGAAGAAAGTGAGCGACGCGGCGGTGGAAGAATACATTAAGCTGCTGCTCCCGATTGCCGCAGACGCTACTGAAACCACGGAACGGAACGTGAAGAAGCTGCGCATGGATTTAAAGAACCGTTATTACCTTGCCCCTGACCTGGCGGGCGTGGGAAAGAACGGCTACCGTTTTGTGAATGCGGTGTCCGATTTTGCGACCCATGCAAAGCCGCTCCGGGAAACGGCAAAGTATAAAGAAAACCTGTTCTTAAAGACGATGGAAGGGAACCCGTTAATCGACAGGGCTTACCAGTTGGTGTGCGCTGCCTGATACCGTGTTCTGGGACTGGGGATGGTGAAGCTTACAACAGGTTTTGCCATCCCCATTATTTTTTGCATACAGTGCGGGGGAACGCACAGGAATGGAGGGAATTATGTACGAGAAGATACCGACAGCGGGGATGGCACGTGAAGAATGGCTGAAGCTCTGCAAGACAGGGATTGGCGGCTCGGATGCAGGTGCAATCTGCGGCCTGAACCCATACAGCAGCCCCATGAAGGTGTTCTGGGATAAGACTGCGGATGGGGTGGAAGAAAGGGACAATGAAGCCATCCGGATTGGGAATGATTTGGAACAGTACGTAGCGGTGCATTTTATGGAAGCTGCCGGATTGAAGGTGCGGCGTTCCAATTATATGTACCGCAGCAAGGGGCATCCGTATATGATTGCGGACGTTGACCGCCTGGTGGTTGGAGAGGACGCAGGTCTGGAATGTAAAACAGCCAGCGCCTACAATGCCGATAAATGGGCGGATGGCAAGATCCCGCCCCATTACGCCATACAGTGTTATCATTACATGGCGGTTACGGGAAAGCGCACCTGGTATATCGCGGCAGTTATTTTGGGGCGTGAGTTTGTTTACCATAAGCTGACATGGGATGACGCCCTGATACAGCAGTTAATTGAGGCGGAGGGGGAATTTTGGAATGACCATATTGCAGCGGGTCGAATCCCTGACCCGGACGGCTCCGAAATATACGATTCTGTCCTGGAACAGTATTTCCATACTGCAAAAAGGCAAGCGTGGTTGAGCTTGTGGGCTTTGACGCCAGGCTGGCGCGCAGGGAAGAGATTCTTAGGTTTATTGAGGAACTGCAGTCAGAGCAGAAGCAGATTGAACAGGAAATCAAGCTTTTTATGCAGGACAGCGAGCTGGCATCAAACGGATATTACAAGGTATCGTGGAGCAATGTGGAGACTACAAGGCTTGACACGAAGCGGATCAAGCAGGAGCAGCCGGAAATCTACCAGAATTACGCAAAGGTGACGTCCTCACGCAGATTTCAGATTAAGGCGGCATAGGAATGAGGCTCTTTCTACTTCTTTTTGTATGGGGGATGTAAGAGAGATAAGAACGAAGGCTGTACAGTAATGTGGGCAGGAAAAAATCTTTCCTGCCCCTATTAGATGGATAAAAAGGAAGGGATAATTTTATGGAAAATCATGCAATCCGGCTTTTGAAAGCAAATGAAATTGAGTGCAGGGTGTCCATTGTAAAGGAGAACGGGGTTAGCCTGCTCCTTTATAAGGATGCAAGGGTAGACCAGCGCATCCTTGACGAAACGTTTGGCCTGTTCGGCTGGAAAAGGAGCCACCAGTGCATAGACGGGAACCTTTATTGTACGGTGGCGGTTTATGATAAGGAAACCGGGGAATGGGTTGCCAAACAGGATGTAGGCACAATGGGGTATGCGGAAAAGGAGAAATCGCAGGCTTCGGATTCTTTCAAGAGGGCATGTTTTAACTGGGGGATTGGCAGGGAATTATATACTGCCCCCTTTATCTGGGTTCCAGCAACAGATGTGGCAATTAAAAGAAACGGGGATAAGCTGTACTGCAGCGACCATTTTTCGGTACGCTCCATTGCATACAATGGGGACAGGGAGATTAGCAGCCTGATAATTGCCAATGATTCCAATCAGAGGCAGGTGGTATATGAGATGAAAGCAACGGCAGAAAAGCCAAAGAAAAATGCAGATTCCGGGGAGAAAAACAAGCGGCAAAGCAAAACGGCTACGTCTAATACCAGCACGTTATCTGACACACAGATGCAGTCCCTTGAAAAAGAATTACAGAGGACAGGCGTTGAAATGGAAGCCGTGCAGGAAAGGTACAAAATAAAAAACACAGATTCCATATCGGATGAGCTGTATGGGAAGATTATGGCGGCGCTTGCAAAAACAAAATCAAAAGCCGCATGACAAAAGGAGGGATCAGTGATGTCTAATGAAGAATTTACAGAAAAAATAGCGGGAATGGTGAAAAGCAGGCTGGGCAGTGCAGAAATCCATGTCCGAAATGCTACGAAAAACAATGGCGTCCATTTAACAGGGCTTGCTATCCAGGAAGAGGGCTGCAACATTTCACCCTGCATCTATTTGGAGAGTTTTTATTCTGAGTATGAAAATGGGGATAAAGATTTGGAAACCATTGCAGGGGAAATTATAAGCATCCATTGCAGGAACAGGGCAATACATAATTTTGACGTCTCCATGTTTACCGATTACCGCCGTACCTGCCCTATGCTGCGCGGACGGCTGATTAATACGGAACGGAATGCAGAGTTTTTAAAAGATGTACCTCATAGGGAAGTTTTTGATTTGTCCCTCGTCTATTATGTGGAGATACCACATCCAGGCAGACAGGAAGCGGGAAGCATACTGGTACAGGATGGGCATATGCAGCTATGGGAGGTGACGGAACAAGAATTATATAATCAGACTATGAAAAACATGGAGGGGACAGACCGGGCATCTATCCTTAATATGGCGGATATTTTAGCAGATATGCCTGGTTTTCTTTCAGGAAACCTGCCAGGAGTTGGTGTCCCGATGTATATTCTGACGAACCAGAGGAGATGGAACGGAGCCGTCCAGATGTTAAACAGAAAAGCATTGGAAGATATGGCAGTTCTATTTGGAGCGGATTATTATATCCTCCCATCCTCCATCCATGAAACTATTTTAGTCCCGGTGGGGGAGCAGACGGGTACAGCTTGGGATTTGGCGCAGATTGTGCAGGAAGTGAACCATACGGAAGTACTGCCAGAAGAGTTCCTTTCCTCCCATGTTTACCAATATTGTGCAGGCAGAGGACAGGTGTATATTGCGGCATAAACGAAAGGCTCAGAATCAACAGGGATAGAATAAACATTTTGGCCTAACGGAACTGTTAGTGAAAAAGGAAGGAGGTGGGGTATGAAAGAGTTATGGCAGGTGATAGACAATGAATTTTCTGTTTATGCCATCAATATCCTGAACTTGAAGCTAGATGAAATCAGCAGCTTGGTGTCAGAAAATATGGAGGTCAGAACATATGAAAAAATGGAAGATGAACTGACAGACCGCTTAGTGGATATTTCAAAGAAATTTTTTGTACAGGGATTCCTACGTGGTGTTGCCGTTATGAAAAGTGGGGCTGTGTGAAGGAATTATCTTGGGGAATACATAATCATTTGGCATATGGCAGTTTCCAGGCAAAGCTGAAATGGAAAAATGAAGATTTTTGAAATGCCACCAGAAACCGTATCCATGTTTTGTCGGTTTCTGGTGGAGGTATCGGAACTGAAAATTTTCTAATATTGGTTTTGAAAGAAATCCAGAAAAATAACTATGTTTAGCTATTACGCAATTTAGGAGAGTTTCTTTTTTTAGTTTAGAGTAATTATCAGCATGTTTGTGGCAGCAACAGCTTTTTGGGTGGGTAAGTTTATAAAACAAAGGTTTTCTGCATCCAGGATATTTGCAGATGCTGACAACATATGTATTTAGCATTTCTGCAGCTATCAGAAAAAGGCTTTGCAGAAGGCAGGAAGTTTCGTAAGTAAGTAGATATTCCCAGGGATTTCCGTGGGGATTTTTTTGCAGTCTTTTCTTATATTTCTCGTAGTCATTTGATGATAGTTCGTTTTCATCAAATGGTTTTAATTTAATATGGACACTGGATGTGTAAGTATTGATAGTTTCCATAATCAATTTTTTTCCTATAACAGATATGCATTTTATAAGTATTTTATTGAAAAGAAAACCGTCTTTATCTGTAAAGGATAGATTTAATGTGCCGTCTTTGTCAAAAGAAAAGTTACAATATTGACAAATAGAATAGAGCGCACAGGATAAATTCTTATAATCAAATGTTGCAGTATCATTATAAAATACGTCTGAAAATTCCAACGGAACTTCAGTAACAGTTGATTTTATATTAAAACGCGCTGGTGGAGAAAAGGTGGGAATGTCGGATTCATTCTCTAACTCTTGTGGGGCGGCAGGAATATTTTTTATTGCCTCATAATTTTTAGTGGCCACTTTAGTAAATGCAGAAGCGAATAAATGTAATGCCTCTGAAGAAAACGCTCCCGGAGAGCTTTGAAAGGCATTGTGGTAGTGGAAAGCGAATCGTGAAATTGGGGTTGAGCCATCCAAGGTTAAGTTTGCCATGGTCAGTGGTGCGTCTTTGATAATATATGGTTGGAATAACAAAGTCAGGAAATTTTCAAGCATTTTTATTGCGTTTTGTTCTTCATTATAGCCATTTTCTTGTTGATAATATAATGAAATCTCTGTAGAAAGCCTAAAAATATTCTTCAGCAGCTCCACATAAAATTTGAAAAAATATTTTGGAAGTGCAATGCCGGATAGAAAGGGGGAAATCAGGGTGTTGGTTTCTGGCGAAATGGGTTTTCCACAATAAGTAGGATATTCAGGATCATTTAATGTATTTACCAGCAAACCATAGGAACGGTGGAAGTCCAAGATTTCTTTTTCATTGTCAGGGTTTAATTCAAGGATTGCCCGCATAATTTCTTCTTTGGCGCCTCGTTCATTAAAACGGCAATATCTGGGTTTTTTATCAGATTCGGCTTGGTAAAGGTAGTCAGAATCGAATATTGTTTTTATTTCATATTTTCCAGGGTATATTTTGACGTAATGTTTCATGTGCTTTTCCTCCTTTGGAATGTCTATGTGATTTGAATTGACCAGTAGACATTTTATGCTCTAATATAAGATTGTAAATTATAGGAAACCCGTTGGCAAGGATTTTTAGGAGGAAAAATCATGAAGACAAAAACTCTCATTACTTTTGACGTTCAGAAACAGGAAGTTTGGGGCAAAGGGCTTAGAAAGCGAAACAATTCGAGTTTTATTTTGATTGCACAAACGCCGGACACTGGAACATTATACGCAGCGACGATTGAAAGCGGATTATCTAAACGGTACAAGACAAACAGGCAGGAAATAGTAGAAAGAATGGTTCTGTTAAAAGATAAGGCGAGCAAAAAGAGGTTTCTGCAGGTGCAATTAACTAATGGGGAAACATTGAGCTTGAAAAATGAAAACTATTTTCTGCTGATTCATGCGCCTGACTGCGAAAAAGGCGATCAAGATTATATATTGGCCTTCAACATGCCAGAAATGCTGGAAGAGGGTGCGCATTATCAGATTTTCACCGATGATGCAGAAAATGGGAATGCGATAGCGCTTTTCTGGCTGCTAAAAGATTTCATTCCTCAAGAAAGTGAGGAAACAATGGCATGAATATGAAGAAATTAGGCGGCATGGAAAAATTGAACGACAATGCGGGGGTTTATGCCCGCATACAGGGATTAAATTGTGAAGGGAGAGAAAAATGTGATTTTTCCACGCATAGCCATGTGGTTTTGAAAAAGAAAGCAGATGAAATTGAACTGCCATTAAATCCCAAGATTTACAAGGCAATCCAACATGGACAAGCTGCAAGAGAATTGTTGGATATTGGGAAACAAAACCCCAATAACAATAAAGTGCAATTAAAAACAGTAGGCGAGGCATTGCGTCAATATTCAGATGAAAAAGTAACAGCGCAGATGCTGAGAGGCTTAGCAGACTGGTTTTGTGAAGAGAATGATTTTATTAATATTGAGGGTGGAGCGCTATATATTTACACGAATGGCTTTTATCGGTTGTTTTCGTATTTGTATGCCAGAAGTTTTTTTGTAATGGCATTCCGAGAATATGACATTAACTACGCGCTACGTTCTTCTGATTACAAAGAATTGGTTCACCAACTTCAGGCGCAGCCGCAAATTATGAGGCGGCAGGAAGATTGCCAGACAAATGTGGACATTGTTTTATTTGAAGATGGCGCTTTTGATGTGAAAAAGGGAGTTATGCGAGAGCCAAGGCAGGAGGATTTCCAATTTTCCAGAATAGTATTTCCTTTAAAGTGGGGCGCATGGTATGAGCCAAGCCTAGAGGCTAGGGGGTTTGTACAGCGGTTCTGCAGATATGACAGTTTGTGGGAAAGATATTTGTGGGAACTTATTGGGTATGTGCTTAGTGGCTATCAAAAGAAAATACTGGTGGTGATTGTGGGACCAAGCAATTCCGGAAAATCTACGCTTGCTAACATGGTACGCCGGATTTGTGGCTCGGATGCATGTGTTGCATTAGGGATTAAGGAGTTGTCAGGAAGTTTTAACCTTGCAGAATTACAGGGGAAGAGGCTCTGTATTGATTCTGAAATGGATGCAAGCGCACTGAATGCGAAAGATATCAGCCTGCTTAAGAAAGTGGTTGGAAATGATTTGTTACAAGGCAACCGTAAATTCGAACAGCAATTCTATTTCCAATGTCAGACAAAGTTCTTATTCTGTAGCAATAATAAGATACGGCTTCAAAGCAACGAGGATACGGTTTCATTATTTAACCGTATTAAAATCTTTGAGTTGAAGGAGTCAATCCCTTTGGAAGAGCAGTGTTACGATATGGATAAGGTGCTAGACGAAAATCGAACTTATTTTTTGCAGGAGGCCATGAAAGGGCTGTGCCGGTTTGTGGAAAATAATTTTCAGTTCAGTGTTGACATACCTGCTGAAAATTTTGTGGAAAATGTTGGCTGTTCAAGCGATGTAAGGAGCGTACGGGATTTTGTGGATGCCTGTTGTGAATTTGGAACACAGCATCAGGTAACAGTGACGGATTTATATGATTCATACAAAGATTTTACCACTGATAATGAGAGGGGGCAAGTCAGCGTAAAAAGATTTTCGTGTTTTCTTGTGGAGAATTATGAGGTGATTCGTGGCAGGACAAGTAATGATCGTTTATTTAAAGGAATCCGCCTTATGACGGATGACAGGTGACAGATGTTTTAAACTTTGAAGTTTCTTACAAAATCGTCCGGTTAGTGGCAAATAAATTGAAAATAAATTAATCTGTCATACGTCATCTGTCACGGTTGGTAAGCTTTTGGGCAGACGTTTGTCTGTGGATTTTACGAATATATTGTTTTAGTGCAGGAGAAAAAGAAGGAGGAGATTAACGTGGGAAATATCATGAACTGGGACAGCACTATTTGGTCAAAAAAAGAATTAGAACGGAAAGCTGCGGAAAAATCATTAGAGTGCTTAGAGAAATCAAAAGACAGAAAAGATTTGGAACTTAGCCCAAAAGTTGA
>JAETQH010000235.1 GCA_021770785.1 Lachnospiraceae bacterium
TGCGATGTATCCTTCACAGGGAGTTAATTCACCGCCGGTAATTCCGGCAAGAAACATGGATGCCTTGTTCATGGCGGCGTTAACCGTGTTTGTGAGGGATAAGGCAAAAGCCTGCAGTCCACTGCCATACTGAACCTTTTCCTTAAGGTTCGGAGGTATCTGCGAACGAAACACTGTACCGCAGTTATTGCACTCATAATAAAAGAATTCGTGTTTGGTCTTCACGACTTTGATGCGCACATCGTATTCGTATTTTACCTCGGATTCTCCGGTTGGAATACAGTCAGTAAGCCTGCACCTGGGGCAGCATTCATCATCCTGTAATGGATGCCCGACAGTATCTGTGATTTCGGATTCATCCGGCGCCTCAAGGGAGGCTTTTGTATGGCCGGTCTGTCCTCCCTTGGGTTTTCCTGTATTACGGCGGGAGTTTGGGATAACCTTGTTTTTATTTACCGGTGTCTGTGATGTGGGGGTGCCTGTATTACTGCCATCGTGATTGAGAAGAGCCTCTGCGTGGGCAAGACGGTTTTGCAGTTCCCTGATAACAGCGTCTTTTCCGGCAAGAGATTCCGCATATTGTTTTTTGTCGCACTCCTTAGACCGCCTGAGGTTCCTGACAGAAGCATGCAGGGAAGCGATCTGTTCCTGGTACCCCAGAATGCGGTCTTTCAGTTTTGTGATTTCTGCAGCTGCCTTTTCAAAGTCGAGGCGCAGATTGCCAGTAAATTTAATCATAGGTCACAGGGAGCCTTTCCTAAAGCATTCGAGATGGACGCACATACTTTTTCGTACGATCTGATGGTGGCTTTTAAGTCTTTCACTTCCGACTGCAGGGAAGCGATTTCGGCTTCTTTCTTGGATATGGTATTTTGGAGATCTGTAATCTTTGCTGAAGCAGTACCTTCTTCTGTGGTGGTTACATTTTTGGAAGATGATGTTCTGCCCCGACGGCCGGAGGAAGGAATAAGTTCTCCTGTTTCAGTATCCAGTGTACCCAGATATTTTCTCCTGGGTCTCGATTGTTTGGTGACAGGATCATAGTGGGGAGTAGACTCATAAACACGGGTCTTTCCGGTTTTCTTGTCGTAGTGTTGAACGATGGTTGGCATAGTGTTTTCTCCCTTTAATAGTGGTTATAAATATTATATCACA
>JAETQH010000028.1 GCA_021770785.1 Lachnospiraceae bacterium
CCCTTAAATTCCATCAGGTCGTAAATATCGGTGTCGGCTGCCTCCATATCGTAGGCGGGGTTGATGCTGAACATCAGAACGTCGATCCAGCCGCTCTCCACGGCTTTCAGGGCAATGTGCGGATTGTGGGAACTCATGCCGATATGCCGGATAACGCCCTTATCCTTCAATTCCTTTGCATATTCCAGAACAGGTCCTTCAAAAACGGTCTGGAAATCTTCTTCACTGTCAATGTAGTGGATCATGCCAACGTCGATATAGTCGGTATGCAGGCGCTCCAGAAGATCGGCAAAGGAACGCTTTGTCTTTTCGATATCACGGGTACGGGTGTACTGACCATCCTCATAAATGGTGCAGAGATGTCCCTGGATGATAAACTGATCCCGACGTCCCTGCAAGGCGACACCGAGGTTATCACGGGTAGGAGCCTGCGGCATGAAGATGTCGATGTAGTTGATCCCATGTTCCAGTGCCGCATCCACGATTGCCGTGCTTTCTTCAGCGGTCAGGCCGTTGAACCACTCGCCGCCCAACCCGATCTCGCTGACCTTTAATCCGGTCCGCCCCAAAGTTCTGTATTTCATAAGCCAAAGTTCTCCTTTCTTTTGGTTTCAAAATTGCCGCAGCAGACCTGTAAAATCCGCTGCGGCAATCTATCCGCTTTAGTCTTCCTGCTTGGTTTTGGCAATCACGATTTCACGGACGCAGACGTTCTGCGGCATCTGATAAGCAAACCAGGCGCAGTCCGCAATCTGGGAAGGCTCTAGTCCGCCCTCGATGCTCTGCTTCCAGAGATTATAGTTGTCCTTGATCTCCTGACTGGATGTATGGGAGAGAAGCGGTGTTTCCACAACGCCGGGGGCAATCACGATCATGCGGACATTGCTGCCGGAAACCTCTTTGCGCATACTCTCGGTAATGGCATGAACCGCATATTTGGTCCCACAATAAACAGAGTGGTTGTCGAAAGTTTTTCTTCCGGCAATGGAACTGATGTTGATGATGGTTCCCTCGTTGCGGGCCATCATGTCAGCCAGCACAGCCTTTGTTCCGGCCAGAACGCCCTTAACATTGACGTCGATCATCCGGCTCCATTCCTCAAAGTCCTGCTCTGCCGGATAGCCCAGCAGCATCAGACCGGCACAGTTGATCAGCAGATCCGTCTTTCCGTACAGATCTTCCGCCTCTTTGATAGCGGCCTGCATAGCGGAAAGGTCAGTGACATCTACGCTGCGGCAGAGGCAGTTGGGCAGATTCAGCTCTTCCATAACTTCTTTTCTTCTGGCCAGCATCAGGACAGGATGCCCCTCGCTAGAAAAACGCTTGGCAAACTCCATACCGATACCGGAGCTGGCTCCAGTAACAACAACTAATTTCTTCATCATAAAATCTCCCTTCAATTCTGGCTTGTAATGGTATCACAAGCCTCTTTCAGCTGATCGAGCACGCCATCCTGCGTCATCAGCTCGCCCGGCTCGTAAGCGGAGAAGGACAGGGAAAATGCCAGATCCCAGTGCAAGTATTCTGCGATACAGCGGAATTGATCGTGGATTAGGCGGTACTGCGGATTCTCCAGCTCATTGGCGCCGACCACCACAACGCCGATCTTTTTGCGCATGGTCTTGAACTGAGAATCCTGAGAATAGAACTTGTCCACAACCATTTTCAGCTGGGCCGACATTCCCCACCAGTAGACCGGCGTGCCGAAAATCACCGCATCCGCCTGTACGATCTTCTGAATCACTGCGTCGGATTCGTCAGGACAAACACAATGCCCGCCATTCCTTTTGCACCCATCGCACGCACAGCAGCCGCTGAGCTTCAGATTGCAGACATCCAGAACTTCAACAATGTTTCCGTCCTTCAGAATCGCTTTCATGGTTTGGAGAGCCGTATGGGTATTGCCGTGATGTCTTGGGCTTCCGTTTAGAATTAAAATATTCATCATTCAACCTTCCTTTCGGTTCATATTGATCTGATTCATCCAATTTACCTGCTTATAGTAAAAGAAAAACACAATGGAGCTGAGCCCCCATGTCAGCGGATAGACCACATAGACCATTTGAATGGCGTGGGTCAGCGGTATGCTGACTGCGAGAAATGCGACCCGGATCACACACCAGAATGCCATCATAATGATCATGGGCACAACCGCTTTTCCAGCTCCACGGAGTATGGAGGCAACGGAATGTAACATTCGCAAATGCAATGATGGAGTTCTGTACTCCGGAGGGAAGTCCAATGCGTATGATCTGTCCTAGCATTTTGGCATCAAACCGGATTTTTGTGATTTGAAGCTGATAGCTGTCATGGGTTCGCAGCAACTGAATCAAACATAAAATTGCGCTGAACACCTGTGAAATTACAGTAGCCAACGCTGCTCCGCCAACGCCTGTATGGAACACCTCGATGAACAGGATATCCAGTACCAGATTGATTACCGAGGAAATCATTAGATAATACAATGGATGGCGGCTGTCCCCAATCGCTTGCAGGATACCTACAAAGATGTTGTACATGACAAATCTAAGAGAACCGGAAAAATAAATCTGTAAATATGTAATTGATTCCGTCATGACGCTTTCCGGCGTTCCCATCCATATCAGAATCTGTGGAGATAGCAAGATGCCTGCCGCAGTCATCAACACCCCGGCAACAAGACCAAAGGTCACTGTCGTATGGACTGCACGGTGAACACCATTTTTATCTTCCGCTCCGAAATATCTGGACACAACAACTCCGGCGCCGGAGGAAATGCCACTTAGGAACCCGATCAGCATGAAGATCAGGCTTCCGGATGAACTGACCGCAGCCAGCACACTGCTTCCCAGAAAATTGCCCACGATCAGGGAGTCAACTGTATTGTAGAGCTGCTGAAACAAGTTCCCCAACAGGAGCGGCAAAGCAAAGAAAATCATACGTTTGGAAATCGAACCGCTCGTCATCGGTTCGACGGCTTTTGCCATGGAATCCCCCCTCGAAAAATCAAAGTATTATCTTGCATTATCGAAAAAATACGGTATACTTGTATTATATATTCCTTTATGAATTGCAACAAGTACGCACATTATTTTTAGAAAGTGAAAAAAACTTCACTATGGAGGTGAGATAAATGGAAAAAATCATGGTCACTTGCGAGATGGAAGTAACGTTGAAGATGATTGGCGGAAAATGTAAGCCGCTCATTTTGGAGAGCTTGATTCGAAACGGAACGCAGAGGTTTAGCGAATTGATGAGGGAGATCACCCAAGTTTCTCAAAGAACTCTTACAAACCAGCTTCGTGAGCTGGAAACGGATGCCTTGATTGTCCGTACTGTATATGCGGAAGTACCGCCGCGGGTGGAATATTCCATTACTCCAAAAGGGAAATCTTTGGAACACATTTTGGAACTGATGTGTGAGTGGGGCGAAAAGAATATTGATGACCGTTTTGTCATGACGAATCCGCAATGTTCTGCTAGTGAAGATTGATTACAAGGAAGGAGATACCGCCATGCTGAGCGAGATTGTGCATATTGGAATTACGGTCAGTGACATGGAGCGTCCATCTCATTTTACAGAGATATTTTAGGTCTTGAATATAAGGGCGAATTGATGATGGAGGGACCGGAGACCGATATGTTGTTCCGTTTATCCGGCTGCAAAGTGCGGGTCGCCTATTTGAATGGGAGTTCGGAGCTCTTTGCCCCGCCGGTAGAATTGATTCAATCTTTGGCTCCTCGATTTGAAATAGGGTGCCCCGATCTGCGCAAGACTTCTATTTCCGAACTTTGCTTTCACTGTGAGGATATTGACAAACTATATCGGCATCTGAAGGAGCATCGTATAGAGTGCTTATCTGAGCCGCAATCTTTTGATTTCACAAAGTATGGTTTTGGAAAAAGCAGAGCAATATATTTTAAAGACCCGGATGGAATCATTTTAGAAGCAATTCAAGATATAATCGGATAGAACATGAAGTATTCTCATAATTCAAAATTTGCAGAGAAAAGATTGTGAGCAACGCAGACGATGGCCTTGTGATTTATAGATAAATTACCCTTGACAAATCTCTTTCTAATAAAACCTGCTGTTATGAAAATACGGGATTGCTTCCTCTAAAGTTAGTATTGTCTGAATCCTGTATGAAATCTTTTGGATATAACGGTTTGAAACAGACAAATAGAGGAGAAGAAGTATGGCAACGGCTTCATTTGAGTGGTAGAGGCAAAAAATTTCTTGACAGCTCTTGTCATCTGTTATATGCTTTTCATAGCTATTAATCAATGAAAAAGGAGGTAATTGCAATGATGAATAGAAGAGAGATTGTTTTTAACTTAAGATTGCATATGATTACCTCGAATAGAAATAGATAAAGAAACGTTTTCTCATAGGAGTGTCTGTTTAGCCGTGGTATCATAAGATACTGCGGCTTTTTATTTCAGAATAAGAAAGTCTTTTATCTGATAGCGCCGCGGAGACAGAAAGTCTGTTCTAAGCTGGCGGCAGAATTAGAAACGTCGCTAAGCGGCGGTCTGTGACAGGTCATATGCAGTCGCATAAAATTTCAGGAAAAATTTTGTCATACACGTGAAAATCCATGGTGCAGTTATCATGGCGGGAAACAGAAAAAACGTGTGCATAAGGAGGAAAAATGCAAAGAGCAACAGTGATGGCGGTTCACCGGGAGCGCTATGAATTATTTATGGATTCTATGACCTTTTACGGCAGATTAAAGGCAGCAGATTTTTACAATGCAAAAGAAATCGTTGATTTTCCCACCGTTGGAGATGAAGTGGAGCTTATTTACAATGAAAGTGGAGACAGTCTGATTACAAAGGTATTGCCGCGAAAATCGGTTTTTCTGCGGTTAAATGCCACACAGGGATTACCCGACCAGGCAGTGGCGGCAAATTTTGATTATGTATTCATCACCATGTCCTTAAACAGGGATTTTCATATTTCAAAATTGGAGCGCTATCTTACCGTGGCATGGCAGAGCGGGGGCATACCTGTGATTGTATTGACAAAGGCAGATTTGTGCGAAGACAGGGAACAGTATCTCTCCCGGCTTAGAACCATTGCTGTGGGGGTGGAGGTTTTCTGTGTCAGTTCAAAGACAGGGGAAGGTGTGGCAGAGATGGAACGTTATTTTTTGGAAGGAAATACCATTGTGCTGCTGGGTTCTTCCGGCGTGGGAAAATCCTCTTTTGTAAATTTGCTGATGGGAAAACAGGAAATGAATACCGGAGGCATTCGGGAGGCGGATGCACAGGGAAGACATACCACGACGTACAAGCAGTGTATGTTTTTGCCGGAGAACATTACACTTCCCACAGGTGAAAGTTTGTCCGGCGGCGGGCGCATTATTGACACGCCGGGCATGAGGAAGCTTCTGGCGGGGGAGGTGGAGGAAGGCATACAGACCTCTTTTGAAGATATTGAAACCCTGATAGCGGCCTGCCGTTTTTCGGACTGCAGGCATGAGACAGAACCGGGCTGTGCCGTTCGGGCGGCATTAGAGGATGGAACCTTGGATAAAAGACGTTGGAAAACCTATCAGAGCCTGCAGGGGGAAGAAGCCTATTCCAGAGAGAGGAAAGAGATTATGATGAAACGAATCGGAAAAGCCAGAAAAGGGATCAAGCAGAAAAAGGATTTTGAGAGAAGAGGAGGAAGAAGACGATGAGTTTTCAAGTGAGACATTTGCCAAAAGGAGAACAAAAAAATCCCTGTTCCTGGGGAGTTGTGGAGAACGGGAAAATGATTGCCAAGATAGAAACCCTACAGCCGGAAACGGAAAATGTACTGTGGATAACAGAACTTTTCACAGCGGAGGCTTACCGCCGACGGGGCAAACTTTGACGCCTTTATGGGGATAGAGCTGATCCCGGAAGCCATGGAGGACATACAGGGGAAATTTTATGAATCGGAGGTATTTGAACATCTTCCCGAGGAGGAAGTGGAAGAGTTTAGCAGAGAATTTCCGCCGTTAGAAAAACAGTATTTTCCAAATCAGTGGGACTAAAAAATAATTCTGTATTGAATAACTGTCGGCGGGAGTATTATAATGGATAAGTATCGGGAATGAAAATATTTTTGGGCGGATAGCTTTTATCCGCCTGAAACTGTTATAAGAGATAAGAGTGGTGCTATATGAAAAAATTTGATTATCATTGCAGGCATTTAACGATATTAGAAGGTGCAGAAGAGGAAGAACTATGACATCATTTCAATTTATTTTCCAATATATCAAACGGCATAAAGTACGCTATATCTGTGGTATCATCACCCTGTTTGTGGTGGACTTTGCCAATTTATTTATTCCAAAGCTGACGGGAGCCATCACCGACGGTCTGACCGCCCGCACCATGGGCTGGGAAGGGGTAAAGCGGGCACTGCTTGCCATTTTCCTGCTGGGGCTGCTGCTTGCCATAGGGCGTTTCCTGTGGCGTTTTTTCCTCTTTGGGGCGTCCCGTTCCATTGAAAAAGAGCTGCGGAATGATATGTTCCGCCATTTGGAAAAAATGAGCGTGGAATATTATAACGAGCACAAAACCGGGGATTTGATGACCCGGTTTACCAGTGATTTAAATTCTATCCGCATGTCCATCGGCCCTGCCATCATCTGCGTGTTTGACGCCTCGGTGATGACGGTGATGGTCATCGGTCAGATGATGTATTATGTAGATGTGAAGCTGACGCTGCTTGCTGTCATCCCCATGTTCCTTATTCTTGTGGGAGAAATTTATTACGGAAAGGTAATACGCAGCCGTTTCCAGGCAAGGCAGGAGGCGGTTTCTAACCTGACGGATTATGTGCAGGAGAGCTTTTCCGGGGTGCGGGTGATTAAGGCGTTTGTCCGGGAGAGAGCCCAGAGGTATGGCTTTGCCAGAGAAAATAAAAACACCATGGAGAAAAATTTAAGCATTGCAAAAATGCAGTCTGTGGTGATGCCGCTTTTAGACGTGATTATCGGAATTTCCAGTCTGATTACCTTAATTTACGGCGGCTATCTGGCGCTGATTGGAGACATCACCTTAGGGCGGTTTGTGGCGTTTAACCAGTACATTAACATGCTGGTGTGGCCCATGCTTGCCTGCGGGGATGCGGTAAATATGTTTTCCCAGGGGGCGGCGTCCATCAGCCGTGTGCAGGATATTTTTGCGGAAAAACCGGAGATTTTTGACGGGAAAGAGACGAGAGAGGTGGAGAAAATCAGAGGTCGGATTTCCTTTTGCCATCTGACCTTTATCCATCGGGGACATACGGAGCCAACCTTAAAGGATATCAATTTAGAGGTGCCGGCGGGAACTACCCTGGCTATTATCGGACGCACCGGAAACGGGAAATCCACGCTGGTGAACCTTCTGCTTAGACTTTATCAGACCAAAGGCGGAATGATTTTTATTGACGGGCAGGATATCAATACCATTCCGCTAAAGACACTGCGGGAAAATATCGGCTATGTGCCTCAGGACAATTTTCTTTTTTCCGACAGCTTAAAATCCAACATTGCCTTTGGCGTGGAGGGCGAGGACATGGAGGAAATCATCCATGCCACGGAGACAGCCTGTATCCATGAAAATATTGCAGCTTTTCCCGACGGTTATGAGACTATCGTGGGGGAGAGGGGCGTGACGCTTTCCGGCGGACAGAAGCAAAGAAGCTCCATCGCCCGTGCCCTGATGAAGGATGCGCCGATTTTGATTTTGGATGATGCGCTGTCTGCGGTGGATACGGATACGGAGGAGCGGATTTTACGGAATTTAAAGGAAAACAGAAAAGGTAAAACCACCATTCTCATTGCGCACCGGATTTCTACGATTCAGAATGCGGATGTGATTCTGGTGATAGAGGACGGCGAGGCGAAGGAGATTGGAAATCATGAAACCCTGATGGCACAGGGCGGCATTTACCGGGATATGTTTGAAAAGCAGCAATTAGAGGCTGCAACATCAACTAAAGCTACAACATCAACTAAAGTTGCAACATCAACTAAAGTTGCAACACCAACTAAAGTTGCTGAGGGAAAAGGAGGTGCGCAGCAGTGAGACGTTTAATGGCATATTTAAAACCGCATAAATGGACGATGACGGCTGCCACTGTTTTGGTACTGTTTATTATCGTAGTGGAGCTTTACCGCCCGATTATCATTGGAAATGCCATTGATGACTATATCAACGGCTACTATGCGCCTTACGTGGAGACGACGGCGCAGGCAGACGGTGCGGTTGCCTATGGAGACGGTTATCTGACCAGGGATTTTGAGGAAAGCAATATCACGACGGAGCGTCCCTACTATCAGATTTTGCTCTATGAGAATCACTATTATATGGCGGAAAACCTTACCGCTTCGGAATGTGAAATACTCTCTTCGGCGGAGCAGGACGTGGTAAAAATCTACATTGACAGGGGAGCGAAGGCACTAGGCAGAGAAGAATTAAAGGTGCTCCGTCATTATGATTTTACCGGAATTTTAGCGGCGGCGCTTCTGTATCTTTTTATGCTGCTGCTGGGGTTTGTGTTCAATGCCCTTGATACCTGGATGTTACAGAAAATGGGACAGAAAATCATTTACCGGATGCGGGAGGAAGTGTTTGCCCATATCCACAGCCTGTCTCTGGGATTTTTCAATACCACCCCGGTGGGAAAGCTGGTGACAAGGGTTTCTAACGATACGGAGGCAATTAACGAGCTGTTTTCCACGATTCTGGTAAAGCTCTTTAAAAATATTGTGAAAATTATCGGCTATGCAGTGGTGATGCTGTCCATTGATGTGAAAATGGCACTGGTTTCCTTTGTGCTTTTGCCGGTGGTGACGGCGCTGACTTTTTATTTCCGGTTTATGTCAAGAAAGGCATATCAGATTACCAGAAATAAAATTACGGAAATCAATACCTTTTTGTCAGAGCATATTTCCGGCATGAAGCTGATACAGGTTTTTGCAAGGGAAGAGGAAAAATACAGGGAATTTGAGGGAAAATCCGAGGAGCTGTTCCGGGCGAACTGGCGGGAGGTCATGACCTTTGCCATTTTCCGTCCCTCCATTTATCTGCTGTCGGTGGTGGCAATGATTATTGTCATCGGAACCGGAAGCTACTCTGTGCTGGGGGGAGGCCTTTCCCTTGGGACGCTGTTTATTTTTATCACCTATATCAGCTCTTTTTTTGAGCCGATACAGGAGTTAGCGGAGCAGTTCGGCACGCTGCAGTCCTCCCTTGCCTCAGCGGAAAAGATTTTTTCCATTTTAGATGAAAAGCCGGATATCGTAAGCCCGGAACATTCCGTGGAGGTGGACATCAAGGGACGTATTGAGTTCCGTCATGTCTGGTTTGCTTATGAGAAGGAGGACTATATTTTAAAGGATATCAGCTTTGTCATTGAGCCGGGAGAGAAAATTGCTTTTGTGGGAGCTACAGGAGCAGGAAAATCTTCGATTTTAAATCTGATTGGGCGTTACTATGACATTCAACAGGGAGAAATTTTAATTGACGGAGTGAATATCAAAGAGATTGATACCGATGTGCTGCGGCGGGCCATCGGGCAGGTGCAGCAGGATGTATTTATTTTTACCGGGGATATCAAGGGAAACATTTCTCTGGAAAATGAGGAGATTCCTTTGGAGGAAATCAAGCGGGCGGCGGAGATTGTCCATGCGGATTCCTTTATTGAAAAAATGCCGGAGGGCTATGACTCCCCGGTGACGGAACGGGGCAGCACCCTGTCCGCAGGTCAGCGGCAGCTTTTGTCCTTTGCCAGAACTTTAGTTTACAATCCTGCTATCTTAGTCCTTGACGAAGCCACCGCCAACATTGACACGGAGACGGAGAGCCTTATTACCAATGCTCTGTCGAAGCTGATGGAGGGGCGCACCACGATTATGGTGGCGCACAGATTATCTACGATACAGCATGCGGATAAAATTATCGTTATGGATCACGGGCGGATTAAAGAGAGCGGCTCCCATCAGGAACTTTTAAGAATTGAAAATGGGGTGTATAAGAAGCTGTATGAATTGCAGCTGGTGGAAGCGTAAGAATAAGTGATTGGCGAATGCCGCTGCCTGCCGGCATGGCGAGAAACGGGAGGTACCGGGAAAATTTTAGAAACCGTAAGTGATTTTTGGAATTCGTGATAACAGGGCAATTTCTATGAAGAAAAATTTGCTGCGTTATGTTAAACTACTGCGGGGCTGATTGTGGCGCAGCTGCTGTTTTTAGAAGCGCAAAATCCGGAAAAAGACATCCAGTTATATATTAACAGTCCGGGAGGTTCTGTTACTGCAGGTTTTGCAATCTACGATACGATGCAGTACATTAAGTGCGATGTTTCAACCATCTGTATCGGACTTGCCGCAAGTTTTGGAGCTTTCCTGCTGGCAGGAGGCACAAAAGGAAAACGGATTGCACTTCCCAATGCGGAAATTATGATACACCAGCCTGCGATTCACGGAAACGGCGTACAGGGACAGGCGACAGATATTCAAATCGTTTCGGAACATTTGCAGAAAAATAAGCTGCAATATTTGAGAGAAAAATATCAATTTCAAGATTGAGATACAGATATAAATCTGCTATGATGGACAAGGACGGAACAATGAATCCAACAGAACAAAATTCCGGTGAGAGCGTCAGACAAAAGATAGTTTTGGCGTATTAGCTCATTTGGGAAAGGGAATGAATAGCAGGAGGAAAAATAAGATGTTAGAAGCAGGCATCAAAGGTCAGATGACAATTACGGTAGAAAAGGAAAACACCGCAGAAGTGATGAAAAGCGGCACGCTGCAGGTTTTTGCAACTCCGGCAATGATTGCCTTGATGGAGGAAACCGCATGGAAGAGTGTGGCGGGAGAATTAGAAGAGGGCTGCGCCACCGTAGGTACCAGTTTAAATATCAAACATTTATCAGCTTCTCCGGTGGGAATGAACATCACTTGCAACACTACTTTGGTAGAAGTTGACGGACGACGTCTTGTATTTTCTGTGGAAGTAGAGGACGAGGCGGGAAAAATCGGTGAGGGAATCCATGAGAGATTCATCATTCAGTCCGAAAAATTCCAGAAAAAAGCAGAGGCAAAATTGGAAAAGCAGGGGATACATAAAACGGATGCCGGGGCATAGGATAAAAGCAGAACGTCAAAAAGAAAGAGGAAATGATTTTGAATATAGTTATTGGTTTACTGATACCGTTTTTGGGAACGACCTTAGGAGCTGCCTGTGTTTTTTTTCTGAAAGACGAGCTGAATCCGCTGGTTCAAAAGGGACTTCTGGGCTTTGCATCAGGTGTAATGGTGGCAGCCTCCGTGTGGTCACTCCTGATTCCTGCCATTGATATGTCGGGGGACATGGAGAAATTCGCCTTTGTTCCGGCAGCAGTGGGCTTTGCCTTAGGAATGGCATTTTTATTTGCCATGGACAGGGTGATTCCACATCTTCACCTAAACGAAGAGAAACCGGAGGGGCTGCCAAGCCAGCTAAAAAAAACAACCATGCTGGTACTGGCTGTCACCCTGCATAACATTCCTGAGGGAATGGCGGTGGGAGTTGTATTTGCAGGGCTTTTGTCGGGAAATGAAAAAATTACCGTGGCATCAGCGGTTGCGCTTTCCATAGGAATTGCCATCCAGAATTTTCCGGAGGGAGCAATTATCTCTCTTCCCTTAAAAAGCGAGGGCGGCGGCAGGGCGAAATCCTTTTTTTGCGGTATGGCATCCGGTGTGGTAGAGCCCGTCGCGGCAATGCTTACGATACTTCTGACCGGAATCGTGACGCCACTTCTGCCGTACCTTCTGTCATTTGCCGCAGGGGCGATGCTCTATGTAGTGGTGGAGGAATTGCTGCCGGAGGCATCCGCAGGAGAGCACAGCGACATTGGCACCATCGGTTTTGCAGCCGGTTTTCTTGTAATGATGATTTTAGATGTGGCACTGGGCTGAGAAGTATGGTATACTCATGTTAAGCAATGAGCAGTGCCAAAAAGAAATGCAGCACTGCGGAGCGCACAGGAGAAAAAGGATAAGGAGTATCGTGTATGATGCAGGATGATTTGAGAGCACAGCTAATTAAGCAGTTTCCGTCAGATGCGGTGGAAACTACAGACATGGAAGGTAGAGTGATTTATGCCTGTCCGACCTGCAAGCGTCCCATCACCGTCAATTCTGAAAAATGCGGCGGCTGCGGACAGACAATAGCCTGGGAGCATATCAGGAAGGAAGAGGCGGCGAAGGGCGTAAAGACAGCCATCATGAAATTCGAAGTACCGGGGGATTTTACAAAGGGAGACTGCAGAAAGTGTCCGCTTTCCTATATCACAAAAGAAAATAGCGATAATGTGTATGAATGTCCGCTGAAAATGCGTGCACACTGTAGATTAGAATTATCGTAGTTACAAACGACAGATGAGGAGTGAACAGTAACTTATCGTAAAAACGGAGGGATGCGAGAGAGCATCCCTTTTGACATGCTAGGGAAAGAACGGAGGAAGACGTACCGGAAACAAAGCGACATAAGTAGGAAAGAGGCAGGACTCTGCCTGAGGACAGTATGGCGGGAGGAATAAGATGGAAAAAATACAATACCTTTGGATGGGGGCAGGCTTCGTGCTGCTGGCCTTGTTTGCAGCGCCGCTTCTGGCAAAGGGGATTCTCAATATCGGGACAGTGACAGGAATTTTGATTTCCGGGCTGCTCATTTTTTACGGACGTTTTATGGGAAATATCCATGAGAAAATAAGAGCCGCCGCAGCAACGACTGTGGGGAAAATAGTGCTGGCAGCGGTGGTTTTGCTTGCGGCGGCTATTTTGGTGACGGCAGTGGCAGAGACGGTTCTGATGGTAAGGGCAGCGTCAAATCATCCGCCGAAAAATATCACGGCGGTGGTGCTAGGCTGCAAGGTCAGGGGCACGAAGCCCAGCCGGATTTTACAGGAGAGGTTAGACGCCGCCTATGAGTATCTTGTGGAAAATGAAGAAGCGGTGGCTGTCCTATCCGGCGGACAGGGATTGGATGAGGAAATTTCCGAGGCACAGTGTATGTTTGAATATCTGACGGCAAAGGGAATTGAGGAAAGCAGGCTGCTGTTAGAGGATGCTTCCACCACCACAAGGGAAAATCTTATTTTTTCCAAAGAGATTTTAAAAGAGCAGGGGCTTGGGGAGAAAATCACCATCATCACCAGTGATTTTCATGCGTACCGTGCCTGTGACATGGCAGAAAAACTGGGATTAGAGAGCTATAGCACACCGGCGCACACCTTTTTTGCATATCTGCCCACTTATTATGTGCGGGAATTGTACGGAATTTTATATTATAAATTTGGAATGTAAAAGCCGCAGAAACGGCAGAATGAGAGGAAGCATATGGCAGGAAAATATTACGCAGTGAGGGTGGGAAGGACACCGGGAATTTATTATAACTGGAACGACTGCAAGGCTATGGTGGACGGCTTTCCGGGAGCCGTTTATAAGAGCTTTAAAACCATGGCGGAGGCAGACTCCTTTATGCAGGGGACAGCGTCAAAAGCAAGGCAAAGCAGCAAAAATACGGACGGGAATAAATTGCCGGAGGTTTATGCTTTTGTGGACGGTTCCTTTCATGGGGTAAAAAAAATATACGGTTACGGCGGTTATCTGGTACATCACGGGAAAAAAGAAGTGTTGAAAGGCTCCGGGAATGAGCCGGAAATGGCTTCCATGCGGAATGTGGCAGGGGAAGTCTTAGGAAGTATGGCGGCAATGAAAAAGGCGTTGGAGCTTGGCGAAAAGGAACTGACGATTTACTATGATTACATGGGGATTGAGATGTGGGCGACGGGGGCATGGAAACGCAACAAAGCAGGAACCATCGCCTATTATGACTATGTGCAGTCCATCAAGGACAGATTAAAAATCACGTTCGTAAAAGTAAAGGGCCACTCCGGTGTGGAGGGCAATGAAGAGGCGGATATGCTGGCGAAGCAGGCAGTTGGTCTTTTGCCGGAATAGAAGTATCGGGACAAAGAAAAAAGAGAAACCGAAGCCGCGGCCATATGCCGTCGTCTAAGATTCCTCTTTTTTCTTTTGTGTGTTTGATTTCATATGCTCTCTTTCCATAAAACTAAGCAATGGCATCAAATCCGTTTGATGCGTCCTCCGGTTCCGCTTTCGACATCGCCTCTAACATTGCTGCAAAGGAGCAGGCTTCCTGTCTTGAGCGGCTCTGGGAGTCTCGCTTCTGAGGTGTAATCCGCTTGGTGCGGGTTACTGGGGTTACAGGTGTCAATAATGTGATAGCTTCTACGTAGATTGCGACAATCATCCTCCTTGATAAAAATGCCGGTTACATAGTTCTTTGCTCCTTTGTACTATATATCGGATAAAAAATTTGGAAATTAACAAGATTTTGTGTATTTTTTGAAAAAATATGATATGATTTACGCAGACGGATACAGAAACGATCCGCAGAGAAAATGAGGGTAAACGATGAATTACGCAGAAATAAAACCATATTCCATAGAAAACGGCACGGGAGTGCGGGTATCTTTATTTGTTTCCGGCTGCAACAACCGCTGCAAGGGCTGCTTTAATCCGGAAACCTGGGATTTCGCTTATGGAAAACCGTTTACGAAGGAGACGGAAGAAGAGATATTGAAGGATTTAGAGCCATCCTATATTGCGGGACTGACCCTGCTGGGAGGAGATCCCGGAGAACCGCAGAATCAGAGGGGATTGCTGCCGCTGCTTCGGGCGATGAAAGAGCGGATGCCGGAGAAAACAGTGTGGGCGTACAGCGGCTACCATTACGAGGATTTCCTGCCGGAGGGCAGGGTATATTGCGAGGATTCGGAAGAATTTCTCGGATATTTAGATGTGCTGGTGGACGGGCCTTTTCTATTGGAGCAAAAAGATATTACTTTAAAATTCCGCGGTTCGAAAAACCAGAGGGTGATAGATGTAAAAGCTACCGGAGAAAAGGGGGAAATTGTGCTGGCGATGGAGTAAAATTTTTTGCAAAAAGCGGCACATTATGCTATAATCCTTGAAATAAGCGGTTTGTGGCAAACACAAAATGGGAAATTTAGTTGTGATTAGGGAGATTGGGGCATGAAATTTACATGGAAAGCAGTAGCCGCATTGCTCTGTTATGCACTGGGAGTTCTGGGCTGGTGTTATGTGGGCGGCTACATGATTCTGACAAAACCACTCAAGACTTTAGTTGTGGCATATCTGGCACGGGAATTAACCATCGGAAAAGTTCTTGTGGCAGCGATACAGGCATTCATTTATCTGTCTCTGGCAGGGGGCGTCTGGTGTATCGGCTATATGCTGAGCAATCATTTTAAAGAATAAGAAGTTGTCACGTTGTGGCAAGCTGCAGAGGCTGTCGACAGACAGCCTTTCTTCCGTTGCAGGAAAGAGTGGGAAGGGAGAAAAAATATGGTTTTACAGATGCCATCCTATTACAGGAAATTTCGCTGCATTGCAGGAGCATGTCAGGACAGCTGCTGCATTGGCTGGGAGATAGATATTGACGAGGAAACAGAAAGCTATTACAGAGAGACAGAGGGAGCTTTTGGGCAGCGGCTCCGGGAAAATATGGAGGGAAACAGCTTTATCCTGCGGGAAAACGGCTGGTGTCCGTTTTTAAACGGGGAAAAGCTCTGCGATATTTGTATCGAATTGGGGGAAGAGGCGCTGAGCGAGGTTTGTACCGAGTATCCCAGATTTACCATGGAATATCCCGGGGTGAGGGAAAAGGTGCTCTGCCTCTCCTGCGAGGAAGTGGGCAGGATTGTTTTTTCGGACAAAGAGAAAATCGGCTGGGAAAGACAAGAGCTTCCCGGCGGATACGATGGGGAGGACTGGGAAGAGGAAGATTTCGCTTTGGCAGAAAAATTGCAACAGGTGCGGGAGCGGGCGGTGGAATTATTACAGCAGAGGGAGCATCCCATAGAGCAAAGGGCCGCTGCCTATCTGAATTATATGAATGAAATGCAGCAGGAGCTGTTCGGCACCGTTCCTAGGGAAAAAAGCGGGAAAAGCAGGACGCCTTACGAATGCTTTCGGGAGCGTCTGGCGTGTTTCGGTGAACTGGAGGTTTTAGACGGGGAGTGGGAGAAAACAAAAGCCTGTCTGGCAGAGTTTTTCTGTCCGGAAAATTATGAGCAGAGCCACCGGAAATTTGCCGGAAAACTGCGTCAGCGGGAATATGAATATGAACATTTACTGGTTTATTTTACCAACCGCTATTTTATGCGAGCATTTTATGACGACAATCTTTTCGCCAAAGCGCAGTTTGCAGTGGCGGGCTTTTTGATGCTGCGGGATATGGACGTGGTGCGCTGGAAACAGCAGGGGGAAGAATTTACCCTGGCAGACAGGATTGACACTGTGCGGATTTATGCAAAGGAAGTGGAACATTCCGAGGAAAATATAGAAACGCTGGGGGATATGTTCCTCTTTGAAGAAGTTTTTTCTTTAGAGGAACTGGAAAAACAGATTTCATGCACGGAAGTTGCTGAAATGTGATATGATAAAGGAAAGCATTTTATTTTGGGAAGAAAAGAGGAGAGCGGGTAGATGAAGGTAATATTAGTGAATGGAAGTCCAAAAGAAAAGGGATGTACGTATACGGCGTTAAAAGAAGTGGCGGATACGTTGGAAAAACAGGGGATTGAGACAGAGATTTTCCAGGTGGGGGCAAAGGCGGTGGCAGGCTGTATCGGCTGTAATGCCTGCATTTCCACGGGAAAATGCTTTGTGGGTGACGGCGTCAATGAGTTCGTGGAGAAGGCAAAGACGGCGGACGGCTTTGTGGTGGGCTCTCCGGTGCATTATGCGGCGGCGTCCGGTGCCATTACGTCCTTTTTAGACCGGGCATTTTACGGAAAAGGGGCTGCCTTTGCGGGAAAACCGGGGGCGGCGGTGGTGAGCTGCAGGCGGGGCGGCGCTTCGGCGGCATTTGACCAGCTGAATAAATATTTTACCATCAACAGTATGCCGGTAGTTTCCTCCCAGTACTGGAATCAGGTGCATGGAAATACCCCGGAGGAGGTGCGGCAGGATGCGGAAGGGATGCAGACTATGAGGACCTTGGGAAATAATATGGCATGGCTGTTAAAATGTATTGAAGCGGGAAAAGCGGCAGGCATTACGTTCCCGGAGCGGGAACCTGCAGTCAAGACGAATTTTATCCGCTGAAATTACTTCGCAGGCTTTGTGTAATCTGCCAATATCGGTTAAGGGCAGGTAAAACAGCAAAATGTAGGATAAGATAGGAAAGATACGGTGGGAGAAAATCATGCAGAGCACGAAATCGAGTCGGGAAGAGAGACGGCTCCGGGAGGAACAGAGGAAAAATGAAGCCCGTATGCAGCGGCGCAGAAAGCGGAAAAGGCAGCAGCGGATGGCAGGAACCGTGATGGCGGTTACGGTTTTTCTGGTGGTTTTTCTGGTGGGGTTTGGAATTTACCGTATCTGGAGCAGCCGGACGGCGGAGACGGAGGCGGAGCTTCCGGTGGAAAAAAAGAAATATATCGAAGAGCGCCCTGAGCTTTTGGTGGAGCTTCTCGATATCAATGAGTATTCAAGGCCCGGAACGGCGTTAGAAAAGGTAAGGGGCATTGTGGTACACTATACGGCAAATCCCGGAACCACGGCGGAGCAGAACCGGGGCTATTTCCAGGGGCTTGCCCAGAGCGGGGAGACTTATGCCAGCAGCCATTTTGTGATAGGGCTTTCGGGGGAAATCGTGCAATGCATTCCCTGTAACGAGATTGCCTATGCCTCTAATGAGCGGAATGCAGACACGGTTTCCATTGAATGCTGTATTCCCGATGAGACGGGTAGGTTTAACGACGAAACCTACCAATCTTTAGTGGAATTGGTGGCGTGGCTGATGGGAAGGTACGACCTGACGGCGGAGGATGTGATACGCCACTATGACGTAACCGGAAAAGCCTGTCCGAAATTCTATGTGGAAAACCAGTGGGCGTGGGATCAGTTTAAGGCAGATGTGGTAGCATATATAGACACATATGGGATTGAAAAAACGGAGGAAATACAGTAGAATACAACTATTAAGGAGCTGTAGGAAAATAAATGATACAGATCCTAAGACTAAAGGACAGTGTATGTTAAAAATAAGTTGCGAGAAGTTACAAAAAAAAGAAAATCTGAGGGAAACCCTACAGCTTTTGCGGAACGAGGCAAAGGACGGGCAGAAGGCGGAAGAGTTAAGGAAACTGTTGGGAGACGGGAGCCTTTTGAGAGAGCTGCTGCGGGAGGAAGAGCCGAAGGTGCGGAAAAATGCCGCGTTGCTGCTGGGGGACTTGAAAATGCAGCAGGCGGCAGGCGCATTGTGGGAGGCGTATCAAAGGGAGACAACCCTTTTTGTAAAAAGCTCGTATCTTGCCGCATTGGGAAAACTAGAGGCTGCGGATGATTTCGCAGAACCGTTAAGGCAGCGGATGGAGACCCTCTCACAGCTTGTTCCGGCAGAAAACGAAAAGAAGCATGTCAATGAAGAAATCCGGGAGATGAGTAAACTTTTGACCCGGATAGAGGGAGTAAAAAAGCATACTTTCCGGGGATTTCAAAATCCCCATGAGATGGTGCTCACCACCAACCATGGCAGCCGCAATGTAACGGCAGGGGAGGCGGCGGAGCTTTCGGAGGCGATGCGCAGGACGGTAAAGCCCCATCCCCTTGGAGTGCTGGTCTGCACAAAGGAAATCCAACCCTTTGCAAGGCTTAGGACCTACCGGGAACTGCTTTTCCCCATTCACGGAAAAGGGGATCTGCACCGGGAGCCGGAGGCTGCGGCAGCGGACATCTGGCAGTCGGATTTGTGGGATTTTCTGACAGAGTGCCATAAGGAAGAGCCCCCCTTTTATTTCCGGCTGGAATTAAAGACAAAGATGGATTTGGCGGAGAGAAGCAGCTATGCCAGAAAATTTTCTGCGGAGCTGGAACGGATTTCTAACCGCCGGCTGATTAATTCCACCGGGGATTATGAGATAGAAATCCGCCTGTTGGAAAGCAGGGACGGAAAACGGATACCGTTTTTAAAGCTGTTTACGATTCAGGATAAACGTTTTTCCTACCGAAAGCATGCGGTGGCATCTTCTATCCATCCGGCAGCGGCGGCAATGTTAGTGAGGCTAGCGCAGCCCTATTTAAAGGAGGACGCCCGGATACTTGACCCTTTCTGCGGCGTGGGAACCATGCTGGTGGAACGGGATATTTTAGTTCCGGCCCGGGAAAAATACGGCATTGATATTTTTGGCGAGGCAGTGGAGGGAGCGAGAGAAAACGCTAGTCTTGCCGGGGAGAAAATTAATTTTATTCACAGGGATTACTTTGATTTTACGCATAAATATCTGTTTGACGAGATCATTACCAACATGCCGGTGCGGGGGAAAAAGACAAAAGGAGAAATGGACGATTTTTACGCCGCCTTTTTTGAAAAATCAGGGACACTGCTTTCGGCGGGAGGGAAAATCATTTTCTATTCCAATGAAGAAGGTTTTGTGAAAAAGCAGCTGAGGCTTCACTGTGAGTACCGTCTGCTACAGGAATTTTGTATTCGGGAAAAGGAACATTTTTATTTATATATTGTGGAAGTAAAGGGGTAACACGATGATATTTTCGACGAAAGAAAAACAAGCCGGGCAGGCAGAAACGGAGCAGGGGCTTTTAGATGCATCCTTGATGCAGAATTTACAGGACCGTTTCTGTGATGCCAATCATGTGTATTTGGTATGCCTGAATAAAAACCAGGGGATTGTTACAAAAGCTTACGGTTCGAAGGAGGAACTGGATTATCTCCATCGCATTGTGAGTACCGAGCAGCATGTGGAGCTGTTAGAAAAGCTGGTGGACAGCAGCATTGAGAGTGTAATAGAAGAAGACTGCGGCAGAGACGATGTTAAAATGTGCGGCGTTTCCATCCGGGTGGGCGGCGAGATAGAGGCTATCTGGATTGTGATAGGAGTGTTGGAGCAGGAGGGCATCCCCGTGCCGGAATATATTATGCGCACAACGCCGCAACGCTATTATAAGTCTCTGGAATTTTTGGAAACCTTGTCTAAGCAGATGTTTGCCGTAAAGATGGAAGAGCTGATGGCGCAGGAGGCATTTTTAAAGAGCCGTGAGTCGGAGGCACAGATGAAGACGGAGCTGCACCGCAACGAGACCATGACGGCCATTGTAAAAATGCTGGAATCGGAGGATACCTTCGAGCAGGTGGTGAACCATATTTTAAAGGTGACCTGTAACTATTTAGGCATTTCTGTGGGGGCATTTCTGCGGGAAAATAAGGACGGGTTGACGGTGGACGTTATCTGCCGCTATACGGCGCAGGAAGCAGAGACCGGCTTTTCCCAGGGGATTTTAAAGGAGGAGCTGCCCTTTTTCAATGGAAAACCTTATATGATTTCCTCAAATTCCATGATGCCGGAGGAATTTCAGCGTCTTTTTGAACGGGAGGGGCTGCAGGCGGCGATGTTTCTTCCGGTGGAGGCAGGCGGCCATGCCGGAATGTACCTGTGCCTCTGGGAGACAGCCGAAAAACATATCTGGGACGGGACGGAAATTAAATTTGTCAGTGACGTGAAGCGCATTATCCAGAGTATCCTGCATAAGAGGGTGGCGAAAAATTCTCTGGCAAGCTCTTATGCGTCCTTAGAAGCGATTTTGGAGAATATCGGCTGCGCTGTTTATGTGGTGGATCCGGAGGAAAACACCACGCTATACGCTAACCAGCGTTTTAAGAAAGCCTTCCAAAAGGGGCTGGTGAAGATGCAGCTGGAGTTAGAACAAGAAAAGACGGGGGAGAAAGAGACCTGTTTTCGGGAAATCTACCAGAAGGAGGAGAACCGTTGGTTTGATTTGCACAGCACCCGGATTGACTGGGTGGACGGCAGAGAGGTGTTGCTGTGTACCATTTACGACATTACGGATAAAAAACTTTACCAGCAGAAAATTGAGCGGCAGGCGAATAACGATTTCCTCACCGGACTTTATAACCGGATGCGCTGCGAACAGGATTTACAGCGTTATATTGATCAGACGAAGGAGTTTAACGGAGAGGGTGCGCTGTTTTATATTGACTTGGATGATTTTAAGCATATTAATGACGGGCTGGGACACCAGTATGGGGATGTGCTGTTAAAAGAAATTTCCAACAGCTTAAAGAAGATTCCGGGAGTGGAGAACAACTGTTACCGCATGGGCGGAGATGAATTTATCATTATCCTCTCATACCTTCATATTTCTATGCTCTACCAGATATTAGACGAGATTAAAGCTCTGTTTACGAAGCCGTGGATGTTAAAAGGAGCGGACTATTATTGTACCATGAGTATGGGTGTGGTGCGTTTCCCCACCAACGGCGACACGGTGGAGGAGCTGATTAAAAAGGCGGACATTGCCCTTTATGTGGCGAAATGTCAGGGGAAGAACCGCATTGAGTTTTATGAGGAAAATGTGGAGGCGGGGGAGAAATCCTATAAACGTCTGGATTTAGAAAAAAATATGAGAAATGCCACGCAAAATTCCTGTCGGGAGTTTGAGGTGTATTTCCAGCCCATCGTGGACGTGACAAAGCCGGGGAATCCCTGTGCCGGGGCGGAGGCGCTGATACGCTGGAATTCCGGAGAAATGGGGCTGATTCCGCCCACTGATTTCATTCCTCTGGCGGAGTACTTGGGGCTTATTAACCCCATCGGAGAGTATGTGTTAAAGGAGGCCTGCAAGAGGTGCAAATACTGGAACGATATGGGACATCCGGATTATAAGGTCAATGTCAACCTGTCGGTGGTACAGCTTTTGCAGAATGACATTGTAGAGCGGATTTACCAGGTGATACAGGAGACGGGGATTGTGCCGAAAAATCTTACCCTTGAGGTGACGGAGAGCCTTGCCATCAACGATATGAATCGTATGAAGCAGATTTTGGCGGAAATCAGAAAGCTTGGGGTGCGGGTGGCACTAGACGATTTCGGAACAGGCTATTCTTCCCTGAATCATATCCGGGAAATGCCTATTGATGTGATAAAGATTGACCGTTGCTTTATTATCGACATTGGCAGAGATGAATTTTCCAGCGCCTTTGTAAAGATGGTGGCGGAGTTAGCTTCGGCGATTCAGGTAAATGTATGCGTCGAAGGCGTGGAGACTGAGGAGCAGATAAAAGCCCTGAAGGAAAGCAAGATACAGCTGATCCAGGGGTACTATTTTGGTAAGCCCATGAGGGCAGAAGTATTTGACAAACAGTATCTATAATACAAACAATAGCAAAAAATAGAAAAATTTGAGTAACAGTTCAGCCCCCCAAGGCACAGGGAAGGCTGAACTGTTACAAATTTGAAAAGAAAAAGTAAAAAAGTGATTGACAAGTGAGCTGTTGTTTGTTATGATATACAAGTCGTCACGAGAGGTGATTGATTTGCGGAAGTGTCGGAACTGGCAGACGAGCAAGACTAAGGATCTTGTGGGCATTGCGCTCGTGTGGGTTCAAGTCCCATCTTCCGCATTGCTGTTCACTGAAATAAGACGATGTGTGCGCAGGAGTGGCGGAATTGGCAGACGCGCAGGCTTCAGGTGCCTGTGGTAGCAATATCGTGTGGGTTCAAGTCCCATCTCCTGCACTAATCAAAATGGGAAACAGATAATTCGGAGCAAATGCTATGCTTCGGATTTTTTTTTCGTAGCAGGAAAACGCCTTTTCTTATAACGGGTATCCCTTAGAGGAGACCTGTGGGACGTATGTTTCTTCCACGAACAGCATAGATATAGAGAAGTTTATAAAAAATCAAAAAAGAAAAAGGAAATCCTGTATTTCCACGGAATATTAGTATTGTAATCACTGTGTGACAATTTTTCCGAAAAGGAGACTAAAAATGTCAATACGGGAAGAAATAGAACAAATGGAGCGGGAAATTTTGAGCCCCTATGCAACTTTAAGCGAGAATTCCAGGGGCAGGGATGTTCCGGAAGAACCCTGCGATATCCGTCCGGTATTCCAGCGGGACAGAGACAGAATCCTGCACTGCAAGGCGTTCCGCAGATTAAAAAATAAAACACAGGTATTTCTGACACCCAAGGGAGACCACTACAGAACCAGGCTTTCCCATACCTTAGAGGTATCCCAGAATGCCAGAACCATTGCGAAGGCACTGAGATTAAACGAAGATTTGGTGGAGGCAATTGCTTTGGGCCATGATTTAGGCCACACGCCCTTTGGCCATGCCGGGGAGCAGGTGTTAAATGAGCTTTGCGAGGACGGGTTCCGCCACAACGAACAGAGCGTCCGGACCGTGGAAAAATTAGAAAAAGACGGCAAAGGCCTAAACCTCACCTGGGAGGTGCGGGACGGTATTTTAAACCACCAGTCCCGGCTCATGCCCCACACCCTGGAGGGGAAAATCGTACGGCTTTCCGATAAGATAGCCTACATCAATCACGATATCGATGACGCCATCCGGGCGCAGGTGCTGACGGAAGACGACATCCCCATGGAGTTAAAAAAGACGTTGGGGTTTACCACCCGCCAGCGGCTTAATACACTGATACATAACATTATCAGGAACAGCAGGGGAAAAAACGACATCATCATGTCCGCCGAGGTGGAAGAGGCGATGATAGAGCTGCGAAAATTCATGTTTGACAACGTGTATAAAAATCCCACTGCCAAGGGCGAAGAGGTCCGGGCGAAGGCAATGTTAAAGCAGCTTTTTTATTACTATATGGAGCACATTGATTTATTGCCGGAAAAGTATCTCAGGATGATGTACGCCGGAGAGAAAAAAGAGCGTGTGGTCAGCGACTATATCGCCGGAATGACAGACCAGTATGCCATCGCAAAATTCAGCGAATACTTCCTGCCGCAGGCCTGGCAAGTAGACGGGTATTAAAGAATTGGAAGCCTGCGGCATTCGCAGGCACGCAGCGTAAAGCTGCGGGCAAGTAGACGGTTACCAGATAACGAAAGGAGCGGAAGATGCCATTTTATTCAGACGACATCATTGAGGAAGTGCGTTCCCGCAATGACATTGTTGACGTCATATCCCAGTATGTGCGTCTCCAGAAAAAGGGAAGCAACTATTTCGGGCTGTGTCCGTTTCATAACGAAAAATCAGGCTCCTTTTCCGTGTCCCCGGGTAAGCAGATGTATTACTGCTTCGGCTGCGGGGCGGGAGGGAATGTTTTCACTTTTCTGATGGAGTATGAGAACTTCACCTTCGGCGAAGCCATGGAGGCGTTGGCCGAGCGGGCGGGAATGGAACTGCCGAAACAGGAATATAATGCCGCCCAGCGGAGAGAGGCGGACAAGCGGGCAAGGCTGCTGGAAATTAATAAAGAGGCAGCCAAATATTTTTATTCTCTCCTTAGGAATGACAGGGGGAAAAACGCCCTTGCCTATTTTCGGAAAAGGGAATTGTCGGACGAGATTATGCAGAAATTCGGTCTGGGCTATTCCGACCAGTACAGCGACGATTTGTACCGCTATCTGCGGAAAAAGGGTTATGAGGACGAAATTTTAAAGGAATCCGGCCTTGTGACCATCGATGAACGTCGGGGCGGTTACGATAAATTCTGGAACCGGGCGATGTTTCCTATTATGGATGTCCACAACAAGGTGATCGGTTTTGGCGGACGTGTGATGGGGGAGGGGGAGCCGAAATACCTAAACTCCCCGGAGACAAAAATTTTTGACAAGAGCCGCAACCTGTACGGCTTAAATATCGCAAGAAGCACCAAAAAAACACAGCTTTTGCTCTGTGAGGGCTATATGGACGTGATAGCACTGCACCAGGCGGGCTTTGACAATGCGGTGGCGTCCCTTGGTACCTCTCTCACCAGTGGACATGCCAGCCTGCTGAAACGCTACACGAAAGAGGTTTATCTGACCTATGACAGCGACGGGGCGGGAGTGAAGGCGGCGCTTCGGGCAATTCCCATTTTAAAGGAAGTGGGAATTACCACCAAGGTTATCAACATGAAGCCCTATAAAGACCCCGACGAGTTTATCAAAGCGTTGGGAGCGGAGGAATACCAGAAGCGGATAGACGGGGCAGAAAACAGTTTCCTCTTTGAAATCCGTATTTTACAGCAGCAATATGATATGGGGGACCCGGAGAGCAAGACGGCTTTTTATAATGAAGTGGCGAAAAAGCTCTGCGGCTTTTCGGAAAAGCTAGAGAGAGATAACTATATTGAGGCGGTTGCGGTAAAATATATGATAGCGGTGGAGGATATGCGAAGGCTTGTCAATCAGTACGGCGCCCAAATCGGTGTGGCGGGCGGCATGGCAGGCAGCGGAAACCGTGAACCAATCAGGCCCAAAACCGGCATCCATGAGAAAAATAAAAAAGAAGATGGAATGAAGCAGTCCCAGAAGCTGCTTTTGACGTGGCTCATTGAGAATGCCGGATTATTTTCAAAAATAGAAAAATATATTACACCGGAGGATTTCACCGAAGAAATCTACCGGAAAGTGGCGGAAATCCTGTTCGGGCAGTTTCGCGACACAGGAGGCGTCAATCCGGCGCAAATCGTCAGCATGTTCCAAAATGAGGAGGAACAGAGGGAGATTGCAGGTCTTTTTAATGCCAGAATACATCAAGTTGAGACAAAAGAGGACAGGGAGAAGGCACTGAAGGAGACCATTATCCGGGTAAAACAAAACAGCATGGAGTACCATGCAAAGGCGGCATCGCCCACCGATATGGCGGCGCTGCAGAAGATGATAGCCGATAAGCGGGCGCTTGAGGAGTTAGAAAAAGTGCATATTTCCGTGGATTAAGGACAAAATACTAGAAAACTTGAGAGGATGAAACAAAATGGCAAAAAAGAAAGAAAACGGCAACGTAAATGAAGCTGCTTCCGTCAATGGAGTAAATCCAGAGGCAGAGGCTGCCAGAGAGAAATTTCAGGAAAAATTAAAAGAGCTGCTGAGTTTGGCCAAAAAGAAAAAGAACATGTTAGAGTATCAGGAAATCAACGACTTTTTCTCTGATATGCAGTTAGATGCGGAAAAATTTGAGAAAATTCTTGATTTCTTAGAGGCAAACAATATTGACGTACTGCGTATTACCGATGACGATGTGGACGACGATATCCTTTTGGAAGTGGAGGATGAGGAAGAAATCGAGGTAGAGAAAATCGACCTCTCCGTGCCGGACGGCGTTTCCATTGAGGATCCGGTGCGTATGTATTTAAAGGAAATCGGTAAGGTTCCCCTCTTAAGTGCAGAAGAAGAAATCGAGCTGGCAAAACGGATGGAGTTAGGTGACCAGGATGCGAAAAAGCGTCTGGCGGAGGCAAACTTACGTCTGGTAGTTTCCATTGCAAAGCGTTATGTGGGACGTGGTATGCTGTTCCTTGATTTGATTCAGGAGGGAAATTTAGGTCTGATTAAAGCGGTGGAAAAATTCGATTACCGCAAGGGTTACAAATTTTCCACGTATGCAACCTGGTGGATTCGTCAGGCTATTACCAGAGCCATTGCGGATCAGGCGAGAACCATCCGTATTCCGGTGCATATGGTGGAGACCATCAATAAATTAATCCGTGTCAGCAGACAGTTGCTTCAGGAGTTAGGACGTGAACCGACCCCGGAGGAAATTGCAGCGGAGATGAATATGCCGGTGGAGCGTGTGCGTGAAATCTTAAAGATTTCCCAGGAGCCGGTTTCTCTAGAGACCCCAATCGGTGAGGAGGAGGACAGCCACTTAGGCGACTTTATTCAGGATGACAACGTTCCGGTGCCTGCGGATGCGGCAGCCTTTACCTTGTTAAAGGAGCAGTTAGAGGAAGTCCTTGGCACTCTGACAGAGAGAGAGCAGAAGGTACTGACCCTGCGTTTTGGCTTAGAGGATGGACGTGCAAGAACCTTAGAGGAAGTAGGAAAAGAATTTAACGTGACGAGGGAACGAATCCGCCAGATTGAGGCGAAAGCCTTAAGAAAACTGCGCCACCCCAGCAGAAGCCGTAAATTAAAGGATTATTTGGAATAAGATGGTAAAGATATCAAACCGTTTAATGACAGTAGCATCACTCATCAGCGAGGGAAATGTCCTTGCAGACGTGGGAACAGACCACGGATATGTACCGATTTATCTGATGGAGCAGGGGAAAATCCCCCGGGCAATCGCCATGGATATCAATGCAGGCCCCTTAGAGCGGGCAAAGGAGCATATTGCGGGCTGCGGTATGGGTGATTACATAGAAACCCGGTTATCCGACGGCTTAGAGGCGCTGCGGACGGGAGAAGCGGAGACTATTCTGGTTGCAGGCATGGGCGGAGGACTTGTGATTCATATTTTAAAGACAGGGGAAGCCGTTGCAAGAAGTGCGAAGGAGTTGGTTTTGCAGCCCCAGTCTGAGTTAGAGCGGGTACGGATTTTCTTAGAAAAAAACGGTTATGTGACGGATGCCGAGGACATGGTGTTTGAGGAAGGCAAGTTTTATCCCATGATGCGGGTGCACTATGAGCCGGAACATAGGGCAGGACAGAGTGACGGAACGCTTGGCCGCCGGCAGGGGGACGCAGACTATGAGCCGGAGCATATGACAGGACAGAGTGACGGCGGACAGGAGAGGCAGCTTAGTTATCTCTACGGAGCCGGACTGCTCAGGCAGCGCCATCCGGTATTGCTTGCCTATCTGAAAAAGGAACGGGATACATACCGGAGCATTTATGAAAATCTTAAAAAACAGCCCGCTGCCGGACATATAGAAATACGTATGCAGGAAATTGAAAATGCACTGGCACAGAATAGAATGGCGCTGTCCTATTACGGCAATAAGGGGAAAGACTGAATGGGAAGAAAGGAAAATGTTATGGGGGAAAATATGGTCACACTGACGATACAGGGGGAGAAAAAGCAGTATCCGTCAGGAATTAAATTTGAAGAGATTGCGAAGGAATACCAGCCGGAATTTCAGGATGATATTGTGCTGGTGCTTTATAATAACCGCCTGCGGGAACTGTGGAAGACAGCGAAACGTGACGGCTCCTTAGAACTGCTTACCACTGCGGATAAAGCCGGGCGGAAAGCTTACCGCAGAAGCGCGACGCTGTTAATGCAGAAGGCAGTTCACAACCTGTGGGGAGAGGAAAAGAAAATTGTTCATGTGATGTATTCCATAGGACAGGGCTACTACTGCGAGCTGGTAAAGGACGGCGAGGTACAGGAAGTCACAGAGGAAATGTTAGAAAGCTTAAGAAAGAGAATGAAAGACCTGGTGGATAGGGAGATTCTCATTGAAAAAGAGAGCGTCAATACGGATGATGCGGTGGCGCTTTTCCGGGAGCTGGGAATGACAGATAAGGAAAAGCTGTTCCGTTACCGCCGCAGCTCCAGGGTGAATATTTATAAATTAGGCAATTATAAGGACTATTTTTACGGGTTTATGGTACCTTCCACGAAATACCTTGCCTATTTTGACGTGAAGAAATATGAGGATGGGTTTGTACTGCTGTTCCCGGACAAAAATACCAGGGAAGTGGCGGAATTTTATCCCTCAGGAAAGCTGTTCCACACCTTAAAAAGTTCCAGAGAATGGGGCAGAATGTTGGAAATCGACACCATCGGGGCGTTAAATGACGCCATTGCCGCAGGGAAAATGCAGCAGGTTATTTTAACGCAGGAGGCGCTTTTTGAGGAACGCATCGGGCAGTTGGCGGAGAGCATTGTGAAGTCGGAGGGAAAGAAATTTGTGATGATTGCGGGGCCTTCTTCCTCAGGTAAGACTACCTTTTCCCACCGTCTTTCCATTCAGCTTGCGGCGAAAGGACTGAAACCCCATCCGTTTCCGTTAGACGATTATTACGTGGACAGAGAATTCTGTCCTAGAGACGAGAACGGCAATTTTGACTTTGAGTGCTTAGAGTCTTTAGATGTAGAGCTTTTTAACCATGATATGAATGAGCTTTTGGCGGGGAAGAAGGTAGACCTTCCGATTTTTAACTTTAAGACAGGAAAGCGGGAATATAAGGATAAAATCATGAAGTTAGGGAAAGAAGATGTGCTTGTTATCGAGGGCATTCACGGGCTGAATGACAAGCTTTCCTATACCATTCCGGCGGAGAGTAAATTTAAAATTTACATCAGCGCCCTCACCCAGCTAAACATTGATGAGCATAACTGCCTTCCGACCACTGACGGCAGGATGATCCGCCGGATTGTGCGGGATGCCAGAACCAGGGGTACCTCGGCAAAGGAAACCATCGCCATGTGGGATTCCGTGCGGAGAGGGGAAGAAAAATATATTTTCCCGTTTCAGGAAGGGGCTGATGTGATGTTTAATTCTGCGCTGATTTATGAGCTGGCAGTGTTAAAACTCTATGCGGAGCCGTTGCTGTTTGCTATTGACAAGGAATGCCCGGAGTATATAGAAGCGAAACGCCTGCTGAAATTTTTGGATTATTTCCTGCCGATGCCAAGCGATCATATTGCGCAAAATTCCATTATCCGTGAATTTATCGGAGGCTCCTGTTTCCATGTATAAAGTGTGAAAAGAGTTTTGCAGCCGACGAAACATGTAACAGTTCAGTCCTCCCTGTGTCTTGGGGACCAGATAGCGATTCTTCCTATTCAGACACGCTTGCGCTTGGTATAAAACGTAGCGGTACATAAGGCACCAAAATACGGTGCCTAAGTACCGACGTTTTATAAACAGTCTGAACCGGAAGAACCACTATCTGGCTCCCAAGGCACAGGGAGGGCTGAACTGTTACCGAAACATCGGGAATTTTTTAAAAGAAACTTGCACAATGGAGAAAAACATTGTATAGTAATGGGCGGAATGAAAATTTTAAGTAGGATAAATGGTCGCGGCCCGGTTTTACCGGGGTGAGGAAAGTCCGGGCTTCACAGGGCAGGATGCCGGATAACGTCCGGTAGAGGCGACTCTAAGGATAGTGCAACAGAAATATACCGCCGGACGCCTGTAAGGGCGTTTCGGTAAGGTTGGAAGGGCAGTGTAAGAGACTACCGCCTTCCCGGTAACGGGGAGGGCATATGTAAACCCCATCCGAAGCAAGACCGAACAAAAGCATTGACGTGGCCCGCCAGCTTTAGGTAGGTTGCTTGAGATGGCTGGCAACAGCCATCCTAGATAGATGACCATTCGCTGCGTAAGCAGCCGACATAACCCGGCTTATCGTCCTGCTTAAATTTTAGAAACTGAAAGGGTGTTGCGTAAAGCGGCACTCTTTTTCCATATATTTAATTCTAATGAAAATATAAAATGTTTCTTAAAAGACAATAGGAGTGTTGACGCTGCAAATTTTTAGGCTTACCATATTTCTAGATGAAACGAGTTGCTGCCTTAGCAGAGTCAAAACCGATAGGAAGATGGTGGAAAACGATGAGAGAAAAAATGCGGAGATTTATGTCGGGAAGATATGGAGCGGATGAGTTGGGCAGGGTCTTAAGCGCTGTGGTGTTGGGCTGTCTTGTAGTTTCCATGTTTTCACCGCTTTTGTCCGGACTGGCGGTGTTTTACTGGATTGGCATTGTACTGGTGATTTACAGCTGTTTTCGGATGTTTTCAAAAAATACTGCAAAACGGTATGAAGAAAACCAGAAATTTTTAAACTGGCGGTATCAGATGACAGTGAAACAGAACCGGAAGAAAACACAGTTTGCCCAGAGAAAAATTTATCGTTTTTATAAATGTCCGCAGTGCAGCCAGAAGGTACGGGTACCAAAGGGAAAAGGCAAAATCTGTATCACCTGTCCGAAGTGCAGAACGGAATTTGTGAAAAAGAGCTGATAAAGGAGAATTTTTTGTGTTTGGTTATATTAATATCAATCAAAAAGAATTGTCAGAAGAGAGCAGAAAGGCATATCAGTCCTATTACTGCGGACTGTGCCGGAGATTAAAAACCAACTGCGGCGCAAAGGGACAGATGCTTTTAAACTATGATATGACATTCCTTATCGTTCTTCTTACCGGACTATATGAACTGGAAAATCAGTCATCGGATATTCTCTGTGCGCTGCATCCCACCAAAAAGAGAAGGGTGTGGCTCAATGAGGCGACGGACTATGCGGCGGCAATGAACCTGATTTTAGCCTACCATAATCTGATTGATGACTGGAAAGACGACAAGGCATACTCCAAAAAAGCGTTTGCCAAAATGCTGGACAAAGACTACCTTAAAGTCATGGAAAAATATCCAAGACAGGTGAGGGCTGTTGAGGAATATATGAAAAAGACGGAAGAGATAGAGAAACGCCGGGAGAAAAACCTGGATTTGGCGGCAGGACTTTCCGGGGAAATGTTAGGGGAGGTGTTCTGCTGGAAAGAGGACGAATGGGCAGAAGAACTCCGCACCATGGGATTTTATATGGGAAAATTTATTTACCTGATGGATGCCTTTGAGGATTACGATGCGGATGTGGAAAAAAATGCCTATAATCCGCTGGTGTTTATGGAAAAAGGGCAGGAACAGGACAGAGACACTTGGTGTAAGCTGCTTTTGACCAGTATGATGTCGGAGTGTGCAAAATCCTTTGAACGGCTTCCGATTCTGCTTCATGCAGATATTCTCCGGAATGTCCTTTATTCCGGGGTCTGGACCAGGTATGAATATTTGCAGCTTAAGAAGCGTAAAACAGAAGAGAAAGCAAAAAAGAAAATGCGTAAATAATGAGGTTTGACTTATGATGGATCCTTATCAGGTGCTTGGTATCTCACGGAGTGCCTCTGATGAAGAAATAAAAAAAGCATATCGTGCCCTGAGCCGGAAGTATCATCCCGATGCCAATGTCAACAATCCCAATCGGGAACAGGCAGAGGAACGGTTCAAGGAAGTGCAGCAGGCATACGACCAGATTATGAAGGAGAAGCAGCAGAGCAGCAGCTACAGTTATAACCATGCCGGGGGCTACGGATCCGGCAGCAGCTATAGTCAGGGAGGGGAATCACCCCAGATGCAGGCAGCGGCAAATTACATTGCCAACCACTGTTATGCGGAGGCGCTAAATGTGCTGAATAATATTCCTTTTGCAGAGCGCCGTGCAAGATGGTATTATTACAGCGGTCTGGCAAATCAGGGTGCGGGAAACAATATTGTGGCAAAGGAACATGCGGCGCGGGCAGTGGAAATGGAGCCTAGCAACATGGAATACCGCCAGTTTTTGCAACACTTAGAGTACGGAGGTACCTGGTATACCAATATGGGCAGCAGCTATGACCGTCCCTACGCCAGTGCAGGAAACTGGTGTCTTAGCATGCTGTTTTTGAATATGCTGTGTAACTGCTGTTGCTGCAGGCCTTTTTAGTGTGCAGGCAGACGGCGGATATCTGGCGGTGGGGAACATATCGTGGTCGGAAAAGCCGGGATTACAGAGACGGTCGGAACAGATGCACCTTAGACGGACGAGACGCAGGGTGAGAATGTCTGGGTTATGAAGTTGGACAAAAACCTGACTCCTATTTGGAGCAGAACATATGGAAGCAGCAAAAACGATGTTGGCAGCTGTGTTGTCGAAACAGAAAACGGTTTTGTCATTGCTGGGACAGTAGGTACGATGGACGGGGATGTAACCCCAAAGCCTTATTCCGGGAGTAATGCATGGTTTCTCAAGCTGGATGGGCAGATGGGCGAAAACGTACATCAGCCGGGCGACGGCACAGGAGGTGTTTCTCCGTCAGCCAAAGGTGGTTCTATCTATCTGCAGGTGGGAGCATACAGCGGTGACAGTTTCCGAATTGATTATGTCTCTAAGCAGAGAAGCCGTTACGGCAGTTATCAGAATGCGCTTGAACATCTGTATGCTGCCAATGCCGTTACGGGTGAGAACGTATCGGCATCGGAAAGTCTGCTCTCGGATGCCGATATGGCAGATGAGATGGTGTCATTTTCCCGCGACAAAATTCTTGAACAGGCAAATTTAGCTGTCATGGCTCAGGCAAATACGGCAAATCAGGCTGTGCTAAGACTATTGACGTAAGCTTATTCCGAAAGTAATGGGATGGTGTGAATGCCATCCCATTTTTTTCTTTCGTTATTTGGAAAAAATTCTGCTGCCCTTAGGAAGAAAGCCTATCGTTTGTTTGGATTGGTGTATTTCTCTTCGCAGTATTTGCAGCGGTAAACCTCTTTTTCCGGGTCGGTCAGAAGAAAGATCTGGTCTAACTCCTGTTCGATGGAGGTAATGCAACGGGGATTCTTACACCGGATAACGTTTTTGACCTGCTTTGGCAGGTGCAGTTCTTTTTTGGAGACAATGGAGTTGTCCTGAATGACATTGACGGTGATATTGTGGTCAATGAAGCCTAAAATGTCCAAATCCAAGGCTTCAATGGGGCATTCCACCTTCAAAATGTCTTTTTTTCCCATTTTATTGCTTCGGGCATTTTTAATAATGGCTACGGAACAGTCTAACTGGTCTAATTTTAAGTCGTGATAAAGCCGCAGGCTCATGCCCGGCTGAATATGGTCTAATACAAAACCTTCCTGAATTCCACTGATATTTAACATAGTATTCTCCCTTTCCTTCATCGCCCGTCAGGCACATTTGTCCGGAAATCCACGTGGACCGGGGCTTCCGGTGCGTCACAGGGCGGCTTTTATTCGACAGTAATCTCAAGCAGGGTCAAAATCAGCGCCATGCGCACGTAGACGCCGTACTGTACCTGCTTGAAATAAGCTGCTCTCGGGTCGTCGTCCACCTCTACGGAAATCTCGTTAACACGGGGAAGCGGGTGAAGCACTAACATTTCTTTCTTCGCTAATTCCATTTTTGCTTTTGTTAAAACATAGAAATCCTTTAAGCGGATATAATCTTCCTCGTTAAAGAAACGTTCCTTTTGTACTCTCGTCATGTAGAGGATATCAAGCTCCGGCATAGCATCCTCTAAACGCTCCACCTCGGTAAAAGGAATGTTGTTAGCCCGGAGCACGTCGTCCCGGATATAGCTTGGTATCCGCAGCTCCTCCGGTGAAATCAGCACAAAACGAATCCCCGGATAGCGGATTAAAGCATTAATCAGAGAGTGTACGGTACGTCCGAATTTTAAATCACCGCAGAGTCCGATGGTCATATTGCCCAGATGGCCGCTCAAAGAACGTATGGTAAGTAAATCCGTCAAAGTCTGGGTCGGATGCTGATGACCGCCGTCTCCGGCATTGATTACGGGAATAAGGGATTTCTGGGAGGCTACAAGAGGTGCACCTTCCTTTGGGTGACGCATGGCACAGATATCTGCGTAGCAGGAAATAACTCGAATCGTATCGGAGACGCTCTCTCCTTTGGCTGCGGAACTGGAATCCGCACTGGAAAAACCTAAAACAGAACCGCCAAGGTTTAACATGGCAGCCTCAAAACTAAGTCTTGTTCTTGTACTTGGCTCATAAAAGCATGTAGCAAGCTTTTTGCCGTCACATGCGTGTGCATACTTTGCTGGGTACTTCTCGATATCATTGGCAAGGTCTAACAGCTTGTCTAACTCATCGACGGAGAAGTCCAATGGGTTCATTAAATGACGCATATATTCCTCCTTAAACGATATAGCCGCATTGGCATTTTTTCTATCATATAATAACCATTGGACAATTTCAAGACGGAAATTATTTACGTTATATTATGGAAAAACAGGCATATTTTCAGATATTTTTGTCGCGAACAAGAATGCGTTCAAATAATAGCCCGGCTGCCATCCAGAAGGGAGCGTAGTCTAACCGGATGACACCGTTGATGTTTGATTTTGCGTCGCTGTAATCCCAGGGGCATACGTGGTGTTTTTTTAAGAACATTCCGCTCAGGTACTCAAAGGAAAAAATGCCGACAGTGTAGATTCCGCCCCGGAGCAGGGTGGGGATTTTTCTCAGAACCTTATACAACGGGGAAATGATGGCTGCCATGCCGTAGATGGGGAACATCCAGAGGGAGGTCTGGCCAATCATTCGTCTGTCATGTTTTAAAAGAGAGCCTGCGGAGGTAAATAGAATTTCCATGCACCAGCCGGTGAGGCCGCAGACGAGAAAATCTTTTCCTATCATAAGTGTGAAGTCCTTTCTGAAAAACTGGATGTGTGCTTCAAAACTGAGGGTGTGCTTCAAAACTGAGGGTATGGCAAAAAATTAAGGGTGTATCAAAATTGGGGGGCAGTAAATGGGGGTTGTGAGGCATAGCGCACCGGAGGCAGCCTGGTTTGTTCCGATGTCCGGAGATAAGATATTCTAAGAAATCTGCATACAGGTTTGCGGCGGCGGACGTAACCGGTACAAAGTCGCCCTCCATGGCTCCATTGTACCTCAAACAGACATCGTGTCTGTTTGTTACTGTCATTGAGCAGATTTCTAAGAATATCTAATCTCCTCCCATAGTCACAAACCAGGCTGCCTCCGGTGCGCTATGCCAATATCATTTACTGGCGAAGAGCTGCTTTTGATACGTTGGCTTAATATTATTTACTAGCGAAAAGCCGGTTTTTTGAAACACAGAGTTAATATTATTTACTGCGAAGTTCGTGTTTTTGAAACAGTAAGCAGCGTTATTCACCCGCAAAATTTTAAGCAGAGAAACACGGAATAAAGCGTTTAAAATTCTATAATTTAAGTATTTTCAGAATATCTATAAAATATGTGTCGGCAAGAGAGGAAGTTTTAACAAAAAAAATGGAAGAATATGTTAAAAAATCAGCTTTTGCAAATGCCGGAAATCGAACAGCCTTAAGCCTGCATACATCAAAACAGCATATTTTTAAAAACAGCATATTTTTACGACAACGGAAATCCCCTCGACAAGTTACTTATGGAATATTCGCAGGAAGATTTTAGCGGGGACAGCGAATGTCAGCTTGGAATAGCAGAGGGTTCCATACAGACCCTTCCGGGAACGCCGGTGCTTAGCGAGGTCTTTTCGAGCTTAGCATCCGCTGCGATTCCCGGGGAGCGAGAGCGTGTCTGAATGGAACCCTCTGCTATTCCAAGCGTCCACCGCCAACACACCCCCTATACCCCCTTCCCGCAAATATGTAATTTTTCTAAAAAACCCCCCTAAAACTTGTAAAACCTCCCCATCTGGCATATAATGAAAAAAGTGTATTCCAAGGAATCAGAATGCAGTTAAACAGCCTATTACAACATATTTCATACAAAAGCCTACAGGGAAACAAAGAACTTTTTATCAAAGACATCTCCTACCATTCCCAAAAAGTAACCCAAAGTTCTCTGTTTGTCTGTATCAAAGGTCAGAAAACCGACGGCCACGATTACGTACAGCAGGCATTAGAAAAAGGCGCCTCTGCCGTGGTAGTGGAGGAACGCACCCTGTTATCCGCCGGAGGCAAGAATCTCCTTTATACCAAAACAGGAAGCATCCGCATAGAGGATATCATACATAATTACGGTGCGGCAGTGGTGGTAGTGCAGGATGGCAGAATTGCGTTAGCGGAACTTTCCGCTGCCTTTTTTGATTTCCCTGCAAAAAAAATGAAAATGATTGGCATTACCGGAACAAAGGGAAAGACCACCACGGCGTTTCTCGTGGCGGGAATCCTGCGGGAGGCGGGATACCGGCCTGGAATGATAGGAACGATATGGATTGACAACGGAAGAGAAACGACGCCCGCAGAACACACCACGCCGGAGAGCTGTGATTTGCAGAGATATTTAGCGGAGATGGTGGAAAACGGGTGTGACTGCTGTGTGATGGAGGTATCCTCCCAGGGCATAAAGCTGAACCGTACCTTTGGTATCTGGTTTGATATCGGGGTATTCTTAAATATTGAACCGGACCATATCGGAGCCGGAGAACACGCCTCTTTCCTGGAATATCTTTACTGCAAAAGCAGGCTGCTGCAGCAGTGCACCCTTGGTATTGTCAACTGGGATGAACCGAAGCTCTCTAAAATACTCCGGGGGCATACCTGCCGTATTGAAAGTTTCTCTAGGCGGGGAGAGGCGGCGGGCAGTGTTTTAGCGGCAGCGGAGCGCACCTTTTTTTATATGGTAAAGGGGAAACTGTACAGCTGTGTGAAAGCCCGGCTTAAGGGGGAGAGCTTTACCTTTCAGCTTCAGCTGCCGGGAATGTTTAATGTATCGAATGCCCTTGCGGCGATTGCGGTGGCGTCCCATTTTGATGTGGCGACAGAGCAGATGGAGCGGGCGCTTGTGAAGCAGGTGGTGCCGGGGCGCTGTGAGAATGTGGGGATTTCAGAAAAATTTGTGTTTCTTATTGATTACGCCCACAATGAAATGAGCCTGCGCAGCCTGTTAGAGACGCTGCGGGAGTTTAAGCCCAGACGGCTGGTGGTGATTTTCGGGTGCGGCGGTAACCGTTCCAAATTAAGGAGAAACAGGATGGGGGAGACTGCCGGGCATCTGGCGGATTTTACCATTCTAACTTCTGACAATCCCAGATGGGAGAACCCGGAAGAAATTTTAGATGATATTGAGGAAGGCATCCGGGGGACGGGAGGCGCTTACGTCAGAATTGCGGACAGGGCGGAAGCGGCAGCCTATGCGGTGAAGCAGGCAAGGCAGGGAGATATCATTGTGCTGGCAGGAAAAGGGCATGAGGGATATCAGGAAATTTGCGGCGTCAAATATCCCATGAGCGAACGGGAGCTGATAGAAAATGCAGAAAAGTAAGGGTGAGGAAAACATGGCAGAATATGCGAACATCATTGTGGATATTTCCCATGAAAAATTAGATAAGACATTTCAATACCGGATACCGGAACGCTTAAAGCCTGTGTTGGAGGTGGGAATGCTGGTTTTGATACCCTTTGGAAAACGGAACATGCAGGGGTATGTGATAGAACTGACTGACCGGCCGGAATATGAAGTGGATAAGATAAAAGAAATCACAGGGATTGCGGAAAAGGGTGTGGCAATCGAAAGCCAGATGATTGCCTTAGCGGCGTGGATGCGGAAAAATTACGGCGGAACCATGAACCATGCCTTGAAAACGGTCCTTCCCGTCCGGGAAAAGAAAAAGAAGCTAGAGCAGAAAACCGTGCGTCTCGCCCTACACCCCGTGGAGGCGAAAAACCAGTTGGCAGAGTACGAGAGAAAACATTCCGTGGCACGGGCGAGATTGCTAGAGGCGCTTCTTGCGGAGGGGGAATTAGACCAGAATGTCATTACCCAGAAACTGAATGTCACAAGCGCCGTGATCCGCGCCATGGAAGAGGCGGGAGTGGTAAAGATAATCAGGGAACAAAAGTACCGCAATCCGGTGGAGCATTTAGACCAGAGAGGCTATGATAAAATACTAAATGACGAACAGCGGCAGGTTGTCTCTGAAATTATCGGTGATTACGACGGGGGAATCAGAACTACCTATCTGTTAAAGGGAGTGACCGGCAGCGGCAAGACGGAAGTGTATATGGAACTGATTTCCCATGTGTTAGGGCAGGGGCGGCAGGCGATTGTGCTGATACCGGAGATTGCCCTGACTTACCAGACCGTTATGCGGTTTTACAACCGTTTTGGGGACCGGGTTTCCATTATGAATTCCAGGCTTTCGCCGGGAGAGAGGTATGACCAGTGCCTGCGGGCGAAAAACGGGGAAATTGACATCATGATTGGCCCCCGTTCTGCGCTGTTTACGCCGTTTCCGGATTTAGGGCTGATTATCATAGACGAGGAACACGAAACCTCCTACAAGAGTGAAACCGTGCCGAAATATCATGCCAGAGAGACGGCAATCCGGCGGGCGGAAATGGCGGGGGCAAGCGTGGTGCTAGGTTCTGCCACCCCCTCTGTGGACAGCTACTATAAGGCGCAGAAGGGAGAATACCGCCTGTTGGAGTTAAAACACCGGGTGCAGGAGAAACCCCTTCCGGCATGTGAGGTGATTGACCTGAGGGAGGAACTGAGACAGGGGAACCGCTCTATTTTAAGTGAATGTCTGACGGAGCAGATGGAGGACAGATTAAGACGCCGCCAGCAGACCATTCTTTTTATCAACCGGAGGGGACTGGCGGGCTTTGTCTCTTGCAGAGCCTGCGGCCATGTGATAAAATGTCCGCATTGCGATGTTTCTTTAAGCCAGCATGACAATGGGAAAATGATTTGCCATTACTGCGGTTATGAAGAACCGTCGCCAAAGGCATGTCCGGTCTGCGGCTCTAAATATATCAGCGGCTTTAAGGCGGGCACCCAGAAAATCGAGCAGGTGGTAAAGCAGCGGTTCCCCCAGGCGAGGGTGCTTCGGATGGATATGGATACCACCAGAAGCAAAGAGGGCCATGAGCAGATTTTATCCGCCTTTGCCAATCAGGAGGCAGATATTTTGATTGGAACCCAGATGATTGTCAAGGGACACGATTTTCCCAATGTGACCTTAGTGGGGGTGTTAGCGGCGGATATGTCGCTGCATGTCAGTGATTTTCACGGGCCGGAGCGTACCTTCCAGCTTTTAACCCAGGCTGCCGGGAGAGCCGGCAGGGGAGAACTGCCGGGAAGCGTGGTGATACAGACCTATACGCCGGAGCATTACAGCATTCTTGCGGCAAAGCAGCAGGATTATGAGAAGTTTTATGAGCAGGAAATCGAATACCGGAAAATGCTGCACTATCCGCCGGTCTCCAATCTGCTGCTGATACTCTGTGCATCTAAGGAGGAACAGTGCGCCTTCGATGCGGCTGCCCTGCTGGCGGCGCAGATAGAGGGAAATGAGAAGTGTGAGCGGGAAAAAATCCTTCCCATCGGTCCTGCGGACGCCGCCATTGCGAAGATTTCGGATGTTTACAAAAAGGTCCTGTATGTGAAAGCGGAAAATTATCAGATATTGGTGGATATCAAAGACGGACTGGAGGATTTTATGAGGGACGACCGCAGATTTTCCAATGTAACGGTTCAGTTTGACTTTAATCCCGCCGATGGTTTTTGAAAATAGGAATGGAGGAAGAGAAAATGGCATTAAGAACAATTAGAATCCAGGGTGATCCTGTGCTTACCAAAGTATGCAGGCCGATACCGGAGATGACGCCGAAGATAGAGGAATTAATCGGCGATATGCTGGAAACCATGTATGAGGCAAACGGTGTGGGACTTGCTGCCCCCCAGGTGGGAATTTTAAAGAGACTGGTGGTAATTGATGTGGGAGACGGTCCGATTGTGATGATAAACCCATCTATTTTAGAGACCTCCGGGGAGCAGACCGGGGACGAGGGGTGCTTAAGCCTTCCGGGAAAAGCGGGAAACGTCACCAGACCCAATTATGTAAAGGCAAGGGCTTTGGACGAAAACATGGAAGAGTATACCATTGAGGGTACGGAGCTTTTGGCAAGAGCCATCTGCCATGAGTTAGACCATCTTGACGGACATATGTATACAGAGAAGGCGGAAGGTCCGATTCATGATGTAAATTATGAGGAAGAAGCATGAGAGTGATATTTATGGGAACCCCTGATTTTGCAGTGGGGACGTTAGAGGAAATTATAAAAGCGGGGCATGAGGTTGTCCTGGTGGTTTCCCAGCCGGATAAGGCGGTGGGGAGAAGCAAGGCGTTAAAATACACCCCGGTGAAAGCCTGTGCCATCGGGCACGGAATCGAAGTCTATCAGCCGGAAAGGGTCAGGGAGACGGAAGCTGTGGAATATTTGAGAAAATACCGGCCGGATATCATTATTGTGGAGGCTTTTGGGCAGATTATACCCAGAGTCATTCTGGACATGCCGAAATACGGCTGTGTGAATGTCCATGCCTCCCTGTTGCCGAAGTACCGGGGGGCCTCCCCTATACAGTGGGCGGTCATCAATGGGGAAAAGATTACAGGAGTTACTACCCAGCGCATGGATGACGGGATTGATACCGGGGATATCATCATGAAAGAAGAAGTAGCATTGCGGGAGGACGAGACGGGAGGAAGCCTGTTTGACCGCCTTGCCGGAGTGGGGGCAAAACTCTGTGTAAAAACTATGGAAGCTATTGAAAACGGTACTGCTGTTTATACGCCTCAGGACAATGCCAAAGCTACCCATACCGCTAAAATTCATAAGGAGTTAGGCAGTATTGACTGGACGAAGGGGGCAGAAGAAATCGAGTGTCTGATTCGTGGATTAGACCCGTGGCCCAGCGCTTATACCAGATTAGGGGATAAAATTTTAAAAATCTGGAAGGCAGAGGTGGTTTCGGAGCAGAGCGAAGCGGAGCCGGGCTGTATTGTAAAGGTGGAAAAAAACAGGATTTTAGTACAGACGGGAAGAGGAATGCTGGCGTTAAAGGAAGTGCAGCTAGAGGGAAAAAAACGAATGATGGTGGCTGCCTTTTTGAACGGCTGCACCGTGGAAGAGGGAACTTATTTTAAGCGCGGATAAGAGATAGAAAGGATGGATGAGAATGCCTTATTTTTACTACTATTGGGACCCGACCTATATTCTGGTCATCATCGGAGCAGTTATCTGTATGATAGCTTCCGCAAGGGTTAAGTCTACCTACAATAAATATTCACAGTACCGCAGTATGACGGGAATGACCGGAGCCCAGGCGGCGGAGCGGATTTTAAATTCTGCAGGGATTTATGACGTTTCCATCCGCCATGTTTCAGGAAATCTGACGGACAATTACAATCCTATGAAAAAGACCCTGAATCTGTCGGATACAGTTTATGGCAGTACCTCCGTGGCGGCAATCGGCGTGGCAGCCCACGAGTGCGGACATGCCATCCAGCATCAGAAGGGTTATGTGCCTCTGACGCTGCGTTCTGCCATTGTGCCGGTGGCAAATATCGGCTCTACTTTAGCGTGGCCTCTGATTGTGATTGGTTTGTTTTTTACCAGTTCTACGGGAAGCTTTCTCATTAACCTTGGAATTATCTGCTTTTCCTTTGCGGTGATTTTCCAGCTGGTGACCCTTCCGGTGGAGTTTAACGCGTCAAGCCGTGCCCTTAAGACGGTGGAGCAGTTAGGAATCTTAGGGGACAGTGAGCTGCCCTATACAAAAAAAGTGCTGAGTGCGGCGGCACTTACTTATGTGGCAAGTGCGGCGGCAGCTATTTTGCAGCTACTCCGTCTGGTACTGTTGTTTGGAGGGCGCGATAGGGATGACTGATTCGGTAAATACAAGGGAGCTGGTGTTGGGGATTTTACTGGAGGTTATGGAGGAGGGGGGCTACAGCCATGTGGTCCTGCGCTCCGTTTTGGAAAAATACCAGTATTTAGAGAAACAGGAGAGAGCATTCATCACACGGGTTTCCGAGGGAACCATCCAGCACATGATAGAACTCGATTATATCATCAACCGGTTTTCCAAGGTAAAAGTGAACAAAATGAAGCCTGTCATCCGCAATATTTTGCGGATGGCGGTGTACCAGATGAAATATATGGATTCGGTGCCGGATTCCGCAGCTTGCAACGAGGCGGTGAAACTGGCGAGGAAAAAGGGATTTTCCTCCCTCAACGGTTTTGTCAACGGGGTGCTTCGCAATATCAGCAGAAATCTTGACGGGGTGCAGTACCCCAAGGAAGGGGAGAATCCTGTGGAGGCAATTTCTGTCCGCTATTCCATGCCGGAGTGGATTGTGGAGGACTGGATAGAACATTACGGAATACGGCAGACCAGAAAAACGGCGGAGGCTTTTTTGCAGGAGGCACCCCTTACGGTACGCACGAATCTTTTAAAAACTACGCCGGAGAAGCTAAAGGAGCGCCTGATGGCAGAGGGAGTGACGGTGGAGCCTGTGGATACGGAAATTTATCCGCAGCTTACCTACGCCTTTGCCATTTCCGGCTTTGATTATTTGAATGCCTTGCCGTCCTTTCGGGAAGGATTGTTTTATGTACAGGATATCAGTTCCATGATGGTGGCGGAATTAGCGGCGGTGAAGGAAGGCAGCTATGTGATAGATGTCTGCAGCGCTCCGGGAGGAAAAAGTATTCATCTGGCGGAGAAAATGAAGGATACCGGAATGGTGGAAGCTAGGGATTTGACGGAAACTAAGGTGGCGCTGATAGAGGAAAATATCGCAAGGCACCGGCTTTCCAACATCAAGGCAGTGTGCCGGGATGCTACGGTATTTTCGGAGGAGGATGTGGAAAAGGCGGATGTCCTGATCGCGGATTTGCCCTGCTCCGGCCTTGGTATTTTAAGAAAAAAGACGGATATCAAGTATAAAATGAGCAGCAAACAGCAGCAGGAATTAGTGCTGCTGCAGCGGAAGATATTAGATACTGTGTTCCCTTATGTGAAGTGCGGCGGCACCCTTATCTACTCCACCTGTACCATCCACCGTGGGGAAAACGAGGAAAATGTACAGTGGTTTGTGGATAAACACTCGGAATTTGTGTTAGAGGAAATGCACCAGATATTTCCGAAGGAGCATTTAGGGGACGGCTTCTTTATGGCGAAATTTGTGAGGAATTAGGAATTGAAGGAAAAAACAGATATTAAATCCATGAATTTGGCGGAACTGAAAATTTATATGGAAGAGCTGGGAGAAAAAAGCTTTCGGGCAAAGCAGGTGTATCAGTGGCTGCATGAAAAGCAGGTTTCTTCCTTTGAGGAAATGACCAACCTCTCCAAGGCGCTGATAGAAAAGCTGAATCAGAATTGTTTTCTGATCAGTCTGAAAAAAGAGGCGGTGCAGATTTCAAAAATCGACGGCACCAGAAAATATTTGTTCCTGCTCCCTGACGGTAATGTTATCGAAAGCGTCCTGATGAAATATAAGCATGGTAATTCTGTCTGTATTTCCTCCCAGGTGGGCTGCCGGATGGGCTGCCGCTTTTGCGCCTCCACTTTAGACGGGCTGGTGCGGGGGCTGACTCCCTCGGAGATGATTGACCAGATTTACCAGATAGGAAAGGATATCGGGGAGCGGATTTCCAATGTGGTGGTGATGGGAACCGGGGAGCCTATGGATAATTTTGAAAACCTGCTAAAATTTATCCAGCTTCTGACCGATGAAAACGGGCTGCATATCAGCCAGAGGAACCTGACGGTATCTACCTGCGGGATTGTGCCGAAAATGAGGGAGTTAGCGGAGCAAAAACTTCAGATTACCCTGGCGTTGTCCCTGCACGCTTCAAACCAGGAGAAGAGGTTAGAGCTGATGCCGGTGGCAAATAAGTATGAGATCCATGAGGTGATGGAAGCCTGCCGGTATTATTTTGAACAGACCGGGCGGCGGGTAAGCTTTGAGTACAGCCTGGTTGCCGGAGTGAATGACACAGAGGCAGACGCAGAGCAGTTAGCAAAGCTGATTCGGGGCATGAACTGTCATGTAAACCTGATTCCGGTGAATCCCATCAAGGAGCGCTCTTATGTGCAGCCGGACAGCGGCGCTGTCTGGAGCTTTAAGGAGAGGCTTGAGAAAAAGGGCATCAATGTGACGGTGCGTCGGGAGATGGGCAGGGACATTGACGGTGCCTGCGGACAGCTAAGGCGGAAATATGCAGGGGTTGCTCTTTTGCCTTAGGTGTGCTAATATTTGAAAATGTGAAAAGAATGATTGTTTGCGAAAACAGAGCTGACATAGTTGGAAGTATGAGGAGAAAATACAGATTTTTAGAAAGGTAGGAAGAAGATAGGATGAAGACGTTTTCCATGACGCATGTTGGACGGCGGAGGGAAATGAATCAGGATTACATGTATACGTCAGAGACTGCTGTTGGAAATCTGCCGAACCTCTTTCTGGTGGCGGATGGCATGGGCGGTCACGCCGCAGGAGAATATGCTTCTAAGTTTACCATAGAAAAGATGGTGGAAAAGATAGGCAGTTCCTCAGGAAAAGAGCCGGTGGCGCTGATAAAAGAAGCGGTGGAGAAAGTAAATGTGCTGCTGTTAGCAGAGGCAGAGGCGGACGCAGCAAAAGCAGGCATGGGAACCACCATTGTGGCGGCGACGGTGATAGACGGCAGGCTTTACGCAGCCAACGTGGGAGATAGCAGGCTTTATGTGATTAATCGTGAGCACATTACCCAGATTACAAGGGATCATTCCCTGGTAGAGGAAATGGTGCGGATGGGAGAGATGGATAAGGAAGTTGCCAAGGACCATCCCGATAAAAATATCATTACCCGGGCAGTAGGCGTGCTGCCGGAGGTGGCGGTGGATTTCTTTGAAATTACATTGGCAGAGGAAGATACGATACTGATGTGTTCCGACGGGCTCACCAATATGGTGGAGGACAGTGAGATTAAAAGGATTGTGTTAGGTCAGCGGGACATTGTGGAAAAAGCTGAGAGATTAGTGGAAACAGCCAATCAAAACGGCGGCAGGGATAATATTACAGTAGTATTGATAGAACCATTTTCTGACGAGGTGAAAGAATGTTAGCAGAGGGAATGTACATAGCGGACCGCTATGAAATCATAGGAAAAATCGGAGCCGGCGGCATGTCGGATGTATATAAAGCAAAGGATTTGACATTAGGGCGTTTTGTTGCTATTAAGGTGTTAAAGAGTGAGTTTTCCGAGGACATGGGATTTGTGACAAAATTCCGCACGGAGGCGCAGTCTGCGGCGGGCTTAGAGCATCCGAATATTGTAAATATTTATGATGTCGGCAGTGAAAACGGAATGCACTACATTGTCATGGAGTACGTGGAGGGCATTACCTTAAAAACATATATTGAGAAAAAGGGACAGCTTTCCTTTAAAGAGGCGGTGAGCATTGCCATTCAAGTGGGCAGGGGAATTGAGGCCGCACACAACAAAAATATTATTCACCGTGACATTAAACCTCAGAATATCATGATATCCACCGAGGGAAAGGTGAAGGTGACGGATTTTGGTATTGCAAGGGCGGCTTCCACGAATACTATCAGCTCTGATGTGATGGGCTCCGTGCATTACTCCTCACCGGAGCAGGCGCGCAACGGTTTCGTGGACGGAAAGAGTGATATCTATTCTCTGGGTATCGTAATGTACGAGATGGTGACGGGGCGTGTGCCCTTTGACGGGGATACCACCGTGGCAGTTGCCATCCAGCATTTGCAGGAGGAGATGGTGCCGCCCAGCGCATATGCATCCAATCTTCCTGTCAGCATGGAGAAAATTATCTTAAAATGTACCCAGAAGAGCACCGACCGCAGATATGAATCCATGGCGGCTCTGCTGGCGGATTTGCGGAAATCCTTAATCAGCCCCAATGAGGACTTTGTGGTGATGGTTCCCCAGACCAGCCAGGATAAGACCAGGGTCATCGGTGCGGATGATTTGAGCAAAATCCAGAAACAGGCGGGAAGCGTTTATGTGAAAAAGGAAGAGATGCCCCTGCCTAAAATCCAACCGGAATATGAGGAAGAGGACCCGGAGGATGAGGAATATGATGACGAGGAAGATGGAGAAATCAATCCGAAGTTAGAAAAAGCAATCACGATTATGGGAATTGCTGCGGCAGTTGTCATTGTGATTTTGATTGCCTATATTTTGATTAATCTTTTTGGCGGTTTTTCCTTAGGAAAAAATAAATCTACGGAGACGGAAACCACAAGAACGGAAACTCAGGTGAAAAATGAAACTGCTGAAAATGCAAATGCAGTTTCTTCTGACAATGGAACGGTAGGAGACAGCATAGAGGACGGTGTGGAGGTTCCTGACGTAAAAAATTTAAGCTTTGAAGACGCACAGGCAGAGTTATCCAAATATAATTTAGGCATCAAGGAGGTAGGAAGAACCTCCTCCGATACGGTGGAAAAAGACAGGATTGTCAGCCAGCAGCCGGAGGCTCACCAGACAGTAGAAAAGAATACAACCGTTGAAGTTACCTTGAGCAGCGGGAAGGGCAGCATTGATATTCCCAATGTGGTAGGACAGAGGGAAGCGGACGCCGTGAGCGCCTTAGAGGGAACCTTTGAGGTGAGTAAGGATTATGCCTACAGTTCTGATGTGGCGGAGGGATATGTCATTTCCCAGAGCCCCACAGGTGAGGGAAAAGAGGGGGATGTGATTACCCTTGTCATCAGCAAGGGAGAGGAATTAGTCACCGTAGAGGACGTTACCACCACTTATAAATCCGAAGAACAGGCAAAAGCGTTGCTATCGGATCTTACGGTGAGCACCACCACGAAATATAGTGATACGGCAGAGGGTATTGTGATCGGGCAGAGCATTCCGGCGGGAAAACAGGTGGCGAAGGGGACTGCCATTACCATTACGGTAAGCCTCGGGCCGGAGCCGGCAGATGTAGTGACGGCAGCCACCTACAAGCTGAACGTAAGGATTGAGCTTCCGGCAGATACCTCAAATATTTCCGGTGCTAACATTGTACTGTACGGAAAATCAGGAGCGGTTCTGGCCACCTGGAATAACAAGACCGTTGCGGATTTCGGCAGCGACGGACTGAATCTTACGAAAACAGGGCTGTTGGAAGAGAGCGGTAAGCTGGTGATTACCTGGCTTGATTTAGAGGGAAATGCCTGCGGAGAGCAGACAGAAAACGTAAACTTCCAAAAAGAATCATAAACAGGATACTATATGCAGGGAAAGATAGTAAAAGGAATTGCCGGATTCTACTATGTCCATTTGGCAGGAGCCGGAATTTATGAGTGCAAGGCAAAGGGTGTTTTCAGGAACAGGAACGTCAAACCCCTGGTGGGGGATGATGTGGAAATTGCCATTATAGATGAGGAAGAAAAAAAGGGAAATATCGAACAGATACTGCCCCGGAGCAATGAGCTGATGCGTCCGGCAGTGGCAAATATAGACCTTGCCCTGATTATTTTTGCAGCGGCGAAGCCGCAGCCTAATTTTAATCTGTTGGACCGTTTCCTGATTATGATGGAGTACCAGAAGGTTCCGGTAAAAATCTGTTTTAACAAAGCGGATTTAGTGACGGAGGAAGAATTAGAGAGCTTTGCGGGGATATACAGGCAGTGCGGTTATGAGATTCTGAAGGTCAGCGCCAAAAAAGAGTGGGGAATGGAACAGCTCCAGACGGTGTTAGAGGGAAAGACCACTGCGGTGGCAGGCCCCTCCGGCGTGGGAAAATCTTCCCTCATCAACCGCCTGCAGCCCAATGTGCAGATGGAAACCGGAAGTATCAGCAGAAAGATTGAGCGGGGACGCCATACCACACGCCACTCCGAGATTATTCCGGTGGGCGAAAATACCTATATTATGGATACACCGGGATTTTCCACATTAAATATTCCGGGCTTTGAAAAAGAGGATTTACAGCAGTACTATCCGGAGTTTGGTGAGTTTGAACCCTATTGCAGGTTTCAGGGCTGCAGCCATATCAACGAGCCGGACTGCGGCGTCAAGGAAGCTTTAGCAGAGGGGAAAATCAGCCGCCTCCGTTATGAGAATTATAAACTTTTGTATGAAGAACGAAAGAATATCAAAAAGTATTGAGTGACGCACCCGAAATGGTGTATCTGTGGAGGAAGATATGAATTGTTTATCGCCGTCAATTTTAGCAGCAGATTTCAGCAGGCTTGGAGAACAGATACGGGAGTTAGATGAGGCAGGTGCCCAGTATGTCCATATTGATGTGATGGACGGCATGTTTGTCCCAAGCATTAGCTTCGGGCTTCCAGTGATTCGGTCCATTCGGGAATGCAGCGAGCGGATTTTTGACGTACATCTTATGATAGAAGAACCGATACGCTTTATATCGGACTTCGCAGACGCCGGGGCGGATTTGATTACGGTACATGCAGAGAGCTGCAGGCATTTAGACCGAACCATTGATGCCATCAAGGAAAAAGGGCTTTTAGCGGGGGTGGCGCTGAATCCGGCGACACCGCTTTCTGCCCTTTCCTGCGTTCTGTCAAAGGTGGATATGGTGCTGATTATGACGGTAAATCCCGGTTTCGGCGGACAGAGCCTGATTCCCTATACCTTAGATAAGGTACGGGATTTAAAGAAAATGATTGATACCTATGGGTTAAAGACGGACATCGAGGTAGACGGCGGCATCAATCTTTCTAATGTAGAGGAAACCATGGCGGCGGGCGCAAATATTATTGTTGCCGGGAGCGCCGTGTTCCGGGGGAATGTGACGGAAAATGTGGAAAGTTTCCTGAAAATCATTCACGGATAAAGAGGGCAGGGAACATGAAACATTTTTTGATTATATCCGGCGGCAGTATTGAGGATGAAGCAGTGACGGAATATCTATGGCAGGAGACCGGAGGAAGAAAAGAAAAGGGCAGGGACGCCGGAATTGCGGACTGCTTAAAAGAGCGGGGAATAAAGGTAATTGCTGCGGATTTTGGACTGGAGTTCTGCGGCAGAAACCATATTCTGCCGGACATTGCAGTGGGGGATTTTGATTCAATCAGTAAGGAAACTCTTTCCCGGTTTAGAGAAAAGGAAGGAATCACCTGGTATCGGTTAAATCCCGAAAAAGATGATACGGATACGGAGTTTGCCATCCGAAAAGCCTTAGAGGCAGGGGCGGAGCGGATTACCGTTTTCGGGGGAACCGGAAGCAGGCTTGACCATGTGCTGGGAAATATTGAGCTTCTTGGCATTGGCGTGGAGGCGGGAGTCCCCATAGAACTGGTGGACGCCCACAATCGCATTCGTATGATAAAGACAGGCATAACCCTGAAAAAGGAGAAGCAGTTTGGAAAGTATGTTTCTCTAATCCCTTATACGGACCGTGTGGAGCATCTGTTCCTTACCGGGTTTAAGTATCCTCTTGCGGATGCCTGCCTGCGGGGGTTCTGTAGTCTCGGCATCAGCAATGAAATTGTGGAAAACGAGGCAAAAATCCGGTTTGACGGTGGAATACTGCTGGTGATTGAGTCCGGGGACTGAGATATTGAAATTTTTATGAAAGGCAGAAATCCTTGTAAAACAGGATTTCGGAACAGGTAATAATAATTATGAAATTAGGAATTGTGGGATTACCAAACGTAGGAAAAAGTACATTATTTAATTCACTGACAAAGGCGGGGGCGGAATCTGCCAATTACCCTTTTTGTACCATTGACCCTAATGTGGGTATCGTGGCGGTGCCGGACGAGAGGTTAAAGCAGTTAGGGGATATGTATCATTCCAAAAAAGTGACGCCTGCCGTGATTGAGTTTGTGGATATTGCCGGGCTGGTGAAGGGAGCCAGCAAGGGAGAGGGTTTGGGAAACCAGTTCCTTGCCAATATCCGTGAGGTGGACGCCATTGTCCATGTGGTGCGCTGTTTTGAGGATACAAATGTGGTGCATGTGGACGGAAGCGTAGATCCGGCGAGGGACATCGAGACGATTAATTTAGAGCTGATTTTCTCCGATGTGGAAATCTTAGAGCGCCGTATTGCAAAGGTGGCAAAACAGGCGAGAATGGATAAGACATTAGCAAAGGAGTTAGAGCTGTTAGAGGCGGTAAAAGCTCATTTAGAGAACGGCAATTTAGCCAAGACTTTTGAAGTGCCGGAGGATGAGGATGCGGAGGAATGGTTCAAATCCTATAATCTTCTCACGGCAAAACCAGTGATATATGCAGCCAACGTTGCGGAAGAGGATTTGGCGGATGACGGTGCAAATAACGCCCATGTGGCGGCGGTCAGGACGCGTGCGAAGGAAGAAAACAGTGAGGTGTTTGTCATCTGCGCCCAGATTGAGCAGGAAATTGCGGAGTTAGACGATGACGAGAAATCCATGTTCTTAGAGGATTTAGGCTTAAAGGAGTCCGGCCTGGAGAAATTAATCAAGGCAAGCTACAGCCTTCTGGGGTTAATCAGTTACCTTACCGCAGGGGAGGATGAAACCCGTGCCTGGACCATTAAGAAGGGAACGAAGGCACCTCAGGCGGCAGGAAAAATCCATTCCGATTTTGAGCGTGGATTTATCCGTGCGGAGGTGGTAAATTATCAGGATTTATTAGACTGCGGAAGCCTTTCTGCCGCAAAAGAAAAAGGAATTGTGGGTTTAGAGGGAAAAGAGTATGTGGTCAAAGACGGAGATGTAATTTTGTTCAGGTTTAACGTCTGATACAATTTCCTGTCGGGAAAATGTTGTAAACGCTGGGAGTTACCGCTTGCGGGCGGTAGCTCCTTTTGCTGTTTAACCCCTACCTTACCCCTACCCGATATTTTTGCTCAATAATTTACTGCCTTATCCAGTTTTAGAATTTCGCTCTGTTTCAGGTCGTTCAATACGTGCGTATAAGTATCGGCTGTTTCTTTTATGGTGGCATGACCTAAGAATTTCTGCATGACCCGTACATCTACGTTGTTTTCTGCCCCTCTGGTGGCAAATGTATGGCGGAGACAATGAGGGTGGATGTTGCTGACGCCGATTTTCGCACAGATAGAGTAACAGGTGCGTCGTATATTGTTTGGGTCAAGCGGTCTGCCTAACTGGGTACAGAAAACAAGGTCGTTATCCTCGTAGGCGGTATTGGCTTTTTCTTTGTTTTTCTCCTGTTGCTCCCAGACATCAGCAAGCACCTTTATAGCCGTTTCATTGAGTGGGATTATCCGCTCACTGGTAGGTGTTTTTGGTGTACCAAACTCCAAGTGCCAATGTTCCTCTGGATTGTCAGGGTCTTTTACTTTGCGAATGATTCTCTTAATGTGCAACTGGTTCTGCTCAAAGTCTATGTCCTGCCATTTCAGCCCTAACAATTCCCCAAGCCGCATACCTGTGCAGAGGTCGAAAATATAGACCACTCCCATATAGGTCACTTTCGCCTGTTCTACAAAGGCATTTTGCTGTTCCTGTGTTAAGACGGTGATTTGCGGCTTTGTTGTCTTTGGAAGTTTAACCCTGTTCGCAACATTTCTGACAATCAAACCATCGTCTACCGCCGTTTCTAAGGCGTTACTTAACACCTTAAAAATGTCTATCACTGTAGAGGGTGCTAACCCTTTACCAGATAAGCTATTGACAAATTTCTGAATGATGTCCTGTCGTAATGCCTTTAGCTTATAGTGACCGATAGCTGGCTTAATGTGGTTTTTCACCTTGACCGTATAATTGTTATAGGTGGTAGGCTTTACATACTGCTTTTTATATTCGAGCATATAAAAGTCAAGCCATTCGGCAAGGGTCATTTCTGTAGGATTGGTGATAATGCCTTTTTGCAGATTATTCAGCAGGTCGGTCATTTTGGCGGATACTTCCTGTCTGGTCTTTCCATATAAGGATTTACGCTGTTGCTTTCCGTCTGCCGATATGCCAATCGTTACACGGGCTTCCCATGTGCCGTCTTTCCGTTTGCGGATAGAGCCTTCATTTTGTCCTCGTTTTGCCATGCTTTATTCATCCCCTTTACTTTTCTCAATCATTTCATTGCTGATAACGTCTAAAGTATTTAGTTCATTCCTCAAGGCAAGAATCATGGAAAAACGCTTACATCTATATAATGAAGCGATTTCCTCAAAATAACTTCCATCTGCCTCTTTTTCCTCCGCTTCAAGGCAATAGCCAGCCAGCTCTGTAAGGGCACTAAAGAAAGTAACCGCTGAAAAATTCAAGCGTGAATTAGCGTTCAAATCCTTGCTTAGCCATTGAGCCGTACCTGCCAATACATCAAGCCACCTATTCCTAAATGCTTCTGGAATCGAGCATAAAGCCTTAGATAGTATAGACAGGCTTTCGTCAAATTCTATATTGGTTTCATAGTTTTTATGCTCTGTCAATCCCAATAGGTAATCTACACTACACCCAAGACATTTTGCCATTCTTTTAAGAACCTCAACATCTGGGCAGTGCTTTCCGCTCTCATAATTGCTCATGGATTGTCTTACAATTCCTATCTTATCTGCAAATTGCCCTTGCTTGATATTACTTTGTTCCCTAAGAGCCTTTAGGCGGCTTCCAAATTCTGCAAATTTATATTCTTCCATAACGCCAAAACCTCCTTGACTCTTATTATAAATCGAAACCAAGAAAAAGTAAAGAAAATTTTATAAAAACAGAATAGGAACTTTTTGGTTAAAAAACCTTGACATAAAATGAAATGTGTTGTATTATAGTAGACGTAACAGGACATAGTGGGAGTTTGAGAGGGAGGTGCAACAGAAAAACTTAGTACGCATTGACTAACCTGCGATATAAAGCAGTACCCATATAATAACTTTGGATTTTCCAAATAAAGAAACAACCAAACTTATTGAACGAAAAGGAGGATATGACTATGATTTATGATTATAGTTCATGGGATTCACTTCCTCTGATACTCCAAGCTAAGGATATTCAGATGATTTTGGGAATTTCAAAGGGAAAGACATATGAGATTATGAACTCCGCAGATTTTCCGACAATTCACCTGAATAAACGTATGATGGTATCAAAGGACAAATTTTATGAGTGGCTTAATAAAGATAGCAGGAAAATCAAAAGGAGGGCAATTTATGTGTCAAAAAAAGGTTGAAGCAATGAACCATAAAGAAAGTTTTAAGGCTGCGTTTGGTGGCTCATGTATGGATGAGAACACAGGTCGGAGAGTAGTTTTTCAAGGATTTCGTGAAGAAGGGAGGCAATTAGTGGAAGCTATATGTGTATCAGATGTCTTAAAAGAACGGGCAGTTCAGGGGCAGAAAGTACAACAATTTCTTGACACAGTTCGGTCTATACTCAAGGATTGCGAATATTTATATCTGTTTCCAACCCATGAGCAGAGGGAACAGAATGTAAGATTATCATGCAAAATCAAAAGAAATGACGATGAAATTGGTTATGTGGAGGATATGGACTATTTACTGGACTGTGAATATATTTACAAACTGATTTTTGGACTTCCTATGGAACCTAACTCTGGTATGAACATTATTTTCTGTGTACCAAATGAACTGGCGTATTATTCAGAGTTGTTCCAGTTGGGAGTGCTGAAGCCTTATGATAAAAACTCTCAAGAGCCGTTCTGTAGGATTGAAGAATCTGGCAAGTTGTATATTCGTATTTCCAATGCGTTCATAAATCTTGATATTTCTGAAATTATGTAAATAAGGCAATAGCCATAGGAATTATTGTAGTTCCTATGGCTATCATATTACCCTTTTTTCAAAATCCCCTTGTCAACCAAATTGGATACCCGCACAGACTCTTCTTTTGGGTTATGCACAAAATATCCACAGGGAGCAGGGGGAGGCACTATATCTTCCCACATACATTCAACGCCCATTCCTTGTAAAGAGCCGAAAAGATAGGGGCAGTCATCACAACCTCTATATTCTGGAGCCACTTTCCGCACTTTATCCTGTCGCTTACAGAAAATCCGTCCGTTTCCGTCCATATAATTAAAATGGTTGACTAATTCCAGATGGATAGCCATTTTACTCCCCCTCTCCATCAGTGTTTATGCTGAATGGTTCTGATAGCTTCTTCGACAAACTGCTCCGTTCGCTGTTTCCCATAATACCGATAAGGGTCTACGGCTTTCTCCGTCTTTTCATCCATCCACGGATTAACTACACAATAGCCTTTATGGGTAAATTTCACCATATCAATCGTAGCCGTTCCAGAATTGTCATGCCACATAGCGTCTAACTGCTGCCAAGCAAATTCTTTTACCTGTTCAATCGTTATTTCCATAGCTATCCCCCGATTTAATCATCTTCCTCATAATACGCTAAATCGTCAAAATACCCACCCTCGGCATCATCTTCAAGCAATTCTTCCTCGGTCATTTCCGCTACATCTTCCAGAGCCTTATCCATTTCAAGGGCTGATTTTTCAGCCGATTTCTGGATAAATGGCAATCTCTCTTTCTGTTCAATGTTTCGCTCCATGTATTATCCCTCATTTCTTTGTCAATAAATGCCGTTTAGGACAAGTCAGTACATAGCGTCCATGTCTAACGGTTCTGTATCAATCTGTCCACCCAATCACATAAATTCCGTTCTTGTTTCGGAGTAGAAGCAGTTACAACAAATTCCTGTCCTCTGCAAGCAGAATTTAATTCTGCATAACCGTCCTTTACCGTAGGGCAGTTATCGCCTTGCCAAGAAATAGAAATACCACCATCACCAAAGAACGCAGGCAAAGCCCATAGCCGCCGATTATCTTGCACCCTCTTTGTAAGCACCAGTGAATCATCATACTGGAATGTGCCGTATATATCGGGCAGATATAAACGGTTATTCGGGCGGTTTTGGTTTATACTGTGTGGGTGCCAGGAATAATGCTCAATTTCCTGTTTCTCCCTCAATATTTCCCCCACTTTCATATAACCGTAGATGATATGGACAATAGGGGCGTTACGGTCAAAACACAGTGTTTTATCAGGTTGAACCATTGTTTTTTGGAACATTCCATAGAATAAAAATATATCGCCCACGCCTACGCCCAATTTATCCAGATGTACGGCAGATACGCCATGTTGTCCGAATGCTGGTTTCCATTCATCTGTTGTCGTTCTGCCCTCTATATCCTCGTATATGTCGGGGTCAAGGTGACAGGTCGGATTTTTGCCAAAATCAAATTTAGGGCGTAGCTGACAGATGATTCTCTCTAAACTCTGTCCCTTGTAATACAAATCCTTATATGCCGTTCCTATCGTTGTATCTGGAATAGGGAGTGATAACAGTGTACCGTCTGGCAAGATAGGGTTTGCCATACCCCCTGATTTACTATCCATGCCTTTTCTGCTCAATATCACTTTCATAATGCCATGCCTCCTACACAGCATTATCTTAGCACATAGCACAGCAAAAAGCAACTGATAGCATATATAAATAACGCAACCTGCGGATTATCCAAGACATAAGCAATTAGTATCATTTACATATACTATTTGCATTGGAGGGAAACCGCATGGAGCAACAGGCATTAGGAAAGCGTATTCGTGAGGAACGGCTAAAGCTGAATCTGACACAGGAAAGACTGGCAGAAGATGTAAACCTTTCAACCGCCTATATCGGGCAGATTGAGCGTGGGGAACGCAGCTT
>JAETQH010000236.1 GCA_021770785.1 Lachnospiraceae bacterium
CTGTGTATGGCGGCAGACGTGACAAGTTATGTAAAAGAGCATGGAACCGGAACTTACGGCGTTGCCAATCTTCCTTACTGGTATCAGACCAAAGATACCCCAAATGGAGGTGCATCTATAGGAGCATGGCAGCTTGTTGTTGTGGCGGAGAAAGAAAGCTGGGACGTAAGAGCTGTCGCTGTAAAAATGGGAAGCACCTTTATGGGAACCGGATCTTCCGGTGAATACAGTGAAACAGTGAAATCTTCCCTGCGCTCAGCGTCAAAATCTTCCGGGCAGATATTTATATCTGGTTTGTATGGAAATAACGGAGTGAACACAACGATTAAAGTGACTGGTAATAATGGGTACGAAATTGATTCAAACTATCTGCCAGCAGGCACGATAAACGGAAGTTATCCGGTGGGAAGCTCGGCGACAGCGAAGTCCAGTTTCTTTTCGGCTCTCGATGAAATAAATGACATGAAATCAGGAAACACGAAATATACCCTGAAGGTAAATAAAACCACCTCATGGGACACCTATTTCTGTCTTGGCATGTCTGTTGTTGCGGATGTTCCAACGTTTCTGCCAAAACAGCAGACTACCTATAATGCAGTGGATAAAACAGTAACGGTGACGGGAACAAAAACAAACATAACAGAAAATTCCGACCCCAAGATTTACGATGGAAGACTGGTGGTGAACCTAGACAGTAACCTGACGAATGCGACAAACATATCCTTTGCCGTAAAGAATGCGGCAGGCACGCTTCTTCAATCCGGCAGTGGTACCTATAACGCTTCTGACAACACCGTGACCTTTACCGGAATCAATTCGGCAACAAAGGGTGATGTGGTTAGTTACAGCATTACCTGCAGCTTAAAAAGCGAGGGCATAATGGAAGTAAATAACTCAGATGCGTTTTTTGGCAAAGTACAGTACGGTGCAGAGAAGACGGGGATTGAAGTGCCGCTTAAAGAGGCAAGTTCCCGTGCAGATATCATGGTCCATGTAACACTTGATTCCCAGGGGGCAAAGATTGACGGCGGAAGAGTAACCTCCGAGGGAACAAAGGAATATTATATCCGGTACAGGTCAGGAAGCTTTGCGGATAGTGGTTTATCGACACCGATTTCCACGATTACGATACCAACA
>JAETQH010000029.1 GCA_021770785.1 Lachnospiraceae bacterium
CTTCCGGTTCAGACTGTTTATAAAACGTCGGCACTTAGGCACCGTATTTTGGTGCCTTATGTACCGCTACGTTTTATACCAAGCGCAAGCGTGTCTGAATAGGAAGAACCGCTATCCGGCCCCCTAAGGCACAGGGAAGGCTGAACTGTTACAGGAGAACGGAAGAACAGGAGAATGCAGTGTCTGGTCTTGACATATAATTTTGGAAACGGTATCATAAGCATAAATTCAATAAAACAAATAGGAGAAGAGACAATGAAAAAATACGCATTTGGAGTAGATGTCGGCGGAACCACCTGTAAAATCGGTTTTTTTGAAACCAGCGGGACGCTGATAGACAAATGGGAAATCAAAACCAACACGGAAAACAACGGAGCTTCCATTCTCTCAGATGTAGCTCAGGCAGTGGACAACAAATTAGCCCAGGAAGGCATTAGCAAAGATGATGTACAGGGCATCGGACTTGGCGTTCCCGGCCCCGTGAGAAGCGACGGCGTGGTAAATTGCTGCGTGAATCTCGGATGGAGCGAGGTGAATGCGGCAGAAGAGCTTGGCAGCCTCACAGGTTTAGATGTAAAGGTTGGAAATGATGCAAATGTGGCTGCTTTAGGTGAAATGTGGCAGGGCGGTGCAAAAGGCTGCAAGGACGTCGTTGTGGTAACCTTAGGAACCGGAGTCGGCGGCGGCGTTATCGTAAACGGAAAAGTGGTGGCAGGTTTTAACGGAGCAGGCGGTGAAATCGGTCATATCACAGTCAGTGACGATGAGATAGAGGCTTGCAACTGCGGACAGTACGGCTGTTTAGAGCAGTATACCTCTGCAACCGGAATTGTGCGTGTGACAAAGAGAAAATTGGCAAAATCCTCAGATGACACCAGCCTTCGTCAGCTTAAGAACATCACGGCAAAGGACGTGTTTGATGCAGCAAAGGCAGGGGATGCCATTGCCCTTGGACTGGTGGACGAGGTTTGCGAGATTCTTGGGGCGGCGCTTTCTAATATTGCCTGTGTGGTAAATCCGGAAATTATTGTAATCGGCGGCGGGGTTTCTAAAGCGGGGGATATTTTGATTGACAATATCAGGAAGCACTATCAGGAGACGGCGTTCCATGCCTGCCGTAATGCGAAGTTTGCGTTAGCGGGACTTGGAAATGATGCGGGGATGTATGGGTGCGTGCAGATGTTGCTGGATGAATAAAAGTATATAGAGTGGAAAAAAAGGGGACAGGTAGGAAGTTATGCTTCTTGCCTGTTTTTTTTGTGGGCATCGCCTTCGGATTCGGGTGGCAAAAGGAGGGCTGGGGGCGGCTGTGAGGCGGGGAATGCGTCGGGAAGGCTCTGGTTTTTTGTTACGCTGTACGGAGATAAGATGGTTCTAAGAAATCTGCGGGGAGGGGCTGGCGGGGGACGTGAACGGTACAAGGCCGCCTTCCATGGCGGCGTTGTACCTCACCCAGCCGTCCGTGGCTGGGTGTCACTGGGGAATGGAGCAGATTTCTAAGAACATCTAATCTCCTCCCAGAGTAACAAATAACCAGAGCCTTCCCGGCGCAGTTCCTGCCTCACAGCCGGCCCCGGCCCTCTTTTGCCACCCGAATCCTGAGGTTACTGGAGCGATGTCTGGAGGAGAATGCTGCCGGATGTATATTTTTTGCTGACGGGATCCTGAGGTTACAGGAGAGACACATGGAGGAGAATGCTGTGGGATGTATATTTTTTGCTGCCCGAATCCTGAGGTGTTGGAGAGAGATGGGGATTTAAACAATAAAATGCAAATTATGCCATACGTGGCAATACAGTTTTTGGAGGGGAAATTTTATAATGGAGGTACGATACAGGGAAGTGATGGAACTGTAGGCTCGGGACTTTGGAGCTTTGGTGTTTTGGTGCGGGTGGCACTGGAGAGGGTACGATACAGGAAGTCATGGACTGTGGGTTAGAAAAAATGAGGGGAAGGGAAAGAGATGCGATACGGACATTTTGATAATGAGAAGAGGGAGTATGTGATTGATAGGGTGGATTTGCCGGTTTCGTGGACGAATTACCTGGGGGTAAGGGATATGTGTGTGGTGGTGAATCATACGGCGGGGGGATATATGTTTTATAAGACGCCGGAGTATCACAGGGTGACACGGTTCCGGGGAAATGCGGTGCCTATGGACAGACCGGGGCATTATGTGTATCTGCGGGATGCGGAGGACGGGGATTACTGGAGTATTTCCTGGCAGCCAGTGGGGAAACCGTTGGATGAGGCGGCATATAGCTGCAGACATGGAATGAGTTATACTACTTATGAGTGTAAGTATAAGGGAATTGAGGCGAGCCAGACGCTGGTGGTGCCTATGGAGGATGCAGTGGAGCTCTGGGATGTGAAAATCAGGAATACCACGGGGCAGAGAAGAAGAATTTCTGTGTTTTCCTATTTGGAGTTTTCGTTTCATCATGTGATGATTGATAACCAGAATTTTCAGATGAGCCTGTATTGCGCCGGGTCTTCTTATGAGGACGGTGTGATAGAGCATGATTTGTTTTATGAAGAGTATGGATATCAGTATTTTACGGCGAATTTCCCGCCGGACGGGTATGACTGCCTCAGGGATAAGTTTTTAGGCTCTTACCGGACGGAGGATAATCCCATAGCGGTGGAGCAAGGGAAATGCAGCGGCTCCTATGAGCTGGGCAATAACCATTGCGGAAGTCTTCAGAAGGATTTGGTGTTGGCACCGGGAGAGGAAATACGCCTTATCTTTATGCTGGGAGAGGGAAACAGGGAAGAGGGAAAACGGATTCGGGAGAAATATTCAAACCTCAATAACGTAAATGCCGTTTATGAACAGTTAGCGGCGTACTGGAAGGATAAATTTTCCAGATTGCAGATACAGACACCCGATGAGGGAATGAATACGATGATTAATACCTGGAATTTGTATCAAGCGGAGGTTAATGTGATGTTTTCCCGGTTTGCTTCCTTTATTGAGGTGGGGGGAAGAACCGGTTTAGGCTACCGGGATACGGCGCAGGATGCCATGACCATTCCCCACTCCAATCCGGAGAAATGCAGGCAGAGGATTGTGGAACTGTTGCGGGGGCTTACCACAAAGGGCTACGGGCTGCATTTGTTCCAGCCGGAATGGTTTGATCCGGACAAGGATAAGGAGAAGAAAAAACCTTTTAAGTCACCGACGGTAATACCGACGGCTAATGCGGCGGATATTGTCCACGGTATTGAGGATGCCTGCTCCGACGATGCGCTCTGGCTTGTCCCGGCGATTGTGGAATATGTAAAGGAGACCGGAGAGACGGAGTTTGTGGACGAAGTAGTGACCTATGCCGACGGGGGAGAAGGCACGGTCTATGAGCATATGATGCGCATCCTTGATTTTTCCGCGGAACAGGTGGGAGCTACCGGAATCTGTAAGGGGCTGCGGGCGGACTGGAACGACTGCCTTAATTTAGGCGGAGGTGAGAGCGCCATGGTATCCTTCCTGCACTACTGGGCCATCAGCAACTTTATGGAGCTGGCAGGCTATTTAAAGAGGGAGAAGGACGTAGAAAAATATGCTGCCATGAGGGAGAAGGTACATAAGGTCTGCAACGAAGAGCTTTGGGACGAGGAATGGTTTATCCGGGGGGTAACGAAGAACGGCAAAAAAATCGGAACCATGGAGGATAAAGAGGGAAAAGTCCATTTGGAATCCAACGCCTGGGCGGTGCTTTCCGGGGCGGCAGACGCCGAAAAGGGAAAACGTGCCATGGACAGTGTGGGGAAATATTTGTTCACCCCTTATGGAATTATGTTAAATGCGCCCTCCTACACGGTGCCGGATGACGATATCGGATTTGTCACCAGGGTGTATCCGGGAGTGAAGGAAAACGGCTCTATTTTCTCCCACCCGAATCCATGGGCGTGGGCGGCGGAATGTGTGTTAGGCAGGGGCGATATCGCCATGAAATATTATGATGCCCTCTGCCCCTACTACCAGAACGACAAGATTGAGATCAGGGAGTCGGAGCCTTACTCCTACTGCCAGTTCATTATGGGAAAAGACCATACTGCCTTTGGCAGGGCGCGCCATCCTTTCATGACAGGCAGCGGCGGCTGGGCATATTTCTCCGCCACCCGGTATATGCTGGGGCTTCGCCCGCAGTTTACGGAGCTTGTCATTGACCCCTGTGTTCCGGCGGAGTGGGAGAAATTTTCCGCAGTCCGCAAATGGAGGGGCGCAGAATTTGAGATTGAAGTAAAAAATCCCGAGGGTGTGATGAAAGGGGTAAAAGAAATCTGGTTAGACGGAAAGAAAGCGGAGTGCATTCCGGTACAGGAGGAAGGCACGAAGCACAGTGTCATTGTTGTTATGGGGAAAACAGCTTGACATTTATATGAAGAAAAACAGGCTGTAGGTTCATGACTGAATGCAGCCGGATGAAAACAGCCTGATATTTTCATGAAAATAAAACAGGGGGAACGGGAACAGACATGTTCCCCACATATAGAAAGGGGATTTCACATGATAAAATTTGGAACAGGCGGCTGGAGAGCTGTCATCGGAGATGAATTTACAAAAACAAATATTCAGTTATTAGCCCAGGGACTTGTCAACAAGATGAAGAGCGAGGGCGTGGCGGAGCAGGGAATTGTCCTTGGATATGACAGAAGATTTCTTTCTAAAGAAGCCATGCAGTGGGCGGCGGAGGTTTTTGCGGCAGCCCATATCAAAGCCAGCCTGATTAATAAATCTTCACCGACACCGCTGATTATGTTTTATGTAATGAAGCACGACCTGCCCTATGGAATGATGATTACCGCCAGCCATAACCCAGCGATATATAACGGTATCAAGGTGTTTACTGCCGGAGGCAGGGACGCAGATGAGCTTCAGACAAAAGACTTAGAGGACTATACCGGGGACATTGCGCTAGAGGAAGTGGCGGTGATGGACTATGAAGAGGGAAAGAAAGCGGGCTATATCGAGGAAATTTATCCTCTCAACGAGTACTTAGACAACATTATTGCCTCCGTGAATATGGACGTTATCCGGAATGCCGGCTTAAAGGTGGCGTTAGACCCCATGTACGGCGTCAGTGAGACCTCCTTAAAAACTATTCTCATGACGGCACGCTGCGAGGTTGCTACCATTCATGACAGGCACGATACCCTCTTTGGCGGGAAACTGCCGGCGCCTTCTGCGGCAACCTTACATTCTCTGCAGAATTATGTGGTGGAGAAAAAATTTGATATCGGTATTGCAACGGACGGGGATGCAGACCGTATTGGCGTCATTGACGATAAAGGAAATTTCCTGCACCCCAACGATATTCTGGTATTGCTGTATTACTATCTTGTGAAATTTAAGGGATGGAGCGGCCCTGTGGTAAGAAATATCGCTACTACCCATATGCTGGATAAGGTGGCGTCGGAGTTTGGGGAAACCTGTTACGAGGTTCCGGTAGGCTTTAAATACATTTCTGCAAAAATGCAGGAAACCGGGGCGATTATCGGCGGGGAATCCTCCGGCGGACTTACGGTACACGGACACATCAACGGAAAAGACGGTATCTATGCGGCGGCGCTTCTGATTGAAATGCTGGCAGTGACCGGAAAGAAGCTCTCGGAAATCATGGAGGATATCCATACCGAGTGCGGGGAAATCCATATGGAAGAAAGAGATTATAAATTTACGCAGGAAAAGAAAGAGGAAATGAACCATATTCTGATGGAGCAGAAGCTTTTGCCGGAGCTGCCGGAGGAAATCGATCATATTTCCTATCTCGACGGCAGCAAGGTATATTTCAAAAACGGAGGCTGGATTATCGCCCGTTTCTCCGGTACGGAGCCGCTGCTGCGAATCTTTTGTGAGATGCCAGAGGCGGAAACTGCGGCAGAAATCTGTGATATTTATGAGGAATTTTTAGGCTTATAAGGTATAGGCTTTTCAAATACCGGGCAGAATGTTATACTTTTTTCAAGGGAAGAGAATGGGAAAAAGTAGCTTCTGCCCGGTATTTTTGCATGGAGGAGTGTATGAAAAAAAATAGAAAGCCAGGCTCGTTAAAACAAAAAATATTGATTTTTCTGATACTGTGCTGGGGCGTCCCAATTGCAGTATTTTTTGCATTTACCACAATTTCTTACCGGAAAGGGATTATTGAAAAGGCGGAGGGGCTAGTGGAGGACCAGTTAGAAAATGTGGCGGCATTTGCCTCCATCCGGATTGGCGATGCCATTACCCTCTGCCAGCGCCCCTCCTATGAGAAAACCAGGGAGAACGCATGGAAAAGCTATCAGCAGGGAGAGTACTCCGAGAGTGAGTATCTCCAGCTGATAAACAGCAGCCTGAAAGGGAAATTTTATCTGGACGAAAAGTTCAATATGTATGCCTATTACCAGTACGGCACGGAGAATCCCAAATGTTTTTCCTCCCGGACGGGCATTTCCTATAAGAGCTATACCAGTGAGATACAGCCGGAGCTTTTAGATATTATCCGTATGGATTCCTCCTATGCTTATGTGCGGGTTGTGGAGGGCAGGATTTTTATCATAAGGAACCTGTATGCCACCGTGGACTATGAGCGCTATGGGACACTGGTGGTGGAGCTGAATAAAGAGAAGGTATTCCAGGACGTGCCTGAGGACACTAGGGAGCGGATGATTGTCTGTATCGACAGTAACCGGGATGTGGTGGAGTTTACCGACGGAGCAAAGCGGGAGGAAAAGTTAGCGGAGTTGTCGGAGGAACTGTTGGAGATATATGACGGCACAAGCAACCGGAAGCTGGATAAAATGCAGAATGAGGCATATAACGGTTATCTCTGGCAGGAACGCCATGACAATTACCACATCGGAGTGCTGGTCTTTGCAAAGAAAAGTGAGATATATTCCAGCCTCTATGAATTTTACACCATCGTGGCTTTGATGCTTGCATTGTTTGCGCCGCTGTTTGTTTATGGGGTTTCTTTCCTAAGGAAGCATATCCAGATGCCTATCGGGCAGATATTGCAGGCATCGAAACGCATGGAAGCGGGAGAAATCGGTATCACGGTGGGAGGAGGGGAGATGCCCAACTCCGAATTTCAGTATTTGAAGGAAAGCTTCGACAGCATGTCCGCACAGGTGAAATATCTCTTTGACTATGTGTATGATGAAAAGCTGGCGAGAAAGGATGCGCAGATACAGGCGTTACAGGCGCAGATAAATCCACATTTCCTGAATAACACTCTGGAGATGATGAACTGGCAGGCGAGGATGTCGGGAAATACGGTGGTGTCAAAAATGATTGAGGCGCTGGGGACAGTGCTAGACTACCGGATGAACCGGGCGGACGTGAAGGAAATTCATCTGGCGGAGGAGTTGCAGTGCGTGGATGCCTACTTTTACATTATGACCATGCGTTTCGGGCAGAGGCTTCAGATTGAAAAGAAAATTGACGAAGAGCTGCTCTATATTATGGTGCCCCCTCTGATTCTGCAGCCTCTTGTGGAAAATGCTATTGTCCATGGGGTGGAAACGGTGAAGAACGGAAAAATACGTCTGCGGGTGTACCATGACGTGAAGAATGTTTATTTTGAGGTGCGCAATACCGGGAAAAAGATGACGAAGGAGGATTTTGACCGGATTAAGGCAATCCTTGAGGGAGATGAGGAAAAAATACCGAAGAACACGGGACGCCACACCTCCATCGGCATACGGAATGTAAATAAAAGGATCCGCCTTGTCTATGGGGAAGAATATGGGCTTACGATTGTACAGGAGGAAAATTTAGAGACAGTTTCCACCATTACCATACCTTACAGGGAGTGGAATGAGGACGCTTCGTTAAAAGAACGAAAGAGCGCAGAGGATGAATGGAGGAACATGGCAAGATTGAACAAATAATGTCAAGTCGGTCTAATGCCTTTTTGTAAAATCTGTACTAATATGATGATAGTAAATGAAGAACACATTTACAAATCATATGAAGGAGGATTTACTATGAAGAAAAAAGTTTTATCAGTACTGTTAGTGGGGGCAATGACAGCATCTATGCTGGCTGGTTGTGGAAACAACGCCGGGCAGGCAAATGCCAATGCTTCATCGGGAAATGGCGGGGAGGTATCCCAGGGGACAGAAAAAGGCAGTGATACCGCTGAGGCAGCTAAAAACCCGGTTACATTAAAAACCGTGTCTATGTTTGGGGGAACAGATCCGAATAAAGAAACCTATGAGTCTATCAACGCAGACATTATGGCACAGTATGATTACATTACCATCGAGGACAATTCATCTACCTCAAGCGAAGAGTGGAAAGCAACTGTCAATGCAGACTTTTCTGTGGGAAACGAACCGGACGTGATCCAGTTCTTTACCGACGCAACTGCAGATACCATTGTGGACACCGGAAAATTAGTATCCATTGAAGAGATACGGGCAGAATATCCGGAGTATGCACAGGATACCTTAGAGTCTGCTTTAGACGCAGCAAAGAATACCGACGGTGTTATGAGGGCAGTGCCCACCACCGGATACTGGGAGGGCTTATACTGCAACAAGGATTTGTTTGACCAGTATGATTTAGAGCTTCCTACGGATTGGGAGTCCTTAGAGACAGCAATCACAACCTTCCATGATAACGGAATTATCCCGATTGCATGTTCCCTGAACAATGTACCTCATTACTGGATTGAGTTTTTAATGCTCTATTCGGCAGGTGTGGAGGAATATACTTCTATCCCTGAAACTGCTCCGGAAGGCTGGGTAAAAGGTCTTGAGCTGTTTAAAACCTTAAGGGACATGGGTGCATTCCCGGAGGACACCGACACAGTAGACGACCCCTATGTGGGACAGTTATTCCGTGACAAAAAAGCTGCAATGCAGCTAGACGGCTCCTGGTATGCAGGAAATATTGAAGATACAGAAAACACCGTTGTAATTGCATTTCCGGGCGTTCCGGACCAAAAGGCAGAGGCAGGCGCTTTAGTAGGCGGTATCTCTTCCGGCTTCTACATTACAAAGAAAGCATGGGAGGACCCGGACAAGAAAGACGCAGCAGTGAAATTTGTTATGGCGCACACCAGCCAGGCAGGCGTGCAGAAATACTGGGAGGCAACAGGCGCTTTATCCCAGGCGGCAACCGAGGTATCTCCGGTAGAGGGAGCAACACCTTTTGCAGAGTCCATCGCAGCTTATACCAGCAGTGCCAGCGCCATTGTATCACCGACTGACTCCAGAATCGGTGACGCATATAAGACCTTAGTGGCATATATTGTGAAAGTATCTACAGGCGCTATGTCTGCAGAAGAGGCATTGAATGAGACATTATCTCTAATTCAGTAAAGTTTGTGAAAAACGGAGGGGCTGGTTTTGCCCGGTTCCTTCGTTTTGACCTTATGAGAATTGCGTCGTCAGACGCATTTATTCGGAAGTTGTGGTAACTTTAGTTACCTGCAACTTTGAGAGCGTCACGAAGTGACGATTTTTTGTACCCAAAATCCGGGAATTTCCCGTGGAAAAAGAAGGTTTTTTAAGAGAAGAAAGGTGGAAGAAAGATGTTATATAAGAAAAAATGGCCGTTAGTGGTGTTCTTAGTACCGGGGTTACTGTTTATGCTAGTCTTTCTTTACATACCGTTTATTGAAAATATTAAGAACAGTTTTTATGATATGCCTGCCATCGTAAAGATGCCGGGGACTGAATGGAAGTTTATTGGACTTGAAAATTACAAGAGATTGCTTACGGATACAGATGTGAGGACGGCGTTACTTAACTCCGTAAAGATGATGGTGCTGACGGTTATTTTTGAGGTGGGAATCGCCTTTGTCTTAGCCGTACTGGTATCCCAGGTGAAAAAACTTCAGCAGCTGTTTCGTACCGTCTACTTTTTTCCGGTAGTTATTTCTGCAACAGCAATCGGTTTGTTGTTTAAATTGTTCTATAACTATAATGGCGGTATGTTGAATCAGATATTAGAAGTATTTGGAGTGGAGCCTGTCAACTGGCTTTCACCGGAACTTGCATTTATCATGGTATGTATTCCTACACTGTGGAGTTACATCGGATTTTACTTCGTAATTCTGCTGACAGGATTAAGCGATATCCCTGATGATATATATGAGGCGGCATCTATTGACGGCTGCAACCGTTTTAAACAGGTATTTTATATTACGCTGCCGATGATGAAATCCGTATTTTTTACTTCTGTTACCTTAGCGGTAACGGGAGCGCTGAAGGTATTCGACCTTCCGTGGGTGATGGTTCCCAACGGAGCGCCTCAGGGAATGACTCATTTCCTCGGCACATACATGTACCAGCAGACCTTCGGCCTTAACAATTATGATTATGGTTCTACCTTAGCGGTATTGATTGTTGTTTTAGGTATCGTAGTTTCCAAAGGTGTAGGCTTTTTGACTGAGGATAAAGAGGAAAGGGCAGAGAAAAAGGCGAAACGTGTCAGAGAAAAAGCAGAGAAGAAAGCTGCTTTAAGCGGCAAAAAAGTACAGAAAAGGGAGGTGGCATAAATGGATGCAGCAGTACAGGTAAAAACAACGGTAAAAAGAAGAAAAAAAGTAAAGATAAGTACGATTGTGATTTATGCCATCCTGATTTTGTGGGCGGTGCTTACGGTTTTCCCATTTGTATGGGTGGTTATGAACTCCTTTAAGCCATCGGCGGAGGTGCTCCGTTCTTCCTTTGCACTTCCGAACCCGGTGACCATGATGAACTATGAGAATGCCTTTGGAAAGCTGAATGTATTAAATGCGTACGGTCACAGCTTTTTGATTTCCGGTTCCGTAACCGTCGGTGTTATGGTGTTTGCATCGCTGATGTCTTTCGGGCTTACCAGATATCATTTTAAAGGAAAACAACTGGTGCGCAGCCTGATTGTGGCGAGCTTGATGTTCCCGGTGTTTGCCACCATTATCCCGGTATTCCGTATGATTGTGGAATGGGGGCTTTTGAATAAAAATATTGCGGTGATCCTGCCCCAGATTGCCGGAAACTTAAGCTTTGCAACCATCGTCATGACAGGCTTCATGCAGAGCATTCCGGTGGAAATGGAGGAGGCAGCCTACATGGAAGGAGCAAATGTATTTCAGGTGTTTGGCAGAATTATTGTTCCACTCTGCCGCCCATCTCTTGCAACCGTGGCAATCTTTAGTTTCCTGTGGTCCTACAATGATTTGTTTGTACAAAAGATTATGATACGTGACCCGAAGAGATATCCGATTTCCACATTGTTAGAGCAGATTAGCTCCCAGTATGGAACAGACTTCGGACTGATGGCGGCGTCTGTAACCATCATTGTGGTTCCGGTTATGATTGTGTATGTCATATTACAGAAAAACATCATTAAAGGATTGACAGCCGGGGCAGTAAAAGGCTAGAATCATATTATAGAAGAAAAAAGAACGACGGCGCTCAGGTTGGGTGTCGTCGTCTCTCTACAGGGGGTTTTATGTATAAAGTGATGATTGTAGACGACGAACCGATTATTGTGGAGGGGCTTTCTCGCAGTATCGCCTGGGAGAAATGGAATTGTGAGGTGGCAGTCACCGCCAATGACGGGCTGGAGGGGAAACAGCTCATTGAAGAGAAAAAGCCGGATATTGTTTTTATGGATATCTGTATGCCGGAGATGGACGGACTTGCCATGATAGCTGCGATTAATTCCCAATTTCCCGATTTAGAGGTTTGCGTTTTGACAGGCTACCGGGATTTTGAGTACGCCAAAGAAGCCATACGGCTGGGGGTTACCCGTTTCCTGTTAAAGCCCTCTAATATGGAAGAGTTAGAGGAAGCCATCGACACTATGTGCAAAAACCTGAAAAAGAAAGGTATTACCGGAGAACAGCCGGAAATGAGCGGGGAGAAGGAGCAGGGGGAGAGCGCTTCTAGCAGCTTTATCGTAAAGAATGCACTGCATTATATTGAGGAAAATTATACCCAGAAACTGACTTTAAGCGAGGTGGCGGAAAAGACTTATGTGAGTCAGTGGCACTTAAGCAAGTTGTTAAACCGTCATACGGGACAGAGTTTTTCCGATATTTTAAACCATGTGCGTATAGAACATGCCAAGGAGCTGTTAAAAGACCCTGCCCTGCGCATCGGGGATATCTCGGAGCGGGTGGGATTTTTGGATTTGGCGCATTTTTCAAGGGTATTCAAAAAGCAGGAGGGAGTATCAGCCAACGAGTACCGGAATGAGGTGCTAGGAAGGTAGAAAATGCAGACTTTGCCTTTTTTTATCCCCGCTTGCGTAGTTAGGGGGAAAACCTTGAAATAAGCGGATTTTGCTGTTACAATCTAGTTAGAAGCCGTCGATGCGCCTTTTTAAAAGCAACAGGCTGCACGAAAAAGCGGCTGTCAGAGGAAAATCAAGACAGGGGGATTAGACAATGAACATTATCAAAGCAAAAGATTATCAGGACATGAGCCGGAAAGCGGCCAACATTATTTCCGCACAGATTATCATGAAACCGGACTGCGTGCTGGGGCTGGCAACAGGCTCTACACCCGTCGGCATTTACCGACAGCTGATTGACGGGTATCAGAAGGGGGATTTGGACTTCTCTAAGGTGGCTACCGTAAATCTGGACGAGTACCGGGGATTGAAGCATACGGACCCCCAGAGCTATTATTATTTTATGCGTGAAAACCTGTTCAAGCATGTCAATCTAAGGGAGGATGCCACCTTTGTACCGGACGGCACCAATGAGGATGCCGGGGAGGCATGTGCAAAACACGAGGAGACAATACATTCTCTGGGGGGAATTGACTTGCAGCTTTTAGGGCTTGGAAATAACGGACATATCGGCTTTAACGAGCCGGGGGCAGCCTTTGAGAAGGAAACCCACTGTGTGGATTTGACAAAGAGCACCATCGAGGCAAATTCACGGTTCTTTACCTCCATCGATGAGGTGCCGACCCAGGCGTACACCATGGGAATCCGTACCATCATGCAGGCGAGAAAAATCCTGGTGGTGGTAAACGGCGAGGGAAAAGCAGAGATTGTGGCACGGGCGTTCTGGGGTCCGGTGACACCGGAGGTTCCCGCCTCCATTTTGCAGATGCACCCTGATGTGACGGTGGTTGCAGATGAGGCAGCCCTTTCTAAGGCACCGATGTAAACAGAAGCGGAAAAGGGGGAAACCACGGAATGGTTATCAAAAATGCGTTTGTTTTTACATTAGATCAGGGATTTGTCAAGAAAGATGTGGTTATTGAGGACGGATATTTTACCGCAGGAGAAAGGGAGCCTTTTGCCGGGGAACAGGTCATTGACGCGGCGGAAAACTATCTGATACCGGGGCTTGTGGATGTTCACTTTCACGGCTGTGCCGGAGAGGACTTCTCCGACGGTACGCCGGAGGCATTAGACACCATCGGCGTCTATGAATTAAAATGCGGCGTTACCTCCATCTGTCCCGCCTCCATGACCTTGGCGGAGGATACATTGATTTCCGTCTGCGAAAATGCCTATGCCTACAAAACCCGCAGTGAGAACCGGCACACTGCCAGACTGTGCGGCATTCACTTAGAGGGCCCATTTATCTCGATGGAAAAGAAAGGGGCGCAGAACCCCGCCTTTATCCAGCCTCCCAGTGAAGCGGTTTTCCGCCGTCTGCAAAAGGCAGCCCACGGGCTGGTACGGCTCATTACCATTGCACCGGAAACAGAGGGTGCGGAAGAATTTATCCGTGCCCTTAGCTCTGAGGTTCATATTTCCGTAGGGCATACCACCAGTGATTACGAGACTGCCAGCCGGGCATTTGCTCTTGGAGCGGACCACGTCACTCACTTTTTCAATGCCATGCCGGGCTTCTCCCATCGTGCCCCGGCGGTGTTTGGCGCCGCTTTTGATGCTGGACACGTAATGCCGGAGCTGATTTGCGATGGTATCCACGTGAAGCCTTCCGCCGTACGTGTTCTTTTTAAGCTTTTCGGAAAAGAGCGCATGGTTTTAATCAGCGACAGCATGAGGGCGGCAGGTATGCCTGACGGCGATTATTCCCTCGGCGGGCTTCCCGTAAAGGTCACGGGAAATCTGGCAACCTTAGAGGACGGAACCATCGCAGGCTCCGCCACTAACCTGATGGATTGTATGAGAACCGCAGTCTCTATGGGTATCCCATTAGATACCGCTGTCCGCTGTGCAACCTACAATCCGGCGAAATCCATCGGAGCAGAACATATCTGCGGCAGCATTGCAGCAGGCTTGCAGGCGGATTGTGTTATATTGTCAAAGACCGATTTGTCTGTCCGGAAAGTCATTTTTGGCGGGGAAGTGGTTGATGATACAGTTAGCTGAATAAACAATACAAAAACCTGGAGTAATCCGTCCAAATGGATGTTTTGCTCCAGGCTTTTTTAAATTTACAGGTTGGTGCTTCCCGGTAAAGTGATTCGCTTTGTTATGCCAGCAACAATTTCTCATAATAATGGCGGCGATTATGCCGGAAATCCTCATTCGAAGTATTTTTTTATTTTTCAAAATGGTATCAGGTGCGGGATTTTTTGCAGGCGGCCATACCAAACAGCAACAGTACCGGAAAAATGACAGCGGCAAGAATCCCAATCTTTAGATTGTCCTGAAAGAAACTGGAAACTATGCCCACCAAGGTAGGACCGCCGGAACAGCCGAGGTCGCCGCCTAAGGCTAAAAGTGCAAACATGGCAGTCCCGCCCTTTGGTACCGCTGCGGAGGATTTGCTGAAAGTTCCGGGCCAGAGAATACCTACGGAAAGGCCGCAGAGGGCGCAGCTAAGGAGTCCCGCCACAGGGCTTGGAATCAGGGAGATTCCTAAATAGGAGGCGATACAGAGGAAAATACTGTAGACCATAAAACGGTCTAAATCTATTTTTTCACCGTATTTTCCGTAAATTGCCCTAGAAGAGCCCATGAGAATGGCAAACGCCATAGGCCCCGCCAGATCGCCCACGGTTTTAGAGACACCCAGACCCATTTCCGCAAAGGTGGATGCCCATTGGCTGACTGCCTGTTCGCTGGCTCCGGCGCAGACCATCATCAGAAACAGGATCCAGAAAATTTTCATGGAAAGCAGCTTTTTGACGGAAAACCCCTGCTCCCCCTCGTCTATCAGGGAGGCGATGGGGACTTTGGCAAAGAGGAAGGTATTGCAGAGGGGAATCAATGCCCAGAGAACCGCTAAAATCTTCCAGTTTCCGATTCCGAAAGCACGGAAAAAGATAGTGGAGAGCAGGACAACTCCCACATGGCCCCAGCAGTAGAAGGAGTGCAGAAGGCTCATGGTCTGTTCCTTGTGTTCCGTAGGACATGCCTCCACCACGGGGCTTACTAATACCTCTAACAGCCCTCCGCCCACAGCGTAAACCATAACCGCAAGGAAAATGCCGATGAATGGGTCTGAAAAACAGTCCGGCAGGACGGTGAGAAGCAGCAGCCCGGCAGTGGCAAAAAGGTGGGCAAGCAGCATAGAGGCACGGTAGCCGATTTTGTCCACAAAGGTGACGGACAGTAAATCCACCAGAAGCTGCAAGCCGAAATTGATAGTGATAAGCATAGTAATTTTTTCTAAGGGTATTCCGTAGCTGCTCTGAAAGGTTAAAAACAGCAGCGGCACAAAGTTATTGACCACTGCCTGCACGATATAGGCGATAAAGCAGGCAGTGACGGTTTTATTATAGTCGTTCTTCATAAAAACTCCTTGAAATGTATTATGGGTATACAGTGTTTTTACATATTTCTGTTTCCATGCTTAAAGAAATCTGAACCATCTTAGGGACAGACGGCATTTCTTTTTACCCGGGCAAGAGCGCTGCTCACGGCAGGGATACAGAGGATACAGAGAGTGACCGCCATTTCCGGCAGCAGGTAGGAAGCCTGATAGCCGATGGAGTAAAGCACAGGGCTCATTCCCTCAGGGGCGTAGGCGGCAAAAAATACAATGCCGGAGAGGGTGGAAAAGAAGAAGCGTCCTAGAACGCCCACCACATATCCGATTTGCAGTCCCCATTTCCTTTTATGGAAGAAGCCCGCAAGCCCCAATGCGCCGAAGGCGAGGGGATAATCTAAAAGCATTTGGGGAATGGTATAAAAAATCGGTTCTGTGACGAACTGCACTAAACCGTAGGCAACTGCCGTCATAATGCCGACATAGGGGCCGTACCAGTAAGCAATCAGCACGATAAACAGCATGGACAGCAGTGTTACGGAGCCGCCCATGGGCATTTCAAACAGCTTTATCATGGAACAGGCTGCCGCAAGGGCAATGGCTGCTGCGGAATAGACCAGCTGCTTTGTGGTAAAGGCAGCCTTCTTTGCGCCGTTTCTGTGGCGCAGCAGGGCGGCAGTTACGATTAGAAGCAGGATGATGGCAGCTACAAGGAAGACACCTGTGACCGTCAGCCGTACGGAGCCGTCGCCCCATGCGCCCTCCGGCGTTGCAAAAAAGTCATTCATAATAAGAACCTCCGAATATTCAATGTTTTAGCGGTTCAACTATACCAACACAGCCGGAAAAAGTCAAGAAAAGCGAGGCTTTATTTGACAAGGCGGGGAAGAAAAAATATAATAGCAAAATACAGGAAAAACAAACAAAGCTAAGGGAGAAGGACAGACATGAAAAAAAGATTTTTAACGGCAGTACTGGTAGGAATAACAGCAGCATTTGCGTTGATGGCGGGCTGTGGCAGTGAAAATGAAAAAAATACTTCTGTGGGAAACGGGAGTTTAGGAAAAGAAGACAGCGGAGTTACAGAAGCAGCCGGGGAGACAGGCGGTACGGAGGAAAATTCCTTTACCGGGGAGGCGGAGGTTTCACAGACGCCCACAGAGGAAATCACATTTACCGATGATTTGGGAAGAGAGGTCAGCGTGGCCTCGGCAGACCGGGTGGCAACGTTAATCGGCAGCTTTACGGATATCTGGATGCTTGCCGGAGGAGAGGTTGTGGCAGCGGCAAATGATTCCTGGGAAAGTTTGGAATTGGATTTAGGGGAGGACGTGGTAAATCTGGGAAGCATTTTGGAGCCAGACGTGGAGCAGCTGATTGCGGCACAGCCGGATTTGGTTCTTGCCAGCGCCAATACGGACGCAGACGTGGCAATGGAGGAAGTTTTAACCCAGGCGGGAATCACGGTGGCATATTTTGATGTGGCGGATTTTGATTCCTATTTGCATATGCTAGAGATTTGTACCAAGATTACAGACCGTGCTGATTTATATGAAAAAAACGGTCTTCTGGTAAAGGAAGAGATTGAGGAAACCAAGAAGCGTATGGACGGCAGTGCGCCTACGGTGCTGTTCCTTCGGGCGTCCTCCCAGAGCGTGAAGGCAAAGGGCAGTGAGGGAAATGTCTGCGGGGAGATGCTGGCGGATTTAGGGGCAGTCAATATTGCAGACAGCGACGAGAGCCTGTTAGATGACCTTAGCATGGAGGCAATCATCGCAGCGGACCCGGATTATATCTTTGTGACGATTCAGGGGACGGACAGCGAGGCGGCACGGAATAACGTGGAGGAACTGTTGGTTTCTAACCCGGCATGGAATGCCCTGACAGCGATTCAGAACGGAAATTATTATTGGCTGGACAAGCGGTTATTTAACTTAAAGCCCAATGCGAAGTGGGGAGAGGCGTACCGGCAGTTAGCGGACATTCTTTACCCGGAGCAGTGAGTGGGAGAGAGGACAATTATGGCATATTTTCCTTTTTTTATAGATATTGAAAATGAAAAAGGTCTGATTGTGGGCGGCGGCAGGATTGCAGTCCATAAGGTGGAAAAGCTCCTGCCCTTTGGGGCACGGCTCACCGTTATTGCGCCGCAGATTTTTTCTATATTAAAAGAGAACCCTTCTGTCATCTGTCTGGAACGGGAATTTTGCGACAGGGATGTGGAGCAGGCACGTTTTGTTATTGCCGCCTCGGACGATACCGCATTAAACCGTCACATCAGCGAACTGTGCAGAGAAAAGGGGATTTTGGTAAATGTAGTGGATGATAAGGATGATTGCGGTTTTCTTTTCCCGGCGCTGGTGAAGGAGGGGAAGTTTACGGCGGGAATCTGTACCGCCGGAGCAAGCCCCCAGACGGCTGCCTCTGTCCGCAGCCGGTTAGCCGCAGAACTGCCGGGGCAGATAGAGGCGATTTTGGAGGATTTGAATGAGTTAAGGGACATTGCAAAGGAGCGGATTGCAGATGACAGAAAACGCGCTGCCTTTTTAAAAGCCGCAGCGAAATTCTGTCTGGCACAGAATCGCCCATTGACGGAAGAGGAAAAGGAAAGCCTGACAGTCTGGCAAAAAGGCAGCGTCACCTTAGTGGGGGCAGGCTGCGGTTCCTATGATCTTATCACGCTCCGGGGCTTAAATGCGCTGCGGAATTGCGAAGTCCTGATTTATGATGATTTGATAGACGAGCGTCTGTTAGAGCATGTTTCCGAGAGCTGTGAGAAAATCTATGTGGGAAAACGCAGGGGTGCCCACAGCAGGCGTCAGGAGGAAATCAATAACCTTTTGAAGGAAAAGGCAAAGGAAGGGAAGCGAGTTGTGCGTTTAAAGGGCGGCGATCCCTTTGTATTCGGGCGGGGAGCGGAAGAGATAGAGTCGCTCCGCCGGGAAAACATAGAGGTTTCGGAGATTCCGGGGATAACTTCCGCCGTGGCAGTTCCCGCAGCGGCGGGTATTCCTGTCACAAACCGGAGAATGAGCCGCAGCTTTCATGTGGTCACAGCCCATACCTCCGATACCAAAGACTGCCTCCCGAAGGACTTAGAAACGCTGGCAAAGCTGGAGGGTACCTGCATTTTCCTTATGGGGCTGCACCAGTTAGGGAGCATTGCGGAAAAATTGCTTGCTTACGGAAAAGCGCCGGATACACCTGTGGCGGTGGTGCATGGAAATTTTGACGGAACGGTGCAGGCAGTGCGGGGAACGTTGGCTGATATTGTAAAAAGGGCAGAAGAGGCGGGGGTAGAAGCCCCGGCGGTGATTGTGGTGGGAGAGACTGCCGGGATGGAGCTGTTTGCTTAGAAAGGCGGAAACGAAAACTTTGAAGGCGTTCTTCTTTGATTTTTACAGGAAAAAATAAAATTTTTCCTTCCCGTCCGTAAATGTCCGTATCTGTGTCTGAAACACATCCTCGATGACACCGGAAGCAAGGCAGCTTTCCGGCGTTCCGGCGGCTGTAATCGTCCGGTCATTCATCACCAGCAGCCTGTCGGAAATCCGAAGCGCCTGATTCAAATCGTGCAAAATCAAAATCACTGTCTTTCCCTGTTCCCTTAAGGTACAGACCATTTCAAGAAATTCCCTCTGACCGCGGATATCCAGGTAGGTGGTTGGTTCGTCCAACACAATGTAATCGCAGTCCTGAGCTAAAACCATGGCGAAAAATACCCGCTGGCGGATACCGCCGGAGAGGGTGTCCACGCAGCAGTCGGCGTATTCCGCCACATGGGTAAAATTCATGGCACGGGATACAATTTCCACGTCCCGTTTTGACTTTTTCCGGGAAAATCCAAGATGTGGGAAACGCCCGTGCTCCACCAGGGTTCTGACGGGCAGCACAGGGATAATGGTGCGCACCTGGGGCAGGAAAGCCAGCTTCCTTGCCCGCTCCTTAGGCGGCAGCTTCAGATAATCGTTTCCGTTCAGCCGGATATGCCCGGCAGTCACCTTTGAGACACCGTTTAAACATTGCAGCAGGGTGGTCTTGCCGCAGCCGTTAGGGCCGATGAGTGTGGTAATCTGCCCTGCCGGAAAGGAGACGGAGATATCCTCCAAAATTGGGGTGTGTCCGCAAGAGACAGACACATGAGAAAATTCAAGCATGGACTCTTCGCCCTCCTTTCTTTTTTAAAAGCAGATATAAGAAAAACGGACCGCCAATAAAGGACATAATAATTCCTGCCGGAAGCTCAAAGGGGGCGGCAATCACCCTGCCGAAAAGGTCACAGAGAATGACAAAGCCGGCGCCAAGCAGCCCGGAACAGGGAAGTAAAAATCTGGCGTCATTTCCAAAAAGCTGTCTACAGATATGTGGGACGATAAGCCCGATAAAGCTCAGCAGCCCCGCATAGCTGACTACGCAGCCCGCCAGAATGCTGGACAATATTAATAGAAGAAAGCGGGTCAGGGAAACCCGAAGCCCAAGGGAGTGGGCGATATCGTCACCGAGAGCGAGCAGATTTAAGGGCCTGGCAAAAAAAAGTGCCGCCACAAATGCCGCCAAAATGCAGAGACAGGGCAGTTTTATTTTATTTAAAGTCAGTCCGGACAGCGTCCCGATTAAAAAAGAGGTTAGGTTGACGGTGATGTCCGTATCTAATAATTTAACGGTATTGATTCCCGCATTTAAGAAACTTGATACGGTGATGCCTGCAAGGATAATGGTGGTTCGCGAACTGTCGGAGGCTGCCGCCAACAGGAAAATGGCAAGGGTGGTAAGCAGCGCCCCAAGAAAGGCAAAAAAAGGTACATAAAAAGAACTTGCCGGAAAAAAAATCATGGCCAGCATAACCGCAAAGCCGGAGCCGGAATTGACGCCGATGGTATTAGGACTGGCAAGGGAGTTGTTCATTACGGTCTGTAAAATCACCCCGGCGCAGGAAAGCCCCACTCCGGCAAAGAGCCCGCCAATCACCCGCGGGATACGTACGGTGGTGATAAGGATATAGGCGGTAGAAGTTTTGTCTCTCCCGGTGAGCACATGTAAGATATCCGAAAAGGTCAGGTTGACGCTGCCGAATAAAATCCCAAGTAAGACAGAAACAATCAATATAAGAAAAAGGACAAAAATAAGGAAAGCAGGGTGTTTTTTCATGGAAACCTCGTTAAAATTTATGAATTTTTTCTCAGGTCCGGCGTGCTGAAATATTTGTATTCAGGCAGGCTTGCCGGGCGGATACTATAGACATACAATAAATTATAGCATATTATGGACGGACTGTGTAAAAAGTATGTGACTGAAATCTTGTAAAGTTCCCACACTAATGATAAAATTTTGCTGTTGCTTGTTGGAGTTAGGAGAAAAAAAGATGGAACTTACGGAGAAGCAGAAAGAGCGGTACGCAAGGCATATCGTATTAGAAGGCGTGGGAGAAGAAGGACAGAAAAAGCTGTTACAGGCAAGGGTGCTGATTATCGGTGCCGGGGGTCTGGGCTCTCCCGCAGCCCTCTATCTTGCGGCGGCCGGAGTGGGGACGATTGGAATTGCAGATGCGGATGAAGTGGATTTGTCTAATTTGCAGAGGCAGATTTTGCACGGCACGACAGATGTGGGTAAGGCAAAGGTGAAATCCGCGGAAGAAACATTAAAACGCAGGAATCCGGACGTTACTGTCCGTGCCTATCAGCAGTTTGTCACCGGGGAAAATATCATGGAACTTATCAGCGGTTATGATTTTATACTGGATGCTACGGATAATTTTGACACAAAATTTTTGATTAATGACGCCTGTGTCCTGGCAAAGAAGCCTTTCTGCCATGCGGGGATTTCCCGGTTTCAGGGACAACTTTTGACCTATGTTCCGGGAAAGGGTCCCTGCTACCGCTGCGTCTTTAAAAATCCGCCGCCAAAGGACGCTGTCCCTACGGGAAGGCAGGCGGGGATTATCGGCGCCGTGGCAGGGGTTATCGGCAGTCTCGAAGCGATGGAGGCAATGAAATATATGTTAGGCGTGGGGGAGCTTTTGACGGGACAACTTTTGATTTATGATGCCCTAAAGCAGGAATTCCGCAAGGTCAAGCTGCCGGAACGCACGGAGGATTGCGCTGTCTGTGGGACACATCCGACGATTACGGAGCCGGGTGGTTAAGGGTAGGCGGTTTTAAGGGCGGACTAAAATAGTGTGGTGCAGATGAAAAACGGAAACACAAAGGGAAGCGCCTGAAATCAGAATGGAGTGTCGTATGATTATCCTGAATAGACAAGATTATCAGAAAATATTAAACCATGCAGCCGCAGAACTTCCAAACGAAGCCTGCGGTCTTCTGGGCGGCTATGAAGATGGAGAAAACCGCATCGTGACGAATGTATATCTGCTGCGCAATGTGGATGAAAGCGCGGAGCATTTTTCTATGGATCCTAAGGAGCAGTTTGAGGCGGTTAAGGATATGCGCAGTAAGGGGCGGCAGCTTCTCGGCAATTTTCATTCCCACCCTAAGACGCCTGCAATGCCCTCGAAGGAGGATATCCGGCTGGCGTTGGATGAAAACTTAAGTTATCTGATATTGTCTCTGAAGGAGGAGAAGCCGGTGCTGAAGGTGTTTCGGATAAAAAATGGAGTGGCAGAGGAGAAATTGATTGTAATATGATAAAGGGAAAAAGAATGAAGAAAAATGGGAAATTGTGGGCGATTTTTTTCATAATCGTAATATTTATTATCAATTACTGCTTTTTGATTCCGCGAAAGGAAGATGTTTTTAGCAAATATTACACGTATGGGATATTTTTAATCATATATGCGGTGATTATAGTTTTTTCCCTAAAAAATATAGATATAAAAAAAGTAAGCAAAAAGAAAAGGGGAATAGCTATCATAGCTGGAATTTTAGGCTCTATGGTCACAACAATACCTTGGATGGGAATATTAACCGGTATCTGTACTTTTTTTGCCTGTCTGTATGGTTTTTATATAAATATTGTTTATGAAATAGGAAAGACTAGGGATAGAAATTATATTTTAGATAATTTTAAAATTATTTTTGAGGGTTTGATATTCTATATGATAATCTTATATTTTAAGCTATTGTCAGAAAAGGCAATAGACAGTAGCGCTTCGATAGGCATCACTAATTTTACGGCCATAGGAGCAGGTGTTTCGGAAGAAATGATATTTCGATGGTTTCTTCCGGCGTTTATGCTACAAATAAATAAGGGAGAAGAGGTATCTAGTTTCCTGTATTATAGTATGGTAACGGTACCGTTTGCCTTATTACATGTAATAGATATGGTGGTTTGGCAGGGAATAACAATGGAAGCCTTTTTTTATGTGATAAGTACGCTGATGATTGCGCTCCTGCTTGCAGTTTTAGCGAAAAAAAGAGATGTATCGGTAGCAATAGTATTTCATTTTATCTTTGATTTCATAAGAATCATTTAGAAAGAAGTATTTTATTGAGCATATGAGGAAACTTTTAAATTTTGGATTTAAGTATATAAAGAAAAAATGGTATTTATTGTATTTAATTTTGTATATTAACTATAACATTATGACAGTGCTTAGGCCATGGATATTAGGTAAGATTGTTAATTGCCTTGTAGATGGAGAACAACAACAATTATTCAGGATGGTAGCTTGTTTTTTTTCAATATCTATTTTAATCAGGATTTTTTTGTTGATTGCAAATAAAATCTATTTGTATTTAGAAACATATGCGGTATATGCATTTAATATGAAAATTATCAAACGCTTATATAAAGTTTCCTATACTAATATTTGTAGAGAGGATCCCGTCGTTATAAATCAAAAAATTAATAGTGATTGTAATATCATTATTAATTTTTGTATTTCTTTTTTTAGGGATTTTATAAGTAATATTTTTAATTTGATATTGATAGGGATAATTATTATATATCAGTTACCCATATTAGGTATAGTTTTGTTTACCTTGGTTGGTTTGTATATAATAGTTTACATTTTATCAAAAAGGAAAATCTATAAAACGAGTTTGCAGGTGAAAGAAAAGCAAACAGAATTTTTTGCGGGTTTGTATCATATGATATCAGGAATGAAATCAATAAGAAATAATGGGTTTTCAGAGTATGTCATGAATAAACAAAATAGTTTTTTTAAAAATTATTTTAAAACGTTGAATGATAGACAAAATGTATTAAATATGTATGATGTTGCAAATGGTAGCATTTCTCTGGCTGCGCAGATATTTTTATTTTTATATGGTGGAATACAGGTAATAAAAGGTAAATTGAGCATAGGATTTTTAACGACAGTGATTACATACTTTTCCAATCTTATTCAGTCTACAAACTTTTTTCTGAATTTGGGAGAAAAATTTCAGGATACATCCACAAGTTATAATAGAATTCTTCCTTATTTGAAAATGAAAGAAACGAAATATGGTAAAACAAGAATCAATCAAATAGAAGACATTAGATTCGAAAATGTAGTGTTTAAGTATCCGGATGAAGAGGAATTGTTTTGCTTTAATGAAAAGTTCGAAATGGGTAACATTTATTGGCTTGAGGGGAGAAATGGGATTGGTAAAACAACACTTGCGAATCTTTTTATGGGACTATTTGGTTTAGATTACAAGGGGCGTATATTGATTGATGATAAAGATATAAAAGAGTTGGCGTATAGGGATATTATAAACAAAAGGGTTGCAATTGTGGAACAAAATCCATATTTATTATTAGATTCTGTAAAAAATAATATCATATGTAAAGCGGAAGGGGAAATAGATGAACAGGTTCTTGATGAATTAATTGATAGTTTCGGATTAAAAGATGTTGCATTAAGAGATAGTCGAAATTTGATTGATTATCAAAATATAAATCTGTCAGACGGGGAGAAGCAAAAAATAGTGATTTTAAGAATGCTTTTCTCCAATGCAAGTGTGTGGATTTTAGACGAACCCACATCTTCGTTGGATAAAGAAAGCAAGAACGTTTTATATGAAGAATTAAGGAGAAGAAAAAAGGATCATATCATTATATTGATTACGCATGAAAAACCTCAGATATATGATAGAATTATATCAATGAGAGCATATGCAGACGATTAGTTTAGTTTAAAGTATGTGATGTTTAGCGAGAACAATTGTTTTGTTTTTTTAAGTGTATTCCGCACCAAACAGTCCGGAATACACTTTTTTCATTTTCTGGTTGACAAATGCTGGAAACTATAATATGCTTTGAAAAGCAAATAGTTTGATAATCAAAATATTGGAACGTCAAATAATTGCACGAACAAACAAAAACCAGAAAAGGAAAAGGAAGGTAAAATCACATGTTAGAAAAAATGAAACCAATTATTGCAGAGCAGTTAAACGTTGAGGAAAGCGAAATCAAAGCAGAGTCTAACTTCAAAGAGGACTTAGGCGCAGACTCCTTAGATTTATTCGAATTAGTTATGGCATTAGAGGAAGAATTCGGCGTGGAAATCCCATCTGAGGATTTAGAGAGCATCGCAACAGTAAATGACGTTATGGAATATTTAAAAGGTAAAGGTGTGGAAGCGTAATGCAGACGAGAGTAAGCAAATTACTTGGAACCAAATATCCGGTGATCCAGGGCGGTATGGCGTGGGTGGCAGAGTACCATCTGGCAGCGGCCGTATCAAATGCCGGAGGCCTCGGCATCATCGGTGCCGCAAGTGCGCCGCCTGAGGTGGTCAGAGAGCAGATTAGAGAAGCGAAAAAGCTTACAGATAAACCCTTCGGCGTCAACGTCATGCTGTTAAACCCAAACGCCGCCGAGGTGGCACAGATTGTCATTGAAGAGGGCGTAAAAGTCGTTACCACTGGAGCCGGAAGTCCGGCAAAGTTCATGGAAGCCTGGAAAAATGCAGGCGTTGTGGTAATCCCTGTGGTGGCAAGCGTGGCAATGGCAAAAATGATGGAGCGGGGCGGCGCGGATGCAGTCGTGGCTGAGGGCATGGAGTCCGGCGGACACATCGGTTCCCAGACCACCATGACCTTAGTTCCCCAGGTGGCGGATGCCGTAAGCATTCCGGTCATTGCGGCAGGCGGTATCGCAGACGGCAGGGGAATTGCAGCCTCCATGATGCTTGGGGCAGAGGGTGTTCAGATGGGAACCCGTTTTGTGGTGGCAAAGGAGAGCATCGTTCACGCAAATTATAAAGAGCGCATTATCAAGGCAAAGGATATTGATTCCGAGGTGACCGGAATGAGCACCGGACACCCCATCCGGGTGCTCCGAAACCAGATGAGCCGCGAATACTTAAAGTTAGAAAAAGAGGGAGCTTCATTTGAAGAATTAGAGCACTTAACCTTAGGCTCTCTCCGCAAGGCAGTCATGGACGGCGATGTGGTAAACGGAAGCCTGATGGCAGGACAGAGCGCCGGAATGGTGAAAAAAGAGCAGAGCTGCCAGGAGATCATTGAAGAAATCGTGGCAGAAGCAGAAACATTGCTTCCGGAAAAATTCTGGAAGTAAAAATTGTGACAAGAACCGCTTGCCGGAAAGTTAAGGCAGGAAACAGATTGTGACAAAGAAAGGCATGGAAAACATGGGAAAGAGAGCATTTATGTTTCCCGGACAGGGAGCACAATACATAGGAATGGCAAAGGAATTTTACGAGCAGATGCCGGAATGCAAAGCTGTTTTTGAGGAAGCATCAAAAGCGTCCGGCTTGGATATCGCAGCCCTTTGCTTTGAGGAAAATGACAAAATCAACATTACCGAATACACACAGATTTGTATGCTGACAGCGGAAGTAGCGATTTTAACTGCTTTAGAGAGCAGAGGCTATCACGCAGACGTAACTGCAGGCTTAAGCCTCGGAGAGTACGGGGCGTTAGTTGCAGCAAAGGTGCTTTCCGTTTCCGACGCCTTTGCGCTGATACGGAAAAGAGGAATCTATATGCAGGAGGCTGTACCTACCGGAGGCGCCATGGCAGCCGTATTGGGCTTAGATGCAGACGTGATTGAGGAAAAATGCCAGGAAACTGACGGAATTGTTTCCATTGCCAATTATAACTGCCCGGGACAGATTGTCATTACCGGGGAAGAGGCTGCTGTGGCAGCGGCAGGTGAGGCCTGCAAAGAGGCAGGGGCGAAAAGAGTGGTTCCGTTAAAGGTAAGCGGCCCCTTCCATTCTAAAATGCTTGCGGGAGCAGGAGAAAAGTTAGGAAAAGAATTAGAGCATGTTACGGTAAATACACCGCAGATACCTTATCTTACCAATGTCACTGCAGATTATGTGACAGACAGCAGTCAGGTAAAAGAGTTGTTAGAGCAGCAGGTATCTTCCTCCGTGCGCTGGCAGCAGAGCGTGGAGCGCATGATAGCCGACGGTGTGGACGAATTTGTGGAAATCGGACCGGGTAAAACCCTCAGCGGATTTATGAAGAAAATCAACAAAGAAGTGAAAGTTTGCAATATTGACAAAATGGAAGATTTTGAGCGTTTTGTCAGCGAACATCCATTGTCATAAAAAGTGAAACGAAAAATGTGGTCTGCATCAGCAGGCGAAGAAAGGCAGAGGTATTGATATGTTGACAGGCAAAGTGGCACTGGTAACGGGAGCGAGCCGTGGAATTGGAAGTGCAATCGCAAAGAGCCTTGCAAGAGAGGGTGCGTTTGTGATTGTAAATTACAATGGTTCAAAAGAAAAAGCGGAGGCAGTGGTATCAGAGATAAAGGCAGCAGGCGGGGATGGTGTTTCTCTGCAGTGTGATGTTTCTGATTTTACCGCCTGCGGGGCAATGATTGAGAACTGTATCAAAGAGTACGGACATATTGATATTCTGGTAAACAATGCCGGAATCACAAGAGACAATCTTCTGATGAAAATGAGTGAAGAGGATTTTGACGCCGTATTAAATACCAATTTAAAGGGTGCGTTCAACACCATCCGCCATATGTCACGCTATTTCTTAAAACAGCGTGCAGGCAGCATTATCAATATTTCCTCTGTCTCCGGTGTCATCGGAAATGCCGGACAGGCGAACTACAGCGCCAGCAAGGCAGGCGTTATCGGTCTGACCAAGAGCGTGGCAAGGGAGCTGTCGAAACGGGGCATTACCTGCAATGCCGTGGCGCCGGGATTTATTGAGACAGAAATGACAGAGCAGATGCCGGAGAGCGCCAAGGAGGCGGTAAAACAGCAGATACCGTTACAGCGCACCGGTAAAGTGGAAGACATTGCAGAAACGGTTATATTTTTAGCATCGGAAAAAGCATCCTACATCACAGGACAGGTAATTTCTGTGGATGGCGGTATGAGCATATAGAAAAGGGAGAACAGATAATGAGTAGACGTGTTGTAGTAACAGGTATGGGAGCCATTACTCCTATCGGACTTAGTGTGGAAGAGTTTTGGCAGGGAGTGAAGGCGGAAAAAATCGGATTTGCAGAGATTACGCATTTTGACGCTTCAGAATATAAATGTCATATTGCGGCAGAGGTAAAAGACTTTGACGCAAAACAGTACATGGATCCAAAATCGGCAAAGCGTATGGAGCCGTTCAGCCAGTTTGCCATCGCAGCGGCGAAGGAAGCAATTGAGGATTCCGGATTAGATATGGAAAAAGAAGACCCCTATCGTGTGGGAACTTCCATCGGTTGTGGTGTGGGAAGTTTACAGGGCATTGAGAGAGAGCACAGCAAATTGGTGGAAAAAGGACCGTCAAGAGTCAATCCATTGTTTGTTCCTATGGTAATTTCCAACATGGCGGCAGGAAACGTTTCCATTCAGTTTGGTTTAAAGGGAAAAAGCATTAACGTGGTAACAGCCTGTGCCACAGGAACTAACAGTATCGGCGAGGCGTTCCGCAGCATTCAGCACGGCGAGGCGGATGTGATGGTTTCCGGAGGTACAGAGGCTTCTATCTGTCCTATCGGTATTGCAGGATTTAGTGCGCTGACCGCACTTTCTAGCGAGAGCGACCCGACGAAATGCTCTATTCCTTTTGATAAGAACAGAAGCGGATTTGTCATGGGTGAAGGTTCTGCCATCGTTGTATTAGAAGAGTTAGAGCATGCAAAAGCCCGCGGAGCAAAAATCTATGCCGAGGTAGTAGGTTACGGTACTTCTTCCGACGCTTACCACATCACTTCTCCGGAAGAGAGCGGTGCAGGCGCAGCAAGAGCCATGACCAATGCCATGGATGACGCAGGGATAAAACCGGAGGAAGTTACTTATATCAACGCCCACGGAACCTCTACCCACCATAATGACCTCTTCGAGACAAGAGCCATCAAATCAGCTTTTGGTGATCATGCAAAAGAATTAAAAATCAATTCTACCAAATCTATGGTAGGTCATCTTCTTGGAGCAGCAGGAGCGTTGGAATTTGTTACCTGCGTAAAGGAAATCCAGGATAGCTTTGTACATGCAACCGTAGGCTACACCACACCGGATGAGGAATTAGACTTAGATTACTGTAAGGAATCCGCAGAGATGGAGATTCCTTATGCCCTGAGCAACTCCTTAGGCTTCGGCGGTCACAATGCCAGTATTTTAATTAAAAAATACGAAGGCTAGGAAATACTTTGGACACCATGCAGAGCAGCGCATGGTGTCATGTGAACAGTAGCAGGAAAAATTCTGCGGAAATATACAATTTATGGAAAGGTATGGTTATCAGGATATGCCAGTATTAACAACAAAGAAAATTATGGAAATTATCCCTCACCGTCAGCCCTTTCTGCTGATTGACACGGTGGAGGAGTTAGAGCCGGGTGTCCGCGCAGTGGCAAAAAAATGTGTCAGCTACAATGAGCCGTATTTTGCAGGGCACTTTCCGGGGGAGCCGGTAATGCCGGGGGTATTGATTGTAGAGGCGCTGGCGCAGACAGGAGCGGTGGCAATCCTTGGAATGGAAGAGAACCGTGGAAAGACAGCTTATTTTGCCGGAATCAATTCTGCAAAATTCAAACAGAAGGTAGTTCCGGGGGACGTACTGACGTTAGAGACGGAGATTATCAAGCAGAAAGGTCCGATTGGCGTGGGGAGCGCAGTGGCAAAGGTAGACGGGAAAATGGTCTGCAAAGCGGAACTGACCTTTGCCATTGGCTGAAAATAGCGTCGGTCACAGGTTTTGTCAGGTTGAAGAAAGGAATAGATTATGGCAGCATTATTTAAAAAGAAATCAGGGTGGATTACCCTTGGTGGAAATAAAGAGGCAGGGGAAAAGACAGAGCAGCCCGCACAGGCAGAGCAGCCGAAAAAAAAGCCGCCAATTGTCTGTCCGGCATGTGGAAAAGAGATTGACAGCGATGAGGCAAAGAAAAATAAGTATGTCTGCTACGAATGCGGCAGTTATTTCCGTGTTCGTACCAAAAACAGAATCCGTATGGTGGCGGATAAGGAGACCTTTGAGCCGTGGTTTGAGGATTTAGAAGAGGCAAACCCGTTAGATTTCCCGGAGTACGAGCAGAAAGTGGCAGCGGCAAAGGAAAAGACCGGGCTTCATGAGGCGGTTACCATCGGACGCTGTAAGATTTACGGGGAAGATACCGTCCTTGGTATCTGCGATGCCAGATTTTTAATGAGCAGCATGGGACACGTGGTGGGAGAGAAAATCGCCCTTGCGGTGGAGCGCGCCACAGAGTTAAAGCTGCCGGTGGTATTGTTCTGCTGCTCCGGCGGAGCGAGAATGCAGGAGGGAATTATTTCCTTAATGCAGATGGCAAAGACCTCCGCAGCATTAAAACGCCATTCTGACGCAGGTTTATTGTATGTTCCGGTGCTGACGGACCCCACCACCGGAGGTGTGACCGCCAGCTTTGCCATGTTAGGCGACATTATTTTAGCTGAGCCGGGAGCATTGATTGGTTTTGCAGGCCCCCGTGTGATTGAACAGACCATCGGCGAAAAGCTTCCGGAGGGCTTCCAGAGGGCAGAGTTCCAGTTAGAGCACGGTTTTGTGGATGCGGTTGTGGAGCGAAAAGACTTAAAGATGACCTTATTTCAGATTTTAAAGCTGCATCATAAGACAACGGGTTACGCCAATTTTGATCCGTTGCACAGTGATGACTGCTATCAGCCGACGGAGCTTATGAGAGAGCGTGCCGCAAAATCCCAGCCCCTTTCCGCCTGGGAAAAGGTAAAGGCGGCGAGACAGGTGGACCGCTGTGCCTCTGTGGATTATATGGATGCCATTTTTGACGGATTTATAGAACTGCACGGAGACAGACAGTTCCGAGACGATCCTGCCATCGTGGGCGGTATCGCTTATTTAGACGGGCAGCCGGTAACAGTCATCGGTATCCATAAAGGAAAAGATTTAAAAGACTGTGCCAAGCATAATTACGGAATGCCTTCCCCGGAGGGTTACCGCAAAGCACTGCGCCTAATGAAGCAGGCGGAGAAATTTAACCGTCCAGTTATTACTTTTGTGAATACTTCGGGGGCATTTCCGGGAAAAGAAGCGGAAGAGCGGGGACAGGGAGAAGCCATTGCCCGCAACCTGTATGAAATGTCCGGCTTAAAAATCCCAGTACTCTGCCTGATGATTGGAGAAGGCGGCAGCGGCGGCGCTTTGGCGTTGGCGGTGGGAAATGAAGTCTGGATGATGGAAAATGCGACCTATTCCATTTTATCACCGGAGGGCTTTGCGTCTATCTTATGGAAAGACGGAAAGCGTGCAAAAGAGGCCAGCGAAGTAATGAAGATTACCGCCCAGGATTTGAAAGCCCTTAATGTAGTGGAAGAGATTATCCCGGAATACGGCATGGCGGATGAGGCTGCCTGCGAGTCCATTTCAAGGTATATGAAAGGCCATATGAAGAAATTTTTAGAGAAACAGAACGGAAAGACCGGAGAGCAGTTAGCAGCAGAGCGTTATGCAAGGTTCAGGGCATTTTAGTCTGAAATAACAGGAGTTTTAAATATGAATATTAAAATAATCGGAACCGGAAGTGCGGTTCCAAAACTTCGGGTAACAAATGATGATTTAAGTAAAATGATGGATACCTCTGACGAATGGATTAAGAGCCGTACCGGAATTGAGGCACGCCACATCGCAGTGGAGGAGACAACCACAGGCCTTGCAGTGGAGGCGGCAAAGAAGGCCCTTGCCATGGCGGCGGTTTCACCGGAGGAACTGGATTTGATTATTGCGGCAACGGTGACGGCGGATAAATTTTTCCCCAACCTCTCCTGTGAGGTGCAGAGCGCCCTTGGGGCGGTTCATGCTGTGTCCTTTGATATCAGTGCAGCCTGTTCCGGCTTTCTCTTTGGGTTAGATACCGCAGCGCGCTATTTAAAACAGGGTGGTTACAACAAAGCTCTTATCATAGGCGCGGAAACCCTCTCTAAAATTATGGACTGGAATGATAGGAGCACCTGTGTGCTGTTTGGTGACGGTGCTGGGGCGGCAATCCTTTCCGCAGAGGAAGGTGAGGGAGAAGGCATCCTTGGCATGATACAGGGCTCCGACGGCGGCAGGGGCATGGTATTAAATTGCAGCAACCGCCCCGTAAACAACCCCTTCGTAACAAATGACGCTGCCCTTTCCTACACCAGTATGAACGGACAGGAAGTATATAAATTTGCGGTGAAAACAGTGCCGGAGGCAATTACCCAGGCAGTGGAGGCGGCAGGCTTTTCCATGGATGAAATTGATTTATTTATCCTTCACCAGGCAAATTACCGTATCATTGAATCTGTGGCGAAACGGCTTCACCAGCCCATGGAAAAATTCCCCACAAACCTGCAGGAATGCGGAAATATTTCTGCTGCCAGCGTACCGATTCTGCTTGATAATGTGAATAATCATGGTAGAATAGGTAAGGGAAATAAAATAGTTTTGGCAGGATTTGGAGCAGGACTGACCTGGGGAGCGACGGTTCTGGTATGGTAGCATTTGTGTACTTTTGCCTGAGGGGGCTAAGTGGCAGCAATGAATTACTATCCGCCACGAATAGGAGTATAATAAATGACAACAGATGAAACATTAAACACGTTATTGGTGAGAATCTTTAAGGATATCATGGAGATTGAGGGCAGGTGCTTAGTGACGGATGACTTTTCGGACATTACCTATAATGATTTCCATATTATCGAAGCAATCGGAACGGCGGAACCGAAAAGCATGAGCACCGTGGCGAAGCTGATGAAGGTCACCACGGGAACGCTGACGAAAGCCATGGACGGACTGACCGAAAAGGGTTATGTGGTGAGGGAGCGCAGCAAGCAGGATAAGCGCGTGGTCTGGGTTTACCTTACGGACAAGGGAAAGGCGGCGTTTAAACACCATGAAGACTTTCACTGGCGCATGATAGACCATGTAAAGGATGGACTTGGCGATCAGGAGATTACGGTACTGATTTATTCCCTGGCAAAATTAGTTGACTTTTTCCAGCAGGTTTATGAACCGGAGAACGAATAGGAGGAAGGCAAATGAGCAGATTAGGTGCAGGGAAAAACGCCTGGGCATTGTTTTTGCTGTTATTATCAGGCATTGTGCTGGGCGGCTTTATCGGAACCCTTACCGCAGGCATTCCGTTTTTAAGTTGGCTGAATTACGGACAGAGCTTTGGGTTGGAAAATCCGGTGGTGTTAGACCTTGGGATTTTGGTGATTACCTTTGGCTTGTCTATCCGTATTACGGTGGCGAGTATTATCGGCGTTTTGATTGCCATTTTAATTTACCGTTTGATTTAACAGAAAAAGACCGTCAGAGTGCGGTCTTTTTTGGAGTAAAACTTTAACAATTTAGCAGAATAAAGAAAAAAATATTGCAAGTAGAAGAATTTTATACTAAAATAAGTGTGTTGATGTGGGCTTCCGGGAGAAGACACTGGAAACAATATATCAGGCAGATACTGTGTATCAAAACATTTTATAAATAAAAGGAGATTAGAAGAATGGGATACGTTGATGAAGTACTCGCAAAATTAAAAGAAAAAAACGCTTCCGAACCTGAATTTTTACAGGCAGCAGAAGAGGTGCTGGAGTCTTTAAGACCGGTCATCGATGCAAATGAGGCTCTTTACAGAAAAGAAGCTCTGTTAGAGAGACTTGTTGAGCCGGACAGACAGTTTAAATTCCGTGTACCCTGGGTAGATGATAAGGGACAGGTACAGGTAAATATCGGATACAGAGTACAGTACAATAACTCTATCGGACCATACAAGGGTGGTTTACGTTTACATCCTTCCGTAAATATCGGTATCATCAAATTCTTAGGATTTGAACAGATTTTCAAAAACTCCTTAACCGGACTTCCCATCGGCGGCGGTAAAGGTGGTTCCGACTTTGACCCGAAGGGCAAATCAGACAGAGAGGTTATGGCATTCTGCCAGAGCTTCATGACGGAGCTTTGCAAATATATCGGAGCTGACGTGGACGTTCCTGCCGGAGATATCGGTACAGGCGCAAGAGAAATCGGATATATGTACGGACAGTATAAGAGAATCCGCGGCACATACGAGGGCGTTTTAACAGGAAAAGGTCTTACATACGGCGGTTCTCTTGCAAGAACAGAAGCAACCGGATATGGTCTGTTATATATCACACAAGAGTTAATGAAATGCCACGGCGAGTCTATGGAAGGCAAGACCGTTGTTGTTTCCGGCGCTGGTAACGTAGCTATTTACGCTATCCAGAAAGCACAGCAGATGGGCGCAAAGGTTGTTACCTGTTCTGACTCTACCGGATGGATTTATGATCCGGAAGGAATCGATGTACAGTTATTAAAAGAAATCAAAGAAGTAAAACGTGCCCGTTTAACAGAGTACGCTGCTGCAAGAAAGAGTGCAGAGTATCATGAGGGACGTGGCGTATGGCAGATTAAATGTGATATCGCCCTTCCGTGTGCAACACAGAACGAGTTATTAATCGATGACGCAAAACAGTTAGTTGCCAATGGCTGTAAAGCAGTCTGCGAGGGTGCTAACATGCCGACCACAATCGATGCTACCAAGTACTTACAGGACAACGGTGTATGGTTCATCGGAGGTAAAGCTGCAAATGCCGGTGGTGTTGCTACTTCCGCACTGGAGATGTCCCAGAACAGCGAGCGTCTGAGCTGGACCTTCGAAGAGGTTGACTCTAAGTTACAGCAGATTATGGTAAATATCTACCACAACATTGATGATGCTGCAAAACGTTATGGCATGGAGGGCAACTATGTTGCCGGTGCTAATATTGCAGGATTTGAGAAGGTTGCGAATGCTATGTTGGCTCAGGGTGTATGTTAATCGGAGATTAACAGTTAATCTCTGAATTTTAAGATAATAAATGATAGGAAGAAGTCTTGGAAATGATGAATTTTCAAGACTTCTTTTTTAGAATGGTGTGAAGAAGCGAAAAAATACTAGTACAACGAATATTAAGTAATTGGCAGTTTGACTTGCCTATTTTCCTGATAGCACTACTCCCCAAGCCTCGACGTAGCCACCACTACGCCTGCGTTTGTGAAGCAGCACTCTCAGAAAAATATTCTGCGTCAAACTATCCAAAACTTAATTTTCGTTGTACTAGGTGAGGAGAGTCAGTAGAATGTTTGGACATTTTGGATTTTCATATATAGGATTGATATCTATGCTAATGCTAATCCCCCCTAATTTGATATGGACAAATAAACAACTACAGGGTTATAGTGCTGAAAATGAAAATAAATTTTTAGTTCGAAAGTATAGTACAGTATTCTATCGTGGAACTTCCGATGAAGACTTGGATTTATCAGGATTTCCTAAGAGTAGCAGGGATAATATTCAGGTTGCGTTTGAAAAGCAGGTACTTATTATCTTTTTGGGAGCGAAGTTGAAAGGTGGTAAGTGTAAGACAATCAGAGATTGGTTCCCGTATTCGTAAGGATGAAAGCTATGAGAAGAATTATCTGATAGGAAAGTATGGAGCAATCCCTGAATTGAAAAGGATTGATATTTTAAAGGAAGAAAATTATCATCCAATTCGAAGAAGCTTCTTGATGAAATAATACAATCGGAAAATCCTGTTTGGGACAGATAATAAAACCTTATCATATTACTATTAACAATTCAGCCGGAATATATAAAGTTTTATCTACATAAATGTATTGAGATATGTGAAAAGTATTGACTGTAAACCTTGTTTATACCTTATAGTGGGGTAAAAGGAGGTAGTCAGATAGAGTATATATTAAAAATTGAAGTGTATTACTTACCTATAGCTTACAAGAATCTGTAAACAGTACTTACAGAGCCATTGCAGTTGGATATATGTGCATTATAATTTTTGTGTTTTTTGCTTCTGTCGTTATTGAAAAAATGTCTTATAGAATTTTATATGTTTGGAGGTGTTTTATAAATGACAATAAAAGAAGTCGAGCAAATAACCGGTCTGACACGCTCTAACATTCGTTTTTATGAAAAGGAAAAACTAATAAGTCCAGACCGAAATGCGAGTAACGGATATCGGGAGTATTCGGAAGAAGATATAAAGACCATTAAGAAAGTTGCATATCTTAGGACTTTGGGCATATCGGTTGAGGATATTCGTAGAATTTCAAGTAAGGAGGCTGATTTGTATGATATAGTTAAAGCACAAAGACATCATTTAGAACAACAGTTATCAGAATTGGAAAATGCAAAGATATTGTGTGAGAAAATGTTGTCATCTAGCGAAAAAATGGATTATGAAAATTTAGATATTCAGCAGTATGTTACCGATGTAAAAGATTATTGGAGCGAAAATGACAATATTTTAAAATTGGATTCGGTTAGTTTCTTTTATATGTGGGGTGGAAATATTACTTGGGGAATACTGACAATTTTATGTTTATTAGATGCAGTGTTTTCAATCGGACATTTGCCGGCTGAAATTCCTGTTCAGTGGAGTGGCGACATAGTAAATACATTTGTAAATAAACAATTTATTTTTGCATTTCCGGTCTCCTGCATAATGATCAGATTTGTATTACGCCCTTTCATTTGGAGGTGGCTTAAAATAAATATTATTGATAGTGAGTCCGTTACAAATTATATTACTAATTATTTGTGCTTCATAGCACTATCAGTAGAAACATTCATAATTCTTTATGTAGAAGAAATTGTGAAACATGTGACAGTGATACTTTTCATTGATACCTTTGTGTTAATCGGATTATTGTTAATGGCGGTATATAGAACAACAAGAAAAAGAAAGGGGCATTCAGGAGATATATGCTCGAATTGAGAATATACAGCAATTTCCATATGTGGGAGCTGATCTTGCTAAGATTGGTAGAAGTATGAAAAGTGGCGTAGTGGCTGAAAATGGCTTGCTGCGCTATTTTTGCGTCGAGTGACACGGGAAATGGGATGAATAACCAGCCCCCGCACCCATTCCCCCTCCCGGCATACCATAGAAAGAAACCATAACTTAGAAAGGTATGCAAAAACATGGGAAATTATGTAACAATGTCATTAGAAACGCATCTTTTCTTCGGAAGAATCATGAAAGAACATGCGTTATTTTTATATGCAGGTTTTCCCTGCGGGGAGACAAAATGCAGGCAGCAGGCGGATTTTTTCCGTGAGGAATTTGAAGACGGACTGCGGAGGGCGGTGCAGCTTAGCAACGGTATCGTAAGCAGCGGAGTGCTTTCTTCCGGGGAAATCGTGACAGAATTTACTCTGAAAGCGGAACGTCAGACCGAAAAATTGTCGGGAATCTCCATAGACAGTGAGATTACGAAGGCGGAAAAGCAGCTGCGTGCCGGAAACCAGATGAGATTTAGCCGGGGGATAATGATGAATGTGCGGATGTTAAACCGCCGGATGCTTCAGCTAATCAACGGGCTGATCGAATTTAAGGAGCAGATTTTGCGGGAGATAGCAGACTGCAGGCTCTATACCACCAACTATCCGCTGCTCATTGAACACATTTTGCGGGAGGCACGGCTCTACCGGGCAACCATCTTAGAACTTGAGAGAAGGGGCGGAATTGTGCCGAAAGATTTCAGGGAAATGGAACAGTTCTGGAATCAGATTATGATGGAGCACGCTCTGTTTATCCGGGGACTTTTAGACCCGACAGAATGTGAGCTGATTGAGACGGCGGACGGATTCGCAAAAGATTACTGCCGCCTGCTCGAAGAGGCAAAGGAACAGGATTTGCGGACGATGGATGAGCTGACCCGTAAAACGATAGAAACTACACAGGAATACCAGAAGTTCAAAACAGCGGGGACAGAGGGAATTACAGATTGTAAGATACGCTCTATCATATTGCCGCTGTTGGCAGACCATGTGCTTCGTGAGGCAAACCATTATCTGAGGATTTTGGCGGACCACGGGATAGGCAGGGACTAATATGGAACTGTGCAAATATCCCGCAAAGGGAAATACCCGGACGTTTCATATTAAAGCAATACAGCTGCCCATTGTCTATAACCGCTATGGCGACCACGACCCGGATGGGCTGCTTTATGTATTAGAGGAAGAGGCGGAACAGATTCAAAAAGAGGCGTACATCCGGTTTGAACAGAACCCGCCCCAGCCCTATGAAAAGGTGCAGCCGTTGGTAATTCGGGCCAATCTGGGCGATACGGTAAAAATACGTTTCCGCCACAATTTAAACCGAAGGCTTTCCATCCATGTGCAGGGGTTATCCTATGATGTAAATACCTCGGATGGCGCTGCGGTGGGATTTAATGCCGACAGTACCACCAGCGGAGAAATCTGGTATACCTGGTATGCAGACCGGGAGGGCGTCTATTTATTTCATGATATGGCATCTCCGGGAAGCTCGGAGGAATCCACCAATATACATGGACTGTTTGGGGCAATGATTGTGGAGCCGCCGGAGGCGGAATGGCTTGACCCGCAGACAGGAGAAGAGTTGGAAAGCGGACTGATGGCAGATATTTATCAGCCCGGAAAACCTGCCTTCCGGGAATACAGCGTATTTTTCCATGACGAATTGGAGATGAAGGATAAAGACGGAAATCCGCCCACTGACCCGCATACCGGGCTTCCTTCCGGCACGACAGCAATCAGCTACCGTTCCGAGCCTATGAGAAACCGGATGCCGATGACCCACGACCCGGCGGATTCGGGAGAGGAAATCTCCATGAGCTCCTGGGTGTATGGTGACCCGGCACCGCCCATTCTCCGTGCTTACGTGGGCGACCCGGCGAAAATTCGGCTGGTTCACGGCGGCGTGAAGGAAACCCATGTATTCCATCTGCACAACCATCAGTGGAGGTTAGAGGGGGAAAATCCGGTTTCCACAATCATTGATTCTATTTCCATCAGCCCTCAGGAATGCTATACACTGGACATTTTATATGGAGCGGGCAGCCAAAATGGGGTGATTGGCGATGTGATTTTCCATTGTCATCTGTACCCCCATTTCCATGAAGGAATGTGGACGCTGTGGAGAATTCACGACCGTCTGGAGGATGGAACGGGAACACTGCCGGATGGGACGAAGATTCTGCCGTTAATGCCGTTAAAGGACAGGGAGAGGCCGCCGAAAAAAGATAACTTACATCCGGGCTATCCCAATTTCATTGAGGGAACCGTGGGAGAAATGCCATTGCAGCCGCCCTGTGGAGTGATTGACAGAGAAGGGAAGGTAACCAATAAGCCCACACAGTTAGAGCGTGCTAATTTTGCGGAAAATGCAGTGTCGGGAGCGTTGTACACGGAAACCTGTCCGTGTCATACAGTAGGACAATGTAAAAAATGCAGCGGGTATCAGAGAGACTATGAAGACAGTAGCGGAATGGAACTAACAGCAGGATATGGAACTGTTTTTGAAAATGAAGAAATGGCAGAGTATGAAAATGTCTGGGATAACGAAAAAACAACAGGGAACGAAACAGTCTGCGGAACAGAAAAAACACAAGAACATGAAGCTTTGGATATACAAAAGCGTAAAGAAGATTGCGGCTGTCCCCATTGTAAACAGGAACACGTCAAGGTTTTCGAGATTGCCATGGTTCAGGCGAAAATTACCTACAACAGTTATGGCTGGCACGACCCCCAGGGACGATTTTTTGTCCTGAAAGAAGAGATAGAACGTCACGGCGGGCTACAGGCATATATTCGCAAGGTAGAACAGCAGAAAATCAAGGTAGAGCCACTGGTGATCCGTGCCAATGCAGGGGATTGTATCGAACTGCACACCACCAATCTGCTGCCGGAATTTATAGAGGGAAGTGCTTTCCAGCAACGAACCCGGACCGATATTGCGGGCCACCATGTTCATCTGGTAAAATTTGACACCATTGTCTCCGACGGCGCTGCAAACGGGTGGAACAATATCGCAGGGGCGAGACGTTATGAAACCTTGATAGAACGTTTCTTTGCCGATGAGGAATTACAGACCGTATTTTTTCACGACCATCTTTTTGCCAATTCCCACCAGCAGCATGGATTGTTCGGGGCGCTAATCATCGAGGAGGCGGGAGCAACCTTCCACAGTCCCAGAGACGGAAAGGAAATTTCCTTTGGAACCCAGGCAGTGATTCATCGGAGAAACGGCACTTCTTTCCGGGAATTTGCGTTGTTTGTGCATGATTTTGCACTGCTGTTTGACAAAAACGGAAAGCCCCTAAATCCGCCGGAGGTTCCGGGCTCCCATGACGACCCCGGAGTGATGGGGATTAATTATCGGTCGGAACCCATGAGGGAGAGGCTTAAGCGGGAGGAGGACCCGGCATATATGTTCAGCTCCATCGTCCATGGAGACCCTGCAACGCCCGTGCTTGAAACTTATCCGGGAGATGAGCTTTTGTTCCGGCTGTTAGACGGCGCCCACGAAGAACAGCATTCCTTCAATGTCACGGGAATGTCATGGCACAAGGAAAGGAAGGATTTGCATTCCCCCCTGGCAGCGTCCCAGACATTGGGAATTTCCGAAGCCTTTAATCTGAATGTAACGGAAACATACGGTGCAGGAGATTATCTTTATTACTTCGGCGGTATCGACGATGCGTGGCTGGGCTTATGGGGAATTATCCGTGCCCATGAGAAATATCAGAAGCATCTAAAACCCTTGTGTAAAAAGGAGAAGTGCCTCCTTCCGCTGCCGCCCTGTCCGGGGAAGGATGATACGATCCGGCGTTATGAAGTGGCGGCAATACAGAAAGATTTGGTCTATAACCGCTACGGTGACCATGACCCCAACGGACTGGTTTTTGTGCCGTTAGAGGACCTGGATATGGTGTTGGCGGGAAAATGTCCGGCAAAACCGCTGATACTCCGTGCCAATGCGGGGGACTGGATAGAGGTCACGCTGCACAATGCCCTGAATATAGAGCAGCCGGTTCCCTATTTTGATTATCCGAAAGTCCCGCTGGATAAAAAACATACGCCCTCCATGAGGGTTTCGCTGAATCCGCAGTTCCTCCAATATGACCCGGTTTCCGATTCGGGTATCAATGTGGGCTACAATCCCAAAGAGCAGACCGTAGGCATCGGTGAGAGCAAGAAATACCTGTGGCGGGCGGACCGGGAATACGGTGGTTGTATGTTGCAGTCCTTTGGCGATATGCGAAACCATCGTTACCATGGCTTGTTCGGTGCTGTGATTGTAGAACCACCGGGAGCGGAGTGGTACCGTAATTTTACCAGAAAAAAGGATTCCCATGCGGAGCAGGCAGTGATTACGGCGCCCGGAGTGGAAAGCTTCCGTGAATATGTGCTGTTTATCCAAAACGGCATACGGCTCTTAGACGCAGAAGGAAATCTCGTTCAGACTGCGGCGCAGGATGGTGAGCCGGTGGATGCGGAGGACACGGGAGAAAAAGGCTACAATTACCGCTCGGAACGCTTTGCCAACCGGCTGAGGAAAGATAAAAGGATGGAAAAAGTTTTCTCCAGCAAAATACATGGTGACCCTGCTACCCCGTTGCTGAAAGCGTATTCCGGCGACCGTGTCATTTTCAGAACCCTGATGCCGGCGGATAAGCCCAGAAATACCTCCTTTGCGGTGCACGGGCATATGTGGAGGGAACAGCCCGGGGATGCCCTTTCCAGAAACATTCCGGTGCAGGGAGCAATTAGCATCGGAAATAAATTTGATATGGAAATGGAGGACGGAGCAGGCTGTCCGGGAGATTACCTTTACCGCTCCGGCAGTTTTAAATGGGATGTGGAATCCGGAATGTGGGGAATTTTCAGAGTGGTCAAACGCTCCATCGGCTGCCGGTGCAGAGAGGCCTGCCAAAAGATTAAAAATAGTATCTGCTAAGGTGACTGAGAAAAAGAAGACAGCTTTTGTCTGGTGAGGATGAGAAAAAGGTTTGTCTTTTGTTAAGGAAGAATAGAGAAAATGACAGCCGGAGTGCAAATTACGGGTTCCGGCTTAAAAATGCAGCCGGACAGGTGACTTACAGATGTAGATTTACATCAAAAATTTTATATCTCCTGTCTCTAAAACTTTATATCTCTTTGGTAGAAATTGCCACGCATTTCTGGTAGAATAAAAAGAAAAAATACAAATAGAGAAACGAGGTCATACAGATTATGAATATACTATTTTTCCTGACTCCCAAGGAGGATGTTGCAACAGTCAAGGAAACCGATACGTTGCGCCAGGTGCTGGAAAAAATGGAAAACCACGGTTATGCGGCAATCCCTTTTTTAAGCCGGGAGGGCAAATACATAGGAACAATTACGGATGGAGATTTACTCTGGTTTTTAAAACGGAGAAATTTCCCGGAACTAAGAACCTTAGAGGACATGCCGATTATTACTATTGAGCGCCACCGGGACAACCAGGCGGTAAAGGTAGGCGAGAGCATGGAGGATTTGTTTGACAAGGTGACAAACCAGAATTTTGTTCCTGTGGTGGATGATAACGAGGTATTTATCGGTATTGTAACAAGGAAGGACGTGCTGGTTTACTTACAGAAAAAGATAGGTGAGAAGCAGTAAAATCTTAATATTCCCTTAAGCCAGGTTGTATACAGGCAAAAAAAGTCCGGAATATGTTATAATGTCGAAAGACATTATAGGGGTCGAAGTGCGCATGGGCCGCCCACGGCGAATGCTTTGTGGGAAGCACATGGTATACCTTAAAAAGTAACTGGAATATACTGACAAAAGAGGAGGAATTGTGAATGAAGTTTATTACACCTGGGTTTTTGATTGGAATTGTTGTGATAGTGTGTTTGATTGTACTGCTGTGTATGGGGTATGTGAAAGCTCCACCGGACATGGCGTATATTATTTCCGGTATCAAGAAAAAGTCAAAGATTGTCATCGGAAAGGCGAGTATCCGCATCCCGTTTTTTGAGCGTCTGGATAAGTTAAACCTGAGGCTGATACCCATTGACGTAAAGACCAGCAATGCAGTACCAACGGCAGATTACATCAATATCAACGTGGACGCTACGGTCAATGTCAAAATCAGCAATGAGCCGGATAAGCTTCGCTTAGCAGCGGAAAACTTCCTGAACAAAAATACCGAGTACATAGCCGGAGTGGCAAGGGAGGTTCTCGAGGGCAATGTCCGTGAAATCGTCGGAAAGATGAAGTTAGAGGAAATGGTATCTGACCGTCAGAAATTTGCAACGTTAGTAAAGGAAAATGCAGAGCCGGATTTAGCGGCGATGGGACTTGATATCATCAGTTTTAACGTGCAGAACTTTGTGGACGGAAACGAGGTCATTGAAAACCTTGGTATCGACAATATTGTCAAAATCAAGAAAGCGGCAGCCATTGCCCGTGCCGAGAGTGAGAGAGACATTAAGGTGGCACAGGCGTCAGCGGATAAAGAGTCCAACGATGCAGCAGTAGCGGCGCAGACCGAAATTGCCAAGAAACAGAATGAGCTTGCCATCAAAAAGTCAGAACTTCAGATGGAGGCTGACACTAAGAAGGCTATGGCAGATGCGGCATATGAAATCCAGAAAGAGGAACAGCGTAAAACCATTGAGATTACCACTGCCAATGCGGATATCGCAAAGCAGGAGCGTGAAATTGAGTTAAAACAGAAGGAAGTAGCCGTAAAAGAGCAGGCATTAGAGGCTGAGATTAAGAAACAGGCAGAGGCGGACAAATACGCAGCACAGCAGAGAGCGGACGCAGCTCTTTACCAGAGGCAGAAGGACGCGGAGGCAAAGCAGTTTGAGGCGCAGCGTGAAGCCGAGGCGAGAAAAGCCCAGGCAGAAGCAGACCGTTTCTCCAAGGAGCAGGAGGCGGCAGGTATCCGTGCTGTCGGTGAAGCTGAGGCATCCGCCATTCAGGCGAAAGGTCTCGCAGAAGCCGAGGCAATGGAAAAGAAAGCCGAGGCTTATGCAAAATACAACAAGGCAGCCGTGGCGGAAATGATGATTAAGGTGCTTCCTGACGTGGCAGGCAAGATAGCAGAGCCCCTCGGACAGATTGATAAGATTACCATCATCGGCGGTGCCGGCGGTGAAAACGGCGTAGAGCAGGTAGCAGGCAATGTGCCCGTAGTGATGGCAAAACTTTTCGAGAGCATGAAAGAAGCTACGGGAATTGATCTTGCCGATATCGTCAATGCAGACAGCTATGACGCTCAGGTAAACCGCAATATCAATGTGACTGGCTTAGACGATATTAATTTAGTGGTAAAATCACCGGAGAATAACGGGAAGCAGTAAAAAATTTCCGGCAAACGTTTCCTCTTGGTGAGACAGAATGGGAACGCAGAATGAGAGGAAAAATGAAACCATATTTAAAAGTAATAACAGTATTCTGTGCTGCGGCAATCAGTCTTTCCGGCTGCGGCACAGAAAATAATACACCCCAGGGCGGAAACGCTGCGGAGGTGTCAACAGAGCAGAACGGCAGGGAAATTGCCCTTTATGTGGGAAATGAGAATGGAGACGGTCTTGTGACAGAGACGGTGTCCGTGGAAGAACTGACACCGGAAGCAATTCTTTTGGCACTGTCGGAGAAAAATGTCATCCCGAAAGAGACAAAGGTGCTTGATTTTAAAGATGAAGGCGAAACCCTTACCCTGGATTTATCCAAAGAGTATCAAGAGTATGTGTCCTCTTACGGCACCTCCGGAGAACTGGTCATTGTAGGCGGAGTAGTAAATACTTTTTTAGATGCCTACGATGCGGACACCATCACCATTTTAGTGGAGGGTAGTGCCTGGGACACCGGACATGCAGACTACAGCGGAGCACTGGGACGGTACTAGGGGCAGCACTGCATAGCGTTTTTTTCTGTGCGCTTGGTAAGGCGCATTGGGGACATTATTTTACAAGGAAATTAATACGCCTGTCAAAAGGTATCTGCCTCATAACCTTATCCCTCCCCCAATTTTGCTTTAACAGATAATAAAAACGCTATGCGGAAGACCAACCAACCACATAGCTTTCACCTTAGGAACTGTCCCAAAATAACTTTTAATATTGCTTGTCTTTTTCTCCAATAGCACCACTCAAAAATCAGTTACATAGCCCGCTATGCGCCTGATTTTTGAGCGGCACTCTTGAAGAAAAATCTGGCGCACTATTTAAAAGTTATTTCTGGACAGTTCCTTACTTCTCCACAAGCCCTTCCGCACAATCCAACGCCTCCACAATATTCGGCAGGAAATGCTCCTTTCCCACATATTCAATAAACCCGTCCTTCTCCATAACCGACATAGGCTGTTCATTGACATGGGAGAAAATCAACGTAATATTTTTCTTTTTGGTGCGATTCGCCAGTTCCCGCAGAGAACGCATGGCGCTGGCATCAATGGCGGGAACGCTCCGCATACGGATAACCACAACCTTGGTAGATTTGCCACTGTTAATGCGCAGAATTTCGTCCGCAGCGGCGAAAAACAGCGGACCGCTGATTTCAAATACCCGGATGGAATGAGGAATATCACGCATTTTTTCTGCCTCACCCGGTGTAACATCCGGCTCATCAACATATTTCCAGGCAGTGACATCCGCTGTCTCAGCCATCCGTTTCATAAATAAAAGGGCTGCTAACACAACACCGATTTCAATCGCTACCACAAGGTCGAAAAATACCGTGAGCAAAAAAGTTGCCACAAGGACAATAATATCACTTTTAGGTGCTGTTTTGCAGAGCCGGGCGAAGGAAGTCCAGTCCGCCATATTTGCGGCCACCACCAGAAGAACCGCCGCTAAGGTGGTCATGGGAATCAAAGCAGCCAAAGGCATTAAAGCCAGCAGAATAATCGTCAAAGTAATACAGTGCACAATACCTGCAATGGGGGTGCGTCCGCCGTTTCTTACATTGGCAGCCGTACGGGCGATGGCTCCGGTGGCAGGAATACCGCCGAATAAACCGGAGAAAATATTTCCAAGACCCTGCCCGATTAATTCTGCATTGGATTTGTGGTTGTCACCAATCATACCGTCAGATACCACGGCAGAGAGCAGGGATTCGATGCCTGCCAAAATGGCAATAGTGAATGCCGGGGAAAGCATTTTCTGGATTAATCCGAAACTAAAGCCCGGGACATGGAATGCCGGGAATGAGGAAGAAAGCTCTCCGTATACGCTGCCAATGGTATTGACTGGAAGCCCCGCAAAATACACCACCAGGGTGGTGACGATGATTGCCACCAGAGAGCCGGGGATTTTGTCTGTTACCTTAGGCCACACCAGCATGATAACAACCGCAGCCACACCGGTGAGAGTGGCGGTCCAGTTGATAGTGCCTATATGGGTGGCGTATGCAATTACCTTATATAAAAATTCAGAGGGGACAGATTCCATGGAAAGTCCGAAGAAGTCTTTTAGCTGCCCCACAAAAAGGGTTACGGCGATACCGCAGGTAAATCCGGTAGTAATCGTATAGGGAATATATTTAATCAGGGAGCCAAAGCGGCAGAAGCCCATAATCACAAGGATAATTCCCGCTAAAATGGTGGCAACAATCAGTCCGTCGGTGCCGTATTCCGTGACAATACCGTAAATAATCACCACAAAGGCTGCGGTAGGACCGCCAATCTGGACACGGCTGCCGCCGAAAAAAGAAATAAAAAATCCGGCGATGATAGCGGTGTAAAGACCCTGCTCCGGGCTGACGCCAGAGGCAATGGCAAGGGCGATAGAAAGGGGCAGGGCGATAATGGCAACAATGATACCGGAAATGATATCCTTTACCAGTTGTGCCCTGGTGTAGCCCTTTAGGACATCAAACAATTTTGGTTTTAGTTCATTCATAAGTAACCTCCGAATTCTGTATAAAATATTAAAAATATTAAAATTTTGTAAAAACACAAGATAAAATTTTATCACGGAAATTCCTGTGATTCAAGGGGATTTCAAAAAAAATCAAGGTGATTTCAAAAAAATAAGAGAAATATCTGCGCCGTTTCGGGAAAAATAACAGTACATCAATTCCTATTGACACACTATGAATTGGAAGATATACTATTTTTACAGAAAAACAGAAAAGAGAGGGGGGAGGTAAGTTCATATGAAGATATCGACAAAGGGAAGATATGCACTGCGTCTCATGCTGGATTTGGCGTTGAATAATACGGGAGAACCTGTCAGCTTAAAGGACATTGCAAAACGGCAGGAGATTTCGGATAAATATTTAGAGCAGATTATTTCCATATTAAATAAGGCAAAATACGTACAGAGTATCCGGGGCGCCCAGGGGGGATATGTGCTGACGAAAAAGCCGGAGGAATATACGGTGGGAATGATTTTAAGGCTCACCGAGGGAAGCCTTGCACCGGTTGCCTGCGTGGAAGAAGATTATAATTGTGAGCGGATGTGCGACTGTACCACGCTGCTGGTGTGGAAGAAGATTAATGACGCAGTAAATGAGGTTGTGGATCATATTACACTGGCGGATTTGCGGGATTATGAGCTACAGAAGGTGGGAGAGTATGTGATATAAGAAATAAGCTGTTGGTAGAACCGCCGGAGAGAGTAGACAGTAACAATAAGTCAAGAAAATTGATATATTTTTGATTTTTATATAGACAATATTGGTGGAATGTGATAAGATAAGTCAAGAAAATTGATTAGAAATGAGGATGATTATGGACGTATCAAAGAAATATGGAAGAGCTTATTTTATGCCCCCGGAGGTGACCTACGACTGGGTGCAGAAGGATATGATTGAGAAACCGCCTATCTGGTGCAGTGTAGATTTAAGGGACGGAAATCAGGCGTTGATTGAGCCCATGGGATTAGAGGAAAAGATTGAATTTTTCCGGATGTTAGTGGATATCGGGTTTAAGGAAATCGAAGTGGGATTTCCGGCGGCTTCTGATACGGAATACCGTTTTATGAGGGCGTTGATTGAGCGGAATATGATACCGGAGGATGTGACGGTTCAGGTGCTGACCCAGGCGAGGGAGCATATCATCAAAAAGACCTTTGAGGCGGTGAAGGGTGCGCCCCATGCGGTGATTCATCTTTACAATTCCACCTCCGTTGCCCAGAGGGAGCAGGTGTTTAAAAAGAGCAAGGAAGAGGTAAAACAGCTGGCGGTCGACGGGGCGGTTTTATTAAAAGAGCTGGCGGAAGAGACAGACGGCAATTTTACCTTTGAATACAGCCCGGAGAGCTTTCCGGGGACGGAAGTAGATTATGCGGTGGAAGTCTGCAACGCAGTGCTGGACGTGTGGCAGCCGGATGCAGAGCACAAGGCGATTATCAATATTCCAACTACGGTACAGATTGCTATGCCCCATGTGTTTGCGTGCCAGATTGAATATATACATAAGCATTTGAAATACAGGGATAATGTAGTGCTCAGTGTTCACCCCCACAACGACAGAGGTTGTGGAATCAGTGATGCAGAGTTCGGCGTCTTAGCAGGTGCGGACCGTATCGAAGGAACTTTATTCGGAAACGGAGAGCGTACCGGAAATGTGGATATTGTAACGGTGGCGATGAATATGGTCTGTCATGGCGTCGATTCGGGACTGGATTTTTCCGATATTGCCTCTATCCGCGAAAAATACGAGCGTTTTACGGGAATGCACGTTTATGAGAGAACTCCTTACGCCGGAGATTTGGTCTTTACAGCTTTTTCCGGTTCCCATCAGGATGCGATTTCCAAGGGAATGGCGTGGCGTGAGGCAGGAAAGAGCGGCGAGCGCTGGGATGTGCCATACCTTCCGATTGACCCGAAGGATGTGGGCAGGGAATATGAGTCCGACGTTATCCGAATCAACAGCCAGTCCGGTAAGGGCGGTGTGGCGTTCATTTTAAAACAGAATTATGGTATCTCACTGCCGGATAAGATGAAAGAGGAAGTGGGATATTTGATCAAGGGTGTTTCGGACGAGAAACATCAGGAACTTTCACCGGAGGCAATTTATCAGATATTTTCCGAGCATTATGTCAATGTCAAGGACGTATTTTCCGTTCCGGAATGCCATTTTGAGCAGAAGGACGGTATCTGCGCCACAGTGACTATTGAACAGGGGGCGGAGAAACGGACGATTAAGACCAACGGAAACGGTCGTCTGGATGCGGTCAGCAATGCCATTAAGATGTATTTTGGTATTAGCTATGAACTGGCGGTTTATGAGGAACATGCGATTTCCGAGGGTTCTTCCTCCAAAGCGGCGGCTTATGTGGAAATTATCTGTCAGGGCAAACCTTACTGGGGTGTGGGCGTGGATGAGGACATCATTAAGAGCTCCATTGCCGCACTGGTTTCTGCCGCAAACAAAATGACAAAAAGTAAGAACATTACCGAGGGAATGGAAGAGCGCACGGTGGAAATCATGAATTATATCCAGAACCACTATGCGGATGTGACCTTAGATGTGTTGGCGGACACGTTTAATCTGTCAAAACCGTATTTGTCTAAATATATTAAGGAAAAGTCCGGTATGACGTTTCAGGATGCGGTAAAAAAAGCCCGGATGAAAAAGGCGAGAAGATTGCTGAAGGAAACTAATCAGACCGTGGAGTCTATTGCGGCTTCGGTAGGTTATGAAAACGTGGAGCATTTTAACCGTCTGTTTAAGAAGGCTTATGATATGACGCCGGTTCAGTTCCGGAGACAGTACAAGTAACAGGAATTTAAAATATGGTAGGGAAAGGGAACCGCGGGCGGTTTCTCTTTCCCTATCATTATTCCGAAATTTTAACATTGGATTTAATCGCCTGAAAACTCTCCGGGCTGATGACATGTTCAATCCGGCAGGCATCTTCCGCGGCAATAGCTGCATCCACTCCAAGGCTGGTGAGCCAGCTGGTCAGAAATTCGTGCCGTTCATAAATCATTTCCGCAATGGCGCGTCCTGATTCGGTGAGATAAATGTATCCCTCTTTTGTGACAGTAATGTTTTCTTTTTCACGCAGATTTTTCATGGCAACGCTGACGCTGGATTTCTTGAAGCCAAGCTCTTCGGCGATGTCGACGGAACGTACCACTGGATTTTTTTTGCTTAAAATCAGTATGGTTTCTAAGTAATTTTCTGCTGATTCATTTACGTTCATAAAAACACCCCTCCTATCTGGCTACTTTTGCGTTCATTATATCATAACCCCCCGTTTTCGGTAAAGTTGTTTGAAAATTATTTTAAAATTGACAAAAGTAAGAAGAAATTGTTATACTTTAGAAATACCATAACTTTTGGAAATGCTTAAAGAAAAGAGTTGATGCGGAATGAAATATATCGGAAAAATGATAGGTTCCCTGCGGTGTGAAAAGGAAATATCACAGAAAGACCTTGCACGGGGAGTGATAAGTACGGCGGAATTGTCAAGAATAGAAAATGGTACGAAGGAGGCAAACAGCCTTATTTTAGAAGTATTGCTGCAGCGATTGGGAAAGTCTTTAGACAGATTGGAATATATTGCGTCGAATGAGGAATATCAGGAAATATGTTTAAAAGAGATGATTTGTCAGGAGTTGGCATGTGAAGATTACGAGATGGCTGAAATGCTATTGACGGAATATGAAGCATATGGAGCCGAAAATAATGTACTCTGTCGGCAATTTGTGATGCAGATAAGAGCTGTTATCGCATTTGTAAGGGAGAGAAATATCGGACAGTGCTGCCAACGGTTACAGGAGGCGCTGAAGCTTACTCAAGCAAGCTGGAAAAAGGAAATGTGGACGGGAGAGAAGCTATGCACACAAGAAATTCAGATTTTGCTTACCCTGTATTATCTGCGTCTCCTTGAACAGACAATTAATGAGGAAGAAATCGTAAGATTAGCAGAATATATTGACAGCCATTATACAGAAGAAAAGGAAAAGGTGAAGGTGTTTCCGCAGGCTGTTTATCTTGCAGGCAGAGCAGCTTTTGCAGAGGGGAATTTCGGAAAAGCCTATAAATTGTATCAGGCGGGAAAACAATGCCTGATGGAAAATGGGGTTTTAGATTTAATGAGTAAAATTTTAGAGGGCGAAAAAGAATGTTTAGAGAAAACGGAACGGTGGGAAGAGGCGGCAAAAAGAGAAAAAACACTTACTGCGATTGATTTCTTATATGAACAGGCGCAGAAGAAAAAGACAGAAGAGGAGATACTGTTTTTTGTCTTAAAAAGCTACCAAAAAGATGTCGTTATCAGTAATGAACTGCTTCGAGAGCTTCGTGAGGAAAAGGGAGTGTCACAGGAGGAAATCAGTGAGGGAGTGTGTGCCCAAGAAACCTTATGCAGGATAGAAACACAGAAAAGAGCTCCGAAGCACAGGACAGTGAGGGGAATTTTTGAAAAATTAGATTATGACAGGCGTTTTTTCCAAGGCTATGTGGTGTCAGATGATTATTATGCTTATGAGTTGGTGGGGAAAATCAATAAAAACTGGTATAAGAAAAATAAGGAGGAAGCTTATCGGCTTGTGGAAGAACTTAAACAGATTCTGGATTTAAGTATTCCGGTGAACCGTCAGTACATTGGGCATGAAGAATTGCAGAGAAAAATAGAAGAGGAGAAACTGAATTGGGAAGAAATAGCTGATACATCAATACGATTGCTTCGCTATACGATGAAGGATTTTTCGGGACAGGTGTACCGGGAACTTTCTATTGAGGAGTTCGTGATTATAAATTATATGGCATTATGCTTAAAAAAGGCAGGTAGGATGAAAGAAGCGGAGAACTTATATCAGCAGGTGCAGGAGGTTTATAAAAAAAGCATTTTGAAGGAAAAGAATCGCATGGGTTCGCAATTTCTGTATTATATCAATTATGTAGGATTGCTAGAAGAGGAGGATAAACTATCAGAAGCGATTGCAATAGGAAAGCAGGGGCTGAATTTTGCGTTGGATTGTCAGAGGGGGGACATTGCGGCAACAGTTTTGGCAAATATGGCATGTGCCTATGAAAAAATGTCAGAGAAAAAAGAGTTAGCAAAAGAATGTCTGCGGAATGATTATTATTTAATGCTCTTATATGAACATGAGAAAGACGCAGATAAGATAAAAAAATACTATGAAAGCAGATATGGTGTGGATATTGTATAGCTAATTTGTGTGGGCTTCATCAAAAAACGAAAGCGGTTGAATGAAACTTTCGGAATTTATTGCAGGCAGAGCAATCAACCCCATACAAATAAGCGATAAAACAAGTGATAGTAATTTTTCCTTCATAAGTAAATTATCCTCCTAAAGTTTTTTTAGTATAGTACATTTTAAAGAGATTGTTTATGACGTTTTACGAAAACATTTAATACAAAAAGTTTTCGTAAAACGTCATAAACTTTTTCGAGTGAATATGTTAATGTTTTAATTAAGCAATTGCTAAAGATTGATTACAGAGGAGGTGAAAAATATGAGAGTATTAAAAGATGAGATAAAGCGTGTAAGATGTATTTTTGATAACTGTGGATGCCGTCCAAAGTAATGTGTGGTTAAATGGCTTAGAGGTATTTAAATGCCTTTAAGCCATTATTAAAGTTAATGGTGTGGAGAAAAAATAATGTACAAAATATCAAAAAGTGTTATTATAAAAAAAGGATATGAAGTAGTTAATTTGAAAAACAGGTTATTAGATGGTGAAGTGGAAATTACAGAACCATATATACAGGAATTGGAGAAAATAATAGAAACGGGCACAGAAACGATTCAAAGCGATTTGGAGAAGTTTTTGTTTGAACATAAATATTTAGTAGAAGATAGAATTGCAGAATCGGAGATACAACAGCTGCTAGTGATGATGAAAGAAACACTCATTATAGGGATTTTGCCTACAATGAGTTGTAATTTTAGATGTACATATTGCTATGAATGTCATACGTCAGAGCATATGACAGAAATGACGTTGGAAAATATAAAATATTTTCTGAAACGAGAAATTACCACTAAGAATATTCGGTATGTTCAAGTGAACTGGTTTGGTGGAGAACCAACATTATGTGTAGAGCAGATTTGCGATTTTAATAGGTATGTGATTTCTTTACAGGAACAGTATAAGTTTTCTTTTATATCGGGAATTACGACAAACGGATATTTATTAGATAAAGAAATGTTTGCAAAATTTTATCGATTGGGAATAGAAAATTATCAAATTACGTTAGATGGTTGGCAACATGATACATTTAGAAAGCATGTGACAGGTAAGAAAACACGTGATAAAATTGTAAATAATTTGAAAGAAATATCATCTTTGCCGGAAGAATATGAATTTGTTGTTCGTTTGAGGTACAACATTTCGGAGAATAATCAAGACATGTCTTGGTATGATTATATAAAAGAAGTTTTTGGTGCAGACAATCGTTTCACAATGTATATTAATTTTGTGAAGGATTGGGGTGGAGAAAGTGCGAAAAATATGGAATTATGCACCAATCAGGAAATGAATGATTTAGAAGAAAAACATGTTTCTTATATGGAAAAAATAGGGTTAAGAAATGATAATACAAGAGAAGAAATTTTAATTCCACTTAAAAATGTCTGCTATACGGCATACCCTAATTCATACACATTTACACCGGATAATAGAGTGATAAAATGCACGGTTGCTTTGGATGATTCAGAAAATCAGATTGGAAGAGTAGATGATGTGCTAGGTGTTATAGTGGATAAAGAAAAGGAAGAAAAATGGACAGAAACAACGTTAGAATATTGTGGGGATTGCGAATATATACTTAGTTGCTTACACAGGGCTTGCCCAAGGCAGGTTGTAATAGACCATCAGCCAGTGGAGAGATGTGTTCTGCACCATTAGAGAGCGAGGGAGAAAATTTGAAAAAATATATTTATATGCGTTGGAAAGAGTGCTTCACAGCCAGCTTATTTTTATGCCTGAATGTTTTGGCTGCCACGATATGTTCTTTTGTGCTGATGGATACCATAGATGCCATTACGGCAGGAGATAAACAGCAAATCTGGAAACTGTTGCTGGGTCAGGCGTTTGTCTGGATAATGACAGTTATAACCTACTATCTGGGGGGAGTATGGAAGGGGAAAGCGCAAAGAGCCATAAATAATGATATGCGCCATACGATTAGCAACATACTTATGCGAAAAAGTTATCAGCAGTATGAGGAGCATGCTATAGGAGATTATATCTCGTGGTACACAAATGATGTGGCGCAGATTGAAATGTGGGCGCTGAATTCCTTCTTTTCGCTGGTGACTTGTATTTTTCAAGTGGTGATTACAGCGGTATCATTGTTTTTAATCCATTGGGCGTTGGTAATTGCAGCTTTGCTGGGCGGAGTATTTTTGATGGTTATTTCTGTGTTTTTCGAGAAAAGAATTGAGGAAAAAGCGAATGCAACCTCAGAGGCATCGGAAACCTTTTACAGCGGAATGAAGAACCTGCTGTCCGGCTTTATGGTGATGAAAAATTTCCATATTATGAACAAATTTGAAAAGCAGGCAGATGAATGCAGTGAGAAAAAATCTGAAACCGATTATCAATATATAAAAGTACAGGTTACATCAAATGCATGGCTGCTTTTTTGTGATGCAGCCTTTCGCGTATTGATTATTGGTATTTGTGCCTTTCTTATATTTGATGGAAAACTTGGAGTCAGTGCCATCGTCGGTGTGATTAATTTTATGCCGAAAATTTTTGATGGTTTAACAGATGCGGTTTGCTATAAGAATTCCATGATAGCAGCAAAACCATTTTTTGAGAAATTTGAAAATGAGTACCGGAAAACAGAAAAAGAAGGAAAAAATTTAAAAACATTGGGAGATATCAGGCAAAGGATTTGTATGAAACATTTAGGGTACTGCTATGGGGAGAAAGTAGTATTAAAGGATTTGAATTTCCAGATTCAGAAAGGGAAAAAATATGCACTGGTGGGTTCAAGCGGCAGTGGAAAAACAACACTTATGAAAATTTTGTTAGGGCAGCTGCAGGGGTATGAGGGAGAACTTCTTTATGATAATGTGTCTGCATCAGAGTATGAACCGGAGACGATTACAGATAAAATTGCTTATATTGAGCAAAATGTATATCTGTTTGATACGACAATTCGCAATAACATTACATTGTGGGAAGATTTTTCAGAAGAAAAGATAGAAAAGGCGCTGCAGGAAAGCGCATTGTTTGAGGATATGAAATTATTTCCACAGGGCTTAGATACGCCGGTGGGAGAAAACGGCAAAAACTTGTCCGGCGGACAGCGGCAGAGGATTGCGGTGGCGAGGGCATTGATACATGATAAAAAGCTTCTTTTTGTAGATGAGGGAACATCAGCATTAGATCAGCAGAATGCAAAAGAAATCGAAACGAAACTTTTAGAGAATGAGGATTTAACATTATTATTAATCAGCCATCATCTTGATGGAGTGAGAAAAGCACAGTTTGACGATGTATTTGAATTAAAAACGGTGGAAGAATGATGCGGTCATCAATAAAAACATTCAAAATAATATCTAAATCAAATTGTAACATTGACATGGAAAGAGGATTACTCAAATTATTTGTAAAAAGCGTTTGGATACAAAAAAAGATACAAGAGTTAGTAAGTAAGAACTCTTGTATCTTTTTTTTGTATAGGAAAATTTTTATATGATAACAATTCAACCCGTCCGTGTTAACTTCCTGATTTTTTCTCACTCAAAATCGCATTATTCTCTATAAAACTCAGGTTTTGGTTTTTCTCCTGGTATTATAGGTAGTAGCAATTCCTTAAAAACGATAACCATAT
>JAETQH010000111.1 GCA_021770785.1 Lachnospiraceae bacterium
AAAATAATCCGCATACCTTACAAGCGTTTCCAAAGAGGGAGCCGACTGTCCCTGCTCATAACGATTGATACTGGACTGCTTCACTCCCAAAAGTTCCGCCATCTTTACCTGCGACAGCTTCACACTTTCCCGCAATCTCCGCAGGCGTTCTCCTAATTCTTTCATGGGCTGTAACCTCCTTGTTTCCTCTATACGTAGTATATCACTTTTACGGTTTTCTTTCAACCCGTATTAAGCATATTTTGAGAAATATACTTACAAAACGGATAAAGAAAACGGGCAGGTTTTTGCAGATGGGGATGGGCAAAAACCTGGGCGGTTTCAAGAGTTGCAGTGGGTATATTGGCTATTACTGGAATAATCTGTTTATCTCTTGATCAATATGTTGTTCATAAGCATCAAATTGACCTTTATCATACGGCGTTTTACTATCATAACAGTCTATCAGTTTAAACGGAACTCCATAATCACTTACTTTACGTGCATTGGGAGAAAGGGCATTGTATTCAAGTTTTTGAAGAAGTAACCCCAATCCAGCCACATCTTCCATAGCGATATTCTCTGACTTTGAAATTTGATATCGGAAGAATACATCAAAAAGGCCGAGATATTTTACTAAATGATACTTAAAGACATTGTAAACGAAGTCAGCTACTTGCCGCATTGCTTCATCCTTTGTTTTTGGATTATCTTTCCGCCCGACATAATATTGTACCATTGAAAGAAAACCACCCGAAAGATATGAACTCAATAGACTTGTTATCAATGAATACTGATTCTGTCCCACTCGTATTACAATAAGTTGTTTAAGTTTTTCTTCGCGTACAACGGGCAAGATAATATCCATAATGGCCTGAAATCCGGGCCAATATAGTCGGTGTGCATTGCTGCCTGCCAATGTTATTGAAACACGTTTAATATCTTCAATAGTCCACCATGGCACACTTGAAATATAACCGTATAGTGTTAATTTATCTTTTGGTCCAACAACCCGGAAACAATCAAATACTTCTGATGGGATTTCAGATGCAATAATCTGAGCTTGGATATCTTCTTTATCTTGGCGTTCAACTTCAGATAAATATTTATCTTTTGTTATCTGGTAATCAACATCCGTTTTCGGGAAAGTTATATCATAGTTTTTATGTTCCAGTATTTCAGGTTGTCCATTCACAATTTCCTCAAAATTATTATTTAAATCTATAACTCTTCCAGAATAGTGTTGGTAAAACCTACCCGCACGACCAGCTATATTTTTAGCATCAAATTGCCGTAGAGGTTTTATGCCCTTTTTGTTTGATGTAATAATTATGTTTTTTGCTGAAGTGTTTACGCCTTCAGTGATAGTCGTAGTCGAAAAGAGGCATAGTAATGTCCCCTCATTAAATAAATTTATAATTTCTTTTTGGATGTATTTGGGGATAAGGCTGTGATGGATACCTATCCGGCCTTTCAACGCTTTTAATACAATCCAATCATTGCCAAATGTGTGTTCCAAATGATTTAAAAATATTTCATAAGTAGAACTTTCTATCCCTGAACAAGTTTCTTGAAAAGAAGAAATCAGCATTTGATCCCTTAATAAAGTTCTGGCATACATTTCTGTATCGGCTCTTCTGCCACAATAAATAATCGTATTTTCTTTAGGCGTGCTTAACGATTTAATTATATTGGCAATTTTCTGCCCTTTACTTATAGAACCAATTTCTACTGGGATTTCATCTATATGATATTGACGTTTACCTTTTACTGTTGTGTATTCCTTTGAAACAATTTCAAATTGATTGTAACGTAAAAAAGAAAACCCATTATCTTCCGCAAAATTATTAAACGATTTATGTTGCTGTGTACCGGGTCGGGGAAGTGCCATATATGGACCAGCTAATAGCATATCGCTTGTCAAATTACAAATAAATTCCAATGCTAAACGGTACGCGGTATCACGTTCATTTTCGCCAGATGTTTCCGAATCAATGATAAAACTGTTATCAATTTTGTAAACCTCATCAATAAAGGCAAAATCAAAGTGAAGGTGTTGATGCGAATCCATAAACGACAAGAACCGTTCGGGTGTAAAAATAAAGATGTTTCTTTCGGATAGACTAAATTCCTCTTCGCTTAGGGAATGAATCTTATATGATTGAAATGTGTCCAACTTGCATAAACGGGCGTAATTTTCGGATAAAAGGCTAATTGCCGGAAAAATCAAAAGGACATTCTGATACTGCATCTTTTGTATAATTTCATATACCAAAAAGGTCTTTCCAAAAGAAGTAGGTGCAGTCAAAACAAAACGATTTTGTTGCCCGATTTTAAAACTGTCAAGAACATTCTTTTGATACCGATGTAATTTGCTATTTCCTCTAATAAGGCTGGCATCATGAAATAGAGCACTTATGGTAAGTGTTTTGATATTTTCATCAGATATACGGCAATCTGTAAACTTATCTTTGAACAAGTCAAAATATTGCGGGATTCCCGCTTCATTAGCCAAAAATATAAGGAAATTCATATCCGCTTCAGAGATAGGCTCATTTTTTATAAAGTCAAAAAAGCCACATACTTCTTTTACAAAAGTTGCAGCATCTGAATTCTTTTTGTATGAATAGTACGCTTTAATTATATTAGCGGTTCTCGTGAGTCTATCCATTTTATCACATTCTCCTTGATTTGCTTAACTTCCGACAGTGGTAAAAAAATAAAAAATAACCGGTAGTCAAACGAAGCGGGTACAATAATATTAAGCCGTGTATATTCTGAAGCAATATGCTCAATACACTTTTTTATGCTCTGATGATATTGATCAGTGCTATTTTTTTGATAAGCAATAAATATAGGGTATATTAGCCGAATTCCTCTATTCTTTATTTCTTGTGACAGATTAATATCTGGATTTTCTTCCCATGAATTTAACAAGTTTTCAAGTTGTTCATTGTGTGTTGAGATATGGGGGCGCTCATCTATGATTGCAAGTAAATTTCGATTCAAATATCCATCAGAAAGTGAAGTGCTTAATTTTTCCATCACAGGGGTTATTGCGCTTTTATATTGCACATAGAATTTTGCTTCTCCAAACCATAAGTCAATATTTCCTTCTCTTTCCATTAAATGAAAAGCATCAAAACCTTTAGCCTCGCTATTTTCAATAGGAGAATAAAAATATCCTCGTGCGGCAAGAACACTCGTATTTAAAAACACACGCAAGATTAAATCCAAGAGTACTTCACCATAAAAACCATACTTCAGCTTGGTATCCTCAGATGCTTCTGGGTTATAACGGATACGGCTAAGAATAACTTTTCGCTGTTCACGCTCTAAAGCAGTGTAATCAATTTCATATTCGTTGATTGCAAATTCCACAATACCATTATAGATAATTTTGGAAATTTCTTGGGGATTAGAATTACTGAAACAAATATCATTTTGGGAAGAAAGGCATGATTTATCTATGCCACTTTCTTGATGCGGCAATTTGCATTCAAATAAAATTGCATTATGTATAGCATTCTTTAGTGCATCTCTCATGCCTTATCCCTCCGATGTTAATTTCCAGAGTTGAATTTAACAAGCTTCTCCCAGTCAATACTACCATCCTCAAAGCAAAACTCTTGGGTGAACTCACGAACGAGCCGGTTTGAAGCTTTTTGATAGGAAGCATCGAATTCTTCCACATATTTCTCTGGCAGCCTGTCCATGAAACGGATTAGCTTTATGTAGAATTCTTCATCTCCGGTCAATTCCGTCCAGAAATCCTTGCCTGCCAATTCCATATAGAACTTGGGAAGCCCGCGGTTGGAAGCTTTCTTCTTTCCATAACCGTAACCAACAATCGGGACGAAGCGTTTCTTCGCCTGCTGCGCCAGTTTGCTTGCCGCCATGAAATTCTGTTCCTGTTTCTTGCGGCTGTCCGCATTAAAAACGCTTGTGCCAGATTTTACAGCGATGGCATAAATGGTATTGTCCCGCTCCACCATAATGTCAACGCCTTCTGCCAATGCTTTCTGTCCTTGTGCAGCAGCGGTAGCAATAGGTTCAAAGAAAACATTTCCAAATATTGTTTCCTCCGATGAGGACACAAAGGCAGCAAGGATTGCATCAATGATCTGTGCGGCCCCATTCATGGCTTTTGCCCGGAACAAATACGGGTTTTTGCGTTTCATAACCTTTTTGATGTTAAGCTTGTCAATGTTGCTGATTAAATTAGTGTAGAAATTATCTAATGCAGTTGCAATCGCTTCTACAATAGCCTCTTCATTGTAATTACTGTTTATTGGCATAACAGCTTCCTCCTATTTCGATAGCTTGTTTCAGCTTTTGATGTATGTCTGTCCCTCTAAATCGCTTCGTGCGAATTTCAGCGGATTGATCCGCAACAGAAAGCACAGCATTTCCCAATGCTAATGCCAACCCAACCGGTACAGCGTTGCCAATCTGCCTGTATTTTGCAATGCTTGTCCCCATGAACTGCCAATCATCAGGAAATTGCTGGATACGGGCATATTCCCGGATACTCAAAGGCCTATCTTGGGTTGGATGGCACATCATGGTTGCTTTTTGTACCGGGGAGGTCACTAAGGTTGGTGAAGGCTGGCTGTAAGATAATCTCCGGTAAAAACCAACCTTTCCTCCGCCAGAGCCATAAGCACCGCCCATAGCCTCTTTCCGAATATCTTCCGGTAGGTCACGCCAATTTCCACCCTCCGGGACAAGGCGGAGATACGCAAGGCGGTCTTTACTAAAGGTAGCACATTCTCCGCAATTATTTTCCAAATCCCGGATTATATCATTCAAGGTGTGCCAGCGGTATTGCGAGTCTTGGTGCATCTGAAAGTGTGTCGGGAATGGCAGGAAAATATCTTCATTGTCCCGGCTTCCGATCAACACAAACCGTTCCCGGAATTGAGGTACGCCATAATTGACGGCATCCAAAATCCCATACACCGTTTTATATCCTAATTTATCAAATTCAGAGAGGATAACATCTAATACAGTTCCTAAATGCTGTTCAGGGTCGTTTTTGTCACGCTCCGCAAGGGGCATATGCTTTAATGGGGCAGACATAATCCCCTTTACATTTTCCATAATGAAAAAACGAGGATGGATATAGTCAATCATACGGATAAAATCCATAAATAAGCTGCCTCGTGGATCGTTAATCCCCAGCCGCTTACCGGCAGTAGAAAACGGCTGGCAGGGTGGACCGCCGCAAATCAGGAAAGGTTCTCCCTGTGCTAATCCAGTCTGCTCCAACAAATCCGCTTCATTGATTTCACGGATGTCACCGCCCAGAACCTTATGTCCGTTTGCGCGCATAGTTGCGACACAAGCAGGGTCAAAGTCCTGTCCGATTACGATGTTGAGACCAGCTTTTGAAAGGCCAATATCCAGCCCCATTGCCCCGGAAAATAGGGAAATTACATCCCGATTTGAGGCATTATCTTTAAAGTGTAATAAATTCATTCATATCCTCCCATTAAATCTTTTCACCATCTGGAAGGACAAAATAGCGTTCAAAAGAACATCCTAATGTTTCTGCCAGATATTCTAAATCAGAAATTGTAAAGCTTTCCCGTTTCATTTTTGAGTTGAAATTCTGGGGGGTAGTCCCCATCCGCCTTGCAAGTTCCGCAACACTGATATTACATCGTACACAAAGCACTTTAATCTGTTCTGATATTGTCATAAGGGTACTCCTTTTAATTTATCAACATAATAATTGAAAATATAAAATTATAATTTTATATTTTCAATATAGTCCCTTGTTCCATCTATCATAGCATCAAATTGGTTCATTCGCAACTCAAAAATCAAATCTTCAACGGCTTGCACACATTCTTCTGTGTGTTTTTGTATCTCCTGACCCCAAAAGTGAATAGGTATCCAGTTCAATGCAATCAGCTTAAAGTCGTTTTCCCGATCACGGGCCATATTCCGCTCAATCTTCTTAATCCAATATTCCCGGTTATGGCCTAACTTTTGCTTTTTTATCTCCCAATTATAACCGTGAAAAAATTCACTGTCGCAAAAAATAGCAATCTTGTATTTTGTTATAGCTATATCGGGTGTACCCGGCAGCTTTTTATAATTTTTCCGATACCGGATGCCTTTGTGCCAGAGTGCTTTCCGTAGTATGACCTCAATGCTGGTATCTTTCCCTTTAATATGGCTCATAGCTTGGCTCCGCTGCTCCGGGGTCATTACATCACTCATGGTTCTTCCTCGTTTTGAGCACCGCCTGCTTGTTCCATCATCTTTTTTGCCAGTGCTTGAAACTGCTTGGTGGCTTCCTCGTCCATTGGAAGAATCTGCCCAATCTGTCCGGCAATCATAGCCGTTACATCGTCCATAGAAAGCGGTTCCTGCTTCTGTTGCGCCAGTGCGTCCCGCATGGTCTGAAACATGGCGGCTGTCACAGCTTCTACCGGCTGTTCTCCGCTGTCCATATCTTTCTTAATATCCCGCAGGATAGCAAGAAATACATTCTTGATTTTCTCAATCTCCGCCTCATGTTTCCCCATCTTCTGTGCGTTCAGAAGTTGCAAATCCTGTCTTACTTCTGCTCGGTGTTCCGGCTGGTCTTTCATTAAATCGGATAGGGAAGCCGTTGCCAGCTCGATTAGTTGGTTGCGTGCCATGATCCCCTTTGCCGCTGTGTCTTGAAAATAAATCCGTATCAAATCCATCATTTTCGGGAAATTCCTGTGTTCCAACAGCCGGTTGAGGATTTGCACATCTACCGTACCTGTCACAAGCCCTTTCACAGCTCCCTCGGACAAGCCTAATTCAGAAATATCATAGCTTTTACGGACGCTCAAAGTGGACAAACCCAGTATGTAGTCTGTTGACACCTTAAATTCCTTTGCCACGCCTATGAGAATATCGCTACTGACCGTCTTTGTTTCTCCACTGACAATGCGGCTCAACTGAGAAGCAGATACGCCTATCTTCTCCGCAAGCTGCTTTTGAGAAATATGATTGCCGTTGCACAAATCAGAAATCCTCTGTCCGGGTGTTCCGGGTAAAGCCATACACAGCACCTCCTTTTCCTATTTTTCATTATACAGGAAAATTGCAGAAATGCAATTTTGAAATTGAATATTGCCCTAAAATGCAATTCTCGCAAGATTTCGGGAATTGCATTTTTTTCGTGTAGACTTAGGGTAGTTCATCGATGAGCTGCACCTTGAAAACAGAATGACCGTCCGAAAAGGAATACCCCGGCAGGGGAAGCACCGCAACGAGCCACTTCGGGACAAAATGTCCCGAAGTCCGGGGAGCGTGCCAACGCCGGAAATCCTTTCGGGGAGAACGGCAAAGGAAAAATGGAGGGAACACATGAGAGAGAACCCATATAAACGACTGCCGCCCATAGAGTGCAAGCCTGACGGTTACTTTTACCGCATGACACCGGCACAGAGAAAACAGGCAAACGCCCTTATCCGCCGGGAGTGCTGCAATTATGAGGACGGGAACTGCATGCTCTTTGACGATGGGGACACCCATACCTGCCCCCAGACCATTTCTTTCTCGGTCTGCTGCAAGTGGTTCCGCTGGTCGGTCTTGCCGCAAATCAGAACGCTGGAAGCAGAGATTTTCCGGGATAAGGAGCTAAAACGCTGTGCGGTATGCGGCGGGGTGTTCGTCCCAAAGTCCAACCGGGCAAAATACTGTCCCGACTGTGCCGCCAGAGTTCACAGGCGGCAGAAAACAGAAAGCGAACGGAAAAGGAGGTCTTGTGTGGACAGTTAGGGGCCGAAAAGTCCTTGATTTACAAGGCTTTGCAAGCACAGAACAGGGGCAGGCAATAGGAACTACCGTCTACCCTCGAAAACGAGCTTCTAACCGTCCACAAAACACGATATGACAAACACCATTTATATCCATCAGCCGGAAAAGGCGGTCAGCTTTACCCGGCTTCCTAATTTCCTTTTTGAAGCCCCCACATTCACACCACTGTCCAACGAAGCAAAGGTACTGTATGCCTTTATCCTGCGCCGGACAGACCTGTCCCAGAAAAACGGCTGGGCGGACGAATATGGGCGCATTTACCTCTACTATCCCATCAACGAGGTAGTGGAGCTGCTCCGCTTATCCATTCCTATCCGATCCGAGATATTTTCTGCAGGATTTTCCTGTTGAAAAGTCCCGGAAAGGAATGGAATGGGGAAAGGAGTTTCATGGCACAACACGCAATTTTGCGATTTGAAAAACACAAGGGCAATCCGGCAAGACCGCTGGAAGCCCATCACGAAC
>JAETQH010000112.1 GCA_021770785.1 Lachnospiraceae bacterium
TTTAGCTCATACAAGCCTATTTTCAGTGGAAAAGTCACTGTTATATGACGAAAAAATTTCGTCATTTTTACAATAACTTTTTTATTCAGTAAAGCCGGAAGGCTGAACTGTTACAAATTTATGAAATTTCCATTTTTTCCAATTTTGCCATGGTTTTTTGGTTTTTTTTGTATTACACTAATGGAACTATTTTAAAGGAGGAATTACAAACGATGAAAAATTTCAAAAAATGTGGTTTAGTTGTTTTAGCAGCGTTGACAATGATTTTAGGAAGCATGGGAGTTGTGGGAAGTTTCTCTCAAAAGGCTGATGATGTGATGATTGCGGGGGATGGGTATCCTACGATTGAACCATACTGCCTGCCTTCAGATGAAGAACCAACCTATTCTATCTAATATCTTTTTCAAACTTATTAAATACATCCTTATATGTACTAAAAAAATCAGGAAAACTTTTAACTGTAAGTTTTCCTGATTTTTATTTTTTTAACAGCTTTGTCATTTATTTTAAAATCCCCGAGAAGCTTTCCAAACAAATATAACTGATTAAAATTATAATTTTATTTCTATCTCTTCACCAAACTGTTCTCTGTAATAGTCACTGAATATTTTAAGATTGGTTTTATCATTTCTTGCAAGAGCAATATAATAGGCTTTTCTCATCATTTTTTTACAATCAGCCAATTCTTCTTCCTGTCTCTCTCCGGTTCTGATTTCTTTTAAAATATCCCATGCTGAATTAAACAGCATTTCCTCAATGATAGTACCTTCATCATATTTTTTCGCTATTATGAAAACGGTTTTCGTTATTTCCGCCGCAATTTTATATTCCCCTATGCGCTGGTAAAAGAATGACATATCTCCTAATATTGATATCTCATGTTTCCTCCACTCCGCCATGTACCCCATCCGCAGACTTCTCAGCAGCATTTTACTGATTTTTATGGCAAGTTCGTTTTCCCCTGCCCTTCCGTAGGCGATTGCCAATCGTTTCAGTAAAATAATTTCCTGCTCCATAAACGGAAATACCACGTCACTGTCTAAAAATTTCTCATAATCCGGTACTATCTCTCCTGCCAGTTCTTTTAAGATTTTCACTAATTGTTCTGCGGTTATCCGTTTCTGATAGAAATCCAAAAATGCACTTTCCCGCCGGATATATTGCATGGTAGGCGCGCTGTTCCCTGCTTTTTCCTTTAACAGTTTCATGTAACAGTCCGCTTTTTCAAAGTCATGCTTTGCCATAGCCCCTTCAAATCTTACCCGTTCCTCCATAATCTCCATATCCTTATCCACACAGATGGCATAATTCTTTTCGGGAAAACGATTCATTTTCTCCATTAACCTGCGGTAAGTTTCCCTTTTTACTTTATGTTTCCCGTTCTCAATGCGGGACATAGTTTCTATGGAACAAATATTTTCACAGAGCTGCTCCTGGGTGAAACCGGATGCCAGCCGTGTTAAGCGAATGATATCCCCTACTCTGTAATTCGCCATCCTAATTTTTCCTCACTAAAGCGTCTTATTTTCTCCTTAAGTCCGGTGTATTCCATAGTGTCCGCCACCTGATATGCCATCAGGCACTCTCTGATACTGTCTTTTAAATGCTGTGGGCGTTCCTCTTTCTCACCCCAGTGCTCTTTTTCGGCAAAAAGATGCTCCATTGCCTCTGCTTTGTCAAAATGAAGTCCGGCGAGGGCTGCTACCTTATTGCTCTCGGAAACAATAGCTATAGCTTCGTCTAAATATTCGATTAACGTCTCTTCCTCCTGCTGACGCTTTTTCAACTGAATCAACTCTTTTACAATGGGAAGCCCGAAACGCTCCTGCCTGGCTTTATCGTTGTATTTTTCTATAAAATGCAAAAGACGACGCATCTGTTTTTCCGCCCGTGCCTCGTCCTTCTCATCTACTGCCAGTAAATATGCAATTTTAAGCTCCGTCCCACTGTAAAGTTGTTCCTCTGTGCCATTTTCATGCCCCGGTTTTGTCAGGTTCAATGCTTCCCTCAGCATTTCAATGGCTTTGTTTTTATCCACTTTCCCCGCCAAAAGTATCTGTGCTTTTCCACAAAGAAAAAATTGTTTGTGGAGAACTTCTTCCTTCGGCATGATTCTTTGGTATTTCTCCAGAAGATTTTCCGCAGCTTTTAAATCTTTTTCCTGCAGCTTATCTTTTATCCGGTTTCTTAGAACCATTCTTTCATAATCTTCTTTATTTAACAGCAATTCAAATTCCAATACCTGTTTTCCTAACCGTTCCACTAAGGACTGGCTCACCAGAGAATCTACTTCCCTGTAACCTTTTTCTATCCGGCAATATGTTGGAATGCCACAGATACCCTCACATATCTGCGTCTGGGATAACTGATACTTTTTCCGATAATGGGAGAGAACTACCCCAACGGTATTAATCTTCATTTTTCGGCCCCTTTTTCCCAAATAAACGTAACAATTTTGTTTTTTATTATAGCATATTTCCATTTTCTTCCAATTATATTCTTAGATTGCAGTAATTTAATCACCTATTTTCTTTCAAATCCAGATTTACCGGACCTATACATCATAAAATCTCTTGCACGGGTCTGCGCATAAAATAGCCAGACATGCTTGTGCACATCCGGCTATCCGCCATTTTCCTGTCTTCTGTTATACCAATCCTGCTGCCCTCAATCTTTTTCTAAGTTCCGGCCCTATCATCATACAGATAATGATTTTTGCCAAATCTCCCGGTATAAACGGTATCACGCCTGCTGCCAACGCCGCACCAAAGGTCATTTCCGCCTGCCATGCCAGCCATGCTGTTCCGAAAACATAGGCAATTACGGTTCCGATTACCATACCGATAAAATGTAAATCTCTCTTCTGCGATTTTTCAATAAAAATACCGCAAATCAGCGCCATAGGAAGAAAGCCAATGAGGTATCCTCCGGTGGGCCCCAATAATTTTCCCGGTCCTCCGGTAAACGCAGAAAATACTGGAAGCCCCACTAACCCAATCAGTAAATAAATCACATAACTTAAGATTCCCCTCTTTGTTCCCAACACGTAGATTGCAAGATAAATTGCAAAGTTAGTGAGAGAAATCGGTACCGGGCTGATGGGGAGCGGAATAGAAAGGGGACCTAACACACAGGTCACCGCTGCCATCATTCCCACCAGCGCTATTAATTTTGCATTCCATTTTGTTTTTGTTACATTTGCGTCCATAACGAAGCCTCCTCGCACTATTTCCTTTCGGTATTCTTTTCCGTTTCAGGCACTTTTTGCTGCTTTTAACCGAAATCCCAGATTTTCCAACATGTCACGGTCCTGCGCCGTGTTCTGCCCTGTGGTGGTAAGCATATCCCCTGTAATGGTTGCGTTAGCTCCTGACAAAAACAGGGCTTTTCCGCCGTCAGAAAAATAATTTCTTCCTGCCGCAATTCTGATATACGCCATGGGATTGAGATAACGAAAAATTGCCACAATCCGTAGAATTTCTTCCTGTTCTAAGGGTTTCTGCTCCCCTAGGGGCGTGCCCGGTATGGGAATCAAAAAATTGAGGGGAATGGAATCCACCTTCATTTCGGCAAGAAAAGCCGCCATTTCCAGCCTGTCCTGCCAGCTTTCGCCCATTCCTAAAATTCCACCGCTGCAAATGGTCATTCCGGCTGCTTTCGCCCGGCGGATTTCTTCTTTTTTATCCTCATAGGTATGGGTGGTGCAGATTTCGGGAAAATAATGTTCCGAAGTCTCCACATTACTGTGGTACATGGTGACTCCTGCCTCATATAGTTTTCTGATGTCCTCTTCCTTCATCAGACCGTGGGAGGCGCAGAATTTCATTTCTGGATATGTTTCGTGCATTTTTTTATAGGCGGCAAGAGCTTTCTCTAAGTCTGCCCCCTCTAAAGTGCGTCCCGCTGTCACGATAGAATAACGGTCAATGCCATTTTCCCGGGAACTCTTACAGCCCTCTAACAATTCTTCGGCACTTAAAAAACCGTATTCTTCACAGCCGGTATGATGATGGGCGGACTGGGCACAGAATTTGCAGTTTTCACTGCAGCGTCCGCCCCGCCCGTTGATGATGCTGCATAAATCCGCCTTTTCCCCGCAAAGCCCGGCACGGATAGAATCCGCTCCTTTGCAAAGTTCCTCTAAATCTGCGGTGAGAAATACAGCTAAATCGTCCTCTCCTGTCAACCGCCGTCCGGCGATAATTTCATTTGCTAACTGAATCATGGCTCGCTCTTCTTTCACTTTTCTTTTGATTGTCAACCTTATTTCTTTTTGAAGTATACATTTTTTTCTTTTAATTGTCAACATTAATTCTGATTATTGTTGACAATTACTTTATTTGTACCTTTTCACCTTAAACTGCCTTTCTGTCGACATTGATTTTCCGAGGTTTTACGACGAAACAGCATGATATAGCCACCGGAATTGAAAACACAAAAACCCCGGAGAATCAAAGCAATCAAAAAGTCGGACTTTTTGGGTGCATTGATTCTCCGGGGTTTTTCTTTACAGAATGCCGGTTCTATCGGATTTCCGAAATTTCCCCATGCTTCTCATAGTTTGTTTTCCGGGTAACCTGATTTTTTTCGTCCACAAACAGTACGGTGGGGCGCATTTCTTTTGCTTCTTCCGGAGTTACATCTGCATATGCCATAATAATAACCTTATCGTTTGTGGATACCATTCTAGCCGCTGCGCCGTTTAAGCAGATGACACCGCTGCCCGGCTCTCCGGCAATGGTGTAGGTCTCAAAGCGGGCGCCGTTATTGACATCCACAATCTGTACTTTTTCATATTCTAAAATGCCGGATTCTTCTAATAATTTCTGGTCTACGGTGATGCTTCCGACATAATCTAACTCTGCCTGGGTTACAGTGGCACGGTGTATTTTTGCTTTTAACATGGAAATTGTCATTTTTAACCTCATTTCTGCGCTGCGGCTCTGTTTTAAGCAAGCTTGCGCACATCAATCCTCTTCACTTTGTTTCTTTTCACTCTTCTATCATGAAATTATCAATGAGCCTTGTCTTTCCGATATATACGGCAATGGCAGTCAATACTCCATGCTCAATGGTAGTAATCTGCTGCATTGTAATCAAATCCACCATTTTTACATAGTCTATTTTTGCCAGCGGTTCTTTTTCGATTTCTTCCGTCATGGCATCAATAACTTTCTTACAGTCACGCTCTCCCTTTTCCACCATTTCTTTTCCAAGGAAAATGGAACGGCTTAAAACCAGGGCTGCTTTTCTCTCTTCCGGAGAAAGGTAAGTGTTTCTGGAGCTCTTTGCCAGTCCGTCCGCCTCCCTTACGATGGGACAGCCATGTACGGTAAGAGGCATGTTCAAATCTTTTACCATACGCTTGATGATGGCAAGCTGCTGTGCGTCCTTCTGTCCGAAGTAAGCATTGTCCGGTGTTACAATATTAAATAATTTGCAGACAACCGTACATACTCCACGAAAATGCACCGGTCTACTGAGTCCACAAAGTTCCTGGGTTAAAGTGTTCATATCCACATAGGAATAAAAGTTATCCCCATACATTTCCTCCGGCGTGGGGTGGAAAATTAAATCTACCCCGTGCTCCTCGCACACCTTTGCGTCATGGTCTAAATCTCTCGGATAGCTGGCAAGATCCTCATTCGGTCCGAACTGCATGGGATTCACAAAAATGCTGACTACCACCTTATCATTTTCCCCCGCTGCATCCATCAGGCTGGCATGACCTTCATGGAGATATCCCATGGTAGGAACAAAACCTACCGTACATCCCTCTTTTTTCCAGGCTTTTACCTGTGCCCTTACTTCCTCTACGGTTGATACGATTTTCATTTTTCTATCGTCCTTTCTTTAATACAATTTTTCAATGACGGTGTCGTCTATTTTAAAGCAATGCTCTTCCGCCGGGAAAGTTCCTTCTTTTGTCTCCCTGATGTAATTTTTTACACCTTCCCGCATAGTTTCTCCGGCGTTGGCAAATACTTTGACGAATTTCGGCCTGAAATCCCCGTACATGGAGAGTAAATCCTGATAAACCAAAACCTGCCCGTCACAATCCGGTCCTGCTCCGATACCGATGGTCGGAATGGTGAGCTCTTCACTGATTTTCTTTGCCAGTTTTGCCGGCACGCACTCCATAACTACCATACATGCGCCTGCTGCCTCCACGGCTTTTGCGTCTTCAATTAATTTCTTTGCCGCCTCCACATCTTTTCCCTGCACTTTAAAACCGCCGAAAGCATTCACAGACTGGGGTGTTAAACCAATATGTCCCACAACGGGGATAGAAGCCTTCACGATTGCCTCGATATGGGGTGCAAATTCCACGCCGCCCTCTAATTTCACGGCATTGCCACGCCCTTCTTTCATCAGGCGTCCGGCATTTACCACGGCATCATAGACAGAGGTCTGATAGGACATAAAAGGCATATCCACTACCACAAAGGCGTCTTTTGCTCCTCTTGCCACTGCCGCAGCGTGATGTATCATATCTTCCATGGTAACGGATAAGGTGTCCTCATAGCCTAACATGACCATGCCAAGGGAATCTCCCACTAAGATGGTGTTCACTCCCGCTTCGTCCATAATTTTTGCGGTGGTATAGTCGTAGGCTGTTACCATGACAATTTTATCTTTTTCTTCTTTCTGTTTCTGTAAGGTAAGTACGGTGTTCTTCATATTTTTCTGATTTCCTTTCTAACAAATTTTTTATTCTGCTGTTATCTCTTTTGGGATGCTTTTTCTCTGCAATTTCCACCAACTGCTTTCCGTTTTCTAAATAAGCCGAACGAATTCCCTCCGGCAGGCAGCTTAGGTGTTTTTCCACTGTTGCCCCATCTCCCCGTTCGATAGGACCTGTGAGGGAGGCAATACAGCCCTGGGCTAAAATATTTTCTAAATTTCCCTTTGCAAGCCCGTATAATTCTTTTCTTGCCTGTTTTTCGGAAAAACCGCATTCTAAAAAAAGCTTTTCTGCCATATAAAAGACAGCTGTCATGTGATTTGACGCTAAGGAAGCTGCTGCATGGTATTTTGCTTTATTTTCCGCTGAAATCACACAAGTACGGTTACCCATTTCTTCAAACATTTGCTGTATAGTGGAAATATGTGCATTATCACCCTCAAGGGTAAACAATGTGTCTGAAAGCAGTTTGTAAGAATACTCCTTGCTGCTGACGGCACAAAGAGGGTGTATGGAATAGGCACTGCAATCCGCAGTCCCTATATCAGAAAAGATTTTCGAACTATGAAGACCACTACAGTGAGCGATGATTTTACCGGAAAGATACGGCTTTGCCTGCCGATAAACTTCTGCTATCTTATCATCCGGCACGGTAAACATCAATATGTCGCAATCGCTTATTATTTGCTGTAGATTCTCATAATATGCTGTGTCTGTAAATTCTGCCGCCCATCTGGCGGAGGTTTCGGTGCGGCTGTAGTAACCCGCTACAGCTCTGCCTTTTTCTTTAAAATATTTTCCCAGTGATACGCCGACTTTTCCGGCGCCTATAAAACCAATCTGCATAGATTACCTCCCTTCGGAAGCATCCTGCGACAGTCTCATTCTGTCTTTCTGATTACTGTTCTGCGGCGGAAAGTTCACCTGCGGAATCAATATCGAAAGAAAAGATACAAGCAGTCTTTTCATCGTTTTATATTCTTTTCCTGATTATAAAATTGTCACTTTGTGACTGTGTTAAAGTTAGAGAGGATATCTGTAACTTTAACATAAGTTCCGGTACAGCTTCTTACAAAAAAAGAATGCTGTCCGGAACTTACTATAACACTTTTGGGGGTGGGGTTCAACTGTTTTGAAAAATATTGTTCCAACATGTTATTTTTATGTCAAATCAATAATTTCATCAAATTTATCCTTTAACGTCTCATCCATATGATGTGTAATCATAATTACCATCTTATCCTTTTGATTCAAAATATAATCCTCAATAAAATGTGCTGTTTCTGAATCCAAATTTGCCGTAGACTCATCCATAAAAATTACATTCTTATCTCTTAAAATTGCCCTTGCCAATGCAATCCTCTGTTTTTGCCCACCGGATATATTCTTTCCATTTTCCTTAATCTCAAAATCTAATGGTATATTCTCCAATCACCACTTTACAAGTTTTTTGAACAAAAAATGCCGTATGAGACACTTTGGTGTATAATAAGTTTGTACACTAAACTATACGAAAGAAGTGATCTCATACGGCAAACTTATTATACA
>JAETQH010000113.1 GCA_021770785.1 Lachnospiraceae bacterium
ATCTTCTTTTTAAATTCAGGAGTGTAGTTTTGTGACATAATGAGTACCTCTTTCCTTGTGATTTTGATTATATCTCATTAGCCACTCCCGTTACAACTTTATTATAGCACTTCAATGAAGGAGAGTAACTTCAATGCAGTACGCAGCAGCCATTATCCCAATGTGCCTTATTTTTATCAGCTTTGTGATGAATATGGACTTTTTGTGATTGCGGAGGCAGATAATGAAAGTCATGGAACCCAGTTACAGTATTTGAAGGATTCCAGTTGGGAAAATGTAAGCCGGAAATGGAATGAAAGGATTTCGGATAACCCGGACTTTATTCCGGCCACCATGGACCGCACAAAGCTTTGTGTACACCGGGAGAAAAACCGCCCCTGCATTATCATCTGGTCCATGGGGAATGAATGCGGCTATGGCTGTACCTTTGAAGAAGCATTAAAGTGGACAAAAAGTTTTGATTCGACTAGACCGACCTGCTATGAAAGTTCTTTTTACCGGAATGACAGAAGGAAGTACGATTACAATAACATTGATATTTTCAGCCGGATGTATCCTTCCTTGGAGGAAATTCAGGAGTATCTGGAGAAAAAGCCAGATAAACCGTTCCTGCTGATTGAATACTGTCATGCCATGGGAAACGGACCGGGGGATTTGGAAGACTATTTTAAAATGATTTATGAATATGATGTCCTTTGCGGCGGCTTTGTGTGGGAATGGTGTGACCATGCCGTATATCAGGGACAGGCTGTCAATGGAAAAGAAAAATACTTCTATGGAGGGGATTTTGGGGAAGAAGTCCACGACGGGAATTTCTGCATGGACGGGCTGGTATATCCAGACCGGACACCACATACAGGACTTTTGGAATACCGGAACGTATACCGCCCGGCAAGAGTCGTATCTTTTCGGCAGAAAACAGGGGAGTTGTGTCTGGAAAACTATATGAACTATGTGGATTTGAAGGACTATCTCTACTTGACTTATGAAATCGGCTGTGACGGAAAACTGCTGGAAAAAAAGCAGCTGGAACTTTCTGAGTCTATCTTGCCCCGCCAAAAGGGAACGGTACAGCTGCAGATACGTGTCCCGGACAGCGGAAAATGTTATCTGAAGGTCTGTTACCACTTGAAACAGGAGAATGCTCTTACCGCAAAAGGAAGTATGCTGGGCTTTGACGAAATCCTGCTTAAGAATAAAGACGGAAGGAACCAGAAGGCAGCCGCTCTTTTAGAAAACAGGAACCAGAAGAGAAGTGTGCTGACGATTTCGGAGTCAGACCGGTTTTTATATATCCAGATGGAACACTTCTGGTATCAATATGATAAGCTTTCCGGTTTGTTTGAGCAGGTAAACAGGGCAGGAGAGGTTCTGTTGGATGCACCAATGGAACTGAACATCTGGAGAGCGCCTACGGATAATGACCGGAAGATCAAACAGGAATGGATAGATGCCGGATATGACCGGAGTAAGACCAGGGCTTATGACGTCCAATGGAAACTGAATGGGGAATGTGTCAGAATTTACAGTACCATGTCCGTAGCAGCGGTGGCACTTCAGAAAGTTCTGGATATAGAAGCAGTATGGGAAATCTACGGAACCGGGGAGATATATGTCAAAATGCAGGTGAAAAAGGATATGGAATTTCCGCAGCTTCCCAGATTTGGCATCCGTCTGTTCTTGAAGGGTGAATATGAAAATCTGAAATTTTACGGATTGGGACCACACGAAAGTTACCGGGATAAATGCCGGTCCTGCAGCCATGGGCTGTATACTTCAACGGTAGAAGAACAGCATGAAGATTATATCCGCCCGCAGGAAAATGGAAGTCATACAGACTGTGATTATCTGATGGTAGAAAAGGAGAAACAGACCTTTACAGCCGTATCTTCCAAACCCTTCTCATTTAATGTGTCTTACTACTCACAGGAAGAGCTGACCAGAAAGGCACATAATTATGAATTGGAAAAATCGGGAAGTACCATTGTGTGCCTGGATTATGCACAGAACGGCATTGGTTCTAACAGCTGCGGTCCGGAACTTAGGAGAGAGTACCGGTTTGCAGAAGAAACCTTTACATTTGATATGAAGCTTTTATTTGGGAAGGAATGGTAGGAACACATGAATGAGAAAACGTATTTAAAATGGTATAACAAAGTAGGGTATGGATCCGGGGATATTGCGGGAAACGTAGTGTATGCATTCCTCTCCTCCTTTGTTATGATTTATCTGACCAATACCGTAGGCTTAAATCCGGGAATCGTGGGAACCCTTATAGCAGTATCCAAGTTATTTGACGGGATTACAGATATATTTTTCGGTTCCATGATTGACAAGACAAAGAGCAGAATGGGAAAAGCAAGACCCTGGATGCTCTATGGCTATATCGGCTGTGCCGTTACCTTAGTTGCTATCTTTGCGATTCCGACGAATCTGGGAGAGTTTGCACAGTATGCATGGTTCTTTATTGCTTATACCCTGTTAAATACAGTGTTCTATACAGCAAATAATATCGCATATTCCGCACTAACAGCCCTGATAACAAAAAACAGCAAAGAACGTGTACAGATGGGTTCTTACCGGTTTATCTTTGCTTTTTCTACCAGCCTGTTGATTCAGTCTTTGACGATTGGCTTTGTAGAAACTATGGGCGATGGAGCTGCCGGCTGGAGAACGGTTGCCATTGTCTATGCGGTGATTGGACTGGTAGTGAATACCATTTCCGTACTTTCTGTAAAGGAACTGCCGGAAGAAGAGTTAAATGATGGGAAACAATCCGGAAATGATGAAAAATATTCCCTCATGGATGCTGCAAAGCTGTTATTTACCAATAAATATTACGTTATGATTTGTGCCACCTACATTCTGCAGCAGATTTATACCGCCATGCTGAATATGGGTATCTATTACATGACCTATATTCTGTTCAATAAGAATCTGTATGGCGTATTTTCCTGGGCGATTAATATTCCCCTGATTATTGCATTGCTCATCACACCTATGCTGGTGGAAAAGTGGAGAGGGATGTATAAACTGAATCTTACCGGATATGTGATTGGAACGATTGGACGTGCCTTAGTCATCGTAGCCGGTTATCTGGGAAGTGTGCCCCTGATGCTGTTATTTACCGGGATTGCGGCCTTTGGTATGGGACCGTGGCAGGGTGACATGAATGCAGTGATTGCCTCCTGTTCAGAATATACCTATCTGACTAAACATAAAAGGGTAGATGGAACCATGTATTCCTGTACTTCTCTTGGCATTAAGCTTGGCGGTGGAATTGGAATTGCCATTACGGGCTGGTTATTAGACTTCAGTGGCTTTGACGGCACACTGGCCGTACAGAGTGATTCCTGTATCCGGATGTTACAGGTTATGTACTTATGGATTCCGGTAGTGATCACATTTATTATTACCGTCATCATGGCAAAGATGAATGTGGAAAAAGCCAATGAAAAACTCCTGCAGGAGCAGCGTGTTAAAGACGATAATTGTGATTGGTACAATTAAAATAAACAGCGTAGAAGTTCATGACTTTTTCCAAATAGTTTATCAGTTTTTTCATTTTGGTATGCCTCCTTTCCTGATTTGTGAGTTTATTATAACGGATGGGCGGAAAATCTACGTGCCAAATCAAAAAGAAATGTAGCCAATTCTTGAAAGGGGAAGAAACATCATGCAGCCATCTTACGAGGAACAAAAAGAGAGATTCGGTATAGTAAAGAAAAAGCCGCATCATGTTCCCCCTCACCTGCACAATGCCGTTGAACTTGTATATGTCACACAGGGGGAACTGGAACTTGGCGTGGGATATGAACTGTACCACATGGAAAAAGGAGATTTTGCCATTGTTTTTCCGGATCTGATTCATCATTACCAGGTGTTTTCAAAGGGAAAGAATGAGGTATACCAATTTTATGCCTCCTTGGAACTAAGTGGTCCGTTCATGTCACTTCTTCAGAAGAAATGTCCGGAAAATCCGGTGATTGCCGGGGCAGATTTGCATGAGGAAGTTAAAAATGCCCTGGGCTGTCTGATAAAAGACCAGAAGGTCAGTGAGGTTGTGGGACAGGCTTATTTACAGATTATATTATACCGCTGCAGGGAAACATTCCGATTCATAGAAAAAGACAGTGTGGGAAGTAATGATCTGATATATGCAGCCATGACCTATCTGTTATCCCATTTTCAGGAAGAGATAACACTGGGAAAAATGGCGGAGAACCTGGGAGTGAATAAGTTTGCCCTGTCAAAAATTTTTTCCGGTACCTTTCACACAAACTTTAATCAGTATCTTAACGAGATCCGGCTAAATTATGCTATTTCGCTGTTGGAAAATACAGAGATGCGGATTACCGATATTTATCTGGAAGCCGGTTTTGAAAGCCAGAGAACCTTTAACCGTGCATTCCAGCAGCGGTATAACCGGACGCCGAGTGAGTACCGGAAGCTATGTTTAGAAAAATGAAACACGATAAGGAGCATAAAGCGGGGATTGCGAAGGTAGGAATGGATGAATAAGAAAATCTCTCAGCCAGCTAACCTCAATGCTTGCATGGGTAATAATTCCGTTTGCTTATTTAAAGGCGAATGCACCAATAAATGATGATGTAACAAAATTTCTGGCTGTTTTTTGTGAAAATTATCACCCATTGATTGTGAGTGTAACGGCAGTAGTTCGGCAATCCTGATCGCCGTTTAGGTTAGAATGAGCATTGACAAAATAAAGAAGTTGTGATAAATTGCCATCAATAACATAAGAAAAGCGACGACGGAAAAGAGTAGTTTAGTTGGAAACATCCAGAGAGGATAACACTTGGTGGAAGCTATTTATGTAGAAATTAGACGAAAACCATTCCAGAGCTGTAATACTGAAATGAGTGAGTGTTACCGTATGCCTGCGTTAAAGGATAGGATTTGATGGAATCTGAAGTGAAAAGTTAAGGTGAACCGTGCTAAATGCACCCTTAAGACTATATGATATGATTATGGTCTTATGGGTGCTTTTCTTATGTTGTTGCCAATTAGTTAAAACTAAAAAGGGAGAGGAGCAACAATGTATTTTTCCTTAAAAGATGCGGCACAATTTGAATAAGAACGGTTTGTATGGGTAGCAAAATTGTGGAAAAATGGTATAATTAAAATGGTACAAATTTCTATGCCAATAACCACAATGGCGGAACGGGATAGAAGCAAGCTATTAGAGAGGAAAGAGGAGGAGTACATCAGAATGGACAATGCATATTATACACCGGCACAGATTGTTGAGATAACCATAAAAGCAGCAAAGGGGAAAGCGAGGCTTTCTATCATAAAGTGCATACTGCTTGGCATGATAGCGGGGGCATGTATTGCTTTCGGAGCGGCATCAAGCAGTGCGGCGATACATAGCCTGTCTGACCAGGGGATTGCGAAAACCCTTGCGGGCTGCATTTTTCCGGTGGGTCTTATGATGATTGTGCTTGTGGGAGGTGAATTGTTCACCGGAGACTGCATGATGATACTGGGGGTGGTGGATAAGAAAATTTCTGCCCGTTCCATGATACGGACGCTTGCTATTGTATATTTCAGCAATATGGCAGGAGCCGTGCTTGTGGCTGGGTTGATCTACTTTGGCGGGCTTCTGGATTACACCGACGGTATGCTGGGGGCGTTCCTGATAAAAGGAGCTTATGCAAAGGTGAATATCGCTCCCATACGGGCAATCTGCTCCGGTATTTTGTGTAATATTCTGGTGTGTATAGCAGTGTTTATGGCATCTGCCGCAAAGGATGTTGCAGGGAAGGTTCTTGCCATCTTTTTTCCAATCTGCGCATTTGTCATCGGAGGCTTTGAGCACTGTGTGGCGAACATGTTTTATATCCCCGCAGGCATGATAGCCGCCATGAACGATACCTACAGGGCGAGGGCAGAAGAGCTTTACGGCATTACAGCGGAGCAGCTGGCAGCACACTTAAATCTGGGCGGATTTGTGTCAAACCTCATTCCCGTTACCATAGGAAATATCCTTGGGGGTATGGTATTTTTTGCGCTTCCTCTTTACGCTATTCATAGAAGTAAAGCGTTAAACGGGACCCAATAGGCGACTCTTGCGGATGGTATTTTTACGGTGAAAAGTGTTTTTCCATGTCTGGAAGAGAAGTAGTGATTGTATGGTTTGTTATGTTTTGAAATTTACAGTGATTTTTGTGACGGCGCTTCCTTTTTATCTTTTTATCCGCAGACCTTGGAGGCGGTTTGAAAAGAGAGAATTGTTTCTTGCTGTTTTCTGGCTTTTTATGATAGGGCTGCTGCTTCTGGCTTTTGAAGGGAACTATGGGACTCCGGCGGAAATGCTGCAAAGTGCAGCTATGCGTATTTCTACCGGGGAAAATATTAATCTGATTCCGTTTCATACCATCAGGGGCTTTTTCGCGGATTTTACAGAGGATGCTTTTCTGATAAATATTGTGGGAAATATTGTGATGTTTCTGCCCTGGGGCTTTGGGCTGATGTTATTGTGGAAGAAAAACCAATCCCTGGGGAGGGGAATAGCACTTTCTTTTCTGCTGACTGCCTTTATAGAGACAAGCCAGCTGTTTATCGGCAGGAGCGTAGATGTGGACGATTTGATTTTAAATTTTGCCGGAGGGTGTGCAGGGGAGCTGCTCTATTTTGCGTTGCAAAAAAGGTATCCACAAATAAGGAAAATTGCAGAATAAAACAGGAATGTCTTTTGATGAAAAATACGAATTCCTGCGGACTGTTAATCAAGCAGATTCATACCACAGTAGAGAGAACACTGCATGACCTTAAAGGAACTAGAGAAAACGCTGCTGCTTGCCCAGTCTACAATCGACGGAACGGTGGCAAGGCTAGAGGCAATGGGGGCTGCGGCTTCCTCCCTGATTGTTAATGTGTCAAGACAGGGGCCTGTGTATATTCCCGCTCTGAAATAAAAAATAAGGATAAGAAATCCTGTATCGGGAAAATCCGGTATGGGATTTTTTATGTGCGCCCAGTATGGGCGCAATCTAATCGGTGAAAGACCGTAACACGCCCTAGTAGTGGGAAGTGTATAGCCAAGAGCAAGGGTGTCCATTGTGAGGTGGAATATGAAGAAAGCTTTAGGCAAAGTTCTGGTCTGACGAACAGAAATCACATCAGGCTACAGTTAGGGATAAGGCTGCATAACAAGTCGAAGTCCAATAACTACTCGGAACTAATTGTGGTAAATGTGGCGGACGGATGGAGTGAAAGATTGCGTTCTTACCTGGGGAGGTCTCGTCAGCGGATGGAATTCTGCAGGGTAGAAATACCCAAAGAAACAAAAGGAGAATTTCGGAAACTGGGAGTACCGACAGTAGTTGACAGGGTATTTCAACAGGCAATTATACAGGTGTTGTCCCCGATTTATGAGGAACAGTTTTCGGAAAACAGTTTTGGCTTTCGACCAAAGAGAGGTGCGCATGACGCGCCGAAACAATGTCAGCAGAATGTCAATGATGGATATGTGTATGTCGTGGGTATGGATTTAGAGAAATTTTTTGATACGGTGTGCCAAAGCAAGCTGATAGAGGTGTTATCAAAAACCATCAAAGACGGGCGGGTAATATCGCTGATACACAAATATCTCAATGCAGGGGTTATCAGCGGAGGGATATTTGAAAAGACAGAAACAGGAATGCCACAAGGCGGACCGCTAAGTCCATTACTTAGTAATGTCATGCTGAATGAACTGGACAGGGAACTGACACGCAGAGGGCACAGATTTGTGAGGTATGCGGATGACTGTGCGCCACGAAAGCGTGTCCAAGTAGCGTAGCTACTTGAAGACAGCTATGCTGTACAGCATCTGTTTTTCCATATCCTGCCCCTCGTTTTCTTAATGCAACAGCCCCTTTCGTTTACTCTGCCATATCCACAATTATAATGCTGGAATCGCCCTGCTTTGCCTGTTCTATTACCGCTGCCGCCAGCTTCTGAAAGGATCCGTAAGAGGAAGTCGCCCCGGTCAGCGCATCAATTTTACCATCTCCCTGCCCGTCTAAAAGCTGGCTGGCATAGAAGCGGGTATACTCATTGGGATAAGTTCCGGTGGTATGCAGCATCGCCTGCATATAGGTGTTATCCCAGCTTTTGACAAAACCGCTGGCATTTTCCGCATTATATTCCACCGAAACAATATTTCCGCCCTTGACCATAATCGTAATATATT
>JAETQH010000114.1 GCA_021770785.1 Lachnospiraceae bacterium
TGTCGCTCCCTGCGTGGGAGCGTGGATTGAAATGCTTAAGGACTGGGAGAAAAAAGGAGAGGTCGAGTCGCTCCCTGCGTGGGAGCGTGGATTGAAATTTTGAGCTTGTACATTGTCCCGATAAAGTTTTTGTCGCTCCCTGCGTGGGAGCGTGGATTGAAATTTTTTTGCGATAAGCGCAGCACTGGCCGCCGGAGTCGCTCCCTGCGTGGGAGCGTGGATTGAAATTTTTTCATGGCCCGTATTCCCCGGACCGTCGTTGTCGCTCCCTGCGTGGGAGCGTGGATTGAAATATATTTGAATATGGCATAGATGAACGTCTGAATTTGTCGCTCCCTGCGTGGGAGCGTGGATTGAAATGATATCAGGCGGGTATGTTGGAGAGGAGCGGGGAGGTCGCTCCCTGCGTGGGAGCGTGGATTGAAATTTTGCGTTTTCCCCGCCGTAAAATTCTGGCTCACGTCGCTCCCTGCGTGGGAGCGTGGATTGAAATCGTCTACGCTCCCGCAAGGATAAGCTCACTTACAGTCGCTCCCTGCGTGGGAGCGTGGATTGAAATTCTACCTCGTCCCACAAATCCAACTTGCCGTGCTCAGTCGCTCCCTGCGTGGGAGCGTGGATTGAAATAAGTGTGAGGACTTTGTAGCCGCTATTTGTTTTGGTCGCTCCCTGCGTGGGAGCGTGGATTGAAATTTGTGCGATATAATGCAATCAAGGAATTTCGAACGTCGCTCCCTGCGTGGGAGCGTGGATTGAAATCTCACGGCTTATGAGCAATGGCGGGCCGGAGAGGTCGCTCCCTGCGTGGGAGCGTGGATTGAAATACAATATGGCTATGGAGGTTTACGGCGATGCCAAGGTCGCTCCCTGCGTGGGAGCGTGGATTGAAATCTCAATGATGAGCCTGTCCGTTTCGTCCAGCCCATGTCGCTCCCTGCGTGGGAGCGTGGATTGAAATTACCTTTGATATCGGGGCAAACTAAGGAGGGAATCGTCGCTCCCTGCGTGGGAGCGTGGATTGAAATCTCATGTGGGCGATCAAAGCCATCACGCATCCCTGTCGCTCCCTGCGTGGGAGCGTGGATTGAAATGGAATGACCGCGAAAGAGTCCGGGCATCTGGCCGAGTCGCTCCCTGCGTGGGAGCGTGGATTGAAATCTCAAACACGTCAACAGCGGTCTGCTGCATCACAGTCGCTCCCTGCGTGGGAGCGTGGATTGAAATTGCTTACAGGTGGATAAAGCCTGTTGTGGGTGGGTCGCTCCCTGCGTGGGAGCGTGGATTGAAATAGACCATTATTTGATAGCAAAAGTGATGGTGGAAAGTCGCTCCCTGCGTGGGAGCGTGGATTGAAATTGAACCTTTCATGTCCGCACGATTGACCTTGAATGTCGCTCCCTGCGTGGGAGCGTGGATTGAAATTCCCTTATACGCCGCCCCATTGATATCCTGTATCGTCGCTCCCTGCGTGGGAGCGTGGATTGAAATGAGAGAGGGGTGTATGTGCAGAGGGTTGGAAAACGTCGCTCCCTGCGTGGGAGCGTGGATTGAAATCCGTCTATAGAATACCACAGTGCGAAAGAAAAGTGTCGCTCCCTGCGTGGGAGCGTGGATTGAAATAGATCATATTTCTGCGGATTTTGACGGGTTTGACGTCGCTCCCTGCGTGGGAGCGTGGATTGAAATTAGTGGTGCCCAAAGTGTGGGAAACCGCTTACAGGGTCGCTCCCTGGTGGGAACGTGGATTGAAATGTCATTAATGCCGGAAAAATATGCATCCCCATCTGTCGCTCTCTGCATAGGAGCGTAGATTGAAATACTCAGGAATATCTCTACGGGGAAAAGTATGGCAGTCGCTCCCTGCGTGGAAACTTGGATAAAAATATCGGATGAACCAACAAGAAAAAAGTACCTTATATAAGGACGAAAAAGATAGAGATACTTTCTTTACTGACAGTGTATACAACAAAAAGGATAAAACTACACGTTAGTACACCCATTTTTAAATAAATAGCAACAGCCACTGTGATAGATTAGCGGAACCCTTGGAAATTCCATAGACAAAATTCTCCTTTCGGTATATAATCTCAAAGAGAAAATGAATGCGGAGAAATTCCGTATACTGAAGCTTTCCGGCCTGTCCCTGAAAGGACACAAAGGAGGCGTGGATAAGGAGAATAGAAAAGATGAGCAAAGTAAGAACACGTTTTGCACCCAGCCCCACAGGAAGGATGCATGTAGGAAATTTAAGGACAGCGCTGTACGCCTATCTGATCGCCAAGCATGAAGGCGGGGATTTCATCCTGCGTATTGAAGATACAGACCAGGAGCGCTACGTAGAAGGAGCGGTGGACATTATTTACCACACGCTAAAGGAAACAGGACTGGTTCACGACGAAGGCCCGGATCTGGACGGAGGCGTAGGCCCTTATGTGCAGAGCGAACGCCAGGCCAAAGGCATCTATCTGGAGTACGCCAAGAAGCTGATCGAGAAGGGAGAAGCCTACTATTGCTTCTGCGATAAGGAGCGGCTGGAGTCCCTGAAGCAGGAAGTGGCTGGAAAAGAGATCGTCATGTACGACAAGCACTGCCTGCATCTGTCTAAAGAGGAGATCGAGGCGAATCTCGCAGCTGGAAAGCCATATGTAATCCGCCAAAACACACCCAATGAGGGAACCACAAAATTCGTGGACGAAATCTATGGTGTCATCGAAGTACCGAACGCAGAGCTGGATGATATGATCCTGATAAAATCTGACGGTTATCCCACCTATAACTTCGCAAATGTAGTGGATGACCATCTCATGGGGATTACCCATGTAGTCCGTGGTAATGAGTATCTGTCCTCCGCGCCAAAGTACAACCGCCTTTACGAGGCCTTCGGATGGGAGGTTCCGGTGTATGTACATTGCCCGCTTATCACAAATGAGGATCACCAAAAGCTGAGTAAACGGAGTGGCCATTCCTCCTACGAGGATTTGATCGAGCAGGGTTTTGTGACAGAGGCTGTCGTAAACTATGTGGCTCTTCTTGGCTGGTGTCCCCAGGACAACCGGGAGATCTTCTCCCTGAAGGAGCTGGTGGAAGCTTTCGACTACCGCCACATGAGCAAATCCCCGGCTGTTTTTGATATGGTAAAGCTGAAATGGATGAACGGCGAGTATATCAAGGCTATGGACTTTGAAACATTTTATGAGAGGGCGCTTCCCTTCATCAAAAATACCATTCACAGGGACTGTGATTATCGGAAAATCTCTCAGATGGTGAAAACGCGTATCGAAGTATTCCCTGAAATTTCAGAGATGGTGGACTTTTTTGAAGCTGTACCAGAGTACGATGTATCCATGTACACCCATAAAAAAATGAAGACAAATGCCGAGAAATCTCTGGGTGTATTGAAGGATGTGCTGCCCCTTCTGGAGGTTCAGGAGAACTTCGGAAATGACGAGCTTTTCGAGCTTTTAGTCAACTATGGCAAAGAGAAAGGGTACAAGACAGGCTACATCATGTGGCCGATCCGTACTGCTTTATCCGGAAAGCAGACAACTCCTGCGGGAGCTACCGAAATCCTGGATGTGCTCGGGAAAGAGGAATCCATAAAGAGAATTCAGGCTGCCATCGAAAAACTGGAGGCAGCAGCAGAATAATATGAGTCTAAGCGAAGCGCAAAAACGGGCGGTCGCCCATGCCGCCGGACCCTGCATCTGTCTTGCCGGGCCCGGATCCGGCAAAACTACCGTGATTACACAGAGGGTGAAATACCTGATTGAAAATAGAGACATACCGCCCGCAGGCATCCTGGTGATTACCTTTACAAAAGCGGCAGCCACAGAGATGCGGGAGCGGTTTACAAGACTGATGGGAGGGAAACGTTTGCCTGTAACCTTTGGCACCTTCCATGCGGTCTTTTTTGGCATTCTAAAAAATGCCTACGGCTTTACAGCGGCAAATATCCTTCGGGAAGAACAAAAGCACCAATACCTCAAGGAGATCATTGATGGGCTGCGTCTGGAAATTGAGGATGAAGGGGAATTTTTATCCGGCATCATCATGGAGATCAGCACTGTAAAAAATAACAGAATCTCTTTGGACCACTATTATTCTTCCAACTGCTCAGAGGAGGTTTTCCGGCAAATATATGAAAAATACCAGCAAAAGCTGCAGTACAGCAGGCTGCTGGATTTCGATGATATGCTGGTCTATACCTATGAGCTTTTAAAGGAGCGAAAGGATATCAGGGAAGGGTGGCAGAGACGCTTTCCCTATATACTGATTGACGAGTTCCAGGACATCAATCAGATCCAGTACGATATTGTGCGCATGCTGGCGGCACCGGGAAACAACCTGTTTATTGTAGGAGACGACGACCAGTCCATCTACCGTTTCCGGGGCGCACGGCCGGAAATCATGTTAAACTTCAAAAAAGATTATCCGGAAGCAGAGCTTATCCGGCTGGAGCTCAACTACCGTTCCACAGAAAATATCATCAAGGGCGCAGGGCGCGTCATCTCCAACAATTCGATGCGTTATCCAAAGGAGATCCACGGTGTCAAGGATGCAGGGGAAAAAATAGAAATCCGCGGCTTTATCACCCAGTCCCGGGAAAATACCTATCTGGCCGCCAAGGTAAAAGAATATCTCGCGGGGGGCTACCGCCCAGAAGATGTAGCCGTACTGTTTCGCACGAATACCGGGGCGCAGTTTATGGTGTCAAAATTTATGGAATACAACCTTCCCTTCCGGATGCGGGATATCCTGCCGAATATCTATGACCATTGGATCGCAAAAGATTTCATCTCATATATAAAAATGAGCCGTGGCAGCAGGGAACGAAAGGATTTTTTAAGGATCATTAACCGCCCGAAGCGGTATATTGGCCGGGAGGCCCTGGATTTACCGGAAATTTCTTTTGACAGCCTGCGGGAATACTATCGGGATAAGGAATGGATGGAAGAGAGGATCAACAGGTTGGAGTACGACCTGGGACTTTTGAAACAAATGCCCCCGTTTGCCGCGATCAATTTTATCAGAAAGAGTATTGGCTATGAAGAATTTCTTTTTGACTATGCCCAGTACCGGAGAATGAAACCGGAGGAGCTTTATGAGATTGCGGATGAGCTTCAGGAAGCGGCAAAGAACTTTAAGACCTGTGAGGCGTGGTTTGCCCATATGGAAGAATATGCGGAAACCCTGAAAAGCCAGGCAAAGGAACAGCCTGATACTCCGGCGGTGACCTTTACCACGCTGCACAGCGCCAAGGGCCTGGAATTTCCTATTGTCTTTTTGGCAGATGTAAACGAGGGAAACATGCCTCACCGAAAAGCCATGATGGATGCGGATATCCAGGAGGAGCGGCGGTTGTTTTATGTGGGCATGACCAGGGCAAAGGAACACCTGCATATCTATTATGCAAAGGAAAAGTACGGAAAGACTCTGACCCCCTCCCGGTACATAGAAGAGCTGATAAACGGCGGCCAGAAAAGAAAAGCTTGAAAAATCAGCGAAGCGGCCAGGAAAGCCCGCTGAAAAAGCCGGGGCCATCCCGGCGGCCAGATAAGGCTGCCGGGATAGCCCCGATTGATACCTATGCTATTTTCTCATATCGATACAGCACTTTACTGCGAAAGGAACGTTAATTTCCTTCTTCCAGCTCGTCCTCACCGACGATTTCATCATACTCCATAGAATCAAGAAGCTCATCAAAGGCGTCTGCCACGATCTCATACTCCTCATCATCCTCAATGTTGCCAAGCTGGGGCTCGCCGTTTTCTTCGTTGAAACGATAGAGGAAGACCTCGCCGTCCTCATTCTGGCCGTTTTCATTTAAGGGAAGAAGCGCGATGTACTCTCTTTCTCCGGCTGGAAAAACAGTCAGGATCGCACACTCCAGAACAGAGCCGTCGTCCAATGTCAGGGTTACAGAAGCATGGCCCTCCGAACCACAGTCACATCCGCAGCTTCCGCAGTTTCCGCCGCAATTTTCTAAATCACTCATCTTAAATACCTCGTCATTCTTTGTAAATATGTAGTTTTCTTTCTGCCTGCGCAGAAAAGAACAGTAACAACCGTCTTATCCACTTTACCAGATGCGGGAGGAGAATGCAAGCATTTAACGCCTTTTATCTATTTATCAATTATCGTCTGTCTATTATCAGGACATTTTGACCAAATTAAGGTTGAGATATTTTGTCGAAAATGGTAAAATAAGAAGAAAGATTATACATCGTAGTTGTGAGGATACTGAACAATTACGAAAGATCAAACATTCGGAGGTATTATCATGAAGAAACTTAAAGTAAAAAAGGGCAGCACATGTATGGCATGTCTTGCCTGCGTACAGGCGTGTTCAGAGGCATTTTATAAGGAGTTCCATCCAGATAAGGCTTGTCTTCAGATCGTAGAGAAGAAGACGGTTCGTCCTATGGCCTGTCCCCAGTGCGGAAAATGTGCTGAAGCCTGCCCGGAGGGCGCGATCACCCAGAACGCAAAAGGCGTTTATATGATTAACAAAAAGAAATGTACAGGCTGCGGCGCCTGTGCAAAGGCTTGTCCTTTCGGACTGATCGTAAAAGTCGAGGGCAGTCCGGCATCAAAATGTATTGCTTGTGGTATCTGCGCAAAGGCCTGTCCTATGGATGTGCTTGAGGTTGTAGAAGAGTAAACACAGCGAAACTGGAGGAGGTGAATAAAATCACCGGCCTCCAGTTTTTTTATGGGGTGGAAACATATTTTATCTGATTTTAGCCCGGGGAGTTATCCCTCGTTTTCTTTGATTTCTCCGCACCCGATTTTGATACCGGAATCCCCGGAAGGCTGCGTGTGGAAATCGTCTGCCCTGTCATGAATCACAAGTGTCCTGCCAACTACCTCCTCGGGATAGAAGCGCTCTGTATAGAAGATGGACAAGGCGTAGCCTCTATTTCCAAAAAGCGGCGGCAGGTCTCCTGCATGCTCTGGATGAGGGCAGCCCTCCGGGTTGAAATGCATGCCCGTATCTGCAAAGGGATCCTTTTCTGTACCTGTGCAGGCATTCCCCTCATGGATATGAAATCCAAAGCTTCGCTCCGCGCAGGAGCCTTCCGAACAGGGAAGCCCGCTCACTTCCGCTACCAGCAAAGTCCCGCCCCAGAGAGGGTAGAAATAAACAGCTCCTGTCAGGCTGGGATAGGCGCTGCTTCCATACAGGAAGGCATAAGCCTCCGGCGGAACCGTGTGAAGCAGTCTTACTGCTTCTTTAAGTTCCTTCCTCATGAGCAGCCACACTCGTTTTCACAGGAACAAAAAGCGGGTTTATCAAAGGAAGGATTAAACGCGTAGAAGTTTTTGCTGTTCAGCTGATCCTGGACAACATTCAAAGCCTCCCCAAACCGCTGGAAGTGTACGATCTCCCTGGCACGGAGAAAGCGAATAGGATCCGCAATCTCAGGAATATTATTCACTACCCGCAGGATATTGTCGTAAGTGCTGCGGGCCTTTTGTTCTGCTGCCAGATCCTCAAACAAATCTGTCACAGGATCCCCCTTCGACTGGAACTCGCAGGCATTTACCGGGATTCCTGCAGCAGACTGGGGCCATACCGCCACGGTGTGGTCGATATAGTAGGGCCCAAGGCCTGCTTTTTCGATTTCCTCCATGGAAAGCCCCCGGGTAAGCTGATGGATGATTGTGGAAACCATCTCCAGATGGGCCAGTTCTTCGGTACCCACAGAAGCATCGGAAATGTTCCAGTTTATCAAATATGAGGACAAGCGTGAGGTTTTCGGCTTTCAGGTACATAGCTTTTCGACCTTTGATAAAGTCAAAAAATATGATGAAACTGATACATTGAAAAGTGCCGAAAAGCCTTATTCTATCGAGGTTGGAAAGATAAAACGAACGATAAATTTATATGTTGTTACTTCTACAAAATTTGAAATAGCATGCTAAACCCAGATTATTCACGGCACAGCCGTGAAAATAGCTGAAAGCCGCATAGTTACTGTGCTTTAACTGAATATTGCTTTTCACCTATCAAGTGAATGAAACCTGCTAACAAAAGTCAAGACTTTTTAGCAGGTTTTTTAATAAATTTTTGGTATGAATTTTTCTCACGACAATTAGACCGGTGGAAAATCCGGTCTGTCGTATCCTCTGTTTT
>JAETQH010000115.1 GCA_021770785.1 Lachnospiraceae bacterium
GTCCGTCCAGTCGTCAAGATACCATTCGTTGTATGTGTAAATGTCAAGCCCCAGTTCATGGATACTGCCGATATAGGTAACGCCGTTCGGAAGCTGTCTGGGCTGGATAACTGCCAGACTGTAATTCTTTACGTCAAGCAATTTCTGTACCTTCTCATGATTCACGAACGCTGTCGCCACATCATCTGACATAATGCACATATCGCAGTTTGTGAACCCTGTCTGCTGTACTTTCTTGTGCCACCTCTTCAAGTCCCCTATCGGGTCCGACGCTGCGTTTGTCCACTTCTTTGTAGCCGTCGTGATTTCTTCCCTGTTCGTGAAATTGAAGTCAATCACTTCATTCAGGGCTTCCCCGATAATCGGGATTTTCCCCATGAATATAGACTGCACGCACATCAATTCTTCCCGGCGTGTAATCATTTCCCGCAGCTCCACAAAGTCCGCTGACATTTTCAGAACCGCACGTTCCGCAGGGGTCCTTCCTGAAACAATGCTTTCCCCTGCCTGCCGCTTCAACAAGTCGTCAATCGTTGTAATCTTATCCGGCGCAACCAGCGGCGGCGTGTATGTCTTCGTTGTGTACCCTGTGTTCGGTACGGTCTTCCCGCCAATCATTCTATGCACATACGGCGCAACCTTCCGGGAACCCTTTACAAAGTCAACGTCAACGTCCTTTGTTACAAAAGTTTCCTCATGCTTGAAGAAAGTGCTTCTGAAAAACGTATGTACCGGGGGCAGCTTCGACACTACCCGCCCCATTGTCCGGGTTTCATAAATGCTTACTGCTTCATTTGCCATCTTTTTTATCCTCCCTTTTAGTTCAATGTCCGCAGGAAAATTGATAATTTCCGCAGCGGTTCTTTTATCGCTTCTACTGTTACATTTTCCGGAAGGTTTAGTGCTTCCTCGAAAAACTCTCCTGTCAGATAGTACACAACCGGGTCGTCTGCCGCTTCTACTGCTGCCGCCGTAATCCCTATTACGTCCCCAGTCGTCGCCGCCTTCGCAGAATCCCCGCTGCCGGAAGCTGCCGCAACCGCAACAATCTTCCCTTCGCTGTTCTTCGTTACCGGGGTATATTCTGCCAGTGCTTCCCCTGCTATGCCGCTTTCTGTCTTTGTCGGAAAGTCACCTGCGAAAAAATTTTTCGGCTCATATGTCCTTGTTTCAATGTCGTACATTCCCATTGTCTTCCCTCCCTTTATTTCACGTCGGGAAACAAGCGGTCAATCGCTTCATTGAAGGGGTCCTTCCCTTCGCTTCCCTTTTCGCTTGCGCCTGCGCCTACCCACCGCTGCGTCTTCCAGTGCCTTGATACGGTTTCTTTCCTCTTTCCGGGCGTTGTCTTCTATAGCTGCCGTCAAGTCGTGGTATGCCGCTTTCAATGCTTCAATCGTTGTGATTGTGTCTTTCGGTTCCATCTTTTTTTCCTCCTTTTTGGGTTTATTTTCCGGCTGTCTGCCGTTTTGTAAACCTCCCGGCGTTGCTGCCGGGCTGTTTAACAACATTTTAGGAACGGTCTTGAAACTCCCCATGTCAATCGGTACAGAATTGACAATGATTCTTCCTGCGTTTTCAATGACCGTCTGGGCTTCCTCAAACATCAATTCATCACAAAAGCCGTTTTCCACCGCTTCGTCACCCGTCCACCATGTTTCATCTGACATAAAGCCGGATATTTCATCAACCGTCTTTCCCGTTTTTACAGAATAGGCGTTTATAATTGACTGTTTTATTACTTTCAATTCCTGCGCCATCTTTTCAAAATCTTCTGCCCTGAACGTGTCCCAGACGGTCATTGCCGGGTCATGTATCATGAAAACGCCGTTTCTCGGTATCTTGATTGTGTCGCCCGCCATTGCGATAATCGTGGCGGCAGAAGCCGCCCACCCGTCAACCTTTACCGTGATTTTTGCGTCATGGTCCTTCAATCGTGTGTAGATTGCGTTTGCTGCGAACACATCACCACCGGGGCTGTTAATGCGCACTACTATTTCCGGCACGTCTTCCCCCAGTGCTGCAAGCTCCCTGTTAAACTGGGCGGGCGTTACCCGGTCTTCCCACCAGCTCTGCTGGCTGCTGATAGTCCCGTACAGAAGCAATTCAGGCGGCTTTGTTTCCGTCCCCGGCACAAAGTCCCAGAATTTATTCTGTGTCACTCCGAACGGGTTTTTCTCCCTGCTGCCCGTCGCCGTCTTTCTGTTCGGCTGGCTCTCCGGGCTTTGTCCCGTTGTCGTCCTGCTGTTCGGCTGGCTCTCCGGGCTTTGTCCCGTTCCCCTGCTGCCCGGCTGCGCTTCCGGGTTTTTGTTCCCCTGCATTGACAATTTTCTTTACCTCCTTTAACTTCTTTTCTTCCTGCTTTAGCTGTTCGCAATTACTGTAAAAGTCCCCGCCAGCCATCTCCATTGTTTCTGCGCTTCTTGTAGAAAAGCCGTTTTCAACTCTCGTTACTGCTGCCCCTACTTCCTGCACCGGGTTCAGAAGCCCCCGTGCGGGTCCGTTCCACTGTGCCTTGCAGTATGCTTTCCGGCGCAACGGGTCTGTGAAGAATCCGGGGGCTTTTATCCTGCCTTTTGCTACCGCTTCCGCAAGCCATTCTTCGTATACGGGCTGGCAAAAGTCGTTCGCCATCCATGCCCGATACATTTTGAACATTTTCCACGCTTCTTCTAAAGCTCCCCGGCTTGCAGAATAGGAACTTGTAAAATGCTTTAAAAGTAGTTCATACGGAATTTCAAGTGCTGCGCCTATCTGTCGGCAGATAGCTTCCACAAAACCGCTGAAATTTTTGTTCGGTCTTCCGGGGTTTATATCATGCGCCTTTTCCCCTTCTGCAAGGTCAAGTATTGCGCCGGGTCCCAGTTCCAGACTGTTTTCGTCGTCTTCGTCAATCAGGTCTTCTTCCGCTATGCCGGACCCTACAGGCTCCCCGTCTTCGTTTGATTCTTTTTCGATAAAGACAGTGAAAAGCCCGGATATTACCGCCGCTATCAATTCAGCGTCCGTGTACCGCCCTAACTGCTTCAACGCTTCTATGACCGGGGCAAGGAAGGGAACGCCCCGCCGCTGGTCTATCCTCTCCCGGCACATCAAATGCAGCACGTTCTTTCTTCCTGTCTTTTCCCCGTATGCTGCTACCCTCTGCCACTCCATGCGCTCATTTGCGTATGACAACGGGTGGTGTTTTGAAAAGTGATATGCTACCACCTCCCCGTCTTTGTCTACCTCAACGCCCCCGACAATCTGATTGTCGAACGTGTCAAAATTATTCGGGCTTGAAAGTCGGTCAGCTTCTACAAGCTGCACCCGCAAATCATAGGGCTGGTTCTTCCGCTTCTTTGTCGGAAGCAATACAAGCGTGTCCCCGGAAGCAAGCCAATTCAAAAACGCTAACTGCTGCAACTCATAGAAATTATCTATCCTTGCCATGTCGCAATCCGGGCTTTCTGCCCACAATGCCCATTCCCTTGTTATCTCTTTTTCTAACTGCTGCGCCTGCGCCGCTGTCAGCTTCAACACTTCTGCGTCTACCGTTGGTTTCAACATCAGCCCCCGCCCGACAACATTTGTGCGCATTGTTTTTACTGCACCTGTCGCAATCGGTACACCCATGTATAAATCACGGGAACGCTGCCGCAATACAGAAAGATTGTCGTTTATATCCTCACGGGCTGAACCTCCGGCGTAATTCCACCCGATTAAGGATTTTTTTGTTGTGTTTGCGCCGTAATTGCTGTAACCGCTGTTCAAAATCTGCATTTTCTGTCTTGCAGCCGTCCTTTTCAACGCCGTCTGCGGCGCAACCGTGGCAATTACGCTGTCTATTGCCCTTGCTATCCCGTTCAATCCTTCACCTTCTCCCGTTTTATGGCATGAAAAAAGCACTGTTTCCAGTGCTTTCTTGCTGTTTTTTCAATCTTACCAGTTTATATAATATCAGCTTTTTCCGGGCAAAAAAAGGAAATAAAACGGCATTTCGGGCAATCGGGGGAAATTGCGGGCAATACCGGGCAATTTTACAAGTCCCTTATCACTCCCCGTTTTATCCTGTTTCTTCCTCCCTTCCTCTGTATGTTCTCCAGCTTCTGAACTTTCCCGTTCCAATACTCTATAGCGTTCCTGATTTCCGTTAGATTCGCCCGTGTCAGCGTCCGGGAACCGATTGTATAGCTCTGTCCTGTCGCAACCGTCATTTCCGCTTCCAGCCATACGTCTAAATGTTTTTGCGCTGCTTCAAGTGTAATTCCTGCCATTATAATATACCTCCGTTGCTTTTTCTCTTTTTTCTTCTTCTTACTGTCGCCGCTCCTGCTGCTGCCGTTTTCTTTTCTTCCGGCTTCTTCAACGGAAGCTGCGTGATTTCGATTGCCGCCGTCGCATAGTTCCGGCAGTCCAGCGGCTCATTCCTTTTGTGTTCCCCCTTGTCCTTCAGCTCCCATGCAAAGTATGGTCTTCCCATTTTGTACCGCAGAACCTTTTTTTCAGAAGTCAGCCCTTTAAAATATTTTTCGTTGTACCCCTTCCCCTGCTCTAACGGAAAATGACAGTACCCCGGACCCGGCTTTTCAAGTTTCAATCTATCCATAAGCCAGCTTTTTCCTGTGTCAACTCCTATTTCAAATACATATGCCTTTTCTCTGTTTCCCTTTTTCGGCTTCTGTATATACGCCGCTGCGCTGTTATTTGAACCCCTGATAGCAAATACTTTTCTGTGGAACCTTGCTTTGCAGAATTTCCGCACCGCATTTGTGAAGTGTCCCTGTTCGTCCATACAGGTACATATAATTTTTAACTTTGTTCCGTCTTCTTTCGTGAAGGTCTGCGCAAGAAACGTGTCAAGCTCTTCCCAAATCCTGTCCCCGTGCAAGTCCCCGTATATTGCGGCGTACTTTATGCCCCAACTTTCATATTCAGGACCCCACCCGACAACTTCAATTTCAAACCTGTCGTCCTGCGTATCAACTCCCGCTGTCAGATACAGAACTTCTTCCGGGACTTCGCAACTATAGTATTCCCTGCGGCTCAAAAGTTCTTCGTCGTCTACGCTTTCCCCGTCTTCCTCCCATGTCTGCCCCATCTCGGTATTTGTCCATACCTTCATCATCTGCACATTTCCTTTTTTGACTTCCTCGTTTGCTTCAATGAACTTTTCAACAACTTCTTTCCATGTTGTCAGAGTAGAAGCAAGCGTATTCAGGTGGAATCCCTTGACCGGGTTTTCCGGGTCCTCATGTATGAACTTTCCTTCTGCAAAGTGTTCTTTCCACTCTGCTTCGCTGGATATGACCCCGCACTTTTCGCAAACATAGCGTATTTCTGATAAATCGTTTTTATCATAATCAACATTTCCCCATACAAGCGGCTGCAATTCCCCGCAGCACGGGCAGGGCGTGTTCCATTCTCCCCGGCTGCTGTTCTCGTATTCAATTTCTATCCGGGAAGCCCCCTTGATAGTCGGCGTTGAAATGTCCACCTGCTTTTTATTCCAGTAGGTAGTCTGCCTTTTTGCTGCAAGTAAAAGTGGGTCCCCCTCTGCCCTTGCACTTGCCGGGTATCCGTCTATTTCATCAGCAAGAAGAATCCTGACTGTATGGCTCCGCAGTCCCGTTGGGCTGTTCGCTCCTGCAATCGTTACGAACCCGCCCGGAAAAATCTTGTGTGTGATTGTGTTCCCGCTGCTTCTTGATTTATCGTCTACACGCTCCGCAAGTACAGGCGTACTCCGCAGCATAGGGGACAGTTTTTCTTTTGAAAATTTTTCTGCCATGTCTATTGTCGGCTGTATAACCATTATCGGGGAAGGGTCATAATGTATATAATATCCTATCGGATTTAAAACCATTGCGTCAGTCTTTCCCACCTGCGCCGCTGACATAATCACAACTTTTTTTATTGATATGTCCGTGATTGCGTCCATAATTTCCCGCTGATACGGGGCTTTTGCAGTCTTCCACCTCCCCGGTTCCGCAGTCGTCCCGGCAGCAAGCCGCCTGAACTTGTCAGCCCATTCAGAAAGCGTCAAATCTGGCGGCGGCTGTAGTACCTTGAATAACCTGCGGAAAAGCTGCGCCGTGTTATCCCTCATTTTCCCCGCCCTCCTTCGTTATTCTGTCAAAGTCAGATAATTCTTCCAGCGTTTCATCAATCGCCGCTTTCATCAGTTTAAAAATTTCCGTCTGGTCTTTCTTCTTTGCTAAAATCGGGCTTAATTTTGCAGGGATAGCCAGAAGACGTGTCCTGAAATTTACAAGCGTATCTGTCACAATCTTTTCAATGTCTTCTGTCGTGTGAAGCTCATTCTTTCGCAACTGTAGTTCCAGCTCCTGATTCTCCCTTTTTGCTCGCACTAGCTTTGCCCGCTCCGTGTTGTAGTCCACCTTTTCTTCCGCTTCCGGGTTCTTCTTCCGCAGAAAATTTATATACTGCTTTGTCACCGTCTGCAAGTCGTACAACCCCGGCTTGTATTCGGTCAATATCCCTTTGTCCCGCAGCGTCCGCACGTTCCTTTCTGTCATATCAAGATACCGTGCAACCGCCGCCGACGTGTACAACTTCATTTTTGCATACCCCCTTTCTAAATATTTCCCGGCAGAAACGGAAGCCGTTTTTTTCATTTTGTATCTAGGCAGGTTCTGGGCGTCGCCGTACCCGCATAGCTTCCGAACGGCTGAAAGAACCTATCACCCGTTCAGTCGCCGTCCATCAAATCGTCAATGATTTCTTCCGTTTCGTCATCAATAATGATTTCACCTGTTAATTTTTGTTTAGCAAGCTGATATTTCCGCTCTTCCAGTGACAATCTTCTTTCTTCCATCTCATATGACTTGATACTGTCTATCTGCTTTATGATACGCCCATGCAGGCGGTTCAGCTCTGCTTCTACCTTCATAGCCCTATCAAATGCGCTTGATTTAATGATAGTCTTCATTGCTGTCTTTAGCTTCTCTGTACCCCTTTCCGGGTCTTGCACCTGCCCTGTATCAATGCCGCTGTCCTGTGCTGCCTGTACCTCTTCAAGCGTCTTCGGTACTGCCATATGCACTAATTTATCAGCATAAAAAGCCCCCTCTGCTTCCGGGGCTGTGTACTGTTGCAATAGCCCTTCTAAATAGGCTTTGCGTACTAACAGGCTTTGCAGCTCTTCCGTCATTTTCTCTATGCTGCCGCCCGGTTTTACCGCTTTTATTTCCTCTGCTTTCTCCGTGTCTATGTCTTCAATTCCCGCTTGTGCAAAGGCTCCGTGTGTGACGGCGTTTTTATTGCCGTCCTTTTTAGGGGTCCTGCCTGCTGCGTTTTTATTGCCCCTCTGCCCGCCCTTTTTCTTCGGGGCTTCTTTCAACTTATCTTCCCACTTGTCCTCTGATTTCCACTTGCTTATGCGGGCTTTTGGAACGCCTGCTGCCGCCGCAAGCTCTTCAAGCGTCATTTTCCCGCCGCTCTCTATGTACCTTTTCAAGCTGTTGTCCCGCTCCGGGTTCCTCTTTCTTCCCATGCCCTCTTTCACTTCCCTTCGTTCGTTTTCGCAGTCCTGCCCCGCCCTGATTTCGGAAATATAAAAAAATCAGGGTTTCAAAATCCCCGGAATATGAAGCCAGCTTTGCTCCCCCTGCGTTTTGAAGCCCTGTTTCTTTCGCCTTATTATACCAGCTTTTTCCGTGCAATGCCGGGCAATCCTTCATTCCTTTATTTCATATTCAGAAAGTATGCGATTGTTTTCAAAACCTTTCAGAAGCCGTTCCACCGCTCCGTCCCTGATATTTTTGCACTGTCTTTCGCTGTAGTGCGTCCGCTCCGCTACTTCTTCCCACTTCATGCCGTGGAAATAGTACCCGAAAACAACATTTTTCTGCTTCATAGTCAGCCGTGACATTTCTTTCAGGATTTCAACCTTTACTTTCTGCAATTCCTCTATTTCCCGCTGGTAACGCTGAATATCCCCCCGCACATACTCCGGGATATTCAATGCAAGCCGTTCTGTTGGGTCAGAATTTGCGTATTTCCCCTTTGTTGTGTCGCTATAGCCCACCCCCTGAATCGGATTGTAATATTGTTCTAAGTCTGAAATAAAGCTGCGTCTTGACTTTATTTCTCCGTCAATCTCCGGGAACAATTCAAGCAATTTCAGGACTTTGTTTTTGTTCATGGTCTTTACCATCCCTTTTACCTCCTTCTCTCCACACGGCAAGGGCAATCACCGTTTCCGGCGTTGCCCTCTCTCCGTTTTCTTTCAGGTTTTCCATAACCTCCGCAATATCCGCAAGCAATCCCACTTCTTTCAAACCTCACTTTTTCCGCTTTTTGTATCTGTACTTCTTTTTCGTCGCCCGGAAGCTCCACTTCTTCTCTATCGGCTCCCACCCCTTCTTTGCTTCCGGCTTCTTCATTTCCGGCGTGACAGATAAAGCCGTTTCGTGTATTCCCGGTGTTTCCTTCACCATCACGCAATCGCCGTCTTTCGGAATATCCGATATAATCAGCATTGACTTATCAACGCCCCTTCCGCAAAGTTCTTCATATGTCCTGCGGTTTACAAGGAATTTTGCGTTTTCCGTCCCGCTCCCCCTGTGCTTTCCTCTTCGCCTGCTGCAAGTCTTCAATTATCCCCATCCGCTTTATCCTCCCTGCGTCTTAATTCCTGAACCGAAAAACCGATAATGCAGTAATCATCTTCAAGCCCCGTCCAGTCTTCCCATACATACGTTATTTCTGTTACAATCTCCCGCCCCGTGGTTCTTCCTGCCGTGTACTCCTGCATTACCACCGTATCTCCTACCCTGTACCCCTCATTCTTTAACAGATAGAATGTCAGCGTTTCGCTTGCAATTTCATTGTACTTTGAACCCGCCAGCTTGATTTCATGCACCTTCTTTTCCGCTTCACTCGGTAACTGCTGCATTTTCTCTTCCTGCTGCCGCTCTTTCAGCTTCCTTGCCGTTTCCCGGTCAATTTCTACCTGCTGTTCGTCGTACCGCTGTTCATCTGTCTTGCGGGCTTCCTCCCGGTTCACATAGGCATTGCAGGAAGTGACCGTGCTTTTCTTTTCGTGGCACGTTTCGTAATTTTCGCAGGAATAGCAAAGGGAAGTGATATTTTCCGGCTGCGGGTCTTCGTA
>JAETQH010000237.1 GCA_021770785.1 Lachnospiraceae bacterium
ATACGCAAAAGAGAAATTCAAAAAAAGATGACGGGATAGTGAACTGATTATTTGAAAACGATGATAGAACATATGGAACAAAGATTTTGTCAAAGCTGCGGTATGCCCCTTGTAGAGGGTAACATCGGCACAAATTCAGACGGCAGTAAAAGTAAGGACTATTGTGGCTACTGCTACAAAGGAGGTGTTTTCCTCCAAGATTTCAACATGAGCCAGATGATAGAGTTCTGCACTCAGTTTACCGACCAGATTAACAAGGAAACGGGTTGGAATCTGACGCCCCAACAGGCAAAGGCTCAAATGCAACAAATCTTCCCAACACTCAAACGCTGGAAAGAGAAAGATGAAAGGAGTTTGATTGAAAAAGCGATCCATCTTCTTTCCCAGTGCAAAGAGGTTACGCTGGCATCGGTCAATGCGGAGGGTTTTCCTCGCCCTGTGCCATTGGATAAAATTCACTCGTTAGGATGCAATGAAGTTTGGGTAGTGACCGCCGCAGACTCCGAAAAGGTTGCCGATTTCAGGCTCAATCCCAAAGCCGGGCTTTCCTATTCATTTTATGGCGATAGTGTTGCTTTGCGCGGCACAGTCGAAATCATTACGGATGATGTAACCCGCAAACGGATGTGGCAGGAATATTTTATAAATTACTTTCCCGGCGGTCTGGCAGATCCGAACTATGTGCTTATCCATTTTATCGGAAAAGAGGCTACCATCTGGATAAACCGCGAGTTTGCTCACATCACCATATAACACATAAATTATGAGAGATTCGGAACAAATGTATCCGGTCGTTTTTACAGCAGCTATCATTCAGAGGAATTTACGGTTGAGTGAGGCATATAACACCAATGTCCGTTTTTTACTATCATCGAAAATAATCATGTTGTAATTTTGCGGGATGCAGACATTCAGAATCATACAGCCAACGCCTGCCCTGAAACCGTTCATACGGTATTACTGGATATTGCAGGATAGTACGATACTGTTTCTTTGAGTGTGTCTGACGCCAGCCACTAAAAAGGACCAGTCAAATTTTGACCGGTCCTGACAAGTTTGTAATTTTAGGTGACCAAACTTAAAATTCAAACTTATG
>JAETQH010000116.1 GCA_021770785.1 Lachnospiraceae bacterium
TCGGGCTGTTTGTGATTGTGATATTGTTCCCGCCGCCCGCTCCTGCGCCGCTCACTACTTCTGGTGGCTTTACTTCCGGCGCATTGTTCGTTGTATTGTAGAATACCTGTGAAGCCATCTGCCCGGCTCCTGCTGCCTGCGCCACCTGTGCCGCTGCGTTCTGTGCGTTGAAAATGTCTTTTGTCTGCTGCGCCGTGTATACTGTTCTTCCCGGCGCATTTGTTATTAGCTCTGGTCCCGCTTCGCCTGCTATGAAGGTATCAGGCGTATTTTTTGAACCCTTTGCAAGCTGTGGTATTTCTGGAATGTTTATGCCCATCCCGCCTATTCCCGGAACCCAGTCCGGCACTTTCAGGCAGTTCAGCCCCCGGATAACCACATTTACCGCCCCTATAATGCCATTTATCACGCCTTTGCAAATAGATACAATGCCGTCCCATATGCCGCTGAAAATAGATTTTATCCCTTCCCACGCCTGTGACCAGTTGCCAGAAAAAACGCCCGTTATAAATTGAATTATCCCGGACAAAACCTGCTGGACTGCGCTTATAATGCCGCCTATCGTGTTGAACACGTTTTGAAAGATTGACAGCACCGCAGGAAGCACGGCTTGAACCACTGACAATATCTGCTGCAAAATCGGCTGTATGATATTCCAGATTGTAGTAAATACAGTCTGAACTACAGGCAAAACGGCTTGTAAAACCGTTGTAATTATGGACCCTAGCTGTTGTATGCCTTGCGCAATGAACGGTAAAACCTGCTGCACAATGAAGTTGAAAACTTCGCTCACAATCGGCAAAACATACGTTTGAATAAATGTTATAACTTCGCTGATTACAGGCATAATGCCTGCAATAAAATCTCCGATAATCGGTATAATGCCGCCAATGAAGTCCGCTATTGCTTGAAATACTTCCATGACAACCGGGGCTGCTGCCTGTACTCCGCTGATAATTCCCGGAATAACCGTTGTTATCAATACGTTTAGTACCCGTTCGACAACCGGGACAATATGCGTTGTCACAAAACCTACAAACTGCCCTGCTGCTGCTACGACTTTTTGAAAAACGCCTGCAAAGGTATCAAATACCGCAACGCCCTTTTCCCCGAAAATCTCTTGTATTTTGTCCCTTGCCGCCCCCAGATTACCGTCTGAAAAAACGCCCTTGATTGTTTCACCCACGCTTGTCACTACTGCAACAATCTTGTCGAATATCTCAAGCCCTTTTTCCCCGAAAATCTTCCCTACGGCTTCCCGGACTTTATCAAAGTTGTCCCGCAATAGTTTTACTGCCGTAATTACCGCAGTTATTACACCTACTACGGGCAAAAATTTTCCTGCAATCCCCCCTAACGGACCCAGAAGCGTCGAACCGATTTTTCCCAACGGTCCTAACGCCTTTTTTATGATGTTTCCTACCGGGGCAATAAACGTCCCGATTTTTCCAAAACTTGAAGCAACTACTTTCCCGATTGTTCCAAGCGGGGAACGTGCAACAACTTTTCCCAGCCCTGACAGTGCCTTTCCAAGTATACCGCCGATACCGCTAAAAGGTTTTGTGATGAAGCCGACAACCTTTGAACCTATGCCGGAAAATCCTATTGCTTTTATCTTGAAAAGCTCCAGAATCCTCTGTGTGTCTTTTATCCCGCTTGCTATGTTCAGGAAGCCCAGTTTTGCGGTCAGTCCGGCAATTTTCATTCCCGCAAGTGCCGCCGCTACTTTCAAGACTGTTTGAACCAGCTTTGGGTTCGCCTGTGCAAATTCTGAAACTTTTATTACAACCGCAGCCACCTTGTCTGCAAGGTTCCCGACAATCGGCAGAAGGTTTTGACCCAGAACAATACCTAAATTTGCGATACTGTTCTTTGCCTTTTGCATTTTTGCTTCTGTGGTGTTTTCCATTTTCGCAAACGCTTCTTCCGTTGCGCCTGCGCTCTCAACCATTCCTTTTACAGATTCGTTGAATCCGTCCACACCGCCCGACAAAAGGGAAACTGCCGCTTTTCCTGCTTCTGCGGACCCGAACACATCAGACAGGCTTTTTCCGCTGCTTTCTGCCGCTTCCTGCATTATGCCCAGAACGTCCCCCAGACTTTTCCCCTCTGCCATCAATTCTTTGAAGCTCTTCCCGGCTGTCTGCCGCAAAAGTTTGTCTGCTGTAGTCCCGGACTTTCCAAGCTCATTCAGCATACTATTCATGTAAGTTGTGGTTTCTGCTGCCGGAATACCTTTGCTGGTCATGATTGCATAACCAGCCCCAAGCTGCTCTAATGCCACCCCGTTTGCGTTTGCTGTCGGTATGATTTTACCCATAACGCTTGACAGTTCGCCCACGGTCACTTTACCTTTGTTCTGTATCTGAATGAGCATATCCGACACATCACCGACTTTTGACGCTTCCATACCGTAAGCGTTTAGAATCGTCGTCAGAACGTCCAGCGTCTGCGAACTTTCCGCAAATCCCGCTTTTGCAAGTTTCGCTGAATTACTTACAAAGTTTACTGCGTCCCCGGTCTGCTGCCCCGCTGAAATTGCGTTGTACACATCATCTGCAATAGCTTCTGCGGCAATTCCAGTTGTGTTTGACAGCTTCATAATTTCACTTGAAAGCTGTTCAAGCGGCACTTGCTTTGTGTCGGCAATCGTCCCGACTTTCGCTATAGCGGTTTCGTATTTCTGCGCCGCCTGCACGGGTCCATCATATATCTTTTTTGCAATCAGCCCTATTGCCCCAACCGTTGCGGATAGTTCTAATTTCGTTGCAGTTATGCTTTTTTTGATTTTTTCCTGTTCGGAATTGATACGGTTCAGGTTTTCTTGTGAACCCCGCAACCGTTCATATGACCGTTGCAACCGGGCGTTTGATTGTTCCAGATTGTCCGTGTCAACTCCTGCGTCCCGCAGTTCATCACCTAAATTTCTTAATTGCTCTTCTTGTCTTTCTATACTGGCATTGGTCTGTCGTATCTGGTTTTCATTATTTTTCAGGCGTTCGGTATTCTTTGCGACTTCATTTTCTTCTTTCACAAGCTGCGCTGTCAATTCTCCCGTTGCGTCGCCTGTTTCTTCGATTTTCGCCCGCAGCCGTTCAGCGTTCTGCTGGTGTTGCTGTATCTTCTGCGAAACTTTTTCGTGTTCCGCTTCCAATTTCTCCAGCTTCCCCCTCTGCTGCTCTATAGCGTTTGAAGCCTTTGTGTAGCCGTCAACCTTCGACTGAATTGCATTTACTTCTTTTATGCTGTTCTGTAGCTTTTTCTGTTGTTCCATTGCGCCTTTGAAAGTGCTGTTGAAATTCCCGCCCAGTGACGCTGATAATTTAAAAAGAAGTTCAAAATGCTTCTGTGACCCTGCCAATTTCTTCGTCACCCCCTATCACTTTTGACGTGCTAGGCGTTCCCGCTCCCGTGCGTCTTCTCTTTCTACTTCATTTACGCTTTTTATCCAGCGGAAAAGTGCGGAAAGTGTAAGCTGCATAAAGAACGGTATAGGCGTTTTAGAAGCCCTTGCCAGTCTGTAAGCCTGTTTTCTGATAAAATTTCCGGGGCTGCTTACTTTTAATAGCCCGATTCTATTAAAAAACTTCTTGCCTGATTCTTGATTTTCATATACTCCCCAAGCGGAAGCCGCCTGATTTCATCAGCCCCCACGCCTGCTGCACGGGCGGCAAGCATGGTCTGGAATACAGACGACACTTCCGGGGTCAGAACGTATTTGTTCTGGTCCTGCAATTCCTCTTCAATCGCTTCTACATCTTCCCCGGTCAGTTTTTCAAAGTAGAAAGTCAATGTCTTGTGCTTCTCCCCGTTAATATCAACCGGGGCTTTGAAAGTGTGCGTGTAATTCAGACTGGTCTTCTTTTCCTTCTTCTTGTCTTCCATGCTGACAATCCCGGTTTTCTGTGCTTCCTGCATTTCCTCTGCAAACTCTTCCTGCTGCCCCTGTACAACCTTGTTATCTTCCATCTTTTTACCTCCTAAAAATAGGCAGATAAAAACCAGCGGACCCTTCCGCTGGCTCTTTCTGTCCTCTCTGTTTTATTTTCCCAGTGCCTTTCTTACGTCTGCAAGATAATCTGTCCCGTTGATATAATACACAAAGTTCAGCGGGTCAATTTCAACCACCTTTTTGCCGTCCAGATAAAGCGTATAAGATGAAACGGCATATTCCCCGCTTGCGTCCGCTGCGGAAGCTGCCGCAAGTTTTCCGGGCGCAAACTTTTTCGGTACTACCTTCATAACGTGCTTTGCTGCAACCGTTTCAATTTTGCCTGTCTGCGTGTTCCTTACCTGCTGCGCTGCCCGCAGGTCGATACTGTGTATTCTCGGTTCTGCCAGCCTTATTGCTGCCTTTGTGACTGTACGGAAATTCAGCGTCAGCGTCATTGCTTCGATATGTCCCAATACTACCGCTTCAACATTTCCGGCAATCCCCGCCCCCTGTATCTCTTCCGCAAGGTTCGACACTTCCGGCAGCGTCGCTTCTGACATTCCCAGATACTCGTTTGCGTCTTCGTATACACTGAAATTTATAATAAGTTCATCAATCTTTGGCATTGTTTAGCCCTCCTTCCTTATGCCGCCAGCAGGCTTGACAGATAGGAAATATCATATTCAAGCACATATTCCATAAGCCGCAAAGGTGAAGGCGGCGTAATGTAGATATGGAATTTTGCCTTGCCTGACATTAACGCTGTCAGGCTGTTTTCATCTTCCCGCAGCTCTACACGCCCGCCCACAATCTTTTCATCTGCCACCATTGCCGCCAGCCAGTCGTTGATACCCTGTAAAATTGCGTCTATCAACCGTCTTGTCAATTTGCGGTCAACGTGTGACCAGTAAGAAAGCGTCACCGTTTTTGCAACCCACTTGAACATACGGGAAATACAATAGAAATAGTCAACCGGGTCTGTATTCGCCGGGAAACACGCCGTATAGTCGCCCCAACTCACAAAACCATTTATGAAATTCAATCCCGTTATAATCCCGTTGTCGTTCAGATAGTTTGCTTTCTGCACGTCAAGCACAACTTCTTCACCGTTTGCAAGCACCATGCTGTCAGCCTGCAAACTCTTATTTGAAGCACTTTCGCAGGGGGTCCCGTCGCCCAGTGAACCGTCGTTGTCCGTTCGTGCCATAAGTCCTGCCTGCTGCGTTGAAAAATTGAAAACCCTGTCACCCAGTTTCAACTTCGGGAAGCATACTAATTCATTCGGCTTCATGAAATTTTTTGACTGCTTCCACGCCGGAACTTCTGTGTAATACGTCGCCCCGCTCCCCTCTCTTGTGTCTACGTCAAGAAGTGCGTCCGCTGAGAAAATCCCGTTTATGTTCTCCCCCTTCGCTGACATCACCGCCGCCACCTCCGGGTCATGTGACCAATTCGGACACAAAATAAGGTCAGGGACAATCCTGTATTTCGGGAAACAATCGTCAATCAGTTCAAGCCCCGTCGTCTTGTGCGTCGCTACGCTGTAACCGCCGATAATATCAGCTTTTGTCACCTTCGACGGGTCAACCTCCGTACATGATACCGTCATTTCCCCTGTCGTGTCCTCTGTAAATTCTACAATGCAGGCTGTGTCATTGTAGAACACTTCAAAATCTGTTCCTTTTGTCTTCCCCTCAATCGTTACGCTTTCCGCAATCGTTTCAAGCGGAAGCACAATCTGGTTTTCCGCAATCTCGTATTTCTTCCCGGTCACTTCCTTTTTGTGCTTTGACGGGTCCAAAACGTTCACGAAAAACGCCGGGGACTGCTGATATAATACAAACTGCGTGTAGACTGCTTCTGAAAGCCCGTAACCTTCCCAGTTGTCGGAATATCCCAACGCTTTCACGGCTTCTTCATAGTTATTCGCCATTATTACGCTGTTTACCTTCCCGCCTACCATGTGCGCCGGGGAAGCTCCTACTACAAACGGAATCCCCGTTGCCACGACTGTCGGGCTTGCAACGCTTGTCTGCTGCTTCTTTGTATCAATCCCATGTGTAATATCAGCCATCTTTTATTCCTCCTTTCTCTCTCCTGCGGCAATAGAAGAAACAATGTCCGTGTAATATTTGTTCAGAATGTTTCCTGCCGTTGCCGCCTTGTCCTTTTTCTCTGCCATCTTCTCTACCGGGACAAGCATTTTTTCCACAAGCGGGTATTTCTCCAGAACCCCCGCAAGCTCCTTCATGATTTCTTCCCTTGTCCCTATCATGATTTTATTTGTTTTCAGAAGTCCACCGGGCAGTTGCGGTCCGATATATGCAAGCGTCACCGCTTCCCCTTCCTTTTCTTTGCCCTCTGTGGCTGCGCTGTCTGCCCCAGAAACGGCTTTTCCGTCTTTGGTGGTAATATTTACCGTCTTTTCCTTTTCTGCCGTTCCTGCGGCTTCTGTGGCGTTCTTCTTTACTGCCATATGTCCGTTACCTCCCTTTCCATTGTCGGTATTGACCAGTTAGTTATCATTTCACCCAAATAATAGGGCTGTGTGCTGTCCGGGTATACGATATATTCAAGCGGGTATTGCAGCACGAACCTTTCACCGACAACCCCGGCTTTTTCCAGTTCGCTCCTGATACGCAAAAGCACGTTCAGCACATCAAAGGAACCTTCGCCGCCGTCTTCTGAATACGTCGCAACTACTATCCGTATTTTGCAATCGCTTTCCTGCGGCTCCCCGTTCTCCTTGTCGTCCTTCCCGGTCAGGAATTGCAGAAGGATATATGGGACTTTCTCTGTCTGGTCCTCTTTTTTCGGAAGACGCATTTTATAAACGTCTGCCGCCCTCTCTTTCACTTCCTGCGGGTTTCGGTTCCTTACCTTCACTTGCAGCTTAATATCTGCCGTTTTCTCTTTCACAAACTCTTCCAGGCACTCTAATAAATTTATAGCGGTCATTCCTTTAACCTCCGTAGCCGTTCAAAATGCGTTCAATCTCATGTTCCAGACGCTCGTTTATGGTTTCCTGCGCTTCCTCCTGTAGTTCCTGAACAATCTTTTCATTCCCTACCATCTGCGCCGCTGAAAGCCCCATCAGTTCATCTACAGGGAACCTTTGCGACGTTTCACGCTCAAAAACCCCCGTCCCGCTTCTCATGTTTGCAATGAACGCTTCTTCAAACTGTGTGCCGCCGCCTTTTTTTACTGCCGCCTTTACCTTCCTTCCTACTCCGGGGGCTTTCGGCGTTACCTGAAATTTGTATAGCGGTATCTTGCAGCCTGCGAACGTCACAACGCCCGCAAGATTGCCTGTACTTGCCTTGCTTACCTGCACATTTGCCGCCGCTGTAAATGCGCTGCTTTGCACGGTATACACTTCTTTCACCCGTTTTTTCGCCCCGGTCTTCACCCGTGACAATCCCCGGTTTATTGCGTTTGACAGCGCACGTTCCGCACCTTTTGGAACGCCTGCCAGAATACGTTCCACCCGCTCTATCGCTTCCGCTGATACTTCAATCATTCTGTATACGCCCCCAGTTCAAGCACGATTTCCCCGGCTTCATAGCTGCTTTTCTCAATCGTGTAGGAATTTACCGCCCCGGCTTCCTCTATTTCTATTTCACGCCCCTTTTTCGGTACAATGCCTATATCTGCGTGGGATATATAAAGCATTGCTTCCGCTCTATATATCCCCTCCGCATTGTCGCCGCCCGGCTTCTGCCTGTCTGTCCCTGTCAGGTGGTCAAGAACGGCTGGTATTTCGTACTGCTGCCCGTCGTACCATATGCACATCATTTCCGCAAACTCTCCGGGGTTATGAAATACTTTCAGGTCTTTTATTATCTGCGCCTTAAAGTCCATTATATTACCTTCGCCACAAACCAACTGTCTACGTCATGCGGCACGGACAGCGGGGCAGAAGACAACTGCAAGAATCTTCTTGCGGGCTTTCTCTTTACCCATGTATCAGGCACATATTTTCCCTCTACCGTGCGGAACTCCTTTGTATTATCATCAATCAGGGTTATTGCGCCGTAATACATGGAATAATTTGCATT
>JAETQH010000117.1 GCA_021770785.1 Lachnospiraceae bacterium
TCGGGCTGTTTGTGATTGTGATATTGTTCCCGCCGCCCGCTCCTGCGCCGCTCACTACTTCTGGTGGCTTTACTTCCGGCGCATTGTTCGTTGTATTGTAGAATACCTGTGAAGCCGTCTGCCCGGCTCCTGCTGCCTGCGCCACCTGTGCGGCTGCGTTCTGTGCGCTGAATATGTCTTTTGTCTGTTTCGCCGTGTATACTGTTCTTCCCGGCGCATTTGTTATTAGCTCCGGTCCCGCTTCGCCCGCTATGAATGTATCAGGCGTACTTTTTGAACCCTTTGCAAGCTGCGGTATTTCGGGAATGTTTATTCCCTTCCCGCCTATGCCCGGAACCCAGTCTGGTACTTTCAGGCTGTTCAGCCCTCGGATAACTACATTCACCGCCCCTGTAATGCCGTTTATTACGCCTTTGCATATAGATAAAATGCCGTCCCATATGCCGCTGAAAATAGATTTTATTCCTTCCCATGCCTGCGACCAGTTCCCGGAAAAAACGCCCGTTATAAATTGAATTATCCCGGACAATACCTGCTGTACTGCGCTTATAATGCCGCCTATCGTGTTGAACACATTTTGAAAAATTGACAGCACCGCAGGCAGCACGGCTTGAACCGTCGTTAGAACCTGCTGCAAAATCGGCTGTATGATATTCCAAATTGTTGTGAAAACAGTCTGGACTACGGGTAAAACGGCTTGTAGAACCGTTGTAATGATTGACCCAAGCTGCTGTATGCCCTGCACAATGAACGGTAAAACCTGCTGAACAATGAAGTTGAAAACTTCGCCCACAATCGGCAAAACATACGTTTGAATAAATGTTATAACTTCGCTGATTACAGGCATAATGCCTGCAATAAAATCTCCGATAATCGGGATAATGCCGCCTATGAAGTCCGCTATTGCCTGGAATACCTCCATAACAACCGGGGCTGCCGCCTGTACTCCGCTGATAATTCCCGGAATAACCGTTGTTATCAGTACATTCAATACCTGTTCAACAACCGGGACTATATGCGTGGTCACGAACCCCACAAACTGCCCTGCTGCCGCTACGACTTTTTGAAAAACGCCTGCAAAGGTATCAAATACCGCAACGCCCTTTTCCCCGAAAATCTCTTGTATCTTGTCCCTTGCCGCGCCCAGATTCCCGTCAGAAAAAACGCCCTTGATTGTTTCGCCCACGCTTGTCACTACTGCAACAATCTTATCGAATATTTCAAGTCCTTTTTCTCCAAAAATCTTCCCTACGGCTTCCCGGACTTTATCAAAGTGTTTCCGCAATAGCTGTACTGCTGTAATTACCGCAGTTATCACACCTACTACGGGCAAAAATTTTCCTGCAATCCCCCCTAACGGACCCAGAAGCGTTGAACCGATTTTTCCCAATGGTCCTAACGCCTTTTTTATAATGTTTCCTACCGGGGCAATAAATGACCCGATTTTCCCAAAACTGGAAGCAACCACCCTTCCGATTGACCCAAGCGGGGAACGTGCGACAATGCCGCCTATTCCTGACAGTGCCTTTCCAAGTATGCCGCCGATACCGCTAAAAGGTTTTGTGATGAAGCCGACAACCTTTGAACCTATGCCGGAAAGTCCGATTGCCTTTATTTTGAAAAGCTCCAGAATCTTCTGTGCGTCCTTTATCCCGCTTGATATATGCAGGAACCCTAATTTTGCAGTCAGCCCGGCAACCTTCATTCCCGCAAGTGCCGCCGCTACTTTCAGGGCTGTTTGCACCAGCTTCGGGTTCGCCTGTGCAAACTCTGAAACTTTTACAACAACCGCAGCCACCTTGTCTGCAAGGTTCCCGACAATCGGCAGAAGGTTTTGACCCAGAACAATACCTAAATTTGCGATACTGTTCTTTGCTTTCTGCATTTTTGCTTCCGTCGTCTGGTCCATTTTCGCAAAGGCTTCTTCCGTCGCCCCTACGCTGTCCACCATTCCTGCCACCTGTTCGTTGAACCCTTCAACGCCCCCGGACAGAAGCGACACGGCAGCTTTCCCGGCTTCCGCAGAACCGAACATATCATTCAGACTTTTCCCGTTCTTCTCTGCTTCCTGCTGCAAAATCTGTATGACTTCGCCCAGACTCTTGCCCTCGGTCATCAGCTCTTTAAAGCTCTTCCCCGTCGTCGCCCGCAGCGTTTTTTCCGCTGTCGTGCCGGACTTTGAAAGCTCATTCAACATACTGTTCATGTATGTTGTCGTTTCCGCTGCGGCAATACCTTTGCTTGTCATGATTGCGTATCCGGCGCACAACTGTTCAAGTGCCACATTGTTTGCGTTCGCTGTCGGTATGATTTTACCCATGACGCTTGACAGCTCGCCCACGCTCACTTTACCTTTGTTCTGCGTCTGCACAAGCATATCTGAAACTTTTGATACTTCTTCCGCTTCCATACCGTAAGCGTTTAATATCGTTGTCAGAACGTCCAGCGTCTGTGCGCTTTCTGCAAAACCTGCTTTAGCCAGCTTTGTTGAGTACGAAACAAAGTTTACTGCGTCCCCTGTCTGCTGCCCGGCAGAAATGGCGTTGTACACATCATCTGCAATCTGACTGGCGGCTATGCCCGTTGTATTTGACAGCTTCATTATTTCGCTTGACATTTCTTCAATCGGGACAGCGTTTGCGTCTGCAATCGTCGAAACTTTCGCTATTGCCGTTTCGTACTCCTGCGCCGCTTGTACGGGTCCTGCGTATATTGCCGCCGTTACCGCCCCAATCGCTCCTATTGTCCCCAGAAGCTGTGTCTTCGTGGCTGCTATATTCTCTTTTATTTTTGCCTGTTCGGAATTGATACGGTTTAGGTTTTCTTGTGAACCCCGCAGCCGTTCGTATGACCGTTGTAATCTGGCGTTTGATTCTTCCAGATTGTCTGTGTCAATCCCTGCGTCCCGTAGCTCCTGCGCCATCCGTTCAAGCTGTTCTTCCTGTGAGTGTATGCTGGCAGTGGTCTGTCGTATCTGGTTTTCATTGCTTTTAAGGCGTTCGGTATTCTTTGCGACTTCGTTTTCTTCTCTCACAAGCTGCGCTGTCAGCTCTCCCGTTGCGTCGCCTGTTTCTTCGATTTTCGCCCGCAGCCGTTCAGCGTTTGTCTGGTGTGCCTGTATCTTCTGCGAAACTTTTTCATGTTCCGCTTGCAGGCGTTCCAGCTTCCCTCTCTGCTGCTCTATTGCGTTTGAAGTCCTTGTGTAGCCGTCAACCTTTGACTGCATGGAATTTACGCTTTTAATGCTGTTTTGTAGCTGCCGTTGCGTTTCAATCGCACCTTTGAAAGTGCTGTTGAAATTCCCGCCCAGTGACGCTTTCAGCTTAAAAAGAAGCTCAAATTCCTTTTGTGACCCTGCCAATCGCTTCCACCTCCTATCACTTGTTATGTGCTAGGCGTTCCCGCTCCCGTGCGTCTTCCCTTTCTACTTCATTCACGCTTTTTATCCAGCGGAAAAGTGCGGAAAGTGTAAGCTGCATAAAGAACGGTATAGGCGTATTAGAAGCCCTTGCCAGTCTGTAAGCCTGTTTTCTGATAAAATTTCCGGGGCTGCTTACTTTTAATAGCCCGATTCTATTAAAAAACTTCTTGCCTGATTCTTGATTTTCATGTACTCCCCAAGCGGAAGCCGCCTGATTTCATCAGCCCCCACGCCTGCTGCACGGGCGGCAAGCATAGTCTGGAATACAGACGACACTTCCGGGGTCAGAACGTATTTATTCTGGTCCTGCAATTCCTCTTCAATCGCTTCTACGTCTTCCCCGGTCAGTTTCTCAAAGTAGAAAGTCAACGCTTTCTGTTTCTGCCCGTTGATTTCAACCGGGGTTTTGAAAGTGTGCGTGTAGTTCAGGCTGGTTTTTTTCTCCTTCTTCTTGTCTTCCATGCTGACAATCCCGGTTTTCTGCGCTTCCTGCATTTCCTCTGCAAAGTCTTCCTGCTGCCCCTGTACGATTTTGTTATCTTCCATCTTTTACCTCCTAAAAATAGGCAGATAAAAACCAGCGGACCCTTCCGCTGGCTCTCTGCCTTTCCCTGTTTTTATTTTCCCAGTGCCTTTCTTACGTCTGCAAGATAATCTGTCCCGTTGATATAATAAATAAAGTTCAGCGGGTCAATTTCAACTACCTTCTTCCCGTCCAGATACAGTGCATAGTATGAAACGGCATATTCTCCGCTTGCGTCCGCTGCGGAAGCTGCCGCAAGTTTTCCGGGCGCAAACTTTTTCGGCACAACCTTCATAATGTGTTTTGCTGCAACTGTTTCAATTTTACCCGTCTGTGTGTTCCTTACCTGCTGCGCCGCCCGCAGGTCAATGTTATGTATTCTCGGTTCTGCCAGCCGAATTGCCGCTTTCGTGACTGTTCGGAAATTCAGCGTCAGTGTCATTGCTTCGATATGTCCCAACACTACCGCTTCAACATTCCCGGCAATCCCCGCCCCTGTAATCTCTTCCGCAAGGTTTGACACTTCCGGCAGCGTCGCTTCTGACATTCCCAGATACTCGTTTGCGTCCTCATATACTCTAAAATTTATAACAAGTTCATCAATCTTCGGCATTTTTTAGCCCTCCTTCCTTACACTGCCAGCAGGCTTGACAGATAGGAAATATCATATTCAAGCACATATTCCATAAGCCGCAAAGGTGAAGGCGGCGTAATGTATATATGGAATTTTGCCTTGCCTGACATTAACGCTGTCAGACTGTTTTCCTCTTCCCGCAGCTCTACACGCCCACCCACAATCTTTTCGTCTGCTGTCAGTGCCGCCAGCCAGTCGTTGATACCCTGCAAAATTGCGTCTATAAGCCGACGTGTCAATTTGCGGTCAACGTGTGACCAGTAAGAAAGCGTCACCGTCTTTGCAACCCATTTAAACATACGGGAAATGCAATAGAAATAGTCAACCGGGTCTGTACTCGCCGGGAAACACGCCGTATAATCTCCCCAACTCACAAAACCGTTAATAAAGTTCAGCCCCGTAATAATACCGTTGTCATTCAGATAGTTTGCTTTCTGCACATCAAGCACAACTTCTTCACCGTTTGCCAGTACCATGCTGTCAGCCTGCAAGCTCTTGTTTGAAGCACTTTCGCATGGGGTCCCGTCGCCCAGTGAAGCGTCGTTGTCCGTCCGTGCCATCAACCCCGCCTGCTGCGTCGAAAAATTGAAAACCCTGTCACCCAGTTTCAGCTTCGGGAAGCATACCATTTCATTCGGCTTCATGAAGTTTTTTGACTGTTTCCATGCCGGAACTTCTGTGTAATGCGTCGCCCCGCTTCCCTCTCTTGTGTCTACGTCCAGAAGTGCGTCCGCTGGAAAAAGCCCGTTGATATTTTCGCCTTTTGCTGACATCACCGCTGCCACCTCCGGGTCATGTGACCAATTCGGACACAAAATCAGGTCAGGAACAATCCTGTATTTCGGGAAGCAATCGTCAATCAGTTCAAGCCCTGTCGTCTTGTGTGTCGCTATGCTGTAACCGCCGATAATATCAGCTTTTGTCACCTTGGACGGGTCAACCTCTGTACATGATACCGTCATTTCTCCTGTCGTGTCCTCCACAAACTCAACAATGCAGGCTGTATCATTGTAGAACACTTCAAAATCTGCGCCTTTTTCCTTCCCTTCAATCTCTACGCTTTCCGCAATCGTTTCAAGCGGAAGCGCAATCTGGTTTTCCGCAACTTCGTATTTCTTCCCGCTCACTTCCTTTTTGTGCTTTGACGGGTCCAGAATATTCACGAAAAACGCCGGGGACTGCTGATATAAAACAAACTGTGTGTATACCGCTTCTGAAATCCCGTACCCCTCCCAGTTGTCGGAATATCCCAATGCTTTCACGGCTTCTTCATAGTCATTCGCCATGATAACATCATTCACCTTCCCGCCTACCATGTGCGCCGGGGCAGCTCCTACCACAAACGGAATCCCCGTTGCCACGACTGTTGGACTTGCAACGCTCGTTTGCTGCTTTTTCGTGTCAATTCCATGTGTAATATCAGCCATCTTTTACTCCTCCTTCCTCTCGCTTGCAGCAATGGCAGAAACAATGTCCGTATAATATTTGTTCAGAATGTTTCCTGCCGTTGCTGCCTTTCCTTTTTTCTCTGCCAGCTTCTCAACCGGGACAAGCATTTTCCCCACAAGCGGGTACTTTTCCAGAACTGCCGCAAGCTCTTTGTTTATTTCCTCCCTTGTTCCTATCAAGATTTTATTTGTTTTCAGAAGTCCGGCAGGCAGCGACGGTCCTATATATGCAAGCGTCACCGTTTCCCTCTCCTTCTTTTCCCCCTCTGTGGCTTCGTTATTTGCCCCAGAATCGGTTTTTCCGTCCTTCATGGTATTATTTACCGTCTTTTCCTTTCCTTCCATTTCTGCGGCTTCTGTGGCGTTCTTCTTTACTGCCATATGTCCGTTACCTCCCTTTCTATTGTCGGTATTGACCAGTTAGTTATCATTTCACCCAAATAATAGGGCTGTGTGCTGTCCGGGTACACAATGTATTCAAGCGGATATTGCAGCACGAACCGTTCACCGACAACCCCGGCTTTTTCCAGTTCGCTTCTGATACGCAAAAGCACGTTCAGCACATCAAAAGAACCTTCTCCGCCGTCCTCTGAATACGTTGCAACCACTATCCGTATTTTGCAGTCGCTTTCCTGCGGCTCCCCGTTCTCCTTGTCGTCCTTCCCGGTCAGGAATTGAAGAAGGATATACGGGACTTTCTCTGTCTGGTCTTCTTTTTTTGGAAGACGCATTTTGTAAACGTCTGCCGCCCGTTCCTTCACTTCCTGCGGGTTTAGGTTCCTTACCTTCACTTGCAGTTTAATGTCTGCGGTTTTCTCTTTCACAAACTCTTCCAGGCACTCTAACAAATTTATAGCAGTCATTCCTTTAACCTCCGTAACCGTTCAAAATGCGTTCAATCTCATGTTCCAGCCGTTCGTTTACTACCGTCTGCGCTTCTTCCTCCAGCGTCTGCATTATGTTTTCATTTTCTACCATCTGCGCCGTTGAAAGTCCCATAAGCTCTTGAACGGGAAAACGCTTTGATGTTTCACGTTCAAAAACTCCCGTTCCATATTTCAAATTTGCAATGAACGCTTCTTCAAACTGTGTCCCGCCGCCTTTCTTGACTGCTGCTTTTACCCGTCTTCCTACTCCGGGGGCTTTTGGTGTTACCTGAAATTTATATAGTGGTATCTTGCAGCCTGCAAAAGTCACAACGCCAGCTAAATTGCTTGTGCTTGCTTTGCTTACCTGCGTATTTGCCGCCGCTGTAAATGCGCTGCTCTGCACGGTATACACTTCTTTCACCCGTTTTTTTGCCCCGGTCTTTACCCGTGACAATCCCCGGTTTATTGCGTTTGACAGCGCACGTTCCGCACCTTTCGGAACTCCTGCCAGAATACGCTCCACCCGTCCTATCGCTTCCGCTGATACTTCAATCATTCTGTATACGCCCCCAGTTCAAGCACGATTTCCCCGGCTTCATAGCTGCTTTTTTCAATCGTGTAAAGGCTTACCGCTCCGGCTTCCTCTATTTCGATTTCACGCCCTTTTTTCGGCACAATGCCCATATCTACATGGGATATATAAAGCATTGCTTCCGCTCTATATATCCCCTCTGCATTATCGCCGCCCGGCTTCTGCCTGTCTGTCCCTGTCAGGTGGTCAAGAACGGCTGGTACTTCGTACTGCTGCCCGTCGTACCATATGCACATCATTTCCGCAAACTCTCCGGGGTTATGGAATGTTTTCAAGTCTTTTATTATCTGCGCTTTGAAGTCCATTATATTACCTTCGCCACAAACCAACTGTCTACGTCATGCGGCACGGACAGCGGGGCAGAAGACAACTGCAAGAACCTTCTGGCGGGCTTTCTCTTTACCCATGTATCAGGCACATATTTTCCCTCTACCGTGCGGAACTCCTTTGTATTATCATCAATCAGGGTTATTGCGCCGTAATACATGGAATAATTTGCATT
>JAETQH010000118.1 GCA_021770785.1 Lachnospiraceae bacterium
ATGCGTTTTTCGACAGCCAGGCGGTTGATGGCGGACTGGATGAGTCGGAAGTTGTCTGTCTTGTGGTAGCATGGCTGTGCGCCAAGGCAGGAAGCCAGGTGGCGGTAAAAGTCCTGGAGTGTCAGCGTGGACAGTCCTGTATAGATCACCTTGAAATTTGCGGGACTGAGGGAAGCGGCAAAGGAGCGCAGCGCTGTAGTCTTCCCCAGCCCGGGAGCACCCACAAGAAGTCCAAACCCCTTAGTCCTGGAAAGGTAATCAAGACGGAACCGGACTTCCTTTGTTTCTTCTGTTTCTATATAAATATCCCTGGAATTTTTAAGGAATGGATTAAATTCCAGGCCGTAGCGTGCAATGTAGTCCATCAGGAATCCCTCCTGCTAAGATAAGTTTTCTCCCTTTTTGCGGTGGAGTTTGCGTGTTTGTCAAGGAGTCTTACCGGTGTAAGTGTGCCGTCTGCCTCCACGATAAAAATATCAGAGAGGTCAGGGGAATAGCGCAGTTTAATGCGCTGTTTTGCAAAACGGCAGTCCACCTGGTACTCGGTATGGTCGATGGTGATCACACTGTCTGCTGAAACAGTCCTGTCGATTTCCAGCAGGAAAGCCTTCCCGAGGGCATCCGTATCCAGGCGTCGTATCTGTTCAGGCTCCATAAAAAAGCGGTCTGACGGGGACTTCCCGCCAAGGGAGGCATGCGGCGTATGATTGTAAGCGTCCACAAACGCGTCCAGCGAGGCGCGGAGCTGTCCAAGCGAATGGAACTGTTCCATATCAAGGGTGGACATCCACTGGTCCTTAAGGGTGCGGAACCACCGTTCAATTTTTGCCTTGTTATGTAAAGATTAACATAACAAGGCTTATGTAAAGACTTTCGTTATGTAAAGAAATGGCGGCTCAACCCAGTAAATACAATGAATCGAGCCGGGATTTCTTTACATAATATTTAAGCCTTATTGAAGCCTTTCAGCCAATCGCGCAAATTCATATCAAGATCCCATGATGCCTCTTCTTCAGGGACGATTTCTTTGCTTGCAGCTTCTATAGACTTCCGTTTTAGCTGTGCATCGGCTCTTGCGTAGACCTCCGTAGTGGTGACGCTGGAATGCCCGAGAAGATCCCTGATGTAAACAAGATCTACGCCAGCCGTAAGCAGCTCCATGGCCGCTGTGTGGCGCATTTTATGTGGGCTTATGTCCTCCGGTACATAAGCAGTACCGTTTTCCCTTGCTTTGCAGCCGTACTTCTTTAATAGATAGTTGATCCCCTGCCGCGTGAAAGGCTTCCCCATGTGGTTCTTGAAAAGAATCTCGCTGCAGCATGCATCACAATCATATTTCATCACTGATAAATATTTCTGTATATGCGGTATTGCAACCTTCAGGAGTGGCACATACCGGCCTTTGTTTCCCTTGCCATGGATTATCATCGTGTACGGCTCAGTAAGTGACAGGTCCTTTACGCGTATGTGGATTAATTCCGATACTCTGATTCCGGTCGTATACAATAGAAGCAGAATCACGTAATCACGAAGCCCGTTTTTGCTGCCCAAGTCCACCTGATCTACCAGAAGCTTTATACCGTCCGTCTTCATGTAAGATATCCCGGGCTGCTCCGTTTTCTTTAAAGGTATCGACAGGATTCTCTGGTATTCTTCCAGATAGTCGGGGAATTCATATTTTAGGTAATGCACAAAGCCCTTCATTGCAGCAAGCCTGTAGTTCCTTGTTGCAGATGAATTACCCCTTGTTTCCTCAAGCCAGCCAAGGAATCCGCGTACACTGTCACGCGTGAAATCAGAAACTGTCATCTTTTCCGGAGGGATCCCAACAGAATCCATGTACTCAAGGAAAAGAATAAACGCATAACGATAGGAATCAATTGTTTGGGGCGAGCTCCCACGCTCATTCGGCAGGTATTGGGTAAAATACCTGCTGAGGTGAATTGCAAAATCAGTATTCTTCATTGCAGTCACCTCCGAAGATGCGCTCGGCCGTCTCCCTAAACTTTTCTTCGATATAGGGGAACAGTTGGAGTGTCAGACGGACATATTTTTCTGTGGCAAATATCGTCTTGTGCCCCAGGTAGGCTGATAGTATCGGCAGCGCCACATACATATCCAGTCCCGAATCTGTCATCTGTTTGAAGGAATATACGGCCATATGATGACGCCAGTCATGAATCCTTGGTCCCGCCCCCTCGCCCACATATGGAATTCCTGCTTTGCGGAGGAAATCCCGATGATTCTCGTACACTGTTTTTTTATCAAGCCGCCCGCCGTTGGCATTTGTAAATATGTAGTCATCGTCATTTAGCAGGTAAAAGCAGCGGTTTGCATAGATGCTTAAGAGTTTCCGCAGATCTTCGCCGCAGACAACATAGCGCTGCTTGTCATTCTTGGACTCGTTAAGTTTGAGGATTCCTTTTTCAAGGTCAACGTCCCTTTTCTTTATTCCAAGTGTTTCATTTATTCTTGTCCCACAACAATAAATGATTCGGAACAGTACCGGATACTGGAGGGCATCTTTCCGATTGCTGACGCTGTAATGAGCATCGACGGCGGCAAAGTACTTTTGAACCTCATCATCAGTATAGATGTGCGGCTGGAAATCAGTGCCCTTGTACCTTATGTCACGGACCACGTAAACATCATAGCCTTTTATGCTAAGGTATGTGAGGAAATGCTTGCTGACATTGACCCGTGAATAATGCGTCGTATGGGATTCTGTATTACGCTGCCCAAGCCATGCAGATGCGGCGTTTACAGTGAATACCGGTTCCGTAATGCCGTGTTCATTGCAGAACCTGTCAAATTGAATCAAATATGTCCGGCTGTTGTTTCCGTTATATCCCGCGGCGGTTCTGTCGGAGATGTAGTTTTTTATTTCATCTGCAAACACGGAAGTGAATTCATATCCTGCCATATGACACCTCCCCGCTGTACAATGATGAACGAAGCGGCGGCATAGGCAGTGCACACGCTTTCAGTTTGTCATAATCTACGGAAATATACACGTTTGTCGTTTCCGTGCGTTGATGTCCCATTACGGTACTTATGATTGGCAGTGCGACATTCTTCTTTAAGAGGTTTGTCGCAAGACTATGACGCATTGCATGCGGCCCATGTTTCTTTTTGCTCCAGCCTTTAACTCCAGCCCTTCTCAAATACTTCGTTACAATAGAGTGTATCGTTGGCGGTGAAAGGGATGCACCACGGTTAGAACTAAGATGCGATACAATAACCTCACATGCATCTGTCTTGGGTCTGCCGTGCTTAAGGTAATCAATGATCGCATTGCCAATGGACGAAAGCAGTGGAAACTCCACCGGAACGTCCGTCTTGTGCTGGTCAAAGCGAATAACATTTTTATCCCAGTCTATTTGACTGAATCTGAACCTTGTTATGTCCTTTGCACGCCAACCGTATTCAGTTGCAAGCAGTAGAACAAGGTAATCCCGTTTTCCAATAGCGGATGCACGCTCAACAGAACCTATCATGTCACGGATTTCCTGTTCTTCGTATGTTGTCGGAAGATTGCGATCTTTCCGATAATTATCCTTTAGAACAAATACGGAACAATCCTTCTCTGACTCCTTCTCATCATAGACATGCTGAAGGAAGTGACGGATTATCTGCGATCCGTTATGTCTTGATGCCAGGGAGTAATTCTTGTACTTGAAGAATTCTTCGATTATCTCAATGGATAAATCTGTAAATGTCATTGTGGCATCGTCCATGTATTTACTGAAATCATACAAATACAGGCGCTTATTATCGAGTGTTTTCTTAGCGTTACCAAGTTCCATGCGGCAAAACTCCAGATAGTTGAAAGCTAGCTTTCCTATCGTTCCATCAAATGTGTATTCTACGCTTGGACTTCGGAATTCAAACTCGCCGTATTTCTGGTATGAAATGAGCATCCTGACTGCACGAAAAACCTCCCGAATCTCAACGGACGACTTTAAGGGAAGCAAATGCGTTCCGTATATCTCCTCAAGATACTTGTTTCCCACCTCCTCACTGAACTCTGTTAGATTTTGTTCTGCCAGCCATGTCTGTATCTTTTCCCAGCAGGATATAAGGCGTGCATAGTAGGATCCCAAATATTCTCTGTGACGGAGTTCTTCATCACAGAGAGAAACCAATGCCTCGAAGTTCTTCACCATATATCATCACCTTCCTTTCTTAATGGTGCAGATATATGGTCTCATACGAATTTTTTTATGTAAAGAAATCCTGGCTCAATTCATTGTATTTACTGGGTTGAGCCGCCATTTCTTTACATAACGAAAGTCTTTACATAAGCCTTGGCAGTCGGGGTATAGGGCTGGCAGTAGTTGATGGCGGAACCAATCCTTGCCGCGAGCAGCTCCATCTGCTTATTCTTATAAGCGCTCCCGTTATCAAAATTCCATACTTTAGGCCGGCCATATTTTGAGACGGCGGATTTCATCACGGACATGAGGTTTACAAAGGTGTCATTGAAAAATACGTCTGCTCCCGTGATAAAACGGCTGGCGTCATCAATGAGGGCAATGATGAAAACCTTCTTTTTAGAACCTTCTGATAAAAGCCGCGGTCCGACGCTGGAATCACCGCACCAGACTTCATTAATGTGCGGGCGCTCATAACGGCGCATGTCCCTGTTTGTTGTCTGCTTCTTTTCCTCCATGATGTGTCTGACAAAACGGCTGACGCTCGACTCAGAGACCGTGTTTTTGGTTATGATCCCCTCTGAAAGCATCTGACGGTAGAGGGCCGCGGCCGGAATCCTGGGATACTGTGCCTTCATGTGGCGGATGTATTCCTGGCAGGCTTCATCAAGGACGCGGCTCTTACCCATGTCGTCCCCTGCCCAGCGGGCATTCCTTGGGCATGAGCCCGTCAAAACCGCTTTTTAAGTAGTTTTGATACCAGTGCTTGATGGCAGCCGGGGAATAGTGTCTCATAGAACCATCCTCCGCAGGGTATGGTTTTAAAGCCGCCTCTTTGAAGAAGCTGCTTTTGCTCTGGTACGCGTCGGGAGTACCGCTGACCAGGGGGGTGATTGCAGCGTAACGCTTTAGCGCAATACTGTGTTTTTCTTCCTGTGTCATAAATTTTACCTCCTTATTTGGTTTATGAGGCCATTATAAGAGGTAAAAATACGGCTGTCGTGTATGGTTATGTGGTTTGTACAAAAAGGACATTTACCGTTTTTTTAATCTGCATAAACTGGTATTTATGGTGCAGGAAACAGCCGGTAATGAGGTCTTTAATGGGAGCCAGGGGAATTGAGAAGGAAAGCAGACGCTGCCTCCAGTGCCGCTGGTAATTGCGGATAACTGTTTTAATGTTATTTTCGTCGATGGAAGGGCGGCGCTGCATGAGGGCAGAGAAATCATGTTCCCCATCTTCGAACTTTTGAACTATTTCAACCTGGTCAGGCAGTGCTGTCTGGGAATAAGGAACGATGAAAGCTGGCATGAGGGCATGCGTTTTACCACAGGCACTGCAGCGGACACGGCAGATACGTAAGCCGACAGAACTGTCAAGGACTTTGAGGGAGCGGGTATAATAAGCGTGTATGAAAAGGCAGGCCGAGTGTCCACAGGAGCATGTGAGCTGGTGGAGCTGCAGGCTGTGGATGAAGTCATCATATTTATCTTGAATATTTTCAGTATTGGGGTTGCAATTGAGTCCGGATAAGGTTATCATAATAAATGTCATGCGGCTGTCAGCCGCATTATAGTGTGAAGCAGGGATCCGGCTTTGGAGAGGGGGATTCCTGCTTTTTTCTTATGTTACAAAAGAATGATAACATACCCTGCCAGGAAAACAATCTGACGGATTCCCCATCAGAAACTTTTCCCTTTGTGAGAAATTAAATTGAAGAAGAAGTTCTACTTTTAATGAAGATAATCTAACGAATAATAAGAGCCAGGGCGACCAAAGCGGCGGCGAAGGAGATTGTGAGGAAGGGATAGCATAAACTGATTGCATGAAAAGGAGGATTTATGGGCAGCGAGAAAATCACAGAGGACATTACCACCACGACACCGGCTAAGGATGCTCCCGCACTGGTGAAGAAGATTGGCCGGACTACCTACATTGTGAAGGTTCATTTCAGCAAGACCAGCAGGGAAACCATGAGCGACAAAATCAAGCGTATGCTGAAAAATGAGATACAGCAGATGTAAAGAGATTATAATTTATGAGCCGGAAATATTCTATTGATTTCCGGCTCATTTCATAATGTGCAAAGTTATGTAACAGATTTAAACCATTCCTCTGTCTTTTTATAATAATCAATAATATCGCTAATGCCATTCCTATTTATTTCTTCATACCAGTTTTCATGTCCGTTGGAAAAATCAAAAAAGCTAATTGCATTATCATAATATTCAGAAAAGTTAGGATTAGTATTCATTTTTTTAATGCAGTCAGCAAATGAAAAGTCTTTAAAATCTGGTGAGATTCTCCAATACCTTGGCCAATCCAAAACCATCGGACTAATAAATTTTGATTTAGGGTCATCGGTTTTGATGAAATTCAAAAATGGAATAAAGTAATCATTATATACCGGGTGATGGTTATTAAAACTTTTACCAAAAGAAATTCCTATCGCTTTACGTGCAGGTTCACCTCTTGCGGCCTCTACTAAGGGAGTACCAAAATATATTGATTTGTTGGAATCCATCAATGCGAAGCCAGAAGAAACACAACCACGCAAAGGAATCCCCGCAATAATTGATTGGCAAAAAAAGTCCATACAAGTCTGTAAGAACGATAAATAGATTTGATGTTCTTGATAAAAAATGGGACAATAGGGAGTATCTTTTTCTCCTAACAATAAAGGGTAAGGTTCATATTTGGAAGTTGCCAGCCAATATGCCTCTCTGCGGCAAAGGTAATGAACATAAATTATAAATGTATCACAAAAATGACAAACATTAACGTGTCCATTTGCATTGGCAATATATTGTCCCTCTTTCCAGTCATCACTCATTCGTATAGGAACAGCCTTGCTAATATCAGGCGTATAAACTATATCAAGCAATTTGTTATATAATTCTAAAATTGTTTGATTACCGTGAGTGGTGACATAATTAGAGAATCCTAATATATCAAATAAAGCAATAGAATAAAATTGTTCTTGTTTGCCGGCTTCCTTGAGACGTTTTTCCATCTCTATTTGAGAAATACGCTCATGAGTTGGTTGGTTAACGGCTGAATTATCCATGTTTTTTCTCCTACAGTATCTATTGGTTGCTGAATTATTATTTTATACTACCAGACAGTTAATATCAACCGGTTGCAGGAAAATTAAAAAATTTTCGATATATCATATGTGAATTGTTTAACCGGAAAGTAATGGATACACTACACAAACAGCCATGTGCTTGTAAAATCGGAAGGTTTATGGTAGTATGGAGATACGAAAACAGAATGGAAAGCAGGTGGGAAGATTGACAGTGACGGAACAGATAGACCAGAAACATCAGGAAGATCTACAGAGGCTAAGAGGCTTTCGCCTGCTTGATGATGACTTCCTCACAAAGTGTTTTGAGGGAGATACGGCAAGCATAGAACTGGTATTGCAGATTGTTCTGGAAAAGCCGGATTTAAAGGTGCTGGATGTCCGCATCCAGGTATTTGTGGAGAACCTGCTGAACCGATCAGTGCGGTTAGATATCCTGGCTACGGACAGCACAGGGGCAAAATTGAATGTGGAAGTACAGCGCTCCGACAAAGGAGCCGGGAGAAAAAGGGCAAGGTACAACAGCAGCATGATGGACGCAAACCTTTTGAAAAAAGGCGAGGACTTCGACAAACTGCCGGAAACGTGGGTAATCTTTATCACAGAGAATGATGTAATGGGAAAAGGGCTGCCGCTCTATCCGATTGAGCGGTGCTTTTTAGGAACCGGGGAAAGATTTGAGGACGGTTCGCACATACTGTATGTAAATGGCGCTTACCGTGGAGATAC
>JAETQH010000119.1 GCA_021770785.1 Lachnospiraceae bacterium
CTGATTTCCGTGGATCGGTTTTCTTTCCATAGGTGTATAATATAAATCTATGGAAAGGAAAGATTTTATGAGATCACATGCATTTACCGATGAGGAAGTGAAGGTTTTAAGAGAAAATAAATATACAGCGTTTGTAAGTAACAGCTCTATCCGTTTTACATTGGAATTCAAAGAGATGTTTCTGGAAAAGAAAAAGGAAGGAGTTCCAGCCAGGCGTATTTTTCTGGAAGCCGGCTATGATGTGGATATCCTTGGCACAAGCCGTATCAAAAACCTCTCAAAGCGCATCCCGAAAGAGGCATCTGCACCCTGCGGCCTGCATGAAGGATACCATATACATAGGAAACGTCCTGAGGATGCAGACTACAGCCGCATGGCCCCGGAAGAAGCCATGGCCGCCATGCAGCGTGAGATTGTGTACCTGCGCCAGGAGCTTGACTTTATAAAAAAAATTATAAAAACGGACAGTACAGGAGGGCAGAAGCAATGATACTGGAACAGCCGTCTGTGAGGTTTGAAACAATCCATTCCATCCTTTCCAGTGACGGGAATATCCTGACTGTCTCCGAACTCTGCGAAACTGCCGGGGTATCCAGGTCAGGCTATTACCGGTGGCTGTCAGCGGCTGGAACAAGGGAAAAGCGGGAAGCCAGAGACCGTGAAGATTTTGAACTGATCCTGGAGGCATATCGCCACAGGGGATACCAAAAAGGTGCACGGAGCATCTATATGTCTCTGCTGCACAGAAACCCTCCAGTGGTGATGAATGTGAAAAAAATCAGGAGGCTTATGGATAAATACGGCCTGTCCTGCCCAATCCGGAAAGCAAACCCGTACCGGAGGATGGCGAAAGCACTGCGGACAAGCAATGTTGCGGACAACCTGCTGAAAAGGGAATTCCAAAAATACGGGCCGCGTACAGTTTTGCTGACGGACATTACATATCTTCCATATAACGGGACGTTTGCCTATCTGTCAGTTATATTAGATGCATTTACGAAACAGGTTCTGGCTTATGTCACCAGCCCTTCTTTGGAAGTTGATTTTGTCCTGGAAACCGTGGATATCCTTATCAGCAGCCATGGAGCGGAGCTGAAAACCAAAACACTGCTGCACAGCGACCAGGGATGCCATTATACAAGCTACAGCTATATAGATATACTGAAAGACAACAGCCTGCGGCAGTCCATGTCAAGAAAAGGAAACTGCTGGGACAATGCCCCGCAGGAAAGCTTCTTCGGCCATATGAAAGACGAAATCGATATTTCAGGGTGCCAGACATTTGATGAAGTAAAGGCAGTGATAGACGACTGGATGGATTATTATAATAACGAACGTTACCAGTGGCAGCTTGCCCGCCTGGCGCCAAATGAGTATTACCAGTATATATGAAAAATGTGCTGTATCCCTTGTGCAATATCTAACAGCCGCCCAGGCGGCTATAAAAAAATAATGCCATAGGAATTTGGGTACTCGCAGGCAAAAGTATTGAAGAATGGCTTAAAATCAAGGGATTTTGAGGTTTGGTGGGGTTCATCACAGTGGGTGGTGGACCCCTATTTTTTTGTTTTTTGATGCCGCTGATAGGATGGCGATAGGGGAAAAAATCGTACTATCAGGCAAAAGTATACTATCAGGCAAAAGTCGGTAGTTTCCGTGATAGTATAAAAGGGAAAGGTAAAAGGGTGTAGGATATTGTTGGTTTTAACGGAAAAGGGTATTAGTTTGACGGAAAATGCTGTTGAAAAACGGGAGATATGATATAAACACGGAAACTGTCTGTATTATCACGGAAACGGGCTGGGAGTTTTCGTGATAATATAAGGGTTTCCGTGTTCGTATATGAGAAAAACGGTAAAAACTGAATGAATAAGTGACAATGTGAGAAAAGGGCTGGTTGCTGGCTCTTTTCCTATACTTTTTTACAGACATATACATTAATCTATTTCAAAACTATTTTTCAAATCAGCAATCCATTTTTCAATCGCTTCCACCAAAACAAACTGCTGGCGTAAGACAGCCATCCCTGTTTCGGGAATATCCGGGTTATTTTCTTTTTCATGGAGATTTTCTTCCAAATAAGCCTTCAATTTTATTACATTCTTTTCAATGTCTGCCACACATTCTTTTCGTGTTTCAAAAGGCAGACTGTCTAAATTTACAATCACGGCATTAAAATCCAAAAAGATATGGATGGGATTGGATGCAATCTCTAACATAAGCCTTTCAAATTCTTTCTCGCCTGCATCTGTAAGGGAGTAAATGACTTTTTCAGGCATTTTTCCCTCTTTAACGGTACTGCCTTTGATAAAGCCCTTTTCCTCTAATTGTATCGCCTTTTTGTAGATGGAGGGGGTGCTGATCTTTACCCATTTAGAGATATTGCGGTATTCTACCAGCTTTTGAATATCGTAGGCACCCATAGGTTCTTTTTTTAACATTCCTAATACAATCAAATCAATCGCAGCCATAGCATCCTGCCTTTCTTTTATAGATGGGAAACGGTTAATAACCTTTATGCTGTAATTTATACTATTTTAATTTATAGCTTTTGTCAAGAAGGAGGAAAATTCTCTTGACAACCACTATAATTTATAGTAGGATTTCATTTGCAGCTATATACTATAAAATATAGTAGTGTAAATTATATTTTAAGAGAGGAGTAACAAAAATGAACGAAAAGAATAGTAAAATGGAATTATTAGGGAGTGCGCCAATCCCCCAGGCACTCATGGCTCTGGGCGTTCCGATTATGATAGGCATGCTGATCAATGCCCTTTATAATCTGGTGGATGCCTATTTTGTGGGAGGTCTAGGCGAAAGCCCTATGGGGGCGATTTCCATCGTGTTCCCGTTAGGACAGGTAGTCGTGGGGTTGGGTCTGATGTTTGGTAACGGTGCGGCATCTTATCTTTCAAGATTATTAGGGCAGGGCGACAGGGATACTGCAAACAGGGTGGCGAGTACAGCATTGTATAGCAGTGTGTTAATCGGTGGTATTTTGATCGGCTTTGCTGCACTCTTTCTCAGACCGGTCTTAGCGTTGCTCGGAGCCACGGACACCATTATGCCATATGCCCTCACTTATGGCAGGATTTATGTCATTTCCTGTATTTTTAATGTGTGCAATGTGACGATGAATAATATCGTGGCAAGTGAAGGTGCGGCTAAGACAACTATGACAGCCCTGCTCCTGGGGGCAGTATTGAATATTGGATTAGACCCGGTGTTTATCTATGTGTTGGACATGGGCGTTGCGGGTGCGGCAATTGCTACCGCTATTTCCCAATCAGTCTCTACGCTTGTTTATCTCATTTATGTACTGCGCAAAAAAAGCGCATTTACTTTCCGCTTACAGGAAGTTAAATCAACCAGACAGATATATGGAGAAATCTTGAAGATTGGTATTCCAACTTTGACCTTCCAGCTTCTCACCAGCCTTTCTATTGCGCTGGTCAACCGGGCGGCAAACGGATATGGTGATGCGGTGATTGCCGGGATGGGAGCGGTTACAAGAATCACTTCTATGGGTACTCTGGTTGTATTTGGTTTTTTGAAGGGATTCCAGCCAATTGCGGGATTCAGCTATGGGGCGAAGAAATTTGACCGCCTGCGGGAAGCAGTCAAAACTTCCATTTTGTGGTCATCCGTTTTTTGTATCATTGTCGGACTTTTGATGGCTCTGTTTTCCACGCAGATCATATCGCAGTTTGCAAATGGAAATAGTGAGATGATTGCTGTAGGACGGAAATCTCTTTTTGCAAACGGGCTGTCCTTCTTTTTGTTTGGATTTTACACGGTATATTCCTCGCTGTTCCTTGCGCTTGGAAAAGGGACAAAAGGCTTTTTACTTGGAGCCTGCCGACAGGGAATCTGCTTTGTGCCAGTCATTTTACTGCTTCCAAAAATCTGTGGTATCAATGGAATCCTTTATGCGCAGCCGATTGCGGATGTGTTTTCGGCTGTGATCACTATTTTTATGGCATGGCAGCTTCATAGAGAACTAAGGGTAACAGAAGAACAAATCTGTCATGATAAGTAAGAATGGCATTTCTGATGCGTGAATAAACTGGATGGTTACTGTTCCTCCGGTATCGGCTATCATGGCGATAGAGACGTGGGGGAGCATATATTTCTTTGACACGTTTTTGAAGAAAAAGGATACGGGGTGGTTGGGAAAGTGCAGATATGTCGTTTTGTATTTTGTTGGCGGGGTAGTAGCAGTTCTTGGGGGACTGTCATCGGGTGAAAAACAGAAAATTTTTATGGTATAATTCAGTGGGTACTTTTGCTTTAGTGGGAACGGTATTCTGCTGAAGTAATAGGAAAGAACGGAATTCATCAATGGCTTGTGAGGATTATCGGAAAAGCACGGAAAATCTGAAATCCTATATGCAGCGTCAGTGGAGCCTTGTGGGAGGAATGACCGGCACGTTCAGGGAGATGGAATAAATGAGAAAAGGGCTGGATGACGGCTCTTTTTTTGTTGAGTCTATAGGGATTTTGGGATGTTTGCAGCATAGCACGGTCTAAAGAGGTAGTGCTGGGTACAGCTCAGTTTCAGCTATGATTTTAGAGTGAATGCCTTGACAAAATATAAAATAGAACTATAATATAGAGTAGTCTATAAAATAGACTAAAAGGAGGAAAACTATGATGCAGAATGTTACAGAAGCAATTGAAGAAGTAAACTTGATCAAAAAAGTAATTGACAGAACCCAGAATGATTTTTCGAGGATAGCCAATTTTTTCATTTCTATTGGCATGATAAACACGGTGACATGTTTATTATATGTTACCCTGTTCCAGATAATAAAAGGGATGGACCATGTGGAATATACGGTCTGGATGCTTTTCAGGGGGCTTAATTACATATCGGTATTAGGGTATGTCGTTTTGTTTTTTGTTTACCGGCATAAGTTAAAAAACCGGAATAACGCTTTGAGTTTAAGCATGATCAATATTTGGGGGACTCTCCTGATTGGCGGAGAGGTTTTCCGCATATTCTTTTCGGCTGTAAATTTTGGGAAACAGGATGTTTATTTTTATCAAAAGACTTTAACATTCCTTTTTCCTCTGATCGGATGTTTAGTCTTAGGTTTTGTGATACAGGATAAGTTGATACAGCGGGCTGCTTTTCTGATTGTGATCTTATTTATGCTTTTGTCGGGGATGGGGATTGAAATCAAAGTGGGAAGCATACTCGGAAATAATGTAAATGTAGGTATCGACAGCATTTTAACAGGCATTATTGTTTCGGCAGGGATGATACTGCTTGGAATCCATCTGAAAAGAAAAGGAGAAAGATAGCATGGAGATTTCTTCAATGCCGGAGGTATTTGGCAATAAATTGAGGCTTTCCGTGATATCGGCACTGGTTACGGGAGAAAAAAGTTTTTCTGAGTTAAAAAAATATACGGATGCAACCCCAGGCAACCTGGGAGCGCAGCTTTTGAAATTAGAGGAATGGGGTTACATCAGTTGTAAAAAAGAATTTGTAGGTAAAAAGCCGCAGAGTTCATACAGGCTTACGGAAACAGGCATCTCTAATTTTAAGGAATATGTGGAGATGCTTGAAAAGGTGCTGAAAAGCATGGAAGCCTAGGAGGGGAGTGCAATGCTTGCAAAAATGGTTTACAAAAATATGGATAAGAAAAATATGCTGCTTTATTCTTTCAGCATCATTCTGTCAGTTGCATTGGAGATGGTTTTTGGGACTGCTTTTATGGTAAATGACAAGTATGGGCTGAACGAAAAAACCGGCAGCATGAACTGGCTCTGCACCATGTTCTTTTTGGCGGCAGGGGTGATGTCCATCTTTTTTGTCCTATATTCAACAGCGTATTATGTCAGGACAAAGAATAAAGATTACAGCCTGCTGCTCATGCTGGGAAGCAGCAGAAAATTCATATTCCAATTTTTTTCTGTGGAGTTTTTATTCATTTATGCCTTTTCTGTAATCTTGGGTATTTTGGCAGGAGGACTGTTTTCTGCCCTGCTTCTGTTTGTCCTTGGCTTGTTTCAATATCTGATTGCGGTTTCTGCACTTGATGTTGTTCAGATTATCAAAATAGTCATGAAAGTAAACCTTATGCTTTTCCTGTTAGAATATCCATTGGTATTATTGTATTTTTGCAAAAGGAACCTGTCAGAAATGCGGCTGAGGGAAATGAAAAAGGAGGGGAGGCATAACAGAACCTGCTTTCTGGTAATTGGAGGAATCGTTCTCATCATTGCCTCCATGCGTCTGCTAAGGAGAAGCGGAGTTCCATATCATTTCTTGAGTATGGGCATATGTCTGGCCGGGGTATACATGGTTATGTCATATGGCGGCAGCCTGGTGTTGATGCTGCTGAAACTGTTTAAAAATTTTTATTATAAACATATGGTCACGTTAAATGAATTTTATTATCAGTTTAAAAGTAATTGCAGGCTACTGTTTATTATGCTGGTGCTTAGTTTTGCAGTTCTGTACTTTACGGGTGGAGCCGTGATCTCACGGATGCCGGAAGATGTGGACAGCTCAATATATCCCTATGGTTTTGTAGGAGTCATAAAAGACGGCAGTATGAAGGATATGGCACGGGAAATGGTGGGCGGGGACGGGATTGAGATACCGGCAGTAAAAGGATATCTATACAATGGAACGGCTGTTTTTTGCATATCGGACAGGGATTACAGCCGACTGACGGCACAGGAATTATGTCTGAAAGATACAGAGGCTGTATGGATCAATGAATCTACGATGCTGGATATAGAAAAGCCGGAATCTATCTGCTTAAGTGGAGAAAAGGTCTTTACCGTTACAAAAGGGCAGAACGAAATTGTTTTCGGAACGGAACAGCCGGACTGCCTTTGGCAGTTTGCCGTATTGCCGGAGGCGGCTGTTGCGGACTATCAGGATGAAGTGTATAGCATTTTCGCAAAAAATGGAAGCCTGCAGAAAGATTTTGAACAGTATGGGTACTACTTTCAGGAAAATGGGACGGATATATTTTGGAGATGCGCGTTCTTAAAAGATGCGAATAAAAATATGGCTTATGTCAGGATCATCAGTATATTTGCAGGAGTTTTCTGCATCTTTTCCTTTTTTGGAATTTTTGCATTGAAGCTGCAGGGAGATATGCCGTTTTTAAATCAGAAGTACAGGATTCTGTACCATATAGGCATGTCGGAAAAATCAATCTATAAGGCCATGTCCTCGGAATACAGGAAGCTGATGGAAATACCGATTGTTTTGTCGCTCTTATTGTCGGGCGTATACATGGCGGCGGAAATGGCCGGGAGTGACATGGCCTTTGAATATTATATAGGTAAGTACGTACCATTCCAAATCATATTTGTGGGTTTCGATGTCATGTACTTTTGCTGGATAAAAAAAATAGTGTTTAAAAAGAATACAAAAATCATTATGAATGAATAGGAGAATACGGGATGAGTCTGGTAAATATATGCGGGTTGAGGAAAAGTTATAACCATTCCATCGTGAGTAAAGTAGCCGGGGACAGGGAATATCCCGTTTTACGGGGAATTGATTTTGATGTGGAAAAGGGTGATTTTATAGGCATCATGGGGCATTCCGGGTGTGGGAAAACGACACTGTTGAAAATCATGGGAACCATTGATAAACCAACCAAAGGGAAGGTGTTTTATGAGGATGTAGATGTACGGAGGCTCAGTACAGACCAACTGGCGGAACTGAGAAAAAACAGGATTGGCTTTGTATTTCAGGATTTTAATCTAATGGATAATCTGTCTGTTGAGGAAAATATCATGATCCCGATGGTGCTGAATAAAACAAAGTACCGGGATATGCGGGCAGTTGTTGACAGGAATGCGGGGCTTTTGGAAATATCGGGCCTTTTGAAAAAATACCCCTATGAACTTTCCGGCGGGGAAAAGCAGCGGGTAGCGATTGCAAGGGCATTGTCTAATGAGCCGGATATCATTCTGGCAGATGAGCCGACAGGAAATTTAGATACGGTATCAGCAAAAAAAATTATGGATTATTTTGCAGAAATAAATGGCCGGAAGAAAAAAGCGGTTGTGGTAGTGACACATGACCCGGTGGTTGCAAGTTATGCCAGAAGAATCTTATTCATAAAAGACGGGAAGATCATGAAGCAGATGGAGAATCATTCAAAACAGCAGGAAAGCATACGCATCATATCAGATGCAATGTTGGACTTGTGAAATAGTCAGGCCGGTGTTATATGGATTAACACCAGATAGAATCAACCGCCGCACTATGGCCTTCATCCGCCATATGCGGCGGTCTGCCTTTTCCGCAGGCAGGCCGGGCGGCCTGATAAGGGAAATTAGTTGGAAAGCGGGAAAATAAGAGGTAATATGCTTACACGGCCAGTATGCCAGTATGGGCTGTGCGCTTATAGTCATTTCGTGCAATTTATGGGAGTTTCGTGCAATGGGATTTGATAGGATACCCCATAATCCGATATAATTTATAGCGGAGAAAAATACAGAATTGAGGGAAATGCGTATGAAGATAGCGGTCTGTGATGACAGCAGGGAGGACAGGGGCGCACTTAAGGCGCTGCTAGAAGCCTGCGGGCATGATTTTGAGATAAGGGAATACGGCTCCGGCACGGAGCTTTATGCGGATATGGGATATGTACGGGAATGCGGCATAGTGTTCCTTGACATCAACATGGAAGGCATGGATAAGGCAGTTGTATTAGTGACACATAATCCTCATATTGCAAGTTATTGTAAGAAAATATATTTCTTGGATGAAGGAAGAATAGGCCGGCCATGTGTCAGGAATGGTAATCAGGGTGATTTTTATGACGAGATTATGCATCATATGGCTTCGCTTCAATAACAAAAGACAGCAAGGAGCTTATTCTTCAATGGTCTGTGGTGTTTTCTTTCTTGTCATTGTCGCTCCTTTCTATCTGCGGTATAGAAAAAGGA
>JAETQH010000238.1 GCA_021770785.1 Lachnospiraceae bacterium
TCCACCTACCAAAAGACAAAGCCCGTCTATGACGCATACCGCAAGGCAAGGAACAGGGAGAAGTACCGCGCCGGACAGGAACAGGCGATTATCCTACATGAAGCCGCCGCAAGGTCTCTGAAAGCGGCGGGCGTTGCGAAGCTCCCGAACCTCGCCGCGCTGCAATTGGAGTATGAAGCCCTCCAAGCGCAGAAAGAAGCCCTTTACGCCGACTATGGGAAGCTGAAAAAGAAAGTCCGGGAATATGACATTATCAAGCAGAACATTGACAGCATTTTACAGGCGGACAGACAGCCGGAACGAGAAAAGGGAACAGAACGGTAAATAGACAGAGTAGACTTATACGAAAAATAGATGTATAATCTAATGGAATATTTCTGTGAAAGGAGAATGTCTTATGGACGTTATGGGTGCGATAGATTTATTAAAAAAATATGGGCTATACAATGATGCTCAAAATGAATGTAAACGAAAAAAGATTGATGAAGCTCCGTATGATATGAAAGGTCATCATGAAGTATATTGTTCTTATCTATCCAAAAAGTGGGTTGAGCTACGAGATAAAAGAGATACACTTCTTAAAGTTAAATGTTTTGAATTTGATAATATTCCAGATAATCCAAAACCAGTACATGATGATTGCTTTTTTGTAGGGGTATGTTGCACAAAAGATTATTGCAAAACAGAATGTAAATATTATCAAGAAAACATAGCGGCATTAGTTCAAGAAATGAATGAAATAGCAGAAGCAGAAAAGGTCTTGAAAGAAGTGGCTGAACGAGATTATTGGTTGAGGTAAATAAAAATAACAGGGCGCGGAAAGCCAGTATATGACTTCCGCGCCCTGTCTTTTTGTGGGTGCTGTTTTGGTGAATGTTACGCAGTAGAACGCCATTTTCGGGGGCAAAGGTATAAAGTATCGCCTATCCAATTTTCCCGCCCGGAAAGCCCCGTAAATCAAGGGATTTTCCGCGCCTACTGCGTAACAGGGGCGCGTCTTTTCCTCATGCGCTCGGCGGCCTGTCTGCGGGTGATACGCTTCCGGCAGTCGGGGCAGTATTTGACGCTGT
>JAETQH010000239.1 GCA_021770785.1 Lachnospiraceae bacterium
GCCAATGCCCTCATGGAGAAGGAGATACCCGTCTGCATGACGAACTTTGCAACGATTTTGAACAACCTTTTCTACGGCTCGGAAAACAGGAATGAATACATCGTAAGGCTCTGCTCCTATCCCCTGCTTATCCTTGATGATTTCGGCATGGAGAGGGGGACAGAATATGGACTTGAGCAGGTCTACAACGTGATAGACAGCCGGTATATCAGCAAAAAACCGTTAATCGCAACAACGAACCTTACGCCGGAGCAGCTTAGGAATCCAGAGGACGTGCCACACGCACGCATTTATGGCAGGCTGCTTGAAATGTGTGTGCCTGTCCGCTTTACGGGCGGCGATTTCCGCAAAATAACGGCACAGCAGAAAATGGAACGCCTAAAAAAGCTGATGGAATGAAAGGAGAGCCTATGGAGAAAGAGAAAAACAGCCGAAATGCTGTACGCCGCCCTGACTGTGTGACGGAAACACGCATGGGGAACACCATTCTTGTCGTGTCCGGCTTTTTCAAGGAAGATGCCGTTTCCACTGCCGCTGACAAGATGATGCGTGTGCTTGAAGCGGAAAGCATGGCGGGCAACAGACCGGAATATACAGCATAATGCGATATGCCCTACAATAAAATTTATCAAAATTAATGCTTATAAAGTAGCAAAAAGAACTGTACATACAGTTTCAGATATGTTATGATAGCCATACGGAATAGTGGGTTTGGCTGTCGGAAATGGAGAGAACTATGGCAAGACAGACAGCGCAGAACCTTATCACTGCCCTGTATCCGAGATTATCACACGAAGATGAGCTGCAAGGGGAGTCAAACTCCATAAGCAACCAGAAACGTATCCTTGAAAGCTATGCAAAGCAGAACGGTTTCGCCAATATCCGCTGGTATACGGATGACGGGTATTCGGGCGCAAACTTCCAAAGACCGGGCTTTCAAGCCATGCTTGCCGACATTGAGGCGGGCATTGTCGGTACGGTAATCGTAAAGGATATGTCAAGGTTAGGGCGGAATTATTTACAGGTGGGAATGTATACGGACATGATATTCCCGCAGAACGG
>JAETQH010000240.1 GCA_021770785.1 Lachnospiraceae bacterium
TGGTGTTAGTATATAAGTGTAGACAAAAAAAGTTGAACAACCTATACTACTAAAAGAAAGAGCAAAGGAGATGTTCAATATGGCGAAAAATCAAAAATCTTATACTCCGGAATTCAAGCAGCAGATCGTCGATCTTTACAATGCCGGAGGAACCTCCTATCCTCAACTGGAACGTGAATATGGCGTAAGTAAGAGTACTCTCAGCACTTGGGTAAAGCAATTATCACCAATCAAAATCTCAGAGGAACAAACCGTCACTCTCAAGGAGTATAAGGCTCTTCAAAAAGAAATCCAGCGCCTTAAAATCGAGAATGAAATATTAAAAAAAGCGACCGCCATATTCGCAAAAGAACAATAGCTGAGATTGTTTCTTTCATCCAGCATAACCTTAAAGGTTACACGGTGTCACAGGTTTGCAGCGCCTTGAAGTTTCCAAGAAGCACCTATTACAAAGCTTTGGTTCGTGTGCCCTCAAACAGGCAGGAGGAATATAAGAAATTCAGCCATGAGGTGAAACAGGTTTATGATGATTCAAAACAGAGGTATGGCGCTGTTAAAATATGTCGTATCCTCAATGGCAACGCAATACCCTGTAGTGTAAAGCGTGTCCAGAGACATATGGCCAAACAGGGACTGAGGTCTGTGGTGGTAAAAAAGTATAACCACCATGCAAACCACGGAGTTGTTCCTGATGATAAGGCAAATATCCTGGGGCGTGATTTTGAAGCGGAAACCATTTATCAGAAATGGTGTACGGATATTACCTGCATCCATGTGCAGGAAGAAGGCTGGACATATCTGGCTTCCGTGATGGACTTGTGCAGCCGAAAGATTATCGGATATGCCTATGGGACAACCATGACAGCTGAACTGGCAGTGGAGGCAGTAAAAAATGCCTGCCTGAATGTCAGGAATACGCATGGAATCCTCCTCCATAGTGATTTGGGAAGTCAGTACACGAGCCAGGTATTTGAGAGTTACCTGCACAGTCAGGGGATACGTCATTCATTCAGCCGTAAAGGGAATCCCTATGACAATGCCTGCAT
>JAETQH010000241.1 GCA_021770785.1 Lachnospiraceae bacterium
CTTCGGGCCTCTTTAGAATCCTGATAATTATGAAGGTAGATTTCTTCTTTTTTCAGTACAGAATGGAACGATTCGATACAGGCGTTGTCATAAGGGTTTCCTTTCCGGCTAAATGAATGTAGAATCTCCCTGCTGTTTAGGAACTTCTCAAATGATTGGCTTGTATATTGGCTTCCCAGGTCGCTGTGGAGAATGATCCCCTTAGTTTCCCTGATATTCAGACAGGCGTTCTTAACAGCTTCTATCGCCAGTTCTGCTGTCATGGATGTTCCATACGCATATCCGATGATCTTACGGCTGCACAAGTCCATTACAGAAGCCAGATAGGTCCATCCCTCTTTTTGCACATGGATATAGGTAATATCGGTACACCATTTCTGGTTGATGGTTTCCGTCCCGAAATCACGCTTCAGAATATTTTTTTTATCATCGGGAGCGGTTCCGTCATTGGCATGATAGTTATATTTCTTTGCCACAACAGAGCGCAGCCCCTGCTCTGCCATATGCCGCTGAACCCGTTTTATGCTGCAGGGAGTCCCGCTGCCATTGAGGATCCGGCATATTTTAAGCGCCCCATACCGCTGCTTTGAATCTTCATAAGCTCCCTTTACCTTCTGGCTGAATTCCTCATACTCCTTCTTCCGGTTTGAGGGTACACAAACCAGAGCTTTGTAATAGGTGCTCCTTGGGAATTTCAAGGCGCTGCAAAGCTGGGATACCGTATAATGTGTTAAGTTTTGCTGGATAAAAGAAACAATCTCAGCTATTGTTCTTTTGCGAATATGGCGGTCGCTTTTTTTAATATTTCGTTCTCGATCTTAAGGCGCTGTATCTCTTTTTGAAGAGCCTTATACTCCTTTAGGGTAACGGTTTCCTCCTCGGACACTTTGATTGGAGAAAGCTGCTTTACCCAGTTGCTGAGTGTACTCCGATTTACGCCATATTCACGTTCCAGTTGTGGATACGAGGTTCCTCCGGCATTGTACAGATCTACGATCTGCTGCTTAAATTCCGGAGTGTAGGATTTTTGGTTTTTCGCCATG
>JAETQH010000242.1 GCA_021770785.1 Lachnospiraceae bacterium
ATTATACCATAGAACTTTTCTGTTTTTTACCCGATGGCACGAAACGACTATTTTCCGGGAATGAAAAGCAAAAAAGTCCTAAAAATGATCGTCCAGCAACTGAACGTGCCATCAATCCGTGGAATTATCCCCGTACCTGTGGTATAATCCAAATCACCACTGCGAAATTAGGGGGGAAAGAATTATGGAATTTACAAATCTGCTTGATGCAAAAAATCGCCACGAACTGCGGGAATGGCTCATAAATAACCATGATAAGGAAAAGGAATGCTGGGTGATCGTGAAACGGGGCCGCCCGGTTGATGATGGCACTTTTTGGTATATAGATTCCGTTGAAGAGGCCATGTGCTTTGGTTGGATAGACAGCACCACAAAAAAGATGGATAACGGCGTGACTGCCCAAAGACTGGCTCCTCGGAGAAAAGGAAGTTTATGGTCTGAATTAAATAAAGAACGCTGCCGGAGGATGGAGCGCCTGGGGCTGATGACCGATGCCGGAAGAGCTGTACTGCCCGATATGTCGCCAAAAGGATTTGTTATTGATAAGGATATCGAAAAAGCCTTAAAAGCAGATGCAGAAGTCTGGAACAACTTTCAGAAATTCCCTCCCCTGTACCAGCGGGTGCGGATTGATACCATACAGATCAAAAAGAAGCAGCCGGAACTATTCCAGAGCAGGCTACAGAAACTGATTGAAAATACCAAAAAGGGAATTATGTATGGGGAATGGAATGATAATGGAAGATTGACCGAATAAGTGCCCATTTTTACGCATATCTCTATTTTTCATTCAGTTTTTACCGTTTTACTCATATACTATCACGAAAACTGCTTATACAATCACGGAAACCCTTATATTATCACGAAAACTCATCGGCAGTTTCCGTGTTTGTATAAGGGTTTTGCCTGATAGTATCGACTTTTGCCTGATAGTACAGAGGTTTCCGTGCGAGTATCCGAGTTTCCGTGATAATATCCGACTTTTGCCTACGAGTATAAACTATCAGGCAAAAGAACCC
>JAETQH010000243.1 GCA_021770785.1 Lachnospiraceae bacterium
AAATTATCCTCAATATTTATTTCCATGCCGTTTCATCTCCCATATCTTAAATCATGCTTTCGATTATAGCACTTTCTCTCTGTATCTGCCACTATAAAATACAGGGCATAGCAACCGCCACGCCCCACATCTCTTATCGTTCCAACGACTTTTCAAGCTTCTGTTTCTGCCCTTTCAAATCGTTCTGCTTTTCATACAGATTATTCCGCTCTTTGCAGAGTCCTTTCATACGCTCCAACTGCGTCAGTACTCCCTCCCGGCAATCCGGCTCTATCTTTTTATATTCCCCGATCAGATTACGAATTGTATTATTGTTTTCTTTTATCTGCTCCGATAAACACACCCAATCTATCAGATTCTGCACTTCCTTATCCGTTTCGTAAAGGTCTGTTTCTGCCACGATTTTAGCGCACAGCCGTATCATCACTTTTTTCTCCATATCTGTCATATCCTATCAATCCCCTTTCCTATCGGCTCATTTCAAAGGTACGTTTCGGGCGTTTATTTGCCTTTTCTGCCTGCTCTAATGCTTTTGACCATTCCACTATCGACTGTACCTGTTCCGTGCCTAAATGACGCTCCAAACGCCCCAAATCAGACGCTTTTTCCTGCAATCGGTCTATGGTATCGTTCTGCTCCATGACCTTATCCGTCAAGCGGCTAATCTGTTTCTGCTGTCCGTCCACTTTGACGGTAAGCTTCCTGCCCTGCTCCGTAAGCTGTACACATTTGATAGTCAGATTTTTTACCACTTCTTTCAATTTCTCTACAAGCGGGAGTGCCTTTTTATCACGGTAATTTTTTGCGCTCATCAATGCTCCCGGCTCTGCCAACTGCCATTTCACATCTTCATCATAAGCGTGAATATTGCGCTCCATGACTTCCTTTGACTGTACCATTTTGTATAGTGGCTCAGTTGTCAAGACAAAAATCTAAGATTTTTATAATGAACTGATATGGTGGACAAGTTACAAGGAACATGGGGAGAATAGTGGAGCGCTCCCCAGATCCATATATG
>JAETQH010000030.1 GCA_021770785.1 Lachnospiraceae bacterium
GAAGCTGTCAAGGGCGAGGACGGAAGCCGTGAGCAGGAAGTAGAAATCTACTACCGCTTCATCGGCAAAATCGACTGACCTTTCTTTTTTACCCAACAATATCTTTAATTAAGGGAAACGGGGACTTCTCTGCCGGACATGGAAAAACTGCTGCTGTTGGGAAATTACTTTTCCGTGAGCATGGACTATCTTCTGCGGGAAGAGGAAACCAGAAAGACCGCGGAAGCTGCCGTGGAGGGAGCTTACATCTATTCCTTTGAAAAGATATGCCGGCTATTGCTGCCAAGGAGGGAAAAGATGGAAACGTTATATGACAATGCGGGACTTTACGATGTGACTTATGATACGGAACAGGACAACCGGGTGGAGGAATACTGGAAAAAGGTATTGGCGGGTGTCTGTGATGTGAAGAGGGTGTTAGACTGTAGCATCGGAACGGGACAGATGACGCTCGCTTTAGCGAAGATGGGGTATCAGGTGACGGGAACGGATATCAGCGCTGCTATGCTTGCGAATTGTCGGGAAAATGCCGTGGAGCGGGGGCTTGACGTGACGGTAAGACAATGTGATTTCAGAAAACTCAGCAGCGGATTTGAGGCGGGAGAAACCTTTGATTGTGTCATGTCTACCGGAAATTCTCTTCCTCATGTCACCAATGAAGAAGTGGCGCAGACCCTGAGGGAGATGGATAAGCTGGTGAGACCCGGCGGGTATCTTTATCTGGATAACCGCAATTGGGATAAGATTTTAAGGGAACACCAGCGCTTCTATTTTTACCAGCCCATGAAAGGGAAAACGGGGGAACGCATTAACCTGACCCAGGTCTGGGATTATAACTTAGACGGGACGCTGACCTTTCATCTGCTTTATACCTTTGAGCGGGATGGGAGGCTTTATAAAAAGGAGGTCAGCAGCATCTACAGCTATCCGCTGCCGAGAAAATTTTTGGAGCAGCAGCTGGAAGAGCTGGGATACAGGCTGTTAAAAGAAGAACCCCGGCTGAAGCTTCCGGGGCAGGATCTGGAGAGTACGGACTGGTATTATATGTTGGCGCAGAAATTAAATGCCTGGGAATGATGATTTAAAATTTCTTAAAAGGCACCTCTGTCCCCATGCCGGAAGTAGTATGAATTTCATAATCATCGGTGATAAACAGGGCTTCCGTTCCTTCCGTGTTTTCAATAAAAGTTATGCCCTCTTCTAGCCCCAGGGCAAAGCAGATAGTGGAGAGGGCGTCCCCGTCCACGGAGTTTTTTGTGACAATGGTAACACCCAACAGATTGTTGCTGTAGGGGTATCCGGTGTGGGGGTCTAAAATATGGTGGTAGAGGGTATTCTCCACTTCAAAATACCGTTCGTAAATCCCGGAGGACACCACGGTTTTGTCTGCCACCTGTACTGAGGCGATGGAGGAACCGTCCTCCCGAAAGGGATACTGAATGCCGATGGTAAAAGGGGAGCCGTCCGTCTTTTCCCCAACGGTTAAGACATTCCCCCCCAGATTAATCAAAGCGCTTTCTACGCCCTGTTCTAATAAATATTCTTTTATCCTGTCCGCAATATATCCCTTGGCAATGCCGCCTAAATCAATTTTGGCATCGGGATTGGTCAAAGTCACTTCATTTCCGTCGATTTTGATACAGGTGTAATCTATGGTGGAAAGGGCTTCTGCAATTTCCGCTTCCGAGGGCACCATGGAGGTATCTGTTTCCTCTAACAGAGCTTTTAAGGAAATATCCCATAAATCCGAGAGCTTTCCGATGGTAATGTCGAAGGCACCGTCACTTAATTTCCCATAAGAAATCCCTTTTTCCAACAGTTCAATGGTCTCATCATGAACGGTGACGGGAGTTCCCCCCGCCGCATTGATTTTGGAAATATCGCTGTCCGGCAGGGTGTTGGAAAAGTAGTTTTCGTACTGCCCGGCAAGGTCAAAACAGCCTTCTAAGACATTTTCCTTAGAAGCGTCGTAAAGGGTGACAGTGATGATGGTATCAAAATAAAAACCGGACCGGGAAATGGGGTCATTAGCACCGCAGCCGCAGAAAAGACCGAGACTTAGCAGTAATATGGCTGAAAAAGATAACATTTTTTTTGACATTTTATTTCCTCCGCAGTAATGCCGTTGGTTTGCAAAGGTGCAGGTTTGCCCCTCTGAATCTTACTAGAAGAAACTTTAGCACACATTGCAGTGTCTTTACAAGGAGTTTGCAGCAGATTTTCGGAAAATATTTTTGCCATTTCCCGTAAGATATGGTAGAGTAGTACAGTGTATGTGGTTATTTGCGGACGCAGAAAAATATATGCAGTTTTCGAGGGCTTTCCACAGGAAGTTGAAAGAAAAGAACAGGCAGTGCCAAACAATAGCAACTGCCATAGATAAAGAGGGGCTTAGGAAATGGAGCAGAAAGAATTTCAATTTAATAAAAAGAAGAGAGTTGTGGTAAAAATCGGTTCTTCATCTTTAAATTATGAAGAAACCGGAAGTCTGAATTTTACAAAGCTGGAGCATTTAGTGAGGGAGCTGTGCAACCTCAGAAACAGGGGCATGGACGTGTGTCTGGTGAGCTCCGGCGCTATTGCCGTGGGAAGGCAGTCCTTAGGGCTTACGGAGCGTCCGAAGGATATTTCCACAAAGCAGGCGTGTGCGGCTGTGGGGCAGGCAAGGCTGATGATGATTTACCAGAAGCTTTTTGCAGAGTACAACCAGGTGGCGGGACAGGTATTGATGACGAAAAATACCATGGTAAATCCGGTGTCACGGGAAAATGCGAAAAATACCTTTGAAGAATTGTTCCGGCTGGGTGCAATCCCCATTGTCAATGAAAATGATACCGTATCTACCTATGAAATGCAGTTTGGTGACAATGATACCTTATCGGCAATCGTTGCCTCTCTGGTAGGGGCAGATTTGTTGATTCTGCTTTCGGATATTGACGGGTTGTTTACGGATGACCCAAGGCAGAATCCCGCGGCGGAGTTGATTGAGGTGGTGGAAAAGATGGATACGGAAATTTACGGCATGGCAAAGGGCTCCACCGGAAGTGACGTGGGAACCGGAGGCATGGCAACCAAGCTGATCGCCGCAAAGATTGCCACCTTGTCCGGTGTGGATATGATTATCGCCAACGGAAAAGATGTCTGTATTCTGCACCATATTTTTGACGACAGCTTTGTGGGGACGATTTTTAAGGCGGAAAAGAAGGAGACGTTTCATATAGAGGACTTTATTCTGGAGACAATCGGATAAAAATGCCGGAGCAGTGGCTTAGAAAGTCGAAAGGCAGAGAAAGTCATTGTAATTTTCGGATAGAAAGGTGTGTTACATAGCATGAAACAGGAACAGATTGACAGAATTAACGAGCTGTACCGCAAATCCAAGGCGGAAGGGCTGACGGAGGCGGAGAAAAAAGAACAGGATCTCCTGCGGAAACAGTTTGTGGCAGATGTGCGGGGAAGCCTGACGGCGCAGTTAAACAATATTGATATGGTAAATCCCGATGGAACCGTGGAAAATTTGGGAGAGAAATATGGAAAAGCAGGAACTAAGAAAACTTCATAAAGAAATCCGGAACCGGATGAGCGCTGCCGAAACTGCGGAAAAAAGTTCCCTGATTTGCAGGAAATTGCTGGAGAGTGAATGGTATAGGGACGTGCAGCTTGTGTTTGGATATTATCCTCTGGGAAAAGAAGTGGACTGCCTTCCCTTTTTAAAACAGGCGTTGGCGGACGGAAAGCGGGTGGCGCTGCCGAGGACGGGCAGGGAGTGTGCCATGGATTTTTTTGAAATCATTTCGTTAGAACAGGTGGAGGAGGGGGCGTTCCATGTGATGGAGCCGAAGCGGGAATGCCCAAAGGTGGAGCCGGCCGGAAAACAACAGAAACTGTTATCCAACCCGCACGGCGGGGAATATCTCCGGGAGGTCATTTTAGTTCCCGGCGTAGTATTTGACGGAACAGGAAACCGCTATGGTTACGGAAAAGGGTACTATGACAGGTATTTTGCCAGATTTCCACAGATACTCCGGATTGCCCTGGCGTATGAAAACCAGTTGGAGGCAGAACTAGAAACTTTACCAACGGATGTAAAAATGAATCGGATTTACACAGAAAAATCATTTACAGAACAAATGTTTTGATATAAAATGATTTATAAAAAGAATGGCAGTAACGGAGAAACCAGCAGGACAGAGTAGAAAGGACAGGGTGAGCGGCATGGAATTAGCAGAAATCTGTAAAAGAGCGAAGGAAGCTACAGCGGAAATCGGAAAACTTGGTACAAATGAGAAAAATGAGGCATTGCTTGCAGTGGCGGAGGCGTTGGTGGCAAATGCGGGGGAAATCATTGCGGCAAATGAGAAGGATTTGGAGAACGGAAAGAAAAACCATATGCCGGAGGGACTGTTAGACCGCCTGATGCTAAACGAAGGCAGGATTGCCCAGATTGCAGAGGGGCTCAGACAGGTGGTTTCCCTAGAGGATCCCATCGGGGAAGTGCTTTCCATGAAACAGCGCCCTAACGGACTGCGTATTGGGAAAAAACGCGTGCCTATCGGTGTGGTGGGTATGATTTACGAGGCAAGGCCCAACGTGACGGTGGATGCCTTCGGGCTCTGTTTTAAAACGGGAAATGTGGTGATTTTAAAGGGAGGCAGTGACGCTGTCCATTCCAACATTGCCATTGTGGCTGTGATTCAAAAAGCGCTGGAGAGTAAAAACATCAGAAAAGAGGCGGTTTCCCTCATTGAAGATACTTCCAGAGAGACGGCGGCGGCTTTTATGAAAATGAATGATTATGTGGACGTGCTTATCCCGAGAGGCGGGGCAGGACTGATAAAGGCAGTGGTAAATCAGGCGACCATCCCGGTCATTGAGACGGGAACCGGAAACTGCCATATTTTTGTGGACGAGAGTGCGGATTTTGACATGGCAGTGAATATCATTATGAATGCCAAAACCCAGCGTATCGGTGTCTGTAACGCCTGTGAATCCCTGGTGATTCACGAGAAGATTGTGGACGCTTTTATGCCGAAGTTAGCGGAGGCGCTCCAGACGAAATCCGTGGAAATGCACATGGATGAAAAAACCTACGGAGCAGTGGAAAAAGACGGGGCAGTGAAAAAAGAACTGATAAAGCCCGCAGGGGAAGAGGACTGGGGAAAAGAGTATTTAGATTATATGATTTCTGTTAAGACGGTTTCTTCTGTGGAGGAAGCCATTGCCCACATCAACCGCTACAATACCGGACATTCCGAGGCGATTGTGACGGAGAATTATTCCAATGCGGAGAAATTTTTGAATGAAGTGGATGCATCCTGTGTCTATGTCAATGCCTCCACCAGATTTTCTGACGGCTTTGAGTTTGGATTTGGGGCGGAAATCGGTATCAGCACCCAGAAGCTTCATGCGAGAGGTCCTATGGGTTTAGAAACCCTCACCAGTACGAAGTACATTATTTACGGAAACGGACAGGTGCGCCCATAGAGAGCATCCGGTTCTTTTGCAAGATGGTATGCGGAAAAGATAATTTATGAGGATAGACAGTAAAAGCATAGAATTAGGAAAAGGTATCATGAAAAAAGAAAAGAAAATTTATCATATTTTGATTGCAGTACTCTGCATGGCAGTATTATCCGGTTGCGGAAATCCTGCGGGAGTGTATAATGACGAAGAGAAACTTGCAGCAGATTATGACAGCTACAATATCGTATCCGGGGTCAGAAACCAGCTAGACAATGGTGCAGAAGGCTCTTTTGGAAAAATGGAGGGCGTGGTGACGGCAGTGAAAGGACAGGTATGGAAGAGAAATTCGTTTTGAATATCATAGACAAGAAACAGGTACCGGAGGCGGAACCGGAGCGGCAGTATTATTTTATGGATATTGCAAAGGAGTACGTGGGGCAGCTTTCAAAGGCGAAGGGAAGCCCGCTGACCTTCCATGTTTCCACCTTTGGCTGCCAGATGAATGCCAGAGATTCCGAGAAGCTGGTGGGGATTCTGGAAAAGGTGGGGTATGTGGAGGAGGATTCCGAGAAAGCGGATTTTGTCATTTACAATACCTGTACCGTCCGGGAGAACGCCAACAACAAGGTCTATGGCAGGCTGGGGTATCTGAATGGATTTCAGAAGAAGAACCCCTTTATGATGATAGGTATGTGCGGCTGTATGATGCAGGAGCCCACGGTGGTGGAGAAAATTAAGCAGAGCTATCGCTTTGTGAACCTGATTTTCGGAACCCACAATATTTATAAATTTGCGGAACTGATTGTGACTGCCATAGAAAACAGCTTTGGACCAAAGCTTGGCAAAAAAGCCGACCGCATGACCATTGATATCTGGAAAGATACGGATAAAATCGTGGAGGATCTGCCGGTGGAGCGGAAGTACTCCTTCAAATCCGGCGTCAATATCATGTTTGGCTGCAATAATTTCTGCAGCTATTGTATTGTACCCTACGTGAGGGGCAGGGAGCGCAGTAGAGAGCCGAAGGAAATCATCCGTGAAATTGAGCGTCTGGTGGCGGACGGCGTGGTGGAAGTCATGCTGTTGGGGCAGAATGTCAATTCCTACGGAAAAAATTTAGATACGCCCATGAGCTTTGCCGAGTTGTTACAGGAGGTTGAAAAGATAGAGGGGTTAGAACGGATTCGTTTTATGACCTCCCATCCGAAGGATTTGTCCGATGAATTGATTGAAGTGATGAAACATTCCAAAAAAATCTGCAAACATCTTCATTTACCCCTGCAGTCGGGCAGCAGCCGGATTTTAAAGGTGATGAACCGCAGATATGACAAGGAGCACTATTTAGAGCTGGTGGAGAAAATCAGGGCTGCGGTGCCGGATATTGCCCTGACGACGGATATTATCGTGGGATTTCCGGGGGAGACGGAGGAAGATTTCGAGGAAACCATGGACGTGGTGCGGAAAGTCCGCTATGACAGCGCCTTTACCTTTATTTATTCGAAACGGACGGGAACTCCTGCGGCAGCCATGGAGGAACAGGTGCCGGAGGATGTGGTGAAGGAGCGTTTTGACTGCCTGCTAAAAGAAGTGCAGCAAATTTCCGCAGAGAAGGCGGGAGCATTGATGGGGCAGATCCTTCCGGTACTGGTGGAGGAGCAGAACGGGCAGGATGAGCGCCTTGTGACGGGACGGCTTTCTAATAATTCCACTGTGCACCTGCCGGGCAGTACGGATTTGATTGGAAAAATTGTGGATGTTGCTCTAAAAGAGTGCAAGGGCTTTTATTATCTGGGAGAACTGGTATGAAAAAGAACGACAGGATTTTTCTGTGCGTCGTTTTTCTGGTGCTTGCTGCTGCGGCAGCCGTATTTTATCTGACCCGGGGAAATCATGGGGCACAGGTAAAGGTTACGGTGGACGGCGATTTGTATGGAACGTATTCCCTGAATGAAAATCAGGAAATCCGGATTCAAAAAGACGGCGTTATCACCAATGTTCTGGTGATAAAGGACGGTACGGCGGATATCACGGAGGCGGATTGTCCGGACAGGCTCTGCGTGCACCAGAGAGCGATTTCTAAGACGAAGGAGACGATTGTCTGCCTGCCCAACAAAGTGGTGGTGGAAGTGGCAGGAAGCGAAGAAAGCGAGTTGGATTCAGTTGCGAAATAAAGTAGCATATTTGGGTGTGTTTTTGGCGTTGGCATTAATCTGTAGTTATGTGGAGTCTTTGATTCCCTTTTACTTTGGCATACCGGGAGTAAAGCTGGGCTTAACCAATGTGGTGGTTGTGCTGCTACTCTACTGTGTGGGAGAAAAAGAGGCGTTTGCTGTCTCCGTCCTGCGGATTGTGCTGGCGGGCTTTCTCTTCGGAAACATGTTTAGCATTCTCTACAGCCTGGCAGGAGGAATTTTAAGTTTTCTGGTGATGGTTCTGTTAAAAAAGATTGGAAAATTAGGAGTGCTGCCTATCAGCGTCAGCGGAGGGATTTTCCACAATGTGGGACAGATAGCGGTGGCAGCCCTTGTGGTGGAAAACTACAATATTTTCTATTATCTTCCGGTGCTGCTGATTGCCGGATTTGTGACGGGATTTCTGATTGGTATTGCGGCACGGGAAATCATTGTCCGAGTGAAGCATGAAGAGAACTTCTAGAACTCATGCCAGAGGGCATCTCCCTAAGAAGTTCCGGACGTCATGTTGGACATTAGTGTACAAGGCAGTTTGAAGCAGCCCTTGCGGGAGAGAAATTCCGGCAACAGGGGAAGAATAACTGGCTGTCGGGAATAACAATAAGGATAGCAGGAGAGACACATGTATTCATATATCAGGGGAATTTTAGCAGAAATTGAGGAAGATGCGGTGGTGGTGGAGGCAAACGGCGTGGGATATCATATATTCACCACCGGGCAGACCTTCAGCCATCTTCCTTCCTTAGGGAAAGAAATCAAGGTTTATACATATTTGAATATCCGGGAGGATGCCATGCAGCTGTTTGGCTTTCTGGGAAAAGACGAGCTGCGGGTATTTAAGCTATTGTTGGGAGTCAGCGGCATCGGGCCGAAAGGTGCATTGGCAATTCTCTCAGTGATGACCACCGATGATTTGCGGTTTGCCGTTTTGGGAGACGATGCCAAGGCCATCGCAAAAGCACCGGGAGTAGGTGTAAAAACGGCACAGCGGCTGATTTTGGAATTGAAAGACAAACTGCACTTAGAGGACGCTTTTGAACAGACGTATCAGCAGGCGGAGGAGCCGGCGAGGGAAAAGGCGAAGGGTGCAAAAAATGAGGCGGTGCAGGCACTGGTGGCATTGGGATATTCTTCTTCCGAGGCGCTTAAGGCGCTAAACGGCATTGAGATTACGGAGGAAACGGATGTGGAAGATATCCTAAAGACAGCGCTGAAAAATATGGCTTTTATCTAAAAAATAAAAATCAGAGGACAGACAGGCGAGGTAACAGATGGAAAAACGGGTCATATCCACAGAGGTGCAGGAGGAAGATTTAAAAATTGAGAAAAGTCTCCGTCCCCAGACCTTAGACGATTATATCGGTCAGCAGAAAGCAAAGCAAAATTTAAAAATCTATATCGAAGCAGCAAAGCAGAGGGGCGAAGCCTTAGATCATGTGTTGTTCTACGGGCCTCCGGGGCTTGGAAAGACCACTTTGGCAGGGATTATTGCCAATGAGATGGGAACCCACATGAAGATTACTTCCGGTCCTGCTATCGGAAAACCGGGGGAGATGGCGGCAATTTTAAGTAATCTGCAGGAGGGGGACGTCCTTTTTGTGGACGAAATCCACCGCCTCAACCGTCAGGTGGAAGAGGTGCTTTATCCGGCGATGGAGGACTATGTGATAGATATTATGATTGGAAAGGGAGCGACCGCCCGCTCTATCCGTCTGGATTTGCCGAAATTTACCCTGGTGGGGGCAACCACCCGTGCAGGGCTTTTGTCAGCCCCACTCCGTGACCGTTTCGGCGTGGTGCACCATCTGGAATTTTACACGGTGGAGGAATTAAAGACCATCATTATTCATTCCGCAAAGACATTAAACGTGGAAATAGAGGAAGAGGGAGCCTTCGAGTTAGCCAGGCGTTCCAGGGGAACCCCCCGTCTTGCCAACCGCCTGTTAAAACGGGTGCGGGATTTTGCCGAGGTGAAATATGACGGAAAAATCACAAAAGAGGTAGCCTCCTTTGCCTTAGATTTGTTAGAGGTGGACAAGATGGGCTTAGACCAGAATGACAGGAATATTTTAATGCTCATCATTGATAAATTTTCCGGCGGCCCGGTGGGGCTTGATACCTTAGCGGCGGCTATCGGGGAGGACGCCGGGACCATCGAGGACGTGTATGAGCCCTATCTTGTCAAAAACGGTTTCATCAACCGGACGCCCAAGGGAAGGGTGGCAACGGATTTTGCCTACCAGCATTTTGGATTAACCCGCCAAAACAGTTGATTTTCTAACGAAATACAGATATAATGAAGAATAGTTGAGCACGTGTTGGTGCGAAACTATTCGCTACCCAAACGAAGCGAAGCGGAGTTCGGGTTTCCCGAAAGGAAGCACGTCTTGGTGCGAAACGCAGGAGGATGATTGGTATGTCAGAAAAGACAAGTGCAGAAGTGCTTATCGGCGGAAAAGTTTATACGTTAAGTGGATATGAGGGGGAGGAATATTTACAGAAAGTCGCCACCTATATCAACAATAAACTCGGTGAGTTTGATAACACAGAAGGCTACCGACGGCTTCCGGCGGATATGAAGGCAACACTGTTGGAATTAAACATTGCAGATGACTATTTTAAGGCGAAAGCCCAGGTGGAAAAATTAGAGCAGCAGATAGAAGCGAAGGATAAAGAAATCTATGATTTAAAACACGATTTAATTTCTAACCAAATCAGAACGGAAAGTGATGAAAAGGAAATGAAGCGGTTAGAGAGGGAAAATCAGGAGCTTTTGTTGAACAAGGCAAGGCTAGAGGCGTCGTTAGAAGAGTCTTTGTTAGGAAAATTGCCGGAAAAGAAAGAAAAGAACGGGAAAAAGACCACAGAAAGATAGAAGATGGGGACGAGAGTGATTTCGTCCTCAATTTATTATGCACCTGTGTGCATGCACATGGGTGCGGAGAGGAAGGAAGCAGCAAAAGCTCCCCGCACCCGGCGCGGCGAGTAGGGAAAAAATCTCCCCTACTCGATTATCATAGGAAAGAAAAGGAAAAATTATGGCAGAAATAGGAAAACGGCAAATTGAATTACTGGCTCCGGCGGGTTCTTATGAAATTTTTTCGGCGGTGCTTAAGGCAGGGGCGGATGCAGTCTATTTGGGGGGCAGCCGTTTTGGGGCAAGGGCGTATGCGAATAATTTTTCAGAGGAAGAATTGAGGCGTGCCATTGATGAAGCCCATATCCATGGCAGACAGCTATATTTGACGGTGAATACCCTTTTTAAGGAGGAAGAGCTGGAGGGGGAACTCTACGAGTATCTGCTGCCTTACTATGAACAGGGGCTGGATGCGGTGATTGTGCAGGATATAGGGGCCATTCGTTTTATCCGGGAGGCATTTCCGGGGTTAGATATCCATACCAGTACCCAGATGACGGTGACGAACCGGTATGGGGCGGAGTTTATGAAAGAGCTTGGGGCAAACCGGGTGGTAACGGCACGGGAGATGTCTTTAGAGGAAATCCGGGATATCCATGAACATGTGGAGGTTGAAATCGAGAGCTTTGTTCATGGTGCACTCTGCTATTGTTATTCAGGTCAGTGCCTCCTCAGCAGTATGTTGGGGGGCAGAAGCGGAAACCGGGGCAGGTGTGCCCAGCCCTGCAGACTTCCCTATGAAGTATGTGACGGGAAAAGAAAAGCGGTTTCGGATATAAAAGGAAAAAAGTTAAAAGAAAATTATATTTTAAGTCCAAAGGATATGTGCACCATAGAGTTGCTGCCGGAGCTGGTGGAGAGCGGGGTCTATTCCTTTAAAATTGAGGGAAGAATGAAACAGGCGGAATATGCTGCCGGAGTGGTATCGGTTTACCGGAGTTATGTGGACAAATATCTGGTGGATTTGGAGCGGTTTGGCGATGCTGTCAGAGCAAAGGAAAACTACCGTGTGTCAAAAGAGGATAACAGAAAGCTCTTTGATTTCGGCAACCGCAGCGGCTTTACGGAAGGGTATTATAAACAGCACAATGGCAGGGATATGATTACCTTCGAGAAGCCAAACCATGCCAAAGGAAATGAGGCATTGCAGGAGGAAATCCGGCAGAATTATGTCAGGATGCAAGTAAAAGAAAAAATCAAGGGAAACTTAAGATTATCGAAAGAATTTCCTGCTAAGATAAAAGTGGCTTACGGGGGTATTTTGGTCAGCGCGGAAGGGGAAATACCCCAGACAGCCAAAAAACAGCCATTGACAAGAGAAAAGGTGGAGAGCAATCTGCGGAAGACGGGGAACACTCCCTACGAATTTTCGGAGCTTGTGATTGAGATGGAGGATGACCTGTTCCTTCCGGTACAGGCATTAAACCAGCTGCGACGGGAAGTACTAGATAAATTAAATGAAGAATTAATAAAGAAACACCGTCGCAGCGCACCGAAGACAGAGAAAATTGCCTGCCGGGAAAATTTTGGGGAAACCAAAATGGTGGATTTCCGAGGGACGAACTCTGCCGCTGTCATGGGAACAGGGAAACAGAATCAGATGGCAGAAACAGCCGTTTCAAAAAAGACAAACCTTGCCGTCTCCGTGGAGACAAGGGAACAGCTTGTGGTCGTATGTGGATTCCCTCAGGCAGATGATATCTATATTGACAGCGGCTGCTATCCGGAGAAAAACAGCATACAACTGCTGACAGAGGACATACAGAACATTCATGCGTCGGGAAAACGTGCCTTTTACATTCTGCCAGCCGTTTTCCGTAAAGATACCATGGAAAGGTATAAGAGAGAGGCGGAGGCATGGCAAAACAGCGGTCTTGATGGCGTAGTGGTAAAAAGCTTTGACGAATTGCAATTTGTAAGAAAAGAGTTCCCGGAAGCTATGGCGGTTATTTTTGACCATAATATCTATACTTATAATAACAGGGCAAAGGCATTGCTGAAACAGCTTGCTCCGCTGCGGGATACCATTCCTTTGGAGCTGAACCGGAAAGAGCTGTTAAACAGGGAGAATAAGGGCAGCGAAATGCTGATTTACGGCAATCTTCCGTTAATGACCTCCGCGCAGTGTGTTCATGCCAATATGCAGGGTTGTGACAAGCAGCCTCAGGTGATGTACCTGAAGGACCGTTATGGGAAATATTTCCCGGTAAAAAATAATTGCAGGGAATGTTATAATGTTATTTATAATACGGCACCGCTGTTGTTATTTGATTGTCGGAAAGAGTTTGAAAAAATGGATATCACCTCTTACCGTATTTCATTTACCACGGAGGGAGAAAAGGAAATAAAGAACATAATGGGACTTTATGATACCGTATTCCTGGCGGGACAAAAAACAGTCCGGGAAGCCTATCACGGAGAGTACACCAACGGACATTATAAACGAGGGGTAGAGTAAATGACGAACGTTATCGTAGAAGTATCAAAATTTTTAATGATGATACTCTTTGCACTGTACACTTTCGAGTGTTTTGCGGCATTCAGGAGAAAAATCAGCAATGAAAAGAGGGCACGGATATTTAAGCGGCAGGTATTTTTCTTATACCTGATACATTTAGACGGCTATCTTTCCATCTATGCTGTGACGGATGAAATTCAAATCGTGATTTTATATTTTTTGGAAGTGGTGCTGATTACAGTGCTTCTGGGAAATTACCAGCTATTGTATCCGAATGCCTCAAGACTGGTCACTAACAACATGTGCATGTTGCTTGTGGTTGGTTTTCTTATGCTGACCCGGCTGTCTTATGAAAAAGCCATAAGACAGTATATCTTTGCCATTGTGTCAACCATCATTATTTTCGTGGTTCCGGTTTTGATTCGGAAAGCAAAATTTTTACGGAAGTTAACTTGGCTTTATGCGGTGGTGGGAATCGCAGGCTTAGCGGTGGTTACGGTTTTCGGTAACACCAGCTACGGTGCCAAGATATCCATCACCATAGGTCCGGTAACGTTACAGCCGTCAGAGTTTGTGAAGCTTGTTTTCGTCTTTTTCGTGGCATGTATGCTGCATTACAACACGGAGTTCAAACAGGTTTGTATTACTACTGTGGTGGCTGCAAGTCATGTATTGATTTTGGTGGCATCCAGAGATTTGGGCGGGGCACTGATTTTCTTTATTACATATCTTGTAATGCTTTATGTGGCAACCCGGAAACTGTTTTACTTTGCGGGAGGTATTTTGGCAGGCTGCATTGCGGCGGTGGTGGCGTACCAGCTGTTTTCCCATGTGCGTGTGCGTGTGCTCGCCTGGTCAGACCCTCTAAGCGTGATTGACAACGAGGGATACCAGATTTGTCAGTCTCTTTTTGCCATCGGTACCGGCGGTTGGTTTGGAACGGGGCTTTATCAGGGAACGCCGAATAAAATCCCGGTGGTGGAGCAGGACTTTATCTTTTCTGCGATTTCTGAGGAGATGGGCGGTATCTTTGCATTGTGCCTGATTATGGTCTGCGTCAGCTGTTTTTTGATGTTTTTAAATATTGCCATGCAGATGAAAGACCAGTTTTATAAGCTGGTGGCGCTGGGGCTGGGGACAGTTTATGCGTTCCAGGTATTTTTAACCATCGGCGGCGTAACAAAATTTATCCCCTCCACCGGGGTAACGCTGCCCTTGGTGAGCTATGGCGGAAGTTCATTAGTCAGCACTATGATTTTATTTGCGGTGATTCAGGGACTCTATATTTTAAGACAGGATGAAGGAGAGACGAATGGAAAACAAAACATTAAGAGAAGAACAAGGTTCGACGAAGAAATCGAAGACTTCTCCTAAGACAAAAAAGAAAAAAACGCCTTCTAAGAACAGGGAGTTTGCGGTGATTACCTATTCCTTTCTGGCTTTGTTTGTCTGTCTCATGGGGTATTTTTCTTATTTCCAGTTTGTAAAAAGCGAGGATTTTATCGACAATCCCTACAATACCAGGCAGGAAACCTTTGAGCAGAAGGTGGTGCGGGGGCAGATATTGGCCTCCGGCGGGGAGGTTTTAGCGGAAACCATTATTGACAGTGAGGGAAATGATACCAGAAGATATCCCTATGGCAGTATATTTGCCCATGTGGTTGGTTATTCTACTCATGGAAAAACAGGAATCGAATCCCAGGCGAATTTCGATTTGCTCCGCTCAAATACCTTTTTCTTAGAAAAGGCGGGCAACGAGATACAGGGAGAGAAAAGCATAGGGGATAACGTTATTACAACCTTAAACTACGAGCTGCAGCTGCGGGCTTATGATGCCCTTGGGGCTTATGACGGTGCAGTAGTTGTGGTGGAGCCTGCCACCGGAAAAATTCTTGCCATGGTATCGAAGCCGGATTTTGACCCCAATACCCTGGCGGAGGAATGGGATACCCTCACCGCAGAGGGCAACAACGATGCGGCGCTGTTAAACCGTGCTACCCAGGGACTTTATCCGCCGGGCTCTACCTTTAAGATTGTGACCACCCTGGAATATCTGTTAGAGCACGGGAACGACAGTGAATACAGCTACACCTGCAACGGCAGTTATACGGTGGGAAACCATACGATACACTGCTATAACAATAAGAGACACGGGACGCAGAGTCTGAAGCAGGCATTTTCCAATTCCTGTAATGCGGCATATTCCGCTATGGGGCTGGAGTTAGATATTGATAAATTCGGGGAGCTGTGTGACAGCCTGCTGTTTAATACCAGCCTGCCTACCAAATTTGAGTCCTCAAAGAGCAGCTTTGTTTTGCAGAGCACCGACGGGGAAGCCTCCATTATGAGCACTGCTTTCGGACAGGGCAAAACGCTGATGACGCCTTTTCATATGGCGCTGTTGGTGAGTGCCATCGCCAATGACGGAGTGTTAATGCAGCCCTATGTCATTGACCACACGGAGAGCTATGACGGAACGGTGCAGGAGAAGGAAGAGCCGGAAGAGTACGGGCGTCTGGTTTCTTCGGAAAATGCCGCTATTTTGCAGGATTATATGTCTGCTGTGGTGGAGAGCGGTACAGGGCAGAAATTAAAAGGACAGAATTATGAAGCATCAGGAAAGACCGGTTCGGCAGAATTTTCCACAGGTTCTAATTCCGCCCACTCCTGGTTTGTGGGTTATGCCCATCAGGAGGGAAAGGAGGATATTGCAGTGGCGGTGCTGGTGGAGGATTCCGGAATCGGAAGTGAGTATGCAGTTCCCATCGCAAAAGAAATTTTCGATTCCTATTACGAGAATTACCAGTAAGCTTCTTGCATGAAACCACAAAAAGTATTATACTAAATCTAATTATGGGTAACCACATCAGGAGGTATTGCAATGATAGAAGCGACGAGTTGTGGTGGTGTGGTAATATTTCGTGGTAAAATATTGCTTTTGTACAAAAATTATAAGAATAAGTATGAGGGCTGGGTACTGCCCAAAGGGACCGTAGAGCGGGGCGAAGAGTTTCAGGATACGGCGCTTCGGGAAGTGTTGGAAGAGACAGGAGCACAGGCAAATATCATTAAATATGTAGGTAAAAGCCAGTATTCATTTACCGTGCCGGAAGATACTGTGGAGAAGGAAGTACATTGGTATCTGATGATGGGAGACAGTTATTACAGCAAGCCACAGCGTGAAGAGTATTTTATGGACTCCGGATATTACAAATTTCATGAGGCATACCATTTGCTGAAATTTCCAAATGAAAAACAGATTTTGGAAAAAGCATACAATGAATATCTGGAATTGAAAAAGAATAATTTGTGGGGCAGCCATAAATATTTTTAAAGGCTGCCTGCCCCGGTAGAAAATGTCGGTCTGTAAACGGCGGATATCAGGAAATTTGAGGATTTTGTATGATATGGTATGAAGATTTGTATGTAGGAGAGAGTATCGTACATAAGACAAAGAAAATTAAATGGAAGATTTGCCATAATGCGGGACAGCTGAATATCTATGTCATCGCCTTAGCGTCAAACCGGGAAAACCTTTTAGACATTATTCCTTCCCGGGAATTATTACAGAAAGGATATCCCAAAAAAGAGCTTCGTGTGGTGGGGCTTGCCAGGGGATATGAGGAAGCCATAGAAGTGGCGGCATCCATTGTGGATGAGGTCTACCAAAAGACAGGAGAGTTTCAGATAGAACCCTATCTAAAGGAGAAAAGGAGAAAGAAAAAAGAAGGATGACGATACTACTGTTTATTTTAAAAATCATTGGTATCCTGCTTCTCTCCCTGTTTGGCATCATTTTTCTCCTGTTAGCGTTAGTACTTTGCGTGCCCATCCACTACCGTGTGGAGGGCAGTGAGGAAGAGGTGCGCCGGATTGCGGGGAAAGTCCACTGGCTGCTGCATGTGGTGTCGGTTTCTTTTTCTTATGAGGAAAACCGGTTGGGGTATAGCCTGCGGATTTTTGGGATCCCAATACTTCCCCGAAAAAAGAAAACGTCGGCGTTAGACGATAGGGATTTTGAGGAAGATATGGAAGAACCGCCGGAGACAGCCGGAGCCGGGAATACCGAAACCGTGATAACCGGGGAAAAGATAGAAAAATCACCAAATAGGGCAGAGAATAAAAACGAAATCCATGGAAATGGGAAAAATACGGCGGAGCATCATCAGACAGTTCAGAAAAAAACTCCAAAACGTAAGCAGGGAGTTCTCCTCTGGCAGAAAATCCGCAGTTTTTATGAAAAGGGAAAACAGACAGTTCATAAAGTTTTGAGTGTTCTTAAGCAGTTGCCGGAAAAAATAGAAGACATAAAAAAACTGCTTACGGACGAAACTAATAAAAAATCCGTTTCTCTGGTTTGGAAGGAACTGAAATATCTGCTGCACCATTCCGGATTTCGGAAAATAAAGACAGATTTAACATTTTCCATGGGTGATCCGGCAGTAACGGGACAGACCCTTGGAGTTTTGTGCATGTTCCCTATGCTTTATCGGTATGAAATCAATATTTTTCCTGATTTTGAAACAGAACATATCTATATAAAGGGAACGTATTTAATCAAGGGGCATATCCGGCTGCTGCATTTCCTGCTGTCCGGTATCCGGTTGTGGAAAGAAAAGGATTTCCGCAGATTTGTAAAACAGATTATGAAAAAATTAGAAAGGTAGGAAGATATTATGGGAGATAACAGTTTTAATTCAACGGTGGAATCATTGTTTAAGGGGATGGACAGCTTCATCACCACCAAGACCGTGGTAGGGGATGCCGTCCATATCGGAGATACCATCCTTCTTCCTCTGGTGGACGTATCCTTCGGAGTGGCGGCAGGAGCGTTTTCCCAGGATAAGAAAAATAACGGCGCCGGGGGTATGGGCGGAAAGATTATGCCGAGTGCAGTGCTAGTCATCCAGAACGGCACCACAAAATTAGTGAACGTCAAGAACCAGGACGGCGTCACGAAAATATTAGATATGGTTCCTGACTTTGTCAATAAATTTACCTCCAAAAACCAGGCGGTAAGCGACGGCGGGGAAAACAGCGACAGCGAAGCAAGAGAAGCGGCGGGAAAAGAGATGGAGGACATTCTGGAAAATTCCGTGAATAAAGATAATACAGAATCATAGTATTGCTTCTGCCAGGAGAGCATATATTGATAGTAATATATGCTCTTTTTTGGTGGATGAATGAAACGGATCATAGGTTTTGCATTATTTTGTTTTTCCATGGGTATGCTGGTAATGATTGTAATACACAACCGTTTCTTCGGATTTATTTTGATGTTAGCCTGTATGCTTGCGGGATATTATATATTTTGCTGTGACGATTAAAGAGAGGAAGATACAAATGAAAACCAAATCTATCGATTTGACGACAGGTTCTCCGGGAAGGGGGCTGTTATGGTTTGCCCTGCCACTGATATTGGGGAACCTGTTTCAGCAGTTTTACAATATGGTAGATACTATTATTGTGGGAAAATACGTGGGTGAGGAAGCACTTGCTGCGGTGGGAGCCTCCTATGCCCTTACTACGGTGTTTGTTATGATAGCCATCGGCGGAGGAACAGGAGCCTCCGTGGTGATTTCCCAGTATCTGGGGGCGAGGGAAAATGAAAACATGAAAACGGCAATTCACACGGCGCTTTTGGCTTTTCTTGGGACAAGCATTGTGCTGGGGCTTTTGGGGATTGTGGCAAACCAGTGGATTTTACTGGCGTTAAAAACCCCGGAAAATATATTGGGGGATGCGGCGCTGTATCTGCGTATCTACTTTCTGGGACTGCCCTTTTTATTTATGTACAATATTTTGGCGGCAATTTTTAATGCGTTAGGGGATTCTAAGACTTCCCTTTATTTTCTTATTTTTTCTTCCGTCTTAAATATTTTTCTGGATTTATTTACCGTCAAGGTGCTGTACTGGGGCGTTGCCGGAGTTGCCATTGCTACGGTGACTGCCCAGGGGATTGCCATGGTGCTGTCCCTGGTGGTTTTGATGAAACGGTTGAAAACATATGAGGGGGAGGCGGAAAAATTCAGCCTGCCTATTCTAAAGAAAATGGTAAAGGTGGCAATTCCCTCCATTATTCAGCAGTCCATCGTTTCTGTGGGAATGCTTCTGGTACAGTCGGTGGTCAATGGCTTCGGCTCGGCGGTGTTAGCGGGATATACGGCGGGAATGCGTTTGGAATCCATCTGTATCGTGCCTATGATATCCATGGGAAATGCGGTTTCCACTTTTACCGCCCAGAATATGGGAGCCGGGAAGGTGGAGCGGGTGCGCAGGGGCTACCGTATTAGTTATGGGATTGTGGCAGTCTTTGCAGTAATCATCTGTGCTGTGCTTCTTTTGGGAAGAGAGCCTCTCATACGCATGTTTTTAGAGGAAGACGCAGGAGGGGCAGCCTTTGAGACGGGAGTGAGCTACTTATCCTTTATTGCCTACTTCTTTGTGTTTATCGGTTTAAAAGCATCCACAGACGGCGTACTGCGGGGAGCCGGGGACGTGGTGGTCTTTACGGCGGCAAATTTAGTGAACCTTGGCATTCGTGTATCCTTTGCCTTCCTCATGGCTCCGGTGATTGGGGTGCAGGCGGTGTGGATGGCGGTCCCCATCGGCTGGGCGGTGAATTATCTCATATCCGGTGTCCGTTATCTGACAGGGCAGTGGAGCAGAAAAAAACTGGTGTGAATGACGTTATTGAGAAATTGAGCATAACAATTCCTATTGCTTTTTTCTGAATTTTAAAATCGGAGGTAGTATATGTCTGTGATGAATATTGAATTATTAATACGACGGGTGGCAGAAATATGTAAAGCAAATGATGTGAAACATTTGGTATTGATTGGTTCTTTTGCAACGAATACTGCAACCCCGGCAAGTGATATAGATTTTGTTGTATATGACTGTCCAAACATAGTGAGGCTTGAAGAAGCGTTAGAAAACATTGATACGCTGCGGAAAATAGATATTTTTGATTATAATTCAATTCATAATAAATATTTATTGGAGGACATTGAAAAATATGGAAAACAAATATATTAACAGATATCATACCTTTTGCCAAAGCTTGGAAAATTTAGAGAAGAGCAGACATGCTGACCCCAAGGCTGATTTTGTATTGGAGGGAACCGTGCAGAATTTTAATCTGACCTTTGATATCTCCTGGAAAGTAATGAAAGATATTCTTATCAAACGTATGAGTGTAATGGATTTTGCCATTGGTTCACCACGGGAAACGCTGCAGGCTGCTTATATGAATGGATTGATTTTTGATGATGAATGGCTGAAGATGCTGAAAGTAAGAAATCAATTAGCACATGACTATGACGGCAGCCTTGCATCTGAGGCATTTCCATTGATTATTTCCGTATTTTTTGATTGCTTTGAAAAATTCAAAAATCATGTATCAAAATATTATTCCGATAATGACTTAGAAGTGTTAGATTCATTTCAATGAAAATGCGAATCAGAGCAAGGAGATATCGATAGTCAGTTTTGACAGCCGCCCGCTTTCTTTTTCATTCAGCCATCCCATACACCATGCAATTCCCCCGGTGAAAAGGATAATAAGGACTGCCGTTACTGGATTTACCAAAGAAAAGAACATAACACCGTGGAGCAATCCAAACAGCAGTCCCTTTTCTGGTCATTGTATTATATTTTCATTCGCCAACAATCGCCTTCACACATTCCGCAATCGTCTCGTCTTTACAATTTGCAAAGAAATACTCTTTAAAATGTTCCCCGGAGAGAGCACCCTTCACTAACTCCTGGTCTAACTCCTTCAAAATAGAAACCAGATCCCTGTGAGTAACCTTCTTCACCTCATCGAGAATTTTCTTATTTCTCTGCTCCGGAACAACACGCTCCTTGGGATATCCGCCGCCGCCCGGTGTGCAGAACAGTTTCTCAAAAATATAAGTTAAATTTAATTCTCCGCCCCAGCCGAAATTCTCGGCAAACGGCAGAGCAACACAATTCCCGTCATTCACCTGGGAAAACAGGTAAGCGTCTAACGGAGACTCAATATGTCCGCAAAGCACCTGGGGAAAAGCATTGCAAGCCAGCATAGCTCCTTCCCCGGTTCCGCATCCCGTAATCACAAAATCCGCCGCACCGGAATTAATCAGAACCGCCGCAAGAATACCATTCTGCACATAAGTAAGCTGATGTTCATCCTCCGCAGAATACATCCCATAGTTAAATACCTCATGTCCCATCGGCTCCACTACAGATTTTAAAGTAGAGACAATCATCTCATTCTTCGCCGCCTGACTATTTTCATTAATTAAAGCAATCTTCATATCAAAAATATCCTTTCTTTACATCAAATCTTTCATTTCAACTCCATCCATATCATCAAAATCCTGGTTCTCCCCAACCATACCCCAGATAAAGGTATACGCCTGGGTTCCGCACCCGGAGTGAATAGACCAGCTGGGGGAGATCACTGCCTGCTCATTTCTCATCACAATGTGCCGTGTCTCTGTGGGCTCACCCATATAGTGCATCACCAGAGCATCCTTTGGCATATCAAAATACAGATAAACCTCCATACGTCTGTCATGGGTGTGGCACGGCATGGTATTCCATACGCTGCCGGGCTCTAACTTGGTCATACCCATTTCCAACTGGCAGCTTTCCACCTGACCCGGCAGAATGTACTTGCAGATGGTTCTGTGGTTCGCCGTCTCCAAAGAACCCAGCTCCACCTTATTGCAGTCTTTTACAATTACAACGCCGTCCTCCGCATCGCCTTCCGGTTTGATTAAAACGGTAGGATAGGTCATATGTGCCGGGGCGCTGTTTAAATAAAATTTTGCCGGAGCAGAAGAGGATTCGCTGGCAAAGGAAATATCCTTAGAACCCATTCCTATGTACATTCCCTCTTTGTGTCCGACTTTATATTCTTTCCCGTCAATGGTAATGATTCCGGCCCCGCCGATATTGATGACGCCAAGCTCACGTCTCTCGCAGAAATACTGTGCACGAAGCTCGTCTCCTGCGCTGAGAACTAAGGTTTTATTTACAGGAACAGCGGAACCGGTGATGATACGGTCAATATGGCTGTATACTAATTTGATTTCGTCTGCCTGAAATAAATCGTCAATTAAAAATTCTTCTCTCAAACGCTCTGTGGTGTAGTGTTTCACATCTCTTGGAGATGCAGCTGTTCTTAGTTCCATGATAATTCTCCTTTACAAAATAAATGATGATTCTAAAATCTCAGTGTTTCCCGGCGAAAAACTTTTAGAGATATGCCGGACAATACAATTTCCTGAAGGAACAAATTCCGCAGAAAATGCCCGGAAATACCGGATACATTATGGTTTTCCCATTCCCAATGCCCCGGTTATCCGAACATTTCTGCAAATGTTATCTCTTTTTATAAATTAAAACCAAAATATTTCACAGCATTGTTGTAGCAGATACCCTTTACGATTTCCTCTAATGTCTCATAATCAGCCGGGAACTCGCCGTTCTCTACCCAGTTTCCGATTAAATTGCAGAGGATTCTGCGGAAATAATCGTGGCGGGTATAGGATAAGAAGCTTCTGGAGTCTGTCAACATTCCCACGAAGCCGGAGAGATTTCCTAAATTTGCAAGGGAAATCATCTGGTCCTGCATACCAACCTTGTGATCATTGAACCACCATGCGGAGCCCTGCTGGATTTTGGCAACGGCGGTGGAGTCCTGGAAGCAGCCTAAAATTGTACCGATTGCCTGATTATCATTTGGATTTAAGCTGTAAATGATGGTTTTCGGCAGATTGCCCTTCTGATTTAAAGCGTTTAAGTAGTCTGCCATTTCGGAGGACGGAGCGTAGTTGTTGATACAGTCATATCCGGTATCCGGTCCGAGACGGTCAAACATCGGTGTGTTATTGTCACGTTTACAGCCATAATGGAGCTGCATAACCCAGTTGCGCTCTGCGTACTGGTTTCCGACGAAAATCATAAAGGCTGTCTTGAATTTCAACTCTTCTTCACGGGTAACGTCATTTCCTGCCAGACGTTTTGCAAAAATAGCTTCAATTTCCTCGTCAGAAGCGGGAGCGTACATCACATACTCTAATGCATGGTCGGAAACGCTGCAGCCCATAGAAGTAAAGAAATCCATACGGTTGCAGAGTGCCTTCTTTAAATCTGCAAAAGTAGCGATGGAAACGCCGGAAACCTCTGCTAACTGTGCAATATACTCGGTAAAAGTTACCTTCTCAATGTTCATGGCTTTGTCAGGACGCCATGCCGGAAGCACCTGAACGTCAAAGGAGCTGTCCTCAGCAATTTTTTTGTGCCACTCTAAGCTGTCCACAGGATCGTCGGTGGTGCAGATTAAGGTCACATTGGACTGTTTGATGATATTACGGACGGTCATATCCGGCTCCGCAAGCTTTTTGTTGCACAACTCCCATACTTCCTCAGCGGTATTTTTGTTTAATACGCCGTTGTAGCCAAAATATTTCTTTAACTCCAGATGACTCCAATGGAAGAGCGGGTTGCCGATGGCTTTGCCAAGTACCTCTGCCCATTTGAAAAATTTCTCTTTATCGGAAGCATCTCCGGTGATGTATTTCTCATCTACACCGCAGGAACGCATAAAACGCCATTTATAATGGTCGCCACCTAACCATACCTGGGTAATGTTTTCAAACTGGCGGTCCTCATAGATTTCCTGCGGATTGATATGGCAGTGGTAATCTAAGATAGGCGTGGTTTCCGCATAGTCATGGTAGAGCTTCTGTGCGGTTTCGGTCTGCAGTAAAAAGTTTTCATCCATAAATTGTTTCATTTTGTTTTCCCTCCGTAAATAAAAATGAATGATACTCTATTTAAAATATAGTAGTTCCTCGTTTGATTAGTTTCCCTGAAAAAACGGACTGTTTGGGCATTTCCTCGCCGGAAAGGACACCCAGCAGAGTCTGCACCAGCTGATGTGTCTGGGATTCCAGACGGTTGTCCACAGAGGTCAGCTCCGGAGTGCAGCAGCAGGTCAGCATAGAGTTATTATACCCAATGACGGACAAATCTTCCGGAATGCGGATGCCGCGTTTTCCTGCGCTTTTGATGGCACCAATGGCGAGGGCGTCGTCCGATGCAATAACGCCGTGGAAAGAAACCTTCTGGGCAATGGAATCCACAAAGGTCGAGATGTCCTTGACACGCTGTGGGTCGCCATCATAGTAGAAAATCAGCTTTTCGTAATCCTGAACATGATAGTCCTTCATAGCTGCAATGAAACCGGTGCGTTTTTTCACACCGCTGTAGGAATCCGAATTGTATAGGTATAATATGTCCGAAATTCCCGCTTTAAGCATGGAAGATGCAGCTTCATACATTGCAGTGTAATCATCACAAAGGGTGCTGTAAACATTGGGGTAGTCATAAGCTGCATTTAAAAGCATTGCGGGTATCTGGGAAGAGATATCCTTAATGTACAGGTTTTCGTCCTCATTTGTCCCGATAAAGTTAGAACCCACCAGGATGATGCCGTCTACTTTTTTAGAAAGAATTAAATCCACATAGTTTTTTTTGATATCCAGATTGTAGCCGGTACAGCAGAGGATGGATTCATAACCGTTTGCCTGCAGCTCCTGCTCTAAATAATAGACTGCTTTGGCAAGAAACAGGTCGGAAGAGTCAGCACATAAAATGCCGATGGTTTTGAGCGAATGAAGCCCCATGCCCCTGGCAAAGGCGTTGGGGGTGTAATCATACTTCTCAATGATATCCATTACCTTTTTTTTGGTGGCGGGACGGACTTTGTCACTTCCGTTTAAAACACGGGAAACAGTGGCAATGGAAACGCCTGCCTTTTTTGAAATGTCATAAATCGTCATGAGTAATCTCCCGTAAAAATGATTATGAAAAACAGCAGGAAAGTCACGGCGCCGGGTTCTCATAATCATGTATTGTAAGCGCTTTTATAGAAATGAAAGCAAACAAACTGGTAATGAAAGCAGTTTCACACCTTTGACTGTATTATACAATACAAAAAAAAAGAAAGCAACCAGTTTCCGAAGAAAAATGACAAAAATATAAAAAATGTACGTCTGCGAAAAAAATAAAATAGATAAAATTACTAAATTGTGCAAAATTACATATTGACTAATTGCTGAAAAGGTGTAAAAATAAATGATGTAAACGCTTACAAAGCAACAGAGTGCAACATAGAGCTACATAGTGCAGACAATAGATTGCGGGCAGAAAGGCAAATCTGTTGAAAAAATGTAATCTTTTAAAATACCAGGAGGATACCATGGAATTATTAAGCAAAGCAAAAACAGGAAAAAAAGAAAGACCAGTCAAAGTGTTACAGTTCGGTGAGGGAAATTTCCTTCGTGCCTTCGTTGATTACATGATTGACATTGCCAATGAGCAGGGCAAATTTGACGGTGACATCGTTCTTGTAAAACCAATCGAGTTTGGTACATTGGAGCGTTTCCATGATCAGGAGTGCCAGTATACCGTACAGCTGAGAGGTATCGTGGACGGAGAGCCAAAGAGAATCAACCGTGTTGTCACCAGCGTGACAGATGTGGTGGACGCTTATAACGAATATGAGAAATATGCGGATTTTGCAAAACTTGATACCTTACGTTTCATTGTTTCCAACACCACAGAGGCAGGTATTGTCTATGACGATACAGACCGCCTTGAGATGAACCCGCCGAAATCCTATCCGGGCAAACTGACCAAATTCTTATATGAGAGATACAAACATTTCAACGGGGCGGAGGACAAGGGCCTTATCATGCTTCCGGTGGAGCTGATTGATGATAATGGTATTCACTTGAAAGAGTGTGTCTTAAAATTAGCAAAGCTCTGGAACTTAGAAGAGGAATTTACCGCATGGTTAAACAATGCCTGTGTATTTACCTCTACCTTGGTTGACCGCATTGTAACAGGATATCCGAGAGACGAAGCAGAAGAACTCTGCAAAGAGTTTGGATATCAGGATAACCTGATTGTAACAGGAGAGCCGTTTGCACTTTGGGTAATCGAAAGCCCAAGAGATTTAAGCGATGAGTTCCCGCTTCCGGCAGCAGGGCTTCCGGTTATCTTTACCGATAACCAGAAACCGTATAAACAGAGAAAAGTCCGCATCTTAAACGGCGCCCATACTTCTTTCGTACTGGCTTCTTATCTCTGCGGAAACGACATTGTATTAGAGTCCATGCAGGACGAGATGATTTTGAAATTCATCAAGGCAACCATTTTCGATGAGGTAATTCCTACGTTAACATTGCCGAAACAGGATTTACGGGACTTTGCAGAAGCTGTTATCACCAGATTTAACAATCCTTATGTAAAACATGCGTTATTATCCATCTCCTTAAACTCTGTTTCTAAGTGGAGAGCAAGATGCATGCCCAGCTTCTTAGAGTACATTAATAAAGAGGGAAAACTTCCAGCACACCTAACTTTCTCCTTAGCGGCATTGATGGCATTCTATACCGGTTCTGAAATCCGCGACAAGGCATTAATCGGCCACAGAGACGGTACAGAGTACCAGATTTTAGATGATGCGGCAGTTTTAGAGTTCTTTGCAGCAAACAGCGGAAAAGAAGCTGCGGAATATGCCCATGCGGTACTTTCCAACGAAGATTTCTGGGGACAGGATTTGACCGGGTTAGACGGAGTGGAAGAGGCAGTTACTTCCTACATTTCCGATATCCGTGCCCTTGGCATGAGAAAAGCAATGGAGAAAATTTTTGCATAAACATTGAGAAAAACGGAGCGAATCTATGAAAGATTTTATTAAAATCAATGAGAATGATAACGTCATTGTGGCATTAAAAGAGCTGGCGCAGGGCGAGACCGTGACGGTTGCGGGAAATTCCGTAACTGCCACTGAGACAATTCCGGCAGGCCATAAGATGGCAATTACCGATATTCCGGAGGGCGGAGATGTGGTGAAATACGGTTTCCGTATTGGAAACGCCAAAGAAGCCATCGCCGCAGGCCACTGGGTACATACACACAACGTAAAGACTGCGTTAGGAGAGCTGTTAGAGTACACCTATGAGCCGGTGGAAACGGAGACAAAACAGACAGAGGAGCGCACTTTTCTGGGATTTAACCGTCCTGACGGAAAAGTCGGTGTTCGCAATGAAGTCTGGATTATTCCTACGGTGGGCTGTGTCAATAATATCGCTACCGCTATGGCAAAAGCAGCAAATGCTAAGGTATATGGTACCGTGGAGGAAGTCATTGCATTTCCACACCCATATGGCTGTTCCCAGATGGGAGACGACCAGGAGCACACCAGAACCATACTGGCGGACTTGGTCAACCATCCCAATGCAGGCGGCGTCCTTGTGTTAGGTCTTGGCTGTGAAAACAGCAATATTGACGAATTGAAAAAATACATCGGCGTTTATGATGAGAACCGTGTAAAATTCCTTGTCTGTCAGGAGCATGAGGACGAGATGGAAGCCGGCGCACGGATGCTTTCTGAGTTAATCGACTATGCAGCCGGATTCGAGAGAGAACCCGTCAGCGCCTCCAAGCTGGTTATCGGCATGAAATGCGGCGGCAGCGACGGATTTTCCGGTATTACGGCAAATCCGTTAGTGGGTAAATTTTCCGATATCCTAATCAGTAAAGGCGGAACCACGATTTTAACCGAAGTTCCTGAGATGTTCGGAGCGGAAACATTGCTGATGAACCGTTGTGAAAATGAGGAATTATTTGAAAAGACTGTTGATTTGATTAACAATTTTAAAAAATATTTTCAGGATAACAACCAGACGATTTATGAAAATCCGTCACCGGGAAATAAAAAGGGCGGTATCACCACCTTAGAGGACAAATCCTTAGGCTGTACCCAGAAATCAGGAAGTGCAGCAGTCAAAGGCGTACTTTCCTACGGGGAGAGAGTGGAGACTCCAGGCTTAAATCTCTTAAGCGCACCGGGAAATGATTTGGTGGCATCCACAGCTTTAGCGGCCAGCGGAGCCCATATTGTACTCTTCACCACAGGACGGGGAACCCCGTTTGCTTCTCCGGTTCCTACCGTAAAAATCGCCAGCAACAGTACCTTAGCGGGCAGGAAGAAAAATTGGATTGATTTCAACGCCGGAGTTTTAGTGGAGGACGCAGAATTAGAAGAGACAGGACAGAAGCTTTTTGACTATGTGTTAGAGGTTGCCTCCGGCAAGAAGGTTTGCAGCGAAGAGGCAGGCTTCCACGATATGGCAATCTTTAAGCAGGGAGTTACTCTGTAGGAGAAAAGGTCTGCACCTGTATAGACAGCCGTATGGGCGGTCGTGGTGGCAGTATCCTATCAAATATGTGCAATGGATTTTCCGGTAAACGGAAGATTTGCAAATAGAGAACAAGAAAAGGAGAGAATAAAAATGGCAATTTTAGACAGTTTTTCATTAGAGGGAAAAATCGCACTTGTAACCGGTGCTTCTTACGGTATTGGTTTTGCAATTGCATCTGCATATGCTGAGGCAGGTGCAACCATCGTTTTCAACGACATTAAACAGGAATTAGTAGACAAGGGAATGGCTGCTTATGCAGAAAAAGGTATCAAAGCACACGGCTATGTATGTGATGTTACCAACGAGGAGCAGGTAAACGAACTTGTGAAAAAAGTAGAGGAAGAGGTTGGCGTGATTGATATCTTAGTAAACAATGCAGGTATCATCAAACGTATCCCAATGTGTGATATGACTGCCGCAGAATTCCGTCAGGTTATCGACGTTGACTTAAACGCACCGTTCATCGTTTCCAAGGCAGTCATTCCAAGTATGATTAAAAAAGGCCATGGAAAAATCATTAACATCTGTTCTATGATGAGTGAGCTTGGCCGTGAGACAGTATCCGCATATGCAGCCGCAAAGGGCGGTTTAAAAATGCTTACCAAGAACATTGCGTCTGAGTATGGTGAGTTCAATATTCAGTGTAACGGTATCGGCCCCGGCTACATTGCAACACCGCAGACCGCACCGCTGCGTGAGATTCAGCCGGATGGCTCAAGACACCCCTTCGACCAGTTCATCATTGCAAAAACTCCTGCCGCAAGATGGGGAGAAGCAACCGATTTACAGGGCCCGGCAGTGTTCTTAGCATCCGATGCCTCCAACTTTGTAAACGGGCATGTGGTTTATGTGGACGGCGGTATCTTAGCTTATATCGGAAAGCAGCCGCAGTAAAACAGTTAGAATAACATAATAACGAATGCCGTTTGATTTAGAATAGGAAAAGGAGCAGAATGTGTGTTTTCTACACACTCTGCTCCTTTTCCGGCGTGAGAAAAAGAAACTCCTATTATTTTGTAACCGTTCAACCTTCCCTGTACCTTAGATGTCGGATAGCTGTTCTTCCGGTTCAGACTGTTTATAAAACGTCGGCACTTAGGCACCGTATTTTGGTGCCTTATGTACCGCTACGTTTTATACCAAGCGAGAGCGTGTCTGAATAGGAAGAACAGCTATCCGGCCCCAGGGCGCAGGGAATGTTGAACTGTTGCTTATTTTGGACATATGTCCAAATATATTATTGACATATACCCAAAACAGCTTTATAATAAAATTAAAATTTGTGGGAGGAGTATTTTATGCCAAGACCTACAAAATGCAGAAAAGTATGCCACTTTCCGAAAACGCTGGAGTTTCAGCCCGTAAATGGCGGCGAGGGAAAAGCCCCCGTTATTCTGACTGTAGATGAATACGAAGTGATTCGCCTCATAGACAAAGAGAGTATGTCTCAGGAAAAATGCAGCGAATTTATGCAAATCGCCAGAACAACAGTGCAGCGTATCTACGAGAGCGCTCGAAAAAAACTGGCGGACGTTCTGGTGGACGGCTTGCCGCTCCGTATTGAGGGTGGAGAATTCCTACTCTGCGACGGACAGAATTTCCAGTGCGGATACGATGGGTGCTTTAAGCAATATTATTTTCAACAATATCAAAAACCAAAAGGAGATAAGATGATGAGAGTAGCAGTAACTTATGAAAACGGTGAGATTTTCCAGCATTTCGGACATACAGAGCAATTTAAAGTTTATGACATTGACGGCGGAAAGATTATTTCTTCCGAGGTGGTAGATACCAATGGAAGCGGCCACGGAGCATTGGCAGGTGTTTTAGGTGCCCTGAAAGCAGACGTCCTCATCTGCGGCGGTATCGGCGGAGGTGCACAGATGGCACTGGCAGCCGCAGGAATCAAACTGTATGCAGGCGTATCCGGCAGTGCGGACGAAGCAGTCGAAGCGTTCGCAGAGGGAAAATTAGAATTTAATCCCAATGCCACCTGCAGTCACCATGAGCAGCACGGTGAGGGACATACCTGTGGAGAACATGGCTGCGGTGAACATAGTTGTGGGGGACACAATTAGTAGGCAGGATAATTTATTAAAACTCATTGAGATGCGATAAACACCTATAAACTTCCGGGTTTACAACCAGAAGTCGGGGAGGGGCAGATGAGAATTACAGAGAGTTGTGCACAATGTTTATATGATAAGCAAAAACATTTAACTGACAATGAAGAATATTTGGCAGAGATAAGGCATTTGCTGGACAGAAGAAAAAAGAATGATACGTCTCCGTATATGGTATATCTGTTTAACCAAGTGTATGAGAAGTATTTTGGAAAGCATGCCTCCTATAAAGACATAAAGAAAAAATATAATGATCTGGTCCTTTCTATAGAAGATACGATCAGGGATAAAATAGATTGTTCAGAGAACTCAATCGCTATGGCATTGGTGTATGCACGGATTGGTAATTACATAGATTTTGGTGCCATGAATAATGTTGACGAAGAGATGTTTCTTTCGTTATTTGATAATGCAACGCTGCAGGATAGAGACAGAGAAGTAACGGAAGCATTTATAAAACAGTGTAAAAACGCACATAATTTCTTACTTATCACAGATAATTGCGGTGAGATTGTATTGGACAAGCTGTTTTTAGAGCAACTGCATAAGAGCTTTCCAAAGCTAAAGATAAATGTATTAGTCAGAGGCGGGGAAGTACTTAATGACGCTACAGAAGAAGATGCAAAATATGTTGGTATAGATAAAGTAGGTGAAGTCATTTCAAATGGGTTGCCTATAGCTGGAACAATATATGAACTGCTTCCTGCTGCTGCGAAGGCAATAATGGATAATGCGGATGTGATACTGGCAAAAGGGCAGGGAAATTATGAATCGCTATGTGGTCAAGGCAAACATATTTTTTATTCCTTTTTATGCAAATGTGAATTGTTTACGAACAGATTTCATGTACCAAAACTTACGGGAATCTTTATGGAAGAGTTAGAATAGGTAATTTGATTTCGAACAGCAAAGGGAGCTTTTGGGGCTCCTTTTTTTGCTGGGGAAAATTTGGTCCGCAGGTAAGAAAATCTAATGTTCAGACTACCAAGGTGTGGGGGATTTTTTTGGTTGGTGTGGGCATATTGCCGGAAAGGCAGCGCAGCGGTGTGACGCTGTACGGAGTTAAGAAGTTCTAAGTACCCTGTATTTAGGTTGCTGGCAAGGGACGCAAACGGCGCAAACTCGCCGTCCCTGGCTCGATTGCGCCTCAAACCGACGTCGTGTCGGTTTGTTGCTGGCTGTGTGCAGGGCACTAAGAACTTCTAAACTCCTCCCAGAGCCACACCGCTGCGCTGCCCTTCCGGCAATATGCCGCTCAAGGTAAATAAGTCCCCCATTCCTTGGTAGCCTGAGCATAAGATTTTCTAACCTGCTCCTCGGCTTGTTGAAAAAGATATGCCGTTCAAGGTAAATAAGTCCCCCATTCCTTGGTAGTGTCTGAACATAAGATTTGCAAGTATGTTCATGAAAGCTGGGAGGGAAATCCTGATTGTGAACTACATGGAAAGAATTAGAAATTAAAGTAGCTTTTTCAGAGGGGCAGCCGTTTTTATACGCCACAACCTAGGTTTTTTACTTTTCCACTATCCCATACAAATGTCCATTAAATTCTTTAAACAAACTTTCCTCCTGCTTCTTCATAAACACCGTCACATCGCCATCTCCAAAGCAAACCTCAAAATGAACACTTCCCACAAACTCATCAATAATATGAAACCGCAAATAAAGCGTATCCTCCGAAGTCCAGACCCCGCTGGCAGCATACCTCTGGTGATAAACCGGAAAATCCCCTGTCACAAGTTCCCCCAATCCAAAGGAAAGCGAACATTTCTCACCGTGCAGCGTAAACTCCAACGTCCCCAGGAGATTGTGGCAATCGTTTTCCTGCAAGATATTTCCGGTTTTGTCTCTTCCCTCTCTGCCATTAGTAGAACCGGAAATATTCTCATCAGAAAAATGAATCCTCATATCCGAAAATCCCATATCATTGTCCGCAAACCGAAAAACCATATCATTCACCTTCCCCATCATGGAAGAAGAAATATTCCCGGTGAGTGGTGCAATTTGCAAATTTTCTAACGTAGTTTGGAGCGCACAGTGCCCTTTTTCATCCTCCGGCAGTGGATTTCCCTGTATGAAAGGCAAAATCTCCTCATACAGAGCATCATAAATCAACTGATTCCCCCCACCAATCCCCTGGGTATCTGCCGTAGTAACACAAATCAAATCATAATCCGGCAAAAAGATTATCAGTTGTCCGCCCATGCCGTAGCAGACATACCCTCCCTTTTCGTTGCGCCAGAACTGATAGCCGTAACCACAGCCCTCACTGCGGCAGGGGGAGGTCATCAGGGTATCGGAAAGGTGGGAGGTGGCTTCTCTGATATAGGAAGAAGATAAAAGCTGCTGTCCCTCCACCAGACCCTCATGGAAAATGAAATAACCAAACTTTAACAAATCCATAGAAGTTGCCACTAGACCACTGCCACCCATGGAAACACCAAAGGGATCGGTGAGCATATAGGATTCTTCGGAAAGCCCCAAAAGCGCCAATTTTTTCCTGAGATAATCTAACATCGGCATACCGCTCAAACGTTCTGCAAGAGCCGCAAGGGTATGGGCGGAAGAGGTGTCATAGTGAAAAATTTTCCCGGAAGGATGGGTGGGGGGGACGGTAAAAAAGCTTTCTACCCAGTCACTTTTCATATCTACCTTATAGGTAGTGGAAGCGTGGCAGGTGCGCATCATGAGCATATCACGGATGGTCATGGCGGATATCCAGGGGTGGACATTCTCCGGCACTTTCTCCGGGAAATAGCGGACAATGGGATCGTCTAAAGAAAGCTTTCCCTCGTCGGCCAGGAGTCCGATGGCAATGGAAGTAAAACTTTTGCTGACGGAGAACATGCGGTGTAGGGTGTCTGCCCGGTAGGGGGCGTAATAACCCTCGGCAATCAAGTGGTCACGGTGATACAAAAGAATACTGTGCATGGGAACCCTCTGCCGCCGCAGCCGTTCTATAAAATTTACAATACACCGGGAGGGAATCCCGGTCTGCTCCGGAAGAGCCTGTTTGAAAGTCAGCATGGTGAAAACCTCCTTTAGTTGGCGCTCATGGCGCTTGGAGTAACTCCGAATTTTTTCTTAAAAGCACGGCGGAAAGAAGTGGTGTTGTTGTAGCCCACCTCCAAAGAAATATCGGTTACGTTGGCATTTCCCTCTTTAATAAGCCGTGCCGCCTCGTTTAACCGCAAATCCTCTAAATAAACAGAGAAGTTAATATTCATATTTTCCTTAAACATATGGGAAAAATAGCTTTCCGATATGTTAAATTCATCGGATATCTTGTTTAAGCACAGGGACGGATCCTTATAATTTTTCCGGATATATGCCACAATGTTGTCAATGAGGCTGCCTTTGTCAGATTTTGCCTGGAAGAAATGGCATAATTTCATGGCGATATCCTGACAATGCCGGAAGGTCAGCTCATCCTTAGAGAGCATATCGTCGATTTCCTGTAATTCCGGGCTGTCCTCCGGGACATTGGTGATGGCAAAACGTGCTTTCAGCAATGTATTGCGGATATCGGACAGTAAAAATTTTAACAGATGGAAAGGAAGAGTACGTTCCTCAATATTTTCCTGGTGAATCAGCAGGAATAACTCCATGACCTGAGTGGTGTTCCCGGTGGTAATAAACTGAACCAGCTTGGAAGAAAACTCCATCGGGTAGTAGTAAACTCTGGAATTTTTCTTTAACATCTCATAGGGCAGAAAAATATAGCTCTTAGAGGTATATCCGGAAGCATCCTTTGCCTGCTGGTAGGACTCCCAGATGTTATTAAACTGGCAGGGAAGCCCGATACCGGTAAAAAACCAGATGGAATATTGCTCCAACAGGGTCTCGTGAATGTCTAAAACCTTTTCCTGAATGGAGATCAGCACTTCCTCTTCGGCACCCTCAAAGGGCAGCAGCAACGCATAGACCCGTTCTTCAGGGGAAAAGAGGTAAAGCGTGTTGTGGTAAGAAAAATATTTTCCCAGAACGCTGTGGATTATCTGGGAAATGTTGTCATTTCCTTCTATATTATTAGAGTTTTCTACAAAATCATTTTCGTAGGTAATGCCGTACATCACATAAAATTTCAAATCCGGGCTGTCTAAATGAAGAAAAGACTGAATGTATTTTTCTTCATCTGGAGAAGAAAGGCTGCCGGACATCAGCTGTCTCAAATAAGTGTTGTAAATAATAGGTTTTGTGGCATCCACCACTTCCTGCAGCTGATTCCGGTCTGTGATGGCCTCTTTTAACTCCGTATCAAGCGCTATAATGGGGCGCATGTTGGTGTGAACTAACAATAAAACCAGCCCCAGCCCGAAAATGGTTGCAAGGGTTAAAAATATGGCAAAAATCACTTGATAGTGTGGCGGGCAGAGACTTTCCGGCTGAATCAGATAATATTGCAGGCCATTGAGCTCTGTGGAAATACGTGTTACGTGCATTTCATTGCCGTCCATATCATAGGCGGCATAGCCGTCAGAGAAAGTCAGAGATTTTAACTCAGCGGCAAGAGTACTGCTGTCAAAGAAATTCGTACTTTCCGACAGACTGTCGGCCTCTGAGATTAGAAAAAAGGGTGTATTCTGATTGTCTAACGCCACAATACAGCCGCCGTTTTCTAAGGAAACGCCGGAAAAAATTTTTTTCAGCCTGCTGTAGCTAAAATGGAAGCCTGCGGTGGCAGGAACATTTCTTGATGTAAGCGCATTCATATTAATAAGGTAAAGATACGCATCATCGCTGCTGGGCACTACATAATCTTCCAGCGAATACATGGTGCCGGTACCGTTGTTGGCATAAATGAGCTCTCTCCAGGTGTCCAGACTGGGAAGCTCCCCGGAGGAGGCAAGTTCTCCAGAGGAGAACCTGTAATTATGCAGATAATACAGTCCCTCTGTGGTAAACCCGTTGACGGACAGTACATAATTTGTGTTACGCAGATAAATAAAGTAAGAATTTACCGGCAGCTCGCTATAAACATATAAATGGGCGGACAGGGAATCCTTTAACTGCCTTCCGGAGAGATAAAAATCAACGCCGGAGGCTTCTGTCATCTGCACGAGACGCCGGAAATCCGCATCCTGGGTCACCTGCCTGCAATAAGAATCAATAATGGTTAAATCGCTGTTTAACAGGGAAACGGCACTTTTAAAAGTAGATTTGTTCTGCGACCAGAATTTTTCATTTGCATTTTGTGTAGAGGCATGGTGCAGATAGAAGGTCAAAAAAAGAATCACCAGCAAAAAAATACTGTAGGATACAGCAAATCTCACCGTAAGAAATGTATGCTTGTCATTTTTCGGTGGTGTTCCTGGTGATTTTGTAAGATTTATCTTCATTGAATAAACATCCTTTGTACAGTTTTTATAAATAACATGTTGTTATTTTAGCATAAAGATAAAAAAATTACAACAAGAAAGAACTGTAAAAAACCCCGTAAAACCGGGCTTTCCGGAGCAATGAAACAAATTTTGTTCCTTACAGCAAATATTGTTTCTTGCTGAAAACCAAAGAAAATGGTAATGTATGAGCAGGACATGAAAGCACTTACATTCATTCCAAAACAAATTTTATACTAATAGGAGGTCTTTATGAAAAAAAAGGTAGTTTCATTACTGCTGGTTGCAGCAATGGTAGCCAGCATGGGGTGTGGTTCCAATAACGGAGGAACCTCAAATGCAGGAACTTCTAATGCAGGAACTTCTAATGCAGGAACCAACAGTGGCGCAGACGCAGCCACAACAGAGAGCAATGAGGGCGGGGATGACGCAGCAGCTGCTGACACAGCATCTGATGTAGAGAAACCGGAAGAAATCTCCATCATGGTAGATGGAACTGTGTTTACAAAAGAGAACGCACAGGATCAGTTCATTGCAAAACTCGAAGAACTGACCGGAATTAAATTCACAGTAACCCAGCCGGATCATGATGCTTACTATGATGTAGTAGGCCAGACCATCGCCAGCGGCGAGTGGCCGGATGTCATGATACTTTCTTCTACATATTATGCAGGATATGCAGAGCAGGGTGTTCTTTGGGATATGACAGCGGCATATGAGAACTCTGAATTAAAACAGAGACAGGATGCTTTCGGAAGCACCGGAGTTATCGACGGTGTCAGAATTGACGGTAAATTATATGGTATGCCGTCTGCACGTGGTAACGGATGTGTTACTTATGTTAAGAAGGCTTGGTTAGATAACTGTGGTCTTGAAGCTCCGACAAACTATGAAGAGTACTTGGCAATGTTAGAAGCATTTACCACCGGTGATCCGGACGGTGACGGCACAAACGGCAATACCTACGGTGTATCTGCTGCAGGCTTCATCGGAACAGAGGCTCCCTATACCAACTACTTACCTGAGTTTTATCAGGATGCACATCCAAGCTTCTATTTAGCAGAGGATGGCACATGGAAAGACGGTTTCACCGAGGACGCTATGAAAGATGCCCTTCAGAGAATGGCTGACGCATATGCAAAAGGTGTTATCGACCCGACCACATTAACCAACGGTACCAAAGACTGCCGCGACAAATACTACGGCGATGAGTTCGGTGTATTTACCTACTGGGCTGGTACATGGCAGACAAACCTTGAGACAAACCTTGAGGCAAACGGCAAAGACAGCGAGTTAGTAGCATTAGCTCCAATCACAGAAGTAGGACAGTATCTTGACCGAGTTCCACCTGTATGGGTAATCACCTCTCAGTGTGAGAATCCGGAAGGCGTATTCAAATACTTCATTGAGGCTATGCAGGATGGCGGAGACGTTCAGTTCTTATTCACCTATGGTGTAGAAGATGTTCACTGGTCAACCAAAGCCGAGACTATTTTTGAAGGCGAAGAGAACGAGAAAGTTTATGCTGATGGCGAATTCCACGGATGTGAGAACCTTGAGACTCCTGGAACACAGTATACAAAAGCACACATTGATCCAATGCTTGCACTTGTTGAGCTGGCAAATGACCCGAAAGATGAGTCTCTTCCGGAGTCTACAAAGAATTCTGCAGCATTATTCAATGAGAACTGTGTAGCAGCAGACCTTGTTCCGACAACAGATGCTATGAGCGAGTACAACGGTGATTTAACAACCTTAAAGAACGAGTTAGTAGCTAACGTAGTTATGGGCAAATCTACAATCGAGGAAGCATATGCACGTTATGAGAGCGAGCATGGCGCTGAGTGGTCACAGGCAATCGTTGACTCTTTAAATCAGTAATTAAATAAGATATTTCCGCAGGTCGGAGAAAGAATGGTGTGGAGCTGTGGTGTCCATAGCTCCACATATTCATGAATAGTCATTTAGTTTTGGTGAAGAGGAAGAACAGATATGAAAAATAATAAAAAACAATCAGCCGCACCGAGTGCGAACAATTCCAGGAAACACCTGGCTGCTAAAATCTATAAATACAGGGGATTCTATCTGATGTTTCTTCCCGTGTTTATTTTTGCAGCAATCTTTTTCTATCTCCCGATGATTGGTATCCGTTATGCGTTTACCGATTATAACGGTATTAAAGACGCAACCTTTACGGGTCTGGCAAATTTTGAGAAGATGTTCTCAATGCCGAACTTCTGGTCAGCATTCGTTAACACATTGCAGATCAGCATTATAAAACTGTTTTTAACAGTAGTGGTAGCCGTTGTGATATCTATCTTTTTAAATGAAATTGCAAATATTCATTTTAAGAAGGTGGTGCAGACCATTATTTATCTGCCGCACTTTATGTCATGGGTAGTAACGGCATCCGTATTCTCCCTGATTTTAGCGCCTACTTCACAGGGGCTTGTGAACACCTTTTTAGTTCAGATAGGTGCGGTAAGTGCAGACAATATGATTTACTTCTTAGGAGATAATAAATGGTGGCGTTTCGCGTATTATGTGATTAATGTTTGGAAAGAAACCGGATGGCAGACTGTTATCTTTATGGCAACGCTCTCCGGAATAAATACAGAGCTTTATGAGGCGGCATCCATCGATGGCGCCGGACGTTGGGGCAAGATGCGCTATATCACTTTTCCCGCATTAGCGAATACAATCCTTACCGTATTAATTTTGAACCTTGCAAAGGTTATGAACCTCTTTGAGTCTGCATTCGTATTACAGAATGATGCCGTTTTAGGTACAGCAAACGTTCTTGAAACGTACATTTACTATCAGACCTTTAACAGTGGAGCAATTCCTAACTATGGTTATACCACAGCAATTGGTTTGTTTAAATCCATCATCGGTTGTATTCTGGTTCTTTTCTGTAACTGGCTGAGTAAGAAAGTCCGTGACGGACGGGGAATCGTTTAGGAAGGAGCAGCAGATATGAATAGCAAGAAAAAAATACAGGTATTCCCGATTGTAAACGGGTTAATCTTTATCATTATCAGTTTAATCATTATCATTCCGCTGTGGAAGGTTTTGGTTGACTCATTCGATTTAAAAACCGCATATGGTATGAAATTGTGGCCGGAGGAATTTGGTCTTACAGGTTATGTCACTGTATTTAAGAACCCGACGCTGTATCAGCCGCTGATTATTTCCTTCATCACCACAATCTGCGGTACAGTCGTAGCGCTGTTACTTTCTACCTTTGGTGCATACGTATTGATTCAGTATGATATGCCGGGACGTAACTTCTTTGCAAATATGCTGTTGTTTACCATGATTTTCAACGGCGGTATGATACCGACCTATCTGGTATTAAAATCTTTGCATTTGACCAATACGCTTTGGGTTGTAATTCTCTTCCCGGCGCTGAACGTTTATAACCTGGTATTGATGAGGAACTTCTTCGAGGGTATTCCCGCCAGCTTGTTTGAGTCGGCAACCTTAGACGGATGTTCCCCGATGCAGACCTTTATACGGATTGTGCTTCCTATGTCAAAAGCAGCATTGGCATCCATCGGTTTGATGTTCGCAGTTTCCTACTGGAATGATTATACACATTACAAACTGTACATCACCAACTCTGATTTATACAACTTCCAGATGAAGTTACGTGGTATGATTATGGGTAGTGATTCGCCGGCGGTAACCGCAGGTGTCACGGAGAATACAATTAAGAACGCAGCAATTATCATCGTTATCCTTCCGTTCATGATTTTATATCCGTTCTTACAGAAATACTTCGTAAAAGGTGTAAATATCGGAGCAGTAAAAGAATAATTTTAGAATCCTAGAGGACAGCATGTATGGCAACAATTTATTGGGCGGGGGACTCCACCGTACAATATAATGATATCACCACATATCCCCAGACCGGCATAGGGCAGGTATTCCACCTGTTCCTAAAGCCGGAGGTGAGAGTGGAAAATCATGCAAAAAACGGCAGGAGTACCAAGAGTTTTATTGAGGAAGCCAGATTATCCCCGATAGCGGAGCGGATTGCAGAAGGTGATTTTCTTTTTATCCAGTTTGGACATAACGATGAAAAGAAACAGGACCCTTCCCGCTATACCGATCCGTTTTCGGAGTATATGTTAAATCTGGAAAAATTTGTGAACACTGCAAGAGAAAAGAAAGCCTTGCCGGTGTTAATCACACCATTAGAGAGAAGATGTTTCGTGGAGGGAGACCAGCTGGGCTTAGGAGAACATTCCGATTATGTGGCAGCCATGAAGCAGACCGCAGAAAAACTGAAGGTTCCTCTCATTGACCTTTACAGCATGAGCCGGGCAGAACTGCGAAAAGCCGGTGCAAAAAAAAGCAAGGACTGGTATATGCAGCTGCCGAAGGGCGTTTATCCTTCTTATATGGAAGGTCTGGCGGATAATACACACCTGCGTTATGAAGGTGCGGTTATGTATGCCGGTTGTATTGCAAGAGGACTGAAGGAATTAGGCGGTAGATACAGTGATTTATTAGTGGCTTGGGAGTAATCTTGAGCCACTTTTTGAATTTGTTCTTAGGAACTGCCCATTAATAACTTGTGCATTTGACTTGTCTAAATCCGTACATTCTGCGTTGTCATCAATCGGCGTACCCCGGTACGTCTCCTTCTTCCGCCTTGCCTGTACGAATTTATCCTGTGTCATCTGCACAAGTTATTTTCGGACAGTTCCTTAGACAGAAACAGGAGAGAGACAGAGGAAAGCTGACATGAATAAGACAGTCAACAGAGAACAGATTTTAAGCGGAAATATGGTGAGGGCAATCTTATTGTTGTCCGTACCCGTGGTCATAAACAGTTTTTTGCAGACCATGTATAACCTGACGGATACCTACTGGCTGGGAAAACTGGGGACGGAAGAGCTGGCAGCCATCAATCTGGTGACTCCGGTGCAGAATTTGGTAATTAATTTCGGCGCAGGGATCACTGTGGCGGGTTCCGTATTGATTTCCCAGTTTGTCGGTGCAAAAAGAGACGAAGACGCAAGATCCATGGCAAACCATATTTTTGTCTGTGCCATGGGGTTTGCCGTAGTCTGTGCGGCAGTAGTGGCAGCCGTTACCCCGGCGATTGTAACTTGGCTTGGGGCGGAGGGGGAAACTTTTGGATACAGCAAAATTTATATGCAGATTGCGGTGTTGGACATGCCCTTTTTGTATATGGTAAATATGTATGTGGCAATCAATCAGGCACAGGGGGATACCTTACGCCCCATGTTGATGAATGTGCTGGGAATTGTGCTTAATATGCTCTTAGACCCGCTTCTGATGGTGGTATTTCAGTTTGGTGTGGCAGGAGCGGCGCTTGCCACCATGTTTGCCAAGGCAGTTCCGGCAGTCATTGCCTTTGTAATACTCCACAACAAAAAAAGGCTGCTGTATCTGGAAATCCGGAAAATGAAATTCGACAGGGAAAAATTAAAGAGCATTGTAAAAGTAGGACTTCCCAGCGCCGTCGGGGGCAGTACCACCCAGCTTGGATTTCTTTTGATGAGTAAAAGCGTGTTTGCTTACGGCACCCAGGCGATGGCAGCCTACGGCATCGGAAACAAGATTAACGGTCTGATTACCCTGCCCTCCAACGGTATCGGCTCAGCGGTGGCGATTATTGTGGGACAGAATGTGGGGGCGAGACAGATGAAACGGGCACAGCAGGGGTATCTTTTGTCCCGGCGGATTTGTGTCATTTTCCTGTTTGTGGGCGGCATGATTTTATCAAGAATGTCGGTTTCTACCGCTATTGTGAAGATTTTTTCCGATGACCCGGAGGTAATCCGAATGGCGGCGGATTTCTTAAGTATTATGGCGTTCTGGTGCTTTGTCAACGGCATCTACAATTCCACGATAGGTTTATTTCAGGGCTGCGGGCAGACCACGGTCAATATGGTGGTGGATGTGGCAAGGCTCTGGGTATTCCGTTTCGGAACTTTATATGTGTGTCAGGAAATCCTCGCTATGGGAGTACGGAGCGTATGGTATTCCGTGGTGGTCAGCAACGGACTGGCGGCGGTGGCACTATATTTTGTATACAAGACCGGGTGCTGGAAGAAGGCGGGCGAACCGAAAGAAAAGGAAAGCACGCCGGAAAAGAAAAGGGCAGTAAACTGAAGAAAAGGACGGTAAACCGGGAAAAAACAACAGACCGAGAGAAAGAGAAAGGTATGGTTATGAGTATGAAAACAGAAACGTGGATGGAAGAATATCTGAAATCCGGCAAACGGGACAGCTTTCTGCTAAAGGGTGCTGCGCAGATGGCGGGAACCCCGGAGGGCGGAGTGTATGTGGACTATTTAAAAAATACGGAGATAGACGGCAAGGCGGAGTGTGGCAGCGTATATTCTTTCCTGTATCAAAAAACAGGAGAAAAGAAGTATCTGGAGGCAGTGGAAGCCTTGAAAAAGGAATTTCAAAAAGACCCCGGGTATCAGAACGGCAGCCGTTACTGCAAGTTAGAGGGGACAGTGGAGTTAGAGGGCATGTATCAGGCGCTTCCGTTCTATATGGAGTGTGAGACGAAATACGGCAAAAAAGAGCAGTATAATCATATCATCGGACAGTTTCAGAAGGTGCAGGAGAAAATTTATGCTGCGGCGCAGGGACTATTGGTTTCCGATTTGGAGCAGGTTTCCTATGACATGATGGCGTTGGTGGATGTTATGGACTGCATGAGCATTGAAATTTATGAGCAGTACCGGAAATTACAGGATTATTATAAGGAACTGTTAAAGGAAATGCAAAAGAAACAGGAACAGTGGAGCCTGACGGTAAAAATCTCCATGGCATATACCATGTTAAAAGCCTGCCGCATGGGTATTCTGCTGAAAGAAAAATATGCGCAGAATGCCATGGTGTTGTTAGAAACCTGTGGCGGACAGCTTTCCGAAGAGACGGATGCTAAGACGGCAGGCATATTTTTCATGGCGTACGCGCAGGAAATCCTGCTGAAAAAACAGATGGAATCACTGGGGCTTTAAAGGAGAGAATGGGATGGAAATCAAATTAATAGATAAATCAGCAAGAAGTGCAACCTTAGAGCTGGCGGACGGCGGTATTTACAATACAAAAGAAAAATATCAGATTTACCTCAACGGGACAGCGGTAAAGACGGCGGAGACAGTGATTACTTCCCTGTTTGACTTAAAACCGCAGACAGAATATGAGGCAGTGGTGAAAAAAGAGGACGGAACCGAGGCGGGAAGCCTGAAATTTGCCACAGAGTATGAATTTGTAACCTTAAATGTCAGGGACTTCGGCGCAAAGGGCGACGGCATCAATGACGATACAAAATTTATTCAGGCTGCCATTTTAGCCTGTCCGGAAAAAAGCCGTGTTCTGATTCCAAGGGGAACTTACCGTATCACCAGCCTCTTTTTAAAGAGCAATCTGAATGTGGAACTGGCGGAGGGAGCGGAGTTAAAGGCTGAGACTGACCGCGATGCCTATCCGAAGTTCCCGGCACTGATTGAGAGCTACGATGAGACGGACGAGTATAATTTAGGAACCTGGGAAGGAAACCCGCTGCCTATGTTTGCCGGAATTATCACCGGAATTTCCGTGGAAAATGTGCGGATTTACGGGAAAGGAACCATCAACGGCAATGCTTCCAAAGAAAACTGGTGGCACAATCCCAAGGTGATGGTGGGCGCCTTCCGCCCGAGACTGTTTTTTATCAGCCATTGTAAAAATGTGACGTTGCAGGGCGTAAAATTCTGCAACAGCCCTTCCTGGACGCTGCACCCTTATTTTTCTGATGACTTAAAATTCTATAACCTGACGGTGGAGAACCCCGGCGATTCCCCCAACACCGACGGCTTAGACCCGGAATCCTGCAAAAATGTGGAGATTGCCGGAATCCGCTTCTCCCTTGGAGATGACTGTATCGCTGTCAAATCAGGAAAAATATATATGGGAAGAAAGCATAAAACACCATCAGAGAATCTCCATATCAGACAGTGCCTGATGGAAAACGGACACGGTGCCGTTACCGTGGGAAGCGAGATGGCAGGCGGCGTGAAGAACCTGATTGTAGAAGAATGCTTATTCCGCCATACCGACCGGGGACTGCGCATTAAGACGAGGCGCGGCCGTGGAAAGGATGCGGTGTTAGACAATATCGCTTTCAAAAAAATCAATATGGACCATGTGATGACACCTTTCGTGGTGAACAGCTTTTATTTCTGTGACCCCGACGGCAAAACGGAATATGTTCAGAGCCGTGAGGCAATGCCCGTAGACGACCGGACACCGAAAATTAAGCTTCTTGATTTTGAGGATATCGACGCGAAAAACTGCCACGTTGCCGCTGCTCATTTTGACGGCCTTCCGGAGCAGAAAATTGAAGAAATTATTATGAAAAATGTCTCCGTCACCTATGCCGAGAACCCCAAATGCGATGTCCCGGCAATGTCGGCAGGAATAGAGGCCTGCAGCAGGAAGGGAATTTTCGCCAACAACGTGAAAAAACTGGTGCTGGAAAATGTCTCCGTCAACGGACAGGAGGGCGAGGAAATGACCCTGCTTGGCGTAGATGAGAAGATCATTCGGTAGTATGAAACTAATACAGTAGAACAAAACTAATACAATAGTATGAAATCATGCAGCAGTATGAGCGGCAGTTTTTGGGTTACGAAGCAGAAACTGCTGCAGATTTCATTGGAAAGGACGGAATAAATGCAGTTAGGAATCCGATTACATGATATAAAAAAAGCACCCCTAGAGGAGCGGCTTGCCATCGCCCATGAACAGGGCTTCGCCTGTGGACACTTAGCGTTAGGCAAAGTGATTTCCGAGTACCCGGTGGACGACAGCGCATTAACACCTGGACTGGCGCTTTACCTGAAAAAGCTATTCGCAAAAAACGAACTGGACATCGCAGTTTTGGGCTGCTACTTAAACCTGGCAAACCCCAATGAAGAAAGCCTTGCCAAAATAAAAAAGCGTTATCTCACCAATATCCGTTTTGCCTCCCTTCTAGGCGCAGGGGTGGTAGGCACCGAGACAGGAGCCGTCAATGAAGCCTACAAATTTGAAGAACGGAACCATTCCGAGGAAGCCTTAGAAATCTTCATTAAAAATGTACGCCCTGTGGTGGAGTATGCAGAAAAAATGGGCGTCATCTTTGCCATCGAGCCTGTTTACAAGCACATCGTCTGCAATCCAAAGCGTGCCAGAAGAGTGTTAGACGAAATCGCCTCCCCCAACCTGCAGATTATCTTTGACCCGGTGAATTTGCTGGATAGTTCTAACTATCAGAACCGGGAAGAAATCTTCGCCGAGGCAATCGACCTGCTAGGAGAAGACATCGCCATGGTTCACATCAAGGATTTCGTAGTACAAGACAACCAGCTTGTCTCCGTAGCCGCCGGAACCGGAGAAATGGACTACAGCCAGATAATCCGCTTTATGAAGGAGCGCAAACCATACGTCCACGCCACCTTAGAAAACACCGTCCCGGAGAATGCCGTAGCAGCAAGAGAGTACATCCAAGGACTGTGGGATAAGTGCGAAATCATTTAAAAGTAGTGAAAATTTAGTTTCATAGGAAAGTTAGAACTTTCGTATATAAGTGCAGAAGGGTATTCCCTATGAAGCTTCAGATGTCAAAAAGGGTCTCTCGATAACTGATATTGGCAGATGGCACAAAAACAGAGCCTTCTTTGTGCCATCTGCCTCATAACCTCTAGAGCCTCTTTCTGCCATCTCAATCCGATGAAATAAAAAAAGAGTATCGCAGGCATTTCACCCTCGATACTCTTCAGAAATCATTAAGCTCTTTCCACTTTACCGGATTTTAAACAGGAAGCACATACGTATAATTTCTTTGGTGTTCCGTTTACTTTACAGCTCACACGTTTGATGTTTGATTTCCACATTCTATTTGATCTTCTATGTGAATGGCTCACATTACTTCCGAAATGAGCACCCTTTCCACAAACTGCACATTTTGCCATATCCTAGCACCTCCTTGCATATATCGTAATCTTGTTGCTTTGCAAGATTTCCTGTCATATTTACAGATTTATCTGTATCATACCGTACAAGTTCACAACATGTTTATTCTAGCAGATAAAAAAGCATAATGCAAGTAAATTTTAAAAAAAATATTAAAAAACCAAAACAGGACTATGAATTTTTACAAAAAGAGGTTATAATATACAATAAACTAGCGTTAATACGTCTTTGAAAGGAGAACGATAGTATATGAACGGATATATGGAGACCCAGTGGGGAAAAGTTTCAATAGACTCTGAAGTAATTGCTACCTATGCAGGCTCCGTTGCAGTGGAGTGTTTTGGTATTGTCGGCATGGCCGCAGTAAATATGAAGGACGGTCTGGTAAAGCTGTTAAAAAAAGATTATCTGACACATGGCATTAACGTTACCATTGATGCAGATAATATGATTACGATTGATTTTCATGTTATCGTATCTTATGGGGTAAGTATCGGTACGGTTTCCGACAATCTAATCGAAACGGTAAAATATAAAGTAGAAGAATTTACCGGTATGGAAATCAAGAAAATGAACATTTACGTCGAAGGCGTGCGTGTGATTGATTAAGGAGGATTCAGAAAGTGGAAGTCACTACGATAAATGCGGAACTGTTAGGAAAGATGTTTTTAGCAGGAGCAAAGAACTTAGAGGCAAAAAAAGAGTGGATTAATGAGTTAAACGTATTCCCGGTGCCGGACGGCGATACTGGAACGAACATGTCCATGACCATTATGTCTGCGGCAAAAGAGGTCACCGCTTTAGAGAAAAAAGATATGGCGGCTTTAGCCAAAGCGATTTCCTCCGGTTCTCTCCGTGGCGCGAGAGGTAACTCCGGTGTTATTTTATCCCAGCTGTTCCGTGGATTTACCAAGATTATTGCACAATATGATGAGGTGACGGTACAGATTTTATCCGATGCCTTCCAGAAAGCAGTGGAGACGGCTTATAAGGCAGTTATGAAGCCGAAGGAGGGAACCATCCTCACCGTTGCTAAGGGAATGGCGGAACGCGCCTTAGAGTTAAGCGACGAGACGGATAATCTGGTGACCTTCTGTGAGGAAGTCATCAAAGAGGGGGACCGGGTGTTAGACCTGACACCAGAGATGCTTCCCGTGTTAAAACAGGCAGGCGTTGTGGATTCCGGCGGACAGGGCTTAATGCAGGTGTTAAAAGGTGCTCTTGACGCCCTGCTTGGCAAAGAGATTGATTATACCATCGACATTCCGGCAGCTAAGACAGAGGACGGTGCCTCCGCAGCTTCTTATAATATTGAGGCCCAGGCAAATCAGGAGATTAAATTTGCTTACTGCACCCAGTTCCTTATTATGTTAGAGAAACCGATTACGGATAAGCAGGAGGGCGAGTTTAAGTCCTATCTGGAGACTATTGGTGATTCTATTGTAGTGGTGGCGGATGATGAGATTGTAAAGGTACACGTACATACCAACGACCCGGGTATGGCTATGCAGCGTGCACTTAATCTTGGCGGACTTACCACCATTATTATCGAAAATATGAAATTAGAGCGTGACGAGAAGATTTCCGCTTTAAAGGAAAAGGAAATGCAGTCCGCAGGGCTTCCAGCAGGAGAGCAGAAGGAAGAAGCCAGGACAGAACCGCCCAAGGAGATGGGCTTTATTTCCGTCAGTATCGGTGAGGGTATCAATGAGATTTTTAAAGGCCTTGGCGTGGATTACATCATTGAAGGCGGCCAGACCATGAACCCCAGCACGGAGGATATGCTGAATGCCATTGAGAAGGTCAATGCAAAGACCATCTTCATTTTACCGAATAACAAAAATATTATTCTTGCAGCCAATCAAGCAGCCTCTTTGACGGAGGATAAACAGATTATTGTTATCCCCACAAAGACCATTCCTCAGGGAATCACTGCTTTGATTAACTATATCCCTGACAGCACGCCGGAGGATAACGAGGAACGTATGAATGCGGAAATTGGTGCGGTAAAAACAGGTCAGGTGACCTATGCTGTCCGTGATACTATTATCGACGATAAAGAAATCAAGCAGGACGACTATATGGGTATCGGTGATACCGGAATTCTCTCTGTGGGACAGGAGTTAGAGCCGACGGTGATGGATATGATGGCACAGCTCATTGACGAGGATTCTGCAATTGTCAGCGTGTACTATGGCGAGGACATGAAGGAGGAAGAGGCAGAGAATCTGGGAACTAAGATAGAAGCGGCTTACCCTGATGTGGAAGTGGAAGTGCATTACGGCGGCCAGCCTATTTATTATTACGTACTTTCTGTAGAGTAAAAGTTGTTACTTTATGACGCTTCTAAAGTTCCGATAACTTCCGAATATTCAAGTGAATGCCGGAAGCAGTGAAAAATGAGGAAACAATATGAATCGTAATTCTGCAATTTCAGAAATTAAGGGCGTGGGAGCGAAAACAGAAGAATTGTTTCACAAGATAGGAGTATACACCGTAGGTGATATACTCCTTCATTATCCCAGAACCTATATCCAGTATCCCGAAATTAAGCACGTGGACGAGGTGACGGAGGGAGAGATGGCGGCGGTATTGGGACGTATCGTAAAAACCCCGGTGGTGAGGAAAGTGCGCACCATGCAGATTACCGTCACCATGATTGGGGAACTGAACGTTTCCATGGAACTGGTCTGGTTTCGTATGCCCTATATGAAAAATAATTTAAAATCCGGTTGCAGCTATATCTTCTATGGAAAGGTGCAGCGCAAAAACGGCAGGCTTGTGATGGAGCAGTCCGTGGTTTATTCCCAGGAGCAGTATGCAGCCATGGAGCAGGTATTTCTTCCGGTATACGGGCTGACGGGAGGTTTAAGCAACAATTTGGTGACAAAGACCGTCCGAAGCGCCTTACAGGACGATAATCTGTTCCGTGATTATCTGCCCTCTGCTATGCGGGAAAAATACCAGCTTTGCGAGTACAACTATGCCATCCGCCAAATCCATTTTCCGTCGGATATGGAAACCCTGATTACTGCAAGAAAACGTCTGGTGTTCGATGAATTTTTCCTGTTTATCTTAAGTATGCAGTACCAGAAGGAAAAGCGGGAAAAAGAACCCAACGGCTTTGAATTTAGTGAGGACGGTTTTGTGGAGGAGTTGATAGGGAAATTGCCCTACGAGCTGACTAAAGCCCAGAGGAAAGCCTTAGGGGATGTACTGCGGGACATGCAATCCGAGACGGTGATGCAGCGTTTGATTCAGGGAGACGTAGGTTCGGGAAAAACCATCATCGCCTTTCTTGCCATGGCATTTGCTGCCCATAACGGCTATCAGTCCGCCATTATGGCACCAACGGAGGTTTTAGCAAGGCAGCATTATGAAACTTATCAGAAATTGTGCGAGGATTTCGGGCTACATATTCCGGTGGTGCTTTTGACAGGCTCCATGACGGCAAGACAGAAGCGGAGAGCCTACGAGGCGTTGGAGGTTTATTCCAATGCCATGATTATCGGCACCCATGCGCTGATACAGGAAAAAGCGGTTTACCAGAACCTTGCCCTTGTCATTACCGATGAGCAGCACCGCTTCGGTGTGAAGCAGCGGGAAACCTTTGCGGAGAAAGGTTATGAGCCCCATGTGCTGGTGATGAGCGCCACCCCCATACCGAGAACCCTTGCTATTATCATTTACGGGGACTTGGATATCTCTGTGGTGGACGAGGTGCCTGCGAAGAGGCTTCCCATTAAAAATTGTGTGGTGAATCAGGGATATCGCCCCAAAGCCTATGCCTTTATTGAAAATGAGGTGAAAAACGGGCATCAGGCGTATGTCATCTGCCCGTTGGTGGAGGAAAGCGAAAATATAGAGGCGGAAAACGTGACAGATTATGCCAAAAAGCTCAGGGCAGAGCTTCCGCCGGAAATCCAGCTGGGCGTTCTTCACGGGCAGATGAAGCCGGAGCAGAAAAACAGAATTATGGAGCAGTATGTCAACAATGAAATCCAGATATTAATCTCCACTACGGTGGTGGAGGTGGGGGTTAATGTGCCCAATGCCACGGTCATGATGATTGAAAATGCGGAGCGTTTCGGGCTTGCACAGCTGCACCAGTTAAGAGGGCGTGTGGGCCGTGGGGACGCACAATCTTACTGTATCATGATAAACTGTACGGACAACCGGGATTCGGCAAAGCGTCTGGATATTTTAAATAAATCCAATGATGGATTTAAAATTGCCAGTGAGGATTTAAAGCTCCGGGGACCGGGGGATTTTTTTGGAATCCGCCAGTCCGGGGATATGGAATTTTCCCTTGCGGATATCTATCAGGATGCATCTGTTTTACAGCAGGCTTCGGAGGAAGTGACGGCGCTTTTGCAGGCAGACCCGGAGCTGGTGTCACAGGAGCATGAGAATTTGCGGCATTATCTGGAAATGTTTTTTGAAGAACGCAGAAGTAAGCTGAATTTGTAGGGAGGCGCCGGATTCGGGGGGAAAACGGGGCTGCTCTTAAAGTATATGTAGCAGATTGAACAAAGAAGGCTCTGTTTTTGTTCCGATGTACAGAGATAAGATGTTCTAAGAAATCTGTAGGTAAGTTGTTGGCATAGGACGTGACCGGTACAAAGTCGCCTTCCTGGGCTCCATTGTACCTCACCCAGCCTTCCGTGGCTGGGTGTCACTGGTTGTTGAACAGATTTCTAAGAACATCTAATCTCTTCCCATAGTCACAAAAACAGAGCCTTCTTTGCGCAATCTGCCAATATAGTTTTACGACAGCCCGTTCCCCCCGAATCCTAGTGTATCGCTGACGGGAAAGTGGGATGTGGTGCTTTTGGAAATGTAGGTAACTTAAATTATTGAGAGCCAATAAATGCAATGGTCTACGTTGAAGTATAGGGTTAAGCCGTATGCGTTAATAGAGCATGTACGGTTTGAATGAGCGGTATGGGCAGTAATGCCCATATCTACTTAAGAGATATAGATAAATCAGCCTGAATTATTCACGGTAGTATAAGCTCGCATACAATCCGCTTATAAGCTAATGCGTGGATCAGTAGGCGGTTCGCATTTACCAGTTTGGAAGAGCTGCTTAAAAGGTCCTGGTTGAATCTTGTTGCCCGGTACAGCACTCGGTTTTCCTCTTCTGCCAATTCACGGAGTTTTGCGTTCTCCTTGAGCCGGATGGCATATTTGCAGTTTTTGTCTTCAAGAACTTCGTACAGATCCGGTGACGCAAAGCCGCTGTC
>JAETQH010000244.1 GCA_021770785.1 Lachnospiraceae bacterium
CCGGCACAAACGGGCTTCTCGGTGCGGCAGACGGGGCGTTTATCATGCACAAGAAAAAGCGCACGGACAACACGGCGGTCATGGATATTGTGGGGCGTGACCAGCCCGATCAAGAACTGACGATAGAATTTGACCGGGAACAGTGCATTTGGAAATTTCAGAAAGCGGAAACGGAATTGTGGAAACAGCCGCCAAATCCATTACTGGAAGCAATCAACGAATTTCTGACAGGGGAAATGCAGGAATGGGAGGGAACGGCAACGGAACTTCTGAAACAGTTGCCGGATATGCAGTTATCGGCAAATGTGCTTTCCCGGAGATTAAATGTAGTGAACAGCCAGTTGCTTAATGACTACGGTATTTTCTACGACAACAAGCGGGGGCATGAGAGAAAAATCATTCTGAAACGGCTAGAGCAGAAAGTGTAAAGTGCGACGATATGCGTCGGTTGCGACGGTATTTTTGATAGCGGGGCGGTGTAGAAAATATCGTCGCTATCGACGCAAACCGACGCATGGGGGAACAGTAAAGCGGCGAAAAGCCGCTCCGTCTGTTAGGACGGAAAAGGTCTACGCTCCGCTTCGGTCGGTGCAGAGCAGACGTCCCCCGGACGTCTTGCACCCCCGGAGGGCGCAAAGGCACTTTTGATAGAGCGTAGCCTGTCGAAAGTGCTTTTGCGTTACTTTCGGGAAAGTAACAAAGCCTTGCGCCTTTCGGCGCAGTAAAATTAGTGGCACAAATATATAGAATGTGGAGGATATGCCTATTGGAAAGAACGATTAGCGGCATGATGGGGAAAGGCTCGGTCAATCACAATACGAGAACTTTTACAGCTAAAAATGTAGATAAGGAACGAAGCCGGGATAATGTGGAATTTTGCCACTCGGATATAAAGGAGGTCTATCACAATCTTTTTGATGAAGCACTGGAACGCTACAACGCAAAGCAGAAACGGAGTGACCGAAAGATTGACGATTACTATGAGAAGATACGCCGGGGAAAGCAGGAGAA
>JAETQH010000245.1 GCA_021770785.1 Lachnospiraceae bacterium
ATCAGCAAATGCTTTGACCGCATAGATCACTCTATTCTGCTAAAACGCCTATACCACATGGGCGTGAAGGACAGGCGGGTACTGCAAATCATCAAAGCTATGCTGAAAGCCGGGGTTATGGGCGAATGTGAGGTAAATGCGGAAGGAACACCTCAAGGCGGATTGATTAGCCCATTGTTGGCAAATGTCTATTTGGATATCATGGATGAATGGATTACCAAACAATGGGAATTAAAACACACACAATATCAATACGCACAGGTACAAAGCCGATACGCCGCTATGCGGAAGAGAACGCATCTGATACCAGGCTGTCTTGTCAGATACGCAGACGACTTTGTTATCATCACTGATACCCGCGCCCACGCCGAGAATTGGAAGATACGGTTACAAACTTTTCTCCAAAACAAAATGAAACTGACATTATCCCAAGAAAAAACGCTGATAACAGATATCCGAAAGAAACACATCAAATTTTTAGGTTATGAGTTCAAAATGGTTCGGGGGAAGTCCCGCCGGGGTTACATTCCACGGACGATTCCGGACCGGGACCGACTAAAGCGGAAAGCTGATAAAATCGCGGAGGACATCAAGAAAATCCCGCGCAATTACAGCCGGGAACAGATGATTGGCGCAATGAACCGCATCAACAGCCAGATTAGAGGGATTATCCAATACTACCAGTGTTGCACATGGGTAAATATATCCATGCAGAAACACAGCAGGCGGCTGCAACTCACAGCAATGCGTCGACTGAGGCAGTATAAAGGGGAATGGATTCCGGCAAATGAAGTACAAAATCTTCCCCGTGTCCACCAGAAATATAAGCAAAAGATTCCCTCAATCAAATACCGCGATATTTATGTAGGCTTCACCGCGCTTACCTTTTGCAGATGGGAACGCACTCCAGGTAAAAATCAAGCCGAAACACCTTATACTGAAGAAGGCAGACAGATACACTTTGAACGAACGAAGAAAAAGAAAATCCAGGCTCGGCTTGACGAAATGTTCGCATTAACCCTAATCTCCCATTGAACAAGGTAAACAGGGTCAACAATCTGGTTTCGCTCCATAAGAAATGCTTTATGGCGGTAAATGACCCCAACTATGATATTAACCAATTTGATGTAAAAGCTCAAAATAAAATCATCGGTTATAGGGAAAAACTGGTTATTTCACATACACGCAACAATCAATCTGCATTGATGGAGCGCCGTGTGCGGTGAAAGTCGCATGCACGGTGCGAAGCGGGGGAAAATCCGCTCTGACTGCTGCTCTCTCATGAGGGCAGTAAAAGCGGCGGATTACCTATCGCTAT
>JAETQH010000120.1 GCA_021770785.1 Lachnospiraceae bacterium
GATATTATCTGGCTTATCACTTCTCTGTTCTTGCGAACACAATCCGTGATTTTACTGTTTTTAGGTTGCTTCTTCTCATTTCTGATTAGAAGCGGTTCGTCTGTCAACCAAACATACTTGGTTTTGACAGCTTGAAATTCAAAATCTTTCAAGGTTATTTCACTGTTCAGTTATCAAGGTTCCAACGTCTTTGCTTTGCAAAGCCGTCAAAGTTGCTTCGCAACTTTCTGTCTTGTTGTTTAGTTCTCAGCGACAGCTTATTTACTATATCACTTTCAAACTCGTTTGTCAACAACTTTTTTCATTTTTTTGGAAGAAATTTTTCTCTTCATTGTTTATAGAAGAAAGTGTTCTTTCCGGAAAAGCCTGTTGCTTGTCCCTTTGTCATCTCTCAAACGCGACAACTTTTATAGATTATCATAAGTTATCTTGTTTGTCAATAACTTTTTAAGAAAAAAATTAAACAATTCATATCTTCAAATAAAGCGGAGAAGGAGGGATTTGAACCCTCGCGCCGGTTACCCGACCTATACCCTTAGCAGGGGCACCTCTTCGGCCACTTGAGTACTTCTCCAAAGTTCTTATCTGACAATATGATATTGTTTTGCGCCGTAACGCATAGATAATAATACTAAAGATTTTGCCGTTTGTCAATGAGAATATTCAATTTTTTTCTAATTTTTTTTAAAAACTGCTTTAAACTCTATTTTTCTTCTCGGAACACAGGCATCTCTTTCATTATAAAAAAGAAAGAGGCTGTTTTATACAAAAAACATATGATAAAACAGAACCTCTTTCTTATAGATAGAACAATTCCTTATGTAAACTACCTGTTGCCCGAAGCCGGCGGACTTCCTGCTTCTTTGGCTTCTTCAGATTTTACATTTTAAATTCTTTTATCATGTTTGTCAGACTCTGGGATTGTGCGGATAATTCCTGACTTGCCGCAGCGCTTTCTTCTGCCATGGCAGAGTTATCTGAAATAACTTCGGAAACCTGTCCTAATGCCCGGCGTACCTGTTCAATTCCGTCATCCTGTTTATTGCAGGCTTCATCAATATTTTCAATTAGATTCTGCAATAATTTGATATGTTCCATCGCCTGCTGCATCTGAACGGCAGCTCCATTGACAATATCCATACCATTTTTCACAGCGTCTAAAGAATCCTTTATTAAAGATGTGGAAGTCTGTACTGCATTCATACTCTCTCCCGCAAGGCTTCCTACTTCTCCGGCAACCACTGCAAAACCTCTTCCTAATTCTCCTGCCCTTGCCGCCTCAATAGAAGCATTTAAGGAGAGAAGATTGGTCTGGTCTGCAATTTCTTCAATGGTTGTGATAATATTCTCAATCTGGCTGGAACATCTGCTGATTTCATCCATTGCCTGAACAGCGTTCTTCATTTGCTCATTGCTGAACTCAATTTCACGGTTCATGTCAATCACGCTTTTCTTTGCATCATCTGCAAATTTCGCCGTAGAGCTGACTTGCGTAGAAATTTCCGTAACAGATGCCTGAAGCTGCTGTATTCCCGCTGCCTGTGAAGTTGCACCGTCTGCTAAAGACATTGCTCCGGTAGATATCTGCTCTGCTCCGCCAGATACCTGTACGGATGCTTCATCAATATTTTGCAGGGTATCAGTTAAACGTTTAGATAAATCCTCCAAACCCAGCTTTACTTTCTGAAATTCACCCATATAAGCCTGTTTTAATTCAAATTTCAGATTTCCCCCGGCAATTTCGTTGAGTACCTCTGTTACTTCATCAATATATTTAATATATTCTTTTAGCCTGTCCACTGTTTTACTTAAGGCTGATGCTACTTTTCCAACTTCATCCTCTGAATTTACATCAATATTTATATCTAAATCTCCCTCTGCTATCTCCTCCGCTGCCACTTCCAGGTTCTTCAACGGATCTACAATACCTCTGGCGATCCGCTCGATAATAATAGTCAGTAACACGATAGCAACCGCAAAGAACAATGCAATGACAACCACCAGACCGGTAATTGCCTGATTATATTCGCTGCTTGGCATTCCGCTTAAGACAGACCATCCGGTATCTCCGATTATCATATAAGAACCGTATTTTTTTCCGTTCCAACGGTAAACTAAGTTTTTCTCCGTTTTTTCTTCCATGGCTCTTAAAACTTTATCATCCATGCCTGCATCTGCAACTGCTGTGCCGAGCAGTTCTTCCTGTGGCGCATACATAATATTTCCTTCTGGAGAAAAGAGCATGAAAAATCCTTTTTTCCCAAGAGAATGCTGTGACATCATTTTCACAAGGGTATCTACAGATACGTCCACCGCTGCAACACCTGTAATCTCCCCGTTATTTCCAAAGACAGGTGAAATGACGCTGGATACCATAAGCCCTAGAGAGGCATTCTCATAAGGCTCTGTTATAATTGTTGTCTTTGTCTCCATTACTTCCGTGTACCATGGTCTTGAAGTGATGTCCCACTCGCCCATGGGAGAAACATATCCGCTGTTTTCGTCTTCCACACAACGGCTGGAATCCACATCCGCAATCCAGCAGACCAAAATATTTTCCTCATCACAGTTATAGGTATTTGTCATGGTCTTTAGAACAGATGCATATTGTTCCGAAGTTGTAAGGTCATCTCCGGCTTTGGTTTCCTCCATTAATACCCTCAATTCATTATTTGCAGCAAGCTCTGTGGTCAACCACATATACCGGGTAAAATATTCGCTTACTAAATTGCTGACCTGTTTTGATTCTGCTGTAATTTCCGATGACCTGATATCTGAAACTGCAGCTCTGGTAATTAAAATACTAACAATTCCCACCAAAAAGAAAACTGCTACCAACGGCGTCATAATGCCTTTCATCATTTTTTGTTTAATACCGCCGTTTATTTCCTGCTTTTTTCCTTTCATACTAGCTTCCCCATTTCTTTTGTTTTTATTGCATGATAAAATTATACCTCTTTTTTTATTTTTAGAAAAGAATTTTCTGGAAAATAATTATTTTTTTTGTATTTTTCTAAAGTTTCTGGAAATATATAACAAAAAGCCTCGTCTTAAAAAAAGGGGAATCCGCCCTAAAGCAGAAACCCCTGTAATATTAATCATCCTGTTTAAGATTGACGAAGTATGAATCTTCCCACAAGTTCATCTAAGGAATCTGCCTCTGCGGATAATTCCTCACTTGTAGCTGATGCTTCCTGGGAGGCAGCGGAATTGTTCTGGATAACATTACCAATTTGTTTCACGCCTTCCTCAATCTCTTTAACGGAAACAGCCTGATGGTCTGATGCAATCCGGATATTAGCAACCTCTTCAATAATATAGTCTAACTCCTGCATTACTTTATTTAAAGAATCCGCTGTCTCTGCTGTCACTGTATTTCCCTGCACTACTTCGGCACGGTTTGCCTCTAACAGATGTTTCGAGGTTTCCGCAGAATTTGCACTGCTCTCCGCCAGCATACGAATCTGCTCCGCTACTACCGCAAAGCCTTTTCCTGCCTCCCCTGCCCGGGCTGCTTCAATAGACGCATTCAAAGACAGAAGATTGGTCTGGGACGCAATACTTTCAATTTCCACAATGACTTTCTCTATCTCCTGAGAGGTTTTGGAAATACGCTCCATCGCATCTTTCAATTCATCCATCTTCCGCTGGCTGATATTCGCCTCTGCGCCGACTTCTTTTGCTTTATCATGTACAATATCCGTTGAGGCGCTGTTGGCAACCACCTGATTTGCAACCTCTGTGACACTGGCTATCAGTCGTTCCACTGCTGTTGACTGTTCCTCTCCACCCTTTGCAAGATCCTGTGAACTTACTGCTAACTGTTCTGCACCGCCTGCAACCTGATCGGAAGATTCCCGAATGGATTGGAGAGTTCCACTGACATTAGTAACGGTATTGATTAATCTTTCCATGACAGTTTCAAACTCTCCCACATAAGCGTCCTTACACCCGGAACGGACATCAAAATTTCCTTTTGAAAATTGCTCTAATATTGCATTCAGATCTCTAATAATCCGGTTTAAAATATCAGCCATTTCGCGGAAATCATTTGCCAGTCCACCGATCTCATCCTGTGATTCATAGTCTATGGTAACATCCAGCTTACCGGCTGTTATCTGACCTGCCACATCACTCAGCTCCGCCACCGGCTCAACAATGTATTTTATCAGCATTCGCCTGTGTCCCATGGTAATAGAAACGCTTACGGCTACAACTACTGCCAAAATCACAATCGTTGCCAGTAAAAAGGCCAGCTCATATTCGCTGGGCAGTAACCGCATAACAACCAGCATAACGCAGGCAAACAGTACACTTGCCAAATACAAGCCGATAATCAAATAAAAAGTGCCATTTACCTTATCCTTGATACTCTTGTTTTTAAAGATGTCTTCTTTGTTCATAATTCCTTACTCCTTTGAAACAAATTCCTTTCTTTTGCATTGCTGCCGTCTTATAGAACGAATACTTTTACTCACAACAATACTCTTTGATTGCCGTCTCATAAAGATTATTTCCTTCCCGGTCTATTACCACGATAACAGGGAAATTTTCTACTTCTATTTTGCGAATCGCCTCTGCCCCCAGGTCATCATAGCAGATAACTTCGGATTTTGTAATACATTTCGACAGCAGTGCACCCGCACCGCCAATGGCCGCAAAATAAACCGCCTGGTTGCGGATGATGGCCTCTATGACTTCTTTGGTCCGTTTCCCTTTTCCTATCATTGCCTTTTCCCCTAAATCTAACAGGGTGGGAGCATATTTATCCATACGGCTGGCTGTCGTAGGGCCTGCGGAGCCAATGGGGCGCCCCTCCCTCGCCGGAGACGGTCCCATATAATATATAGTAGAATCTTTGATATCTATGGGAAGCTCCTCTCCTCTCTCTAACGCTTCTATCATTCTTTTATGGGCGGCATCCCTCGCCACATAGATTGTTCCGGTAATATAAACGTAATCACCGGATTTTAAATCTTTTGTTGTTTCTGCTGTAATCGGGGTTGTAATATATTTATCCATCTTTTCCTCCATGCGCACGCGCCTTTTGTTCATCTCAAGTTTGGGCGTGTGCGCGCAAACTTGTGGTTGAAAAAAATTCGATATATGATTTTTTCAACCTTTCCTCCTGCAATTTTAGAGTTCACGCACCACATGGCGGTTGACGTGACAGCAAATGTTAATTGCCACCGGAAGCCCTGCAATGTGGGTGGGATAGGTATTGATATTAACCGCTAAGGCTGTAGTTGTACCACCAAGCCCGCCGGGACCAATACCAAGTTTATTGATTTTTTCTAACATTTCATTTTCTAATTCTTTTACATAAGGAATCTCGGAGTGCTCATTTACCGGACGGGTCAATGCTTTCTTGGCAAGAAGGGCGCATTTTTCAAAGGTTCCTCCTATACCCACTCCCACTACCATCGGCGGGCAGGCATTTGGTCCGGCATCTTTTACTGCGGTGAGAATGGCATTTTTTACCCCTTCCATCCCGTCAGCCGGCTTTAACATAAAGACACGGCTCATATTTTCACTGCCGAAGCCTTTAGGCGCCATGGTAATTTTCACCTTATCCCCCGGTACAATGGAATAATGAATCACTGCCGGCGTATTGTCTTTGGTATTTTCACGGATAAGCGGGTCTTTCACCACGGATTTCCGCAAAAAGCCTTCGGTATAACCCTGACGTACGCCTTCATTGACGGCGTCTTCAATTGTCATTCCCTCAAAATGCACGTCCTGACCTACCTCTAAAAAGAGAACTGCCATTCCGGTATCCTGACAAATGGGTATCATTTCCTCATCTGCGATTTTTAAATTATCCTGCAGCTGGTTTAATATTTTTCTGCCAAGTTCTGATTTTTCCGTATCAACAGCATTTTTCATGGCTTCATCCATATCTTTAGATAAAAAATGATTTGCCTCAATACACATTTCTTTTACGTTTTTGATAATTTCCTCTGTACTTACTGTTCTTATCATAATTCACCTCTCACTTATTTTTCATCTTCCTTTTCCAAACGCTGCCCAATGTTAAAATGCTTCTTATATTTCTGAAGGCTCTCATTGAGGTCTCTGGATTTCATATCGGGAAATGCCTTTAAAAGACGTTTAAATCCTGCGCTCTTCTGGTCATACATTTTGTTATATTCGGCAATAAGAGCTTCCCATTCCCGCCTCTTTTCTTCCTGATTTTTCTTCCATTCGGCATTTTTTTCCGTCAATTCTGCTGTCTTTGCTGCGAGGCTGCTCTTTGCCTCCATAATATTTTCACTGATGACAAGTTTTGCATTTTCCGCTGTGTCCACAAGCTTTTCTTTCGCTGCTTCCGGTAAATCCATGATATCTTCTTTTTTCTCAACTATCTTTTCTATCAGCTCTGCATGATTTTCCTGAAATTCTTCGGATTTCTCTATCACTCCGGTAACATTTTCATAAATATTCACGCCGATTTCATCGGAAAGCCGGTGAATCGTTGCCGCCATTTCGTCCATCACCTTTAAGCGTTTGTTGAATTTCAGAATCGTTGTTACGGTAATACAGCAATCTACTGCAAACACGCCCATAAACACAATTAATAAAATTACTCCTAACAGGTAGGGGATAGCGGTAATTCCCTTATATATCATGGGATGGAGAACATCCATAATAAAGGTACAGGCAAGTCCCCAGTAAATTGAAAATTTCAGGCAGACATAGCCTTTGATGTTAAATGGCTTATTGGAATAATCCCACCATTTGTTGTGAAATACTTTCTCTAAGATAAAGCCTGTAATAAATTCCAGGACAGATGTTAATAGAAAGGAACCCACAAATAATATCAGCAAACTGTCCTTTAAGGGTGTTAAGGCAGTTACAACTATTACCACTCCACAGCCATATATCGGACAATACGGTCCGTTTAAAAATCCCCGATTTACAAATTTTCCGGTGTCCAGGGCTGCATAGGAAACCTCCGTGCACCAGCCAAGGAAGGCATACACAATAAATATCCATACTAATTCATAAAAGTTCTGTGGCATTGTTTCGTTTCTCCATTTCAAGTAAAATTTTCTTTTGCTGCTGTCAGGTAATATTCCTGCTAATGAATTATTATATCCCATTGTTTTTAGACAGACAAGACCGTGTTATTTTTTGAAAAAAATTTATGTAACAGTTCAGCCTTCCGGCTGAACCAACGGGTATTGCACCGGCTAAAAAATAGCCGGTGTGCCCATAAATAACTTCCGTATATTCTCAATCATTCCCATATTTCGTTTTTTCA
>JAETQH010000121.1 GCA_021770785.1 Lachnospiraceae bacterium
GCATATTTCGGCTGCTTCGGGCGGCTGTTCATGGTGAGCCGTTCCGTCTGCGTGAGGGGGATATTGTTCTCAAATACCGGGTCTGTGTACGGCTTTATGTCCTCGGCTGTCCCCCATGAAGCGTTTTGTCAAGTGCTTTTTTGAGTTATTGACGCAAGCCCTTGTTAGTGCGGCGGGAAACGAGGCAGGAAAAGGGGCGTGAAATGTGTCTGTGGACGTTTAGAAGCCGTTTTCGCGGGTGAGTAGTATAAAACCTTACCCGGTGGGTTTTTGTGTCTGAAACGCCTTGAAAATCAAGCCTTTTCAAGCCCTATTGCGTCACATTCCATTCTGTTCCTTGGGAGAGGTCGGGGGCGCGGGGGCAGAGCCACCGCAAAACCTACCGCCCGCCGCCGCAGTAGTGCAGACGGTTTTGCCGTTAGAATGGAGCAGACGAAAACGGGGGCAGGATTTTTTTATCCTGTTCCCCGTTTTCGGCGGCGAAATGGCAACGGCAAAAATCCAGACGGTCAAGGGTTTAAGAGTGGAGATTTTTTCGCGCCCTTTGCGAAAAAATACTACTCGTCCCTTGACGGTCTGGATAGTCGGAACGGGACAAAGAGCAGATTGCTTTTCGGAATTGGGTATGGTATAATTTTCCCCAGTACCAATCGTTAAATCGGAATTTGCAGATGAATTTATAGAACTTTCCCTATTTTTCAAGGCTTTTAGAGCCTCATACAGTGAATTGCTATGTATTTTCCCTTGTTTTTGCCCTTATGGGCAGTTTACAAGGGAAAGTTTTTCTGAATGTATCTAATCGTTGCCTGCCACCTTATCCAACAGCCTTGCGGAAGTCCGCTTTGCCTCCCTTGTGGCATGGGCATACACATTCATGGTGGTACTCACGTCAGAGTGTCCCAAGAGTTCCTGCACGTCCTTCGGCGCTGCACCGTTTGACAGCAGGTTGCTTGTATAAGTATGGCGGAGCTGGTGGAAGTGAAAGCCCTCAAATCCGTCCAGTTTCTTTGCGAGTGTCCGGCAGACGATACTCAATGTACTTGGCGTTTCAAGGCAGCCGTCAGGTCTTAAACATACAAATGAGATTTCGTTGTAATCCGCCGGAATTTCCTGCGTGTTCTTCATGCTGTAATACTCATAGTAAACCCTGTTTTTGTCCTGCACTTCCTTGTAGTAATTGCGGTGGTACAGTTCCCCGTACTGCATCTGATTTCTAAGCTGCTCTTTCCTTGCCTTTTTCAGTATGGCGGTAAGCGTGTACCCAAAATCAACCGTCCGCACTTTCTTACGTTTAGTCGGTCCGATAATCGTTTTGTGCTTTGCGCCGTCATAGCGGACACTCCGCTTTACCGTTAAATACTGTTCCTCAAGGTTGATGTCCTGCCAGGTCAGCCCGCATACCTCGCCGATCCTAAGACCTGCATAGTAGGCTATCTGTATCGGCAGAACCGCAGAGATATTTTTCTTTTCAAGATAAGCGATAAGTTTTTCATAGTCATCATGGGAAATCGGCTGTGTGCCCGATTGTCCCATATCTTCCTCTGAAAACAAATCCACTTCCTCTGCCTTTCGTTTCAGCTTGATGTACTGCATTGGATTGAACGTAATCAGTTGCTTTGGGAATACCGCAAAACGGAACGACTGCTGTAAAACTGCTGAGAATGAATGGATATAGTCTTTGCTCAATCCTTTTTTCACTTTCCCGTCGGGATATGTTCCTCCGAAAGTAAGCAGGTCAAGGAATGTCTGCAAATGCTCCGCTGTTACGGTTTTTAATCTGCGGTCAGCAACAGGATGTTTCTTAATGCAACGTATCGCACCGAGATAATTTTCCACCGTACCGTTGCTAAGAGTGCCGACCTTTAATTCTTCCTCCGCCCAAATATCGAGCAGTTCCCCAAGCGTGATGTTGTCAGCTTTTGCAATGAATTTCTTTTCTTCGTAATCCTCCATTGCCTGCCGTAACAGCTTTTCCGTCTCGCTCTTGCTTTCCGTACCCGTAAACTCTTTCTGTACCAAGTTGCCGCTTGCGTCCTCCACATAGAAGCGGTAGTACCATTTCTTTCCTTTTTTCCTTACAGAACCTTTTGCCATAATCCGTTCTCCTTTCGATAACGGGCAATCGGAACTGATGAAATGCTTTCTGCGTGTAAGTATATCATGACTCCGATTGCTTTACTATACCGATTCGGATTCTTCCTCTGATACCATAGAAAGAAGATTTGCAAGCCTTGTAGTGGCTGTTTCGGGATTTTTGGAATAGAGCCTCACAATATCGCCCATATCGTTAAACATATTTACAGTATGGGTGATTTCCCGAAGGAACATAATCTCGTTATATTCCTTATTCGATTCAAACCCCATTGCCTGGGCGAGTGCGGCATTTTCCGCATTGTCCTTGAAATTCTTACAGGCAAACTGAAACGAATCCACGAACAATTCATATTCCCTTAACATCAGCAGCAGTAAATCCTTTGTAAAGTCAGACTCCGCCTGTTCCATGTCAAAGGGCAGCTTTGCGAGAATGGAGGACATCGCATCACGAATGAATAATTCCCTTTTATCCGTGATGTCCGTTTCATATTCCTCTGTTTCCCCCTTCAGCCACTCCACTGACACATGGAGCGCTTCTGACAGACCTTCCAAGACCAGCTTCTTTGTGTTGTCGATTGTCCCCGCCTCATAGCGCACGATTGTGGAAGTGGCTACCCCCATCTTCTCTGCGACATAAGGCTGGTTCAATCCCAACTCAATTCTCCGCTGTTTTGCCCTGCTACCGATCAGCTTGCGTAATTCTTTATCTTTCATATTGATACGCCTCCTTTGTCGGTATGTTTATACTATAGCACACAAAAAACAATAATGCAATATGCAACTTAAAAATAATTTTTATATTATCATAATGCTTGACAAGGGAATATAAAAGAAGTATAGTATCAGTACACGCAAAATTGCGTAATGCAATTCAAAAGGAGGTAAGTTGATGACAGAAACGAAGATTGCAATGACAATCAAGGAAGCGTCCGAGTATACGGGAATCGGCAGGAACACCATGAGAAACCTTGTGGAATGGGGAAAGCTGCCGGTCTTAAAAATCGGGCGAAAGGTACTTATCAAAAGCGATATTTTGGAAAAGTTCATGGAAGTGAACGAGGGAAAGAACCTGCGGGATAAGGGCGATGTAAAAGCGGTAACACGAAAATCAGCAGTATAAAAGGCGGCTTCTTACGAAACCGCCTCAGGTATGTATCAGACTGAAGCCATGATATACCTACACGCAAATAGATTATATCATGTGCTTTCTTCTGGTACAAGCGGAAATTTGCGGGAATGGGCAGAAAGTGGGTTGAAAAAATAAGTCCATATGGCAAAAGCTGACTTAAAAAATCGATTGATTTCTGTATTTTCGGTTGAAAAAGTCAACTGATGTTTTGGCGACGCTTTCAATGTAGCATAAAGTGACTGTAAAAGTTCAACTGATTTTCTCCATTTTCAGTTGAAAGAAATTTCAGGTAGTACTTTTTACTATCATGTGCGGCAGCACTTTTTGATGGCATGATGGCAGTTTTTACCGTCATAAGTGCCATCACTTTTTGCTATCATAGCGGCATCATTTTAGGCGAAGTGATAGCGTTTTTTGCCATCACAAATGGCAAAGTGCATCATTTTTCACTATCATGGCGGCAGTTTTGTAGGTATAATTCGAGTGCCTATAGGGGAGTTCCTTTCTCTTAAAGCCCTCGGCGTTTGAGAGCGAAATACACCCATTGCACAAACTTCGTTTATGCAATGGGGATTTCGCCCCTGCGGGGAGCAAATTCACGCAAACGTGAATTACAAATGCTGACGCATTGGAATTAACCGACTATGCCGCCCACTCACAATCTGTCCCGCCATACCTCCGCTTGCTCCAATCTAATACTGCCATTTGCAGGAGGGAGGACAAAGCACAATACAGAGACATTCATTTATCCGCATGAGCAAGTTGCCCAATGTCAGGGGCAGGATTACCTATATATCCAGCCACGCAAAGCAGGAAAACCTGTATGCGGTCTATGAAACGACAGACTGTCACTACTGGACGGAGCTTGCGAAATGCAATCAGCAGGAATTTGAAAAAAGCAATACGGAGGGGAAGTGCATTGAGGCAAGGGAATTTATCATTGCCCTGCCCGAATCATTCCCAAACCTCTATGAGCCAGACAAGCTGTTACAGCTTTTTACAGACCGTTTCAAAGAAAAATATGGTGTGGAGTGCGTATCGGCGTTGCACCATAACAAACGAAAGACAAATTACCATATCCATCTTATTTTTTCGGAACGGGAACTGTTGCCCGAACCCATAGAAAAACTGCCACACGCAATATGTTCTATAACGAACAGGGAAAACACGTCCGCACCAAAAAAGAGATATTTGACGAAAACGGAAATGTCCGCAAAGGCTGTAAAATCGTGAAGAAAGGCGAAGTCTATGAGCGTAATCTCTTTACTGCCAAGGACAAGCTGTTCAAGCAGGAGAATTTTGTTGACGAGGTAAAGCATTTCTATACTGACCTTATCAACCTTCTTGTAAAAGATGACAAAGAAAAACTCCATGTGTTCGACAACAGCAGATTGTATCTTGCTACCAAGAAGATAGGGAAAAATAACCCGAAAGCGGAACAGATACAGACCGATAATGAAATGCGTATGCGCTGGAATTGTGAGGTAGACAGGGCAATTGTCAGCGGTGTTTCTGAAACGGAGATACAACAGATAAAGAAAAAATATATCACAGACCGCATCAGAGAATCCGTTGATATATTCGGCAGTCAGCCGGAACGTCTGGGAAGTATTATAATGACTGCTGTTACGGCGTTGGCATTGCTGATTTCTAAAGTATTGGATAAGGCAAGGGAACTGTCAGCAAAGTTATTTGAGAAAGAAACGATACAGCCGGTTGCAGAGCCAAACGAGAGAAGAACGACACAAGTAATACCGCAGACTGATAAAATACCAATGCAGGAAAAAATCACTCATAAAGAACCGACTGCTAATCCATCATCACAGAAACAGGAGTTGCAGGCAAAAACACAGACAACAGAACAGGAAAAACCTAAAATTCCACCAAAGCCTGTTATGTCCGCTGAAGCCACCGCATATCCAAAGCTGCTGAAAATTTATAAGGAATTAAACCGCCAAAACGGAATTATCTTTGATGCGGAGAGGGAACGCAATGAGTTGGAACTGGAGCGTGACAGCCTGAAAGGATTTGCGAAATTGACAAAGAAGGGGGAACTGCAAAGCAGGATTGAGCGCAAAAATGAGGAAATAGACCTTCTCAAAATTGGTTTGTCGGGGATAGTCAAGCGATATGGATTCCAGACGGTGCATGATTTCTACAAAGTCTTTTCTGTCTCTAAAACTGCTAATGCCGAATATCGGGACAAGGTGGATAAATGGGAAAAACAATACGGGGAAAAAGCACAAAAGCAGGAAGAAAGCATATCCAAACGGTTACAGAATTATCAAAGGGAAAATGCAGACAGACAAACAAAACAGACTTCAAAAAGCAGAAACAGAGGGGCAAGATGACATGCCCCTCTAAAATTATATTAAGACATTTTTGGCTTGTAAAAACTTTACATCAATTTTACAATGCCGCGATATTGGATTTGATTTTTGTCCTGTATGATATAGCTGTCACTTCAAGAAACAATAAAAAGCAAAGGAGATTCAAAAAAATGAAAACATTAAAAAAATACTTGGCATTTGCCCTTGTGGGTGTTCTAATGCTGTCTGCATTAACGGGGTGCGGTAATAAGAACGGGAGCGATTCCGGCATGTTCGACACATCAAGAGAGATCAATGTACTTACCCGCGAAGATGGTTCTGGGACACGCGGCGCGTTCATAGAGCTGTTTGGAATCGAGCAGAAAAATGAAGCGGGAGAAAAAATTGACTATACAGCAGACACCGCCGCCGTTACAAATTCTACATCTGTTATGATGACGACTGTTGCCGGGGATTTGTACTCTATCGGATATATTTCTCTTGGCTCCATGAATGATACTGTAAAGGCGATTCAGATTGACGGCTGCGAAGCAACGATTGAAAATATCAAAAATGGTGCATATAAGATTGCGCGTCCCTTTAACATTGCAACAAAGGACGGTTTAAGTGACGCGGCGCAGGATTTTATCGGCTTCATTATGAGTGCGGACGGTCAAGCGGTGATTGAAGAAAATGGATATATTTCTGTATCTGACGCGGAAAGTTACAGCGGGGAAATGGATTCGGGGAAAATTATTGTAGCAGGTTCCAGTTCTGTCACCCCGGTTATGGAAAAACTCAAAGAAGCCTATCTTGAGAGAAATCCGGGCGTTACGATTGAGATACAGCAAAGCGATTCTTCTACTGGTATGTCTGACACGATAGACGGAACCTGCGATATAGGCATGGCTTCCCGTGATCTGAAAGATTCCGAAATTGAAAAAGGACTGACCGCTGCCGTAATTGCGATGGACGGTATTACAGTGATTGTTAATAAGGACTGTCCCATAAATAACCTTACAAGCGAACAGGTAAAAGATATTTTTATGGGTAATTCGGTTCATTGGAGTGAAATAACACAGTAGGATTTTAAGGGGCTGCGGTAAGAAAGCCGCCGCCCCTTTTCAATAAGGAGCATGATTATGAAGAATATAAAAGAAAAAGTGATGAAACTGCTTTTTTTCTTAACAGCCCTTATTTCCATAGCAGCGGTAATTCTAATCTGCATATTCCTGTTTGCAAGCGGTATTCCTGCAATAAAAGAAATAGGCGTTTTCAAATTTTTGCTGGGTACAAGCTGGAAACCCGCAAATAATCTCTATGGGATTCTCCCTATGATCGTCGGCTCTCTCTATGTAACTGCTGGGGCATTGGTTATTGGCGTACCGATTGGAATATTGACAGCGGTATTCATGGCAAGGTTTGCTCCGAAAAGTATCTATGCGCCTTTGAAAGCTGCTGTTAATCTGATGGCGGGGATTCCGTCGGTTGTGTACGGTTTTTTTGGATTGGTAGTCTTAGTGCCTTTTATCCGGGAAGCCTTTGGCGGGCGCGGTATGAGTGTTCTTACTGCTTCTGTCCTGCTGGGGCTGATGATTTTACCTACCATTATCAGCGTTTCGGAAACTTCAATCCGGGCTGTCCCGGAAAGTTACTATGAGGGAGGGCTTGCTCTTGGAGC
>JAETQH010000031.1 GCA_021770785.1 Lachnospiraceae bacterium
GTGTCAGTCTTATAAAGAAATAATATCAGATGGAAGATAGATTAGAAAAGTGAAAGGTAGCCAAGATGTTTCATGACGCATTGGTGCCTTTCGCAGAAAGGCGGATTATAATTATGTCAAAGCATTTGTGGATGGGCACTTCCTATTGTATTTAAAAAATAGTATACTGATAAATGGATTAGCGGTTGTACTGGTCATTTTAGTATCCATCATGGCGGCATTTGCAACCAGGAGAATGCACTGGAAAATGAGCGGACTGGTGAAAACCCTTCTGTTAATGGGAATGATGATACCAATCCATGCAACCCTTCTTCCGAATTATAAAATATATAGCCAGCTGGGAATGACAGATACGATATGGGCATTGCTGATACCTTATGTGGCATTTTCACTTCCTCAGGGATTGTTTTTGACCACCAGTTTTATGGAGTCAATACCTGTGGAACTCGAAGAGGCGGCGGTGATGGATGGATGCGGTATTTACCGGATTGTGTTCCAGATTATTACGCCGATGTTGAAATCCTCCATTGCCACAGTGGCGATTATGACATTTTTGAATAACTGGAATGAATTTATGATGGCGAGTACCTATTTAAGTTCACCGAAATGGAAAACTCTTCCGTTCTCTGTGTTAGAGTTTACCGGTGAGTACTCCTCGAATTATGCAGTACAGTTTGCAGTCATGGCGCTTACGGCAGCTCCTGCAGTTATCGTGTATGTTGTTTTGAATAAACACATTACCAAAGGTGTGGCGATGGGAGCAGTAAAAGGCTGAGAAAGCAAAGGCGGGGTGGCAGATGAAGAAAATAAAACAGTGGATGAATGGTTTAAGTGTAAAGAAAAAATTAATCCTGTATGGATATCTTACAATTACTCCAGTGCTACTTCTCATCTGCATTGTCCTGTTTATCTATAATTATAATAAAGTCATAGAAGAGCGGTTGCAAAATGATTTGGCAAGCGTGAATACATTAGCGGAAAGCATCAGTCTTCTGCAGACGGATATTAAGGATTTTTCCACTTATATCTGCATTAACCAGGAACTTCACAATCTTTTGACGGCAGACAACCCAGAGGAATTAAACGGCAATGCCAGATTATGGTTTGAGGAAGCTCCCATGCAGGTGGTACAGGATATGATATCCTTAAAAGGACATATCAAAACCATTGCCATCTATCCGGAAAATGGAATTCGGCCATATTTGCGAGGTATGGATGGAAGTGTATACCCTTCCACGATAGAAGAGGTAAAGAATACGGAGATTTATCAGGAAACCATACAGAGTGAAAGCGGCATGATCTGGAGAAGTGTGCCCAAGGGAAGCGGAGATACCTTCCTGGTGAGCCGGGATGATAAGGTTGTCTTATACCGCGAGATTTTTGATTTGACCCAGAAAAAGACTCTGGGGTATATTGTGATTGGAGTCAGCCAGGAAAAATTTCAGGAATTGTGCAGGAATGTACTAAAAAGCGAAGATGAGAGTATTCTTATTTTAGACAGGAATGCAGGGGAGTTAAGCAAGGCAGGAACGCTAGATCAGCAGGTGGAAGCATATCTTACCAGCGAAGAATTTATCCGTCAGGATTATCGTAAAAGGGCGAGCCATTTTACTTATGAAAACTATGATATCATATGCAGGCAGATGGATAAAAACGCCAGCATTGTCTGCAAAATTGTTCCAAAATATAAGCTGCAAATGCAGTTTATGGATATCATGTATATGCCACTGTCACTTTTGTTTGGTGTTCTTATAGGACTTCTTCCGGTATTATTGATTATTTCCAATCTTGTGACAAAGCCGCTCCGGCAGGTGAGTGCTGCCATCCGGAAATTTTCATCAGGTGATTTTGAGCAGAGGGTGGAAATTACCACCAACGATGAAGTGGGGGAAGTGGCAAGGTGCTTTAATAAAATGGTGGAGGATATCCGGACATTAATCGAAAAGAATTACGTCATTACCCTTTCGGAGAAGGAAAGTGAGTTGGCGGCGCTGCAGGCACAGATTAACCCACATTTTCTGTATAATACTTTAGATTCTTTGTACTGGCAGGCAACGGAGGCGGAAAATGACGAGATTGCGGAGAGTATTCTTGCATTGTCACAGCTGTTTCGTCTGGTGCTAAGCCAGGGGAAAAACGAGGTGACAGTGGGACAGGAAATGGAGTTGATTTCCAGATATCTTCAGATCCAGAAAATGCGGTTTACAAAACGGCTGAATTATGAGGTGGATATGGAAGAATCCATTCGAAAGGCAAAAATTCCAAAACTGATTCTCCAGCCTTTTGTGGAAAATGCCATTGTACATGGGTTTGAGAATGTCAGCACGCCTTGCTATCTAAAGGTGTCAGGATGTCTGGAGGGAACAATGCTCCGGTTTGAGATACGGGATACCGGCATTGGAATGCGTCAGGATCAGATTGATGCAATCTGGGAAGAGGAGCCTGTGAATTATGCGAAGCAGAGAATCGGAAGATATGCGATTAAAAATATCAGAGAACGTCTTCAATTAAAATATCATGAGGATTTTAAACTGGAAATACAAAGTGATATTGGAAAGGGGACGACGGTTATTTTGAGGATTCCCTATGAGGAAGGAGTAAAGGCGGATGAAATTACTGATTGCGGACGATGAGGAGGTAATACGCAAAGGTGTTGCAAAATATATAAAACTTCATACGGACAGGTTCAGTCAGATTTACGAAGCGGAAAATGGACAGGAGGCAGTGGATTTACTGGTGAAATTCCAGCCGGAGCTTCTATTGCTAGATGTGCAGATGCCGCTGAAAAGCGGGCTAGAGGTCATGAAGGAGGCAAAAAAGGCGGGATTGCATCCGGTTACCGTTATTTTAAGCGGATATGATGAGTTTAAATATGCACAGGAAGCAATCCGATTTGGAGCAGGGGAGTACTTATTGAAACCGGTGCGTGCAGCAGATATTCTGAAATGTCTGAACCGGCTGGCAGATGAATGTATCGGATCGGAGGAGAAAGAGAACTTTTCGGAAGAACAGGAACAGGAGCATCCCCTGATAAGAAAAGCAAAGGATTATATGATCGAGCATTATGCGGAAGATATTTCGTTATCGGAGGTGGCAGAACATTTAGGAATTTCAGGCGGTTATTTATCTACGCTGATGACCCAGAACTTAAAATGCGGATTTGTGGATTATCTGAATTGGGTTCGTATTGACCGGGCGTGCTGTTATTTAGAGCAGGATTTTTTGAAAAATTATGAGATAGCATATAAAGTAGGATTTCGTGATGAAAAATATTTTTCAAAGGTGTTTAAAAAGATAAAGGGAATGACACCGAAGGAGTACCGCACAATACATAGATGAGGGAGAGAACCTATGAGATTAGAGTATCAGACCATGGAGGGCTTCGGAGGAGCCATGACGGATTCCGCAGGATATATTTTTTCCCTGTTGAAGGAAGAACAGAAAGACAGGAAGAAGTACTAAGACAATGCGTCATGGGCGCACTGCCGTAGTACTTCTTTTGCTTTATAGGAAAGTGCATCGCAAGACGCATTTATTCTATTTCACAGGAAGGAGCTTGTCGCAGGAATGTTCCATCATCTACAGTGTCAGATGATATTTCTCCATCCAGTCATTGATCTGGATAAAGTAGGCCAGCAGCTGCGGACCTGCCATAAGCTGTCCGAACCATGGTCTGCCGTATTCCTTCGGCGCCTCCATAAACTGCTGTACCTTTTTTACATCCAGCATGGGGCGGACAGGGGCGTCAGGCTCAGAAAGAATCTTTTTCATTCCCTCAATCAACAGCTTCTCATAGCCGGGGTGGTAGGTTTTCGGGTAAGGGCTCTTTTTCCGGTGGAGCAGCGCCTCCGGCAGCAGGTCGGCGCAGGCATCCCGCAGCAGGGTCTTTTCCACGCCGTTCTGGAATTTCATCTCCCAGGGAACATTAAATACATATTCGATGATACGGTGGTCGGCAAAGGGAACTCTCGCTTCTAAGCCGGAATACATGCTGGTGCGATCCATACGGTCAAGGAGCGTCTGCATAAACCACTTGATATTCAGATAGGAGACGGCACGGCGCTTGGCTTCTTCCGGGGTGTCGCTGTCGAGCTTCGGAACTTTTGCTAAGGATTCCTGATAGCGGGCGTAGGAGTACTCCTTTAGGTGCAGCCCTCGGCAGAAATCTTCGGATAAGAAGAGGGTACGGGCGCTGATGTCGTCGGACCAAGGGAAACCGTCGCGGTTCAACAGCTCTGGGCGGTAGAACCAGGGGTAGCCGCCGAAAATTTCGTCTGCACATTCCCCGGTCAGTGCCACCTTGTTGTGTTTTGCCACCAGAGAGCAGAAATAGAGCAGGGAGGCATCCACATCCGTCATGCCCGGCAGGTCTTTGGCATCCACCGCCGAAAAGAGCATTTCATAGAGCGTCTTTTGGTCACATTCTAAGTAGGTATGGTTGGTGGCGCAGACTTCTAACATTTTGTTGACGTAGGGCAGGTCACGCTCCGGCTGAAAGGAATTGGACTGGAAATAGATATCGTTTTCCGTAAAGTCGAAGGAGAAGGTGTTTAAGGTTTCTCCGTGCTCTTTCATGTAATTTGCCGCCACAGCAGTCACAATGCTGGAATCAATGCCGCCGGAGAGAAAGGTACAGACCGGAACATCGGAAACCATCTGCCTTGTGATGGCATCCCGCACAAGGGCTCCAGTGCGTTCCACGGTGTCGGCGTAATTTTCCGTATGCTCCCGGCTGGGGATATCCCAGTACATCCGGTCAGTAAGCCCCTCCCTAGAAAAACACAGATAATGTCCCGGAAGAACTTCCTTTACATTGGCAAAGACGCCGTTTCCCGAGGTGCGGGCGGGGCCGATGGCGAGGATTTCCTGCAGGCTGTTTTCGTTGATGGCGGGGGTAAAACCGGGATAAGTAAAGAGGGCTTTCGGCTCGGAGCCGAAAATCAGTGTATTTTCAAACAGAGTGTAGAAAAGAGGCTTGACCCCGGCCCTGTCCCGGTAGAGGAACAGCTCTTCCTTTGCACCGTTCCAGATGGCAAAGGAAAAGATACCGTTTAGCAGGGAGACAAATTCCTTTCCATAATGAATGTAAGCGTAGAGAATGATCTCTGTGTCGGAGGTGGTTTCAAAGGGGTAGCCCGCTGCCTTTAGCGGGGGGAGAAGCTCGTCGGTATTGTATACTTCCCCGTTGTAGACGATGGCGTATTCTCCTTGGGGGAGACGGCGCACCATGGGTTGGTTTCCCCTTTCAATGTCACGGATGGACAACCTTGCGTGGGACAGTCCGGTACAGTTATTCAGATAAGTGCCGGAGGCATCATTTCCACGGTGAGAGAGGCAGGCGTGCATATCGGTAAGTATCTTTTCCCAGTAGGGTTTCTTTTCTAAATAGTGTTGGTTCAGATTGCAAAATCCAGAAATTCCACACATAAAAATCTCCATGTCAGGTTTCTGCCAAAAGGGGGCAGAAAGATTCTTACTTAGTATATGCGTCCCCGAAAGCAGTTATAACAAAAAAATAACAGCTTCGGACATATTGCCCGAAGCTGTTATTTTTAAAGCTGTCCGAACCCCCGGCTCACAGAGAGAAGCTTTTGACGCATTTCATCTTCGATTCGTACCAGCTCCTGCTCAGCGCTGCGCCGCTTGGTTCGGCCGTCCTCCTGAATTTTTAATACCTCATCGAGGGTGCTGATTAAGGTCTGATTGGTGGCGGTGAGAGTTTCAATGTCCACAATGCCCCGTTCGCTTTCCCTGGCAGTCTCAATGGTGGCGGTTTTCAGGGTTTCCGCATTTTTCTTAAGCAGCGCATTGGTCATATCCGTCACCTCCCGCTGGGCTTTTGCCGCTTCGCTGGAATGATTCAGACCGATGGCAATCACCATCTGGCTTTTCCACAGAGGAATGGTATTGACAAGGGTGGACTGAATTTTTTCCGACATGGCGGTATCGTTATTCTGAATCAGGCGAATCTGGGGAGCCATCTGCATGGAAATCGTTCTTGTCAGCTCTAAGTCATAAATCTTTTTCTCAAAACGGTCGCACATGGAGGCAAAGTCATTGGCAGCCTGGGTGTCCTCCGGCAGTCCGCTCTGCTCGGCTTTCTGTAAAAGGGCGGGCAGTTCCACGGTTCTCGCTTGTTCTAACTTCTGCTTGCCTGCAAGGATATACATGGACAGCTCCTTGAAATAATTCAGGTTCAGGTCATACATTTTGTCTAACATGGCGGCATCTTTTAAAAGTGTCACCTGATGTTCTTCCATCATTTTACAGATTTTGTTGATATTGGTTTCTGCTTTGTTGTATTTTATTTTCATGTTTTCCAGCTTATTGCTGTTTTTCTTAAAAATGCCGAAAAATCCCTTTTCTTCTTCTTCCTCAAAGCCTTTCAGTTCCGTAACCACGTCTGTCAACATTTGGCCAATCTCGCCCATATCCTTGGTGCGCACGTTATTTAAGGCATTTTCGGAAAAGTCTGCGATTTTTTTCTGGCTGCCGGCACCGTACTGCAATACCATCTGGGTATTTGTAATATCAATCTGGGCGGCAAAGTCGTCCACAATCTTTTGCTCCTCCGGGGTCAATATCACCTCGGGTACTTTGGGAGTTTCTTCCTTTACTGCCTGGGGGCTGTTCCCGGTTGCTTCGGTTACCTCCGTAAAAGGTGCAAGGGTTAAGGAAGGCGCTTCCTTTAACATTTCGTCTAAATCACTCATTGGTTTTCCTCCATTTGGTTATTTTTTGCTGCTTCCGGCAAATTCCATATCTTTCGTCAGTCCCTCTTTGGCAAGCATGGTCTTTAATACCTGAGCGTCTGTGGTCGCATCAAATACGGCAGCCTGGAACAGGTTGTTTAAAAGTTCCGTAAACGCCTGGTTGATGGTGTCTAAGGTGTTTTCTATCTCTGCTTTGGCGCTTACGATTTCGTCCCCCGGCGTGCTTATCTGGTCAAATTCTTCGTAGGCCTCCACCAGTTTTAGGGTCGTGGGCAGATAATAGTCCATCAGTTTGTGCATACGGTGCATTTGTTCCGGGTGCTCCCGGATACTGTCAAAAATCTCCTTTAAAAGATTTTCCAGGCAAAACAGCTTTTTAGAAATCACATCTCCGGGAATTCGGTCATTGAGTTCTCTTAATTTTCGGATATATTCCATTCCTTCTGCCACCATGGCATTTAATTCTGCGTTCTGTTCGGATAGGGTGGAGGAGGAAATATCCTCTGTCTGGGCGGCATTTTTGTTTTCCACTGCTTTTTTATCGGTTTCTTCCTGCTGTATGCGGTTGTTTTCGGTTTCCAGATATTGCCTGTAGACCACGTCGTTCAGCATAAAACAGGTGTTTTTGGAATCCAGATGTCCCTCCGGGAACATACCCAGCCGCAGCATTTTTTGAAGATCTTTTATGATGTAGCGGCAGCTTTTTCCGGTGTTCTTTGCTAGATTTTCAATTTCTCCGAACATGCGGCAGCCGCATAGCTGCACATACCGTTCTGCGCGATGTAAACGCTTTTTCTGCCGGATACCCAGATGAATCATGCCGAAGAACAGCGCCAGAAATCCAAAGTTTACAATCCATCCCGTCAGGGAAGTCGCCTCGGCGGCAAGGGCGAGCAGCCGGATAAAGGTGACGATGCCCGTAATGCCAAGGCCGATTCCGCCAAATACCTGATATAAAACGCCGGAGACGCTGCCCACCCGGTTCATTTTTACCAGGGAGAGGGCTGTGCCGGGAGAGGGCTGTATCCGGGTGTAGGGTTGCTGTGCTTTTTGCATTTGCTGTGCCTGCCTGCGCCGGAACTGCTCTGCCAGACGGGTCTGCTGTGCCTGCCTGCGCTGCTGACGCTGCCATTCTTTCTGTTGATACTGGTATTGGTTTTGCTGCTTTTGCCAGTTATTTTGCCGGTATTGGTTTTGCTGCTTTTGCCAGTCATTTTGCTGATATTGGTTTTGTTGTGTGCGTTTTGCGCCTGCCTGCGAATCCTTATTCTCGGAAAAATCATCGGAAGAGAATTGGTTTTTTGATGAAGAATCCTCATTTCCCAGTGTGATGTGTATGCCGGCTTCCTTTAAGGTGCTGGTGACGGTCTGGGAGACAAGGCGGTTCAGTTCCTTAAAATCACCGCTTTGCAGGGCGTCCGACACGGCATCCTTGATTAATTCTCCGGTTTTGTTCCAGTTTTGATAGTCATTCATATAGTAAAACCTCATTATGTTTTTCGATGGTGAAATATTTTATAACCTTTATTATCCCATATCAAATCTTGTTGCGCAATAGTTTTTAGCTCACTTCCGGGGCATATAATAAAAGAAAGAAAGATTGACAGGAAAATCATATGTCAAATGAAAAAATAGAAAATCAGCTGAACCTTGCCTTAGACGCCACGCCGGAAGAGCGGGAAAAATCTCTGGATTTGGATGTGGGCTTTGAGCCGGAAACAAGAACCTGGGAGGTGATTATAAAATTTTCCGGTACGGCGGAGGAATTAGAGCAGCTGCTAAAGACGGAGTTCCCTGATTTGTACCCCGAAATGCTTTTTACGAACCTCAGCAATGAATATGCCATTTTGGTGTTGCCGGAGGCTGTGGTGGAGCAGGTGGCGGCGTTGCCGGAAATTGAATATATGGAAAAACCAAAGAGGCTCTTTTTTGCTGTGAATAACGGAAAAAGGGCTTCCTGCATTTCGCCTTTACAGACGGGAGCCGGAAACGGGGACGGAAGAAGCCGGCTTTCCGGAATGTCTACCCTTGTGGCAATCATTGATTCCGGGATTGATTATCATCATCCCGATTTCCGAAATGATGACGGAACTACCCGGATTCTGGATTTATGGGACCAGACAGTGCCTGCCGGGACGGTGGCAGACCGGAGACGGATGCCGGAGGCGGAAGCGCCGGAGAAGGAAACGCCGGAGACGGGTGAGGAAGAAACGCAGGAAGGAGAAAGCGTGTCAGATAGGGAAGAGCCGCCGGAGGGAAAGACAGAGGAACGGTATTTACAGCCGCCGGAGGGATTTTTTCTTGGGACGGAATTTCCGGCGGAGGTTATTAATCTTGCCTTAGAGCAGCCCACGGAGCAGCAGCGGTATCAGATTTGCCCCAGCAGGGATAATTCCGGGCATGGTACCCATGTGGCGGGAATCGCAGCGGGAAACGGCAGAGCCTCCGGGGGAAGATATCGGGGCGTGGCATATGAGAGTGAGCTGCTTGTGGTAAAATTGGGGGTTACAAGGGAGGGAGGTTTCCCGAGAACTACGGAGCTTATGCAGGCGGTGGATTACTGCATTGGAAAAGCACAGTCCTACGGGCGTCCGCTGGCGTTAAACCTCAGCTTTGGGAATAATTACGGATCCCACTCCGGCACTTCCCTGATAGAAACCTATCTGAATGATATGTCAAACCGCTGGCGCACTTCTATTATAATAGGAAGCGGAAATGAAGGGGCTGCTGCCATCCATACCTCCGGCAGGGTGACGGAGGGGCGGCAGGAAAGGGTAGAGCTGGCGGTCAGTGAGTATGAGACGGCATTAAATCTTCAGATATGGAAGTCCTATGCGGATGAGATATCCGTTTCTGTCATTCATCCTAACGGAACGTCCGTAGGACCTATTAGAAAAATTCAGGGAGCGCAGCGGTACACCATCCAGAATACCCAGCTTTTGTTCTATTACGGTGAGCCAAGTCCCTACAGTCCGTATCAGGAAATTTACATGGAGTTTCTTCCGGTGGGCGAGTTCATTGATAGCGGTGTGTGGGAAATCAGCCTGATGCCCCAGCGGATTGTACAGGGAAACTATGATATGTGGCTGCCGTCCGGCGGCGTGCTGAATGCGGGGACGGGATTTTTGTATCCCACAGAGGAAACCACCCTCACCATTCCCTCCACGGCGGAAAAGGTGATTACAGTAGGAGCGTATGATGCCCTGTATTACCAGCTTGCCTCCTTTTCCGGCAGGGGCTATACAAGAGAAACGAATCAGGTGAAGCCGGATATTGCGGCGCCGGGGGTGGAGATTACATCCTGCGCGCCGGGAGGAGGGTATGTGAGCCGCAGCGGTACCTCCATGGCGACGCCTTTTGTGACAGGAACGGCGGCGCTTTTTATGCAGTGGGGGGAGGGAGTTATAATAAGGTTACGTTAGTAAGAAGCCCATAAACAAAGGGGATTCCGCTAATTCAGTCCTAATAAAAAATACTGATTTTATTCAGAAGTTTGGTTAGGACAGGCCTGTTTACAATCATATTTTGGAGTAAAATCGCATGATGTAGCAATTATATAACATAAGGAGGGTTGTTCGTGGTAATAAGCTACAAAATGCAAGAAATGAATTTTTGGTGGGACTAAATTAGCCTTCTTCTATGCAGGCTCTTTTCGTCCCGCTTTTTTCGCCCGGAAAAAGGCTGGAAAAGGAAATTGCAGGATAGAGGCTGCTTTAGCTGCCACACAAAGACAAAGGAGGTAAGTGAAAAGTCCTATTTTTATCCAAGTGTCATATGAAATTGACACCATGGGCAATCGCCAAGGTTCAGCAAGCCTGACCTTGGCTCGTTGCCTGCATGAGAATCAAATGTAACCAAAATAACAAATTCAACAAGTGGAGGAAGGAAGCAATAGAATGGGCAAGGTGTTAGGAATTGTAAACAGAAAAGGCGGGGTAGGTAAGACCACGACCGCCACAACCCTGTCATATCTGCTGTCTAAGGAAGGCTGTAAGGTCGCATTGATTGACTTTGACGGGCAGAGGCACACAACGAAACTATGCGGAGTGAACGCACCGGAGCAGCTTTCCGTGACAATCTATGATATTTTGAAGTGTATCGTGATGAATGAGGAACTGCCGGACAAGGAGTGCTACATGATAAGGACAGAGGCAGGAGTGGATTTAATCCCAGCAAATAACAAGCTGGATAACTTTGATAAGCTGATGTGTGACACGGATTTTGCAGAATACAAGCTGAAAGAGTTTGTTGATACCATTAAGGATCAGTATGATTATATCCTCATCGACGGGATGCCGAAGATGGGGACAGCCATGATAAACGTGATGATATGCGCTGACAGCCTGATTATTCCGGTACAGTCGGAAACGCTGGCGGTGGAGGGAATGGCAGAGTTTTTAAGGGCTTTCCACAGAATCAAGAGCCACGCAAATGCAGGACTGGAAATCGAAGGAATCCTTATTACCATGGATAATGAACGTACAAGGGTATCAAAGCGTGTGAAAGCGCAGTTACAGCAAGCACTTGGGGAAAAAGTGCGTATCTTTACGAACAGTATTCCCCGGTCTATTAAAGTGCCGGAGGCTGTGGAGTATGGTATGACAATCTGTGAGTATGAACCGGATAATCCGGCGGCGAAAGCCTATGAAAAATTTGTAAAGGAGTTGATGGGAAATGGCGACCAGAACACCAAAGATACCGGCAAGAAATACATTGCTTAATTCTTCTCTGGACGGTATGGACGACCTCTTTGATTTCAAGACCAAGGAAGAATTAAGCCAGCCGGAGGAGAAGAACGGAGGAACGGGAATCACGGAGATGGACTTTGCTGTGATGGAGCCGCTTCCAAATCACAAGTTCAAGCTTTATACCGGACAACGGCTTTGGGACATGGTAGACAGCATCCGTGAGTTCGGTATCTTAGAACCACTCATCGTGTGGGTGCATGATGGAAAAAACACGATTTTAAGCGGACATAACAGACAGAATGCGGGAAGCATCGCCGGACTTACCAAAGGTCCGGTCATCATCAGGGAAAATCTGACTTATGAGGATGCTGTTCTGATTGCGACAGAGACAAATCTGCGCCAGCGCTCCTTTGATGATTTAAGCCCTTCTGAAAAGGCATACTGCCTGAAACAGCACTATGACGCTATCAAGAGTCAGGGGCGGAGAAATGACCTGATAAAAGAGATTGAAGAACTCGTAAACCCGCATGAAATCGGGGAAAACGGGACTTCGTTGGAAAACCCAAAGAAGTCAGATGCAGGGGCAGCCGTCAGCGAGGAATATGGATTAAGTAAAGACCGTATTGCACGGTATCTCAGGATAGCAACTTTAATCACACCACTGCTTGACTGTCTGGACGCAAAGACACTTGGCTTTGAAGCAGCCTATGATATTTCATTTGTGAAAGAAGAAATGCAGCCTGTGATTGCGGAATTGATTGCGAATGATAACTGCCGCATAGATACCAAAAAATCAACGCTGATACATGACTATGCTAAGAAAGGCAAGCTGACTGAGGAACTGATACGGCAGATTATTACCGGAGAAAAAACGAAGGCTGCAAGAAGCAGCAGTCCGAAACCCATCAAAATCAAGGAGACAGTCATTAACAGATTTTTTGGCAGCGAGCAGAGCAGAAAGGAAATCGAGGATACGATTGTAAAGGCACTGGAGTTTTATTTCGCTCAGAACAGCGAAAATCCGGAGAAAAAGGTTGGGTAGAGAAACTTACCTTGCAGACCTGTACTGTCAGTCAGTACAGGCATTGACACAGAACAGGACAGAGTGGATGGGGCTTTTGTCCAGTGTGTCAAAATACTACAAGATGTCCTTTGACAAGAACGTGCTTATTTATGTGCAGAGGCCGGATGCAGGACTTCTTGCAACGAAGATGGGCTGGGAGAAGCAGACCGGAAGATATTTGAAAGCCGGATCCAAAGGTATCGGCGTTGTGGATATGAATAATCCGAAAGCCACGCTTGCTTACTATTTTGACCTTGCAGATACCCGTGGAGATTACGAGGGCTTTCGGAAAGCCATGAGTGCCGTTTGGTCTTTGGAGAGGCAGTATCAGCCGGAAATCTTAGACCGTTTCCATAAACAGTTTGGGACAGACGAAAATAACATTGAAAACTGTCTCTGCCAGCTTGCCGGTATGCAGGCGGATGCATTTCTTGAAAAATATCTTTCCCGTGTGGAGGTAAAGGATGAGAACAGTGTGCTGTATGGGCTTCCTGCCGGGGCAGTGCAGGCGGAGTTTGCAAAACTTGTATCGGACAGTGCAGCTTACATTGTTTTCAGGAAATGCGGAATCAGGACAGAGATTTTTGAGGAGACAGGAGCCTTTGAGAATATCAGCCATTTTGGGAGTCTGGAACTGTTCATGGGACTTGGGTATTATTCCTGTGCCATAGCAAGACCGGTATTGTCAGAGATACATAAACAGATTGAGGAAATCAAGGAAGAAAGGAGCCAGAGATATGAGCCGGGAACCGTTAGCGAAACTGGAATACACGAAAGGGGAGGACGGGATGCTGTATCCGAACCTTCAGATATCCGTGAACAAGGAGTACGACATAAGACCGACAGGGATGTTCGGGAGAAGGTGGAAGGACTACATGAAGTCAAAGCATCCGCAGAGACTGTCGGAGCTGATCGCACTGGGGCAGATAAACGAGATGATAGCCAGGGTGGACGAGGAGGCAGAAGCGAAGAAAGAAAAGCTGATACAGCAGCTTCTGGAGGCACAGCCGATGCCGGAGACCGAGGATACGCTGGAGAGAGCCGGACATATGGAGATGATAACCAGACAGGCGGAGGAGATCATTCTGCACGAGGTAGTGTATCAGCTCCGATAGCGGAAGCCGGTGCATTACGGGAAAAAGATGTAACACCGGGAGCAAATCTGTCAGCAGAGTCTGAACCCGAGAAAAAGAATACAGAAAAATCATCAGGGGAATCCGAAGCGGAACATACCGCAGAGGGTTCCTCTTTTCATATTCCGCAGTCAGCGACAAAAGAGAATATCAGGGAGCATAAGGACTGGGCTTCGGTGCAGAGTCTTTTGACAGATACCGGCGTTTATCCCATGGAACTGTATGACCATATCAATCAGATATTTCATACGGATGCACCTATGGAACAGAAACGGGACGCTGTGCGGGATATTTACCTGGATTACGGATTTCAGCAGAGCAGTGACCGGACGCATGGCATCATGCCGGGAAAGGATGAGGCAGACTTCTTTTTCGGTGAGGACGGGTTCGTGCGGCTGTCATGGGATGTAATTGCATATGCGATTGAATCGCTTATGGAACATGGCGAGTATGTACTTTTTCAGTCGCCCTCAGAGGAAGAAGATGCCATTGGCGATTTCAATATTCCTGATGAAAAAATTTCTAAAGAAATTGATGATATGCAGTCCGGTTCCAGAAAAGGAGATGAAGAAGGGCAGCTCAGCCTGTTTGAACTTTACCCCGGTCCTTACGCGGATGACGGGAAAGGGGGCGATCAGATACTGCCGGAGGAAGCAGAACTGGAGGAAATAAAGACCGGATATATGCCGTTTCCGGTGGGAAGCAGGATTGCGTATGACGACCGGATTTTTGAAGTGCTTCAGTATCTGGACGATAACCATACGGTTGAACTGGGCGATATAGAGCAGCTTCAAGGACTTCACGGCTATAAGATCAAAGAAAGACTTCCGGTGGTTCTGATTGAAAATGCAGAGTTTCTGCAGCCCAATTACACAGAGGGGGAAGTGGCGCAGGCGGTTGTGAAGTCCGTAGAGGATAAAGGGCAGAACTATCACTATCAGCCGGAGCATCGTCTGTACGAGGGAGGTCCTAAAGCAAAGTTCCGCAATAACGTGGAAGCAATCAGACTTCTGAAACAGTTACAGCTGGAGAACCGTATCGCAACTGCGGAGGAACAGATTATTTTAGCCCGTTTTGTCGGATGGGGAGGCCTTGCAAACGCCCTGACACCCGGAAAACAGGGATGGGAGAAAGAGTATGATGAGATTTCGGAGCTGCTGACGGAGGAGGAAATGCAGTCGGCGTCTGCTTCCACTCTGACCTCTTATTATACGGATCAGAAAGTTATCGGGTATATTTATCAGGCACTTTACCAGTTTGGTTTCCGCTCAGGAAACATTCTGGATCCGGCACTGGGGACAGGCAACTTCTTCTCAGCCCTGCCGGAGAGTATGAACCAGTCAAAACTCTATGGCGTGGAGATTGATCCCATTGCGGGAGGCATTGCAAGGAAATTATATCCGCAGGCAGACATTCTTATCAAGGGGTATGAGGACACAGAGTTTTCCGACAGCTTCTTTGATGTGGTAGTGGGGAATGTGCCATTTCACAGTATTAAAGTCAGTGACAGGCGGTATGACCGCTATCACTTCAAGATACACGACTATTTTCTGGCGAAAAGTCTGGATAAGGTAAGAAGCGGAGGCATCCTTGCAGTCATTACCTCAAAATATACCATGGATAAGGAGAACCAGTCCGTGCGCAAGTATCTTGCACAGAGGGCGGAACTGATCGGTGCCATCCGCCTGCCGGAAAATGCGTTCAGACAGATAGCAGGAACGGATGTAATTACGGACATTTTATTTTTGAAAAAACGGGAACAGGAGATCATGCCGGACGAAAGGAATACGCCGTGGCTCTCCGTGGAGAGGGATGAAAACGGAATCCCCTACAACAGTTATTTTATCGACCACCCGGAGATGGTGCTGGGGACTATGGTGCAGGAAACCGGTATGTATGGAAGACATGATTTTGTGACCTGTAAGCCTTATTCTGACAAGGAATTGGGGGAACTATTAGAGGAGGCAATCGGCAGGCTCCATGGACAGTATGAGGAACCGGAAAGCGGACTGTCGGACGATAAGGACACGGTTATCAAAGAGTGGCTTCCTGCAACATCGGATGTTAAGAATTACAGTTATACCAAAGTGGGAGAAGTTTTTTATTACCGGGAAGATTCCCGTATGTACCGCCAGGAGCTGACGGGGAAGAAGGCAGAGAGGGTGGACGGAATGCTCCGCATCCGGGATGCCTTGCGGGAATTGATGGATTTTCAACTTCACGGCGATTCGGAATTGGGATGGGAGCTGCCTACTGCGGAGTACGAGAAAAGGCTGAAAGAATTGTTAGACCGCCTAAATCGGGAGTATGACGGTTATACGAAGAAATATGGGTATCTCAATTCGCAGGGGAATGTCATGGCATTTTCCAAAGATGCAGACGCACCTCTGCTTCGTTCCATTGAGGAGGAAGTCAAGGACGAGCATGGGAAAAAGGTAAAAGGCGAGTACAAAAAGACGGCGGTATTCCAGAAAGCCACAATCCGGCCAAAGAGTATGCCGAAAACGGCTGACAATGTGGAAGAAGCCCTGCGGATCACCCTAAATTTCAAGGGAAAATTTGACCTTGATTATATGCAGTATTTGTACCGCAAGGACGGTCAGATATGCAGCAAGGAGGGTATTCTGGAGGAACTGGGAGCGCGTGTATATCAGGATCCGGCGAAGTGGAAGCAGGGAGACGCCACGTCCGGCTGGGTGCTTGCAGAGGAATATCTGAGCGGTCATGTAAAGGAGAAACTGGCGCAGGCTGTTCTTGCGGCAGAGGAGTACCCGGAGTTGTTTGGGCGGAACGTGGAAGCATTAGAACAGGTGCAGCCGGAACCGTTAAAGCCGGAGGACATCAGTTTCGTGCTTGGTTCCACATGGATACCGGTGAAATATTATCAGGACTTTATGTATGAAAAGTTTGCAACGAATAAATACAACAGGGAGAATCTGATTCATATTGAATTTGCGGAATATACCGGAACCTATTTCATTACAAACAAAGGAGCGGAGAAAGATTCCATTGCAGTAAACAGCACTTATGGAACGGAACGGCTGAATGCATACGAAATCATGGAATATACACTGAACCTGAAAACGGTGGAAGTCCGTGACCGGCAGGAGTACGAGGACCCGGAGACTGGGGAAGAAAAGGTGCGGTATGTGCTGAACAAGCGGGAAACCCTGCTTGCAAGGGAGAAACAGGCACAGATCAAAATGGAGTTTGAATCATGGCTGTTTGCGGAGCCGGAAAGAGGCGCTGCATTAACTTTAGCTTATAATGACCGTTTCAACAACATCCGTCCCAGAACCTACAATGGGGATGATCTGATGCTGCCGGATATGAATGATGCCATTACTCTGCGAAAACACCAGCGTGATACGGTAGCCATGGGCATTTACAGTGACGGGAATCTTCTGGTGGCGCATGAGGTAGGAGCCGGTAAGACCATGACAGCCTGTGCGATTGCTTATGAGAGAAAACGGCTGGGAGTATGCAATAAGCCGCTGATTGCAGTACCGAACCATACCTTGGAACAGTGGGCGACAGAATTTATGCGGCTTTACCCAAACGCCAACATCTTAGTGGCAACGAATAAAGATTTTGAAAAAAAGCACCGCAGGAGATTTGTAAGCCGGATTGCCACCGGGGATTATGACTGCATCATCATGGGACACAGTTCTTTTGAGCTGATTTCTCTTTCCAGAGAGAGGCAGTTATCTGCCATGCAGGAAGAAATTGATGAGATTACAGAGAAGATCGATGAAATGAAAATGATCTCCGGTAAAACATGGACCTTAAAGCAGATGGAGATATTCAGGCATAACTTACAGGGTCGATTTGACAGACTTTACAATGCGGGGAAAAAGGACGATACGATTTCTTTTGAGGAACTGGGCGTGGATAACCTGTTTGTGGATGAAGCCCATGCCTATAAGAATAATTACAGTTACACCAAAATGCAGAGAGTAGCGGGCGTGGGAGGACAGAGCAGCCAGCGAGCAATGGATATGCACATGAAATGCCAGTATATCAATGAGATTACGAATGAACACGGCGTAGTGTATCTGACCGGCACTCCGGTATCTAATTCCATGTCGGAACTCTATGTTATGCAAAAGACCTTGCAGCCCTCCGAATTAAAGCGCAGGGGACTGCTTATGTTCGATTCCTGGGCAAGCACCTTCGGCAGGGTGGAATCATCGCTGGAAATCAAACCGGAGGGCTCCGGCTATCAGATGAAAGCCAGATTTGCCAAGTTCCACAACCTGCCGGAACTGATGTCCATGCTGTTTTTAGTGGCAGACATCAAGACAGCGGATATGCTGGAACTGCCGGTTCCGAAATTGAAAACGGGAAAGATGCAGGTAGTAAAGACATCCATTACGCCGGATCAGAAAGCAATCATGGAGGAACTGGTGGAGCGTGCAGAGGCAATCCGAAATAAGGAGGTGGACAGCAGCGAAGATAATTTTCTAAAACTGACAAACGAAGCGAGACTGCTGTCCGTGGATCCGAGAATCCTGGATGAAACGCTGGAGAACGATCCGGACACCAAACTTAATACCTGTGCACGAGGTGTAGCAGAAATCTATCATAATACCGAGGAGAACCATTCTACACAGCTCATTTTCTGCGATAAGGGAACACCGAAGGCGGACGGAAGATTTAATTTCTATCAGGCAATCAGACAGGAACTGGTGCGGCTTGGAGTGGAGGAAAAAGAGATAGCTTTCATACATGACGCCAATACAGACACCAAACGGGCAGAACTGCTGGAAAAGGTACGGAACGGAATTGTCCGTGTACTGCTGGGAAGCACGGAGAAGATGGGAACGGGTCTAAATGTGCAGGATAAATTGGTAGCACTGCACAATCTGGATGCGCCATGGCGGCCGGCTGACCTGACACAAAGAAATGGGCGTATCCTGCGGCAGGGAAATGAAAATGACGAGGTATCCATCTTTAATTACATCACGGAGCAGACTTTCGATGCTTATCTTTGGCAGATACTGGAGCAGAAACAGCGGTATATCAGCCAGATCATGACCGGCAGGAGTGCATTAAGGAGCTGCGAGGATGTGGACGAGGTGGTGCTTCAGTATGCTGAGTTCAAAGCTCTTGCTGTATCGGATCCCAAGATTAAGAGGAAGATGGAAGTGGATAATGAGGTCTATCGTTTGCAGACACTGAAATCGGCTTGGAAAACCGAGCATACAGACTTGCAGAACAAGATTACGGTCCATTATCCGCAGGAGATTAAGCGGTGTACGGAACGGATTGAACAAAGGAGAGTCGATGCGGGGCGGTTTCAGAAAGAAAAGCCGCAGGAGTTTTCGATTACCTTAAATCACAGACTGTTTGACGAGAGAGCAAAAGCGGGCGAATATCTGAAGATGCAGATGGCAAATCTGGGACATGAGACAGGGGACACCGTATCGGCCGGAACCTATGCCGGTTTACAGGTATTATTAAAAAGAGGAGCATTCCATGATGTACTGCTCTGCCTGAAAGGGGAGGGCAGTTATCAGGTGGATGCCGGTGAATCTGCACTGGGAAATATCACAAGACTTGAGAACCTTGCAGAAAAGATACCGCAGTATCTGGAGGATGAGGAAAGGAAACTCGTGGAACTGAAAGAACAGTATGAAGCGGCAAAAGTGCAGGCAGAGAAGCCTTTTTCCGAGGAAGAAAAGCTGTCGGAGCTTCTGAAAGAACAGGTGTCCCTTAATCTGGAACTGGAATTTGCGGGCGTAGATGAGGAAGGAACAGAAAAAGCGGGAAAAAGCCATGAGAACAGTATTTACCGGAAACTGCATAAGCTGGCATCGGAATTATTTGAGGGTACCTATACCTACATGAAATTTAAGCAGGAGTGTTTTGACGATCTTGTACTTGAAACCATTGGGGAGAATGAGTACAGTATTGCGCACTATTATACGCAGAATGGTGACAGGATGCGTGATCCGGAGATTACGTTCATGATGGATGAGACGACCCAATGTATTTATGCTCTGTCCTATACGCAGGATAACATGGGTATCTATTATGAGACCTGTGACAGAACAGAGGAGCAGACAGAGGAACTGATGGGATTTTTCGACCAATGGTTGACGAATATCAGGGAACAGGGATTTACCTTATATCAGGCATACGGAGAAGATGCAGAATATATAAAGGAGGGACAAACAGAAGAACCAGAAAGTGAGGATTACGAGGAAAACGTGCAGTAGTATAACACTTTTTAATTAACTACACTTTTTGAAAATGTTTCAGTAACCACAGTTTCAGATGCATCAATGTCACCCAAATTCCACGTCCAATGGTAAACCACTGGAGTTTCATTGATTTCATCAAAATATTTGTAGATACGTGTTACTAATTCGTCCTTTGTTTTAACCCGTATGTTTTTCAGCATCTGTTTTGCCATTTTACTGAAAAAACCTTCTACAAGGTTGAGCCATGATGCATGCTTTGGCGTGAACACAAACTCGAATCTGTCAGGTACGGTTGATATATATTCCTGTACATCTGCAGATGAATGCACCTTTAAATTATCGAGGATAAGGCGAATCTTATCTTCCTTGGGATATTTGACATTTAAATTCTCAAGAAAAGCGATATAATCTCTGCTGTTATGGGTATCACTTACCAGTGGAATCGCTTCACCTGTTTGGAGGTCTATTCCCGCAAGCAGCGATACTGTACCAAGCCGCTTATACTCATAATCACGCTTTATGGTGCCCTGTCCCTCATTAGGCAGGAGATCCTCTCCGGTTGTTGCAATGGCCTGAATCCCGGGTTTTTCATCATAGGAAAGGACATGTGTTGCCTGACCCTCAAATGGGATTAGATTACCTTCCTCATCAAACTGAAGCGAGACCTGCTTGTACACGAGAAGGACATTATGCATTTTGCTGTCGAAGTCCGGGTCACGCCGCTCGCAGTAATACTGAACACGGAATGGCTTGATATTACTTTTTGAAAGAATGTTAAACACACTGCTTTCCGAAATCGTTGTAAGACGTTGGTAACCTGCGGCCGCAGCATGTTGACGGATATGTCTGGTCAACGCGGAATTCGTCCATGTTTCAGCTGCATATCCAAGGTCTTTTGGTTTTTGGCAGGCAATACCTATCAACCAGGTTTTGGCCTCCCCGGAGATTTCCTCTTTAGGGCCTCTGCCCTCAGAAACACTTAAGATATCATCCAGTGTTTCGTTGGCAGAACGGTTGCGATACTTTTTGGTCCAAAGGAGAACTGTTCTCTTGTTTATACCAAGTTCATCTGCAATGGAATCGTTTGAACGGCCATCTGCTTTAAAAAGCAATATCTTTGCGCGCTGTACAATGATTGCAGGAGTCATGCCGGATTTTACGAGTTTTTCGAGTTTTTCCTTGTGTTCGGTTGTAAGCAACAAGGGTTTTGGTGTATTCATGGTTATTCTCCTTCCAATAGTACTAATTGGAGCATAACACAAAACAGCTATAAAGTGTAGCTAAATAATAAACGATGTAGTAGACGAAAAGGAGGGAAACATTTTGAGTATACAGCAACGGGATAAACCAATGCCCTTTACAGAGGAGCAGATGCGGCAGATTTATAGTACGAATATCATAGATTTTGCGGTAAGGAATGGTTTTGAGATAGAGAAAAGTGATAAAGCCACGGTTCATGTGAAGCACAATGGGGGATTGTACCTGTTTAAGCATGGCCGTGGCTATTATTCTTTTACGGAAGAACGGGGCGGCGATATTGTAGAGTTTGCCATGAACTATCTGGGACTGAAAAAGATGGAGGCTATGGAACAGATACTGGGCTGCAGGGCTTATGAACAGACTGCCCACATCGTTGCGCCACAGGAAAAAGCAGAACGGGGAAAAATGGTGTTGCCGCCCAGAGACACAGATGACCGCCGGGTATTTGCTTATCTCACAAAGACAAGAAAGATTGATCCAGAGATTGTGCAGGCCATGATGAAACAGGCAAAAGTATATCAATCAAGACAGGAAATAGGCGGTAAAGTGCGCCGGAATTGTGCGTTTGTCGGGTATGACAGCGCGGGAGCGCCAAGATACTGCGCTCTGCGTGGCCCCAGTGCGGACAGCAGTTTCCGGCAGGATATGGAGAACTCGGATAAGACCTACGGTTTTCTTATGGAGGGAAAAAGCAACCGTGTCTATGAGTTTGAGGCGCCGATTGATGCCATGAGCCATGCCACGCTTTATAAGCTCCGGGGATATGACTGGAGAAAGGACTACCGGATATCGGAAGGCTGCCTGTCTGACCGGGCACTGAAGCGGTTTTTAGAGGAGCATCCGGGGGTCAATGAAATCGTGTTCTGTTATGACAATGATGTGGATGGGAAACTTGCAGACGGTACACCGCACAATCACGGTCAGGTAAGGGCGGAAGAAGCGAAGAAACATTATCAGTCGTTAGGGTATAAGGCAGCCATACAGACGCCCAAAGAGAAAGATTTCAATAAGGTGCTGACTTCGCTTTATGAACAGCCCAGACAACAGCAGAGCATGACGGAGGACGATGAGGATGAGGAGGTGCTGGAAAGATGAAGACTGGAGGTAGAGAATGAGACCAGTATATGTATGCCAATTGCCGGATGAGATGCAGAGGGAAATCAAGGGAATTTTAACCCGGCTTCTTTTGTATCAGTGCAAAACGGAAGAAAAAGCGGAAGAATATTTTGACATGAGCCTTGCGGATGCGGTACAGCTTGGCATGGATTCTAAGATTGTTGACATTGACTGTGTGGCAGATCCCTTTAGAAACGGCAGCTGCATAGACGGGGAAGTGCCGGAGAATGTAAGAAAAGATGTGGAACGGCTGATGGAGATTATTGCCCTGCGGAAAGAAATGGTAACAGACAGCCCGTTTCTGTACCATACCAAGGAACAGATTGACGGGAGAGAATATGATGAGCTGGTAAATGTCCTCTGGCATCATGGAGAAGATGATTATGGCTTGTGGCAGGTGCAGCTTCCTGTCTATCTGGTGCGGAATATCTTAAACAGCCCTCAGTGTTTTATAGGCGATGTGGATGAGATTATGGACGGTGTACCTTTGGAGCAGGAGCCGTCCGGCAATACGCTGCATTTCCTGTTTCCGAGGGGTGGAAAGATTGCCTGCTGCAGTATGGAAATGGAGGAGAAGTTCTTTGAGGAATACAGCACCCATGGCACATCCGTGAGAGGGAGCAGAGCAGATATCCGGCAGGACTTGGCAGCATCTTTGGAAGCGGACGAGACTTTTCAGGAAGAAAGATAGCGGGAAAGGAGAAGTGTAAGCATGATGAACGGTTGGAAAACGCAGAAAGAGGTAGATGAAATCCGCAGACGGTATCCGGTAGGGACGAGAATTGAACTGGAATATATGGACGAGAGAGAGATGCCGCCCGGACTAAAAGGAATCGTAGACCATGTGGATGATCAGGGGCAGTTGCACATGACATGGGAAAACGGCAGATCCTTAGCGCTTGTTCCAGGGGTTGACGATTTTCGCATACTGCCGGAGCAGGCAGAGGAGCCGTATGAGGATAATCTGGAGAATGAGGAGGAAATGGAGCGGTAAATGGAAAAAATAAAGACTTTTGATTTAGAACGGTGGAGTGAGCCGGATGAACAGCATCGTGTAAGGCATATTGGAATGGCGGATGCAAAAGAGACATTTGAGAAGCTGGAAGCCCATCTGAAAGAAAAGGGGATGCTTCCGGATGAGTATTTTCTGTACGATATGGATATGAGGACGAAAACAAGGGAGTTGCCGGACTTCAACTTTGCTCTGTGTGTTCCTAATTTTGGCGGCAGTGAAGGGATTTATCTGGATATTGACCTGATTTACTGCGATGAAGATGGAGAGCAGAAAAGCCTGCGGTTTGCTACGGGAAAAACTTTGCAGGAAGGTGCAGACGCATTCTTTTGGATGTCCCGGATTGCCGCAGAATGTTCCCTTATGCTGAATGGGCGTGGGTGTACTTATGAGAAGCACAATATCGAGCTTGTGCTGAAACCGGAAGAAGCGGAAGCGATGGAGTATTTTGCTAAATTGCTGCAGGACAGGGTAGCTGAAGGTATCGGGGCAGAGGACGAGGGCATGGAACCATAAGAGACTATTTTTCCGCTTTTTATGGAAATAGGCTGCTTTGCGGCCGGGTGTGCCCGTGGCACACCGGCCTTGACACCAAGCGTAGCTTGCAAGCCAATCTCCGATTGGCTTTGTTAAGGCGGGAATAGGCGGGTTCCACGCTGCCGGAAAACGGCTTGCAGGCAAAGCCTGCAACGGGGTTATCTCATAATGTGTGGGGTTCCTGTCAGAACCCTTGCAGGAAGAACCGTAATTGGGAGGTGGAAGTATCAATAAGCCGACACAGAAGCGTTCTATCAATTTTACAACGGAGACTTTGGAAACGTTGGATAAGCTGGCAGCCAAAAACCATACCACGACATCGGAACTGGTGCGGGGATATGTAGAGAAAGGGCTTTCCATAGAGGGGAGTCGGGAGGATATAGACTTTATTGCCCGCATCATTCGGCAGGAGATTACAGCAGTATATCATGTGGACGAAATCAAGGCGATTGCAGACCATGATACAGACCGTCTGGCAAAGATGCTGATGAAGATAGGGAAGATCAATGGAGCAATCTTCTTTCTTCTCATTAAAGTTTTAATGAATCTTGCCAATGAGGGGAGTGAGGACGATTTCGATCAGATGCTTTCCGAAGCGGTCAAGCTGGGTGTGGATTATATGCAGAAAAAGGATTTTCAGATCAACAGTTTCCTGCAAGATACAGCGAATCTGCGGGAGCTGGCCGATAAAATTTAGAAAAACTATAAAAGTAAAATCGGAGGTAAACCATGACTTACGAAAAATTTATGGAACTGGTAAAGGAGCAGATTTTGTCTTTCTTGCCGGAAGAATATGCAAATGCAGAAGTAATGATACAGGAAGTAACAAAGAATAATGATCAGAAATTTCAGGCAGTGTGTATGAAACGTCCGGAGGACAGAATAGTTCCGACTATTTATCTGGATGGATATTATCAGATGCATCAAAATGGACGGGATATGGATAGCATTTTGGCTGCTCTTGCAAAGACACATCAGGAAAGTATGGCAGAGAGTGCAAAATGGCTGTCTTTCCATGCAGATGATTATGAAAGCGTAAAGAGCAGGCTGTATGTAACTGTATTGAACAGGGACAACAATCAAAATTATCTGAGAGATGTTGTGCATAAGGACATACCAGATACTGACATAACAGCAGTTGTGAAGGTTCTTTGTGAAAACAGGAAAGAAATAGGAACGGCAAGTTTTCTTGTAAAAGAAAATATGCTACAAATGTGGGGGACTTCCGGGGAAACGTTGTATGAGCAGGCACTAAAAAATACAGAGAGTCTTTTCAAACCGGAAATGTTCAATGTAATGGCAGTTCTATCAGGTTGTGATGAGGAAGAAGCAAAAAGCAAAGAACTTTTTCCTTACGCACAATATGTCCTTACTAATGATGCAAAGACGAATGGTGCAACGGTCATGCTTTATCCGAATCTGTTACAGGAAATCGGAGAAGCAACCAGAAGTAATTTTTTTATTCTGCCCAGCAGCATCCATGAAGTTATTTTAGTAAAGGACAATGGGGAGATGAGTGCAGAGGAACTTCAACGTATGGTAATGACAATCAACAGAACTCAGGTCGCTCCGGAAGAGGTGCTGTCGGACGAAGTGTATTGTTATGATTATGAGCAGCAGAAATTGACCATGGCAACAGAACCCAGCCAGACAAAGGAATTTATTGCACAGATGTCGGGAATGTATGGACAACATGAGAGTTTAGAAGAAGATAGGGAAGCAGGTTATTGCATGGAGGAGTAAAAGCAGGAAATAGAATGGTCTCAGATTTATTTAGGAAATGGAGGATAACGAGAAGTGAATCAGGCACAGCGATATGATTATCTTGTAGGGCTGACCGAAGGGAAGAAACTGGATTCTGACTATCGGGCAGCCTTTTACATTTTATCCAGTGTACCGGAGCTTTTTGAGGCAGCAAAAAAATGTGTGGATCCATATGGTATTTCCTTTGACAAAATCAAAAGGTCATGTAAAGGAAATTTGGAGGAATACCAGAGCCAGCTTTTGTCTATGGCGCATAATCTTTTCTCATGGAACAGCAGGACGACTGCCACGCCCCATGAACTGTCCCGTCTTACCTATCCGTGGATGGAGATTGCCTGCAACGCTATCTTCATATCCAGTGGAGCAGTTTCTGTGCTGATACAGGAGAATGAAAGTGGAGAGCCGGAGCTGCTTTTGGATGCAGCACCTTATGAGAAAACAAAGAGGATATATGAAGGACTGCAAAGAATGGGAGAGCGGCTGGCAATCCAGATGGAAGAAGCAGATGCGGAGGAAATGGAGAGATAAAAATGTTAGATGTATTTGTGGAGCGTGAGGGGAATTGTCTGCATACGCAGTTTCCTATAAGGATGGATGAGCTTGCGGTACAGCTTGCAAGTATTGGTATAGGACAGTCTGTGTCAAAAATACCGGCGCTTGGGAATGAGGAGGTAAAAGTTACAATGGAGGCTCTTGACGAAGCAGGACAGGTCATTCTTGAACGGATAAAGGATGGTGACAGCCTGGGGGCTGTCAATCATGTAAGCATTGCCGTGAACCGCAGTTGTCCTTATGGTTACCGTGAGTTTTTAGATATGCTTGCACCGAAGCCGGGGGGAGAGTATGAATTTTACCGGAAGTTTGATTGCACAGGGCCAAGCAGTAAAACCGGAATCGCTGGTCTTTTGGAGGAAACGGTGCGGTATGCGGCAATGATGTCGGAGTATGATAGAGTGTGCAGGGAAGAAGAACAGATGCAGGAGGGAGAGGAAGATTGGGAGCAATAGAAAAGTAAGGAATTGCAATGTCAATCTTAGTGTATAAGCAGCGTTTCCGGCATCCCAATAAAAAGGACACACCGGGAGCTAACTATGCCCATATCCGGTATATCGCAACCAGGCCAAGGGTTTTGAAGAATGAAAATATGAATCATGGGCTTTTTGGAAAACTGGAGCCGGGTGCTGTTACGGAATTTGAGGACTGGAAGGACGTAGCGAAATTATCTTATGCCAATTCCAAAAAAGGAATCCTCATGTACCGCAGCGTGGTGTCTTTTGCGGAAGATACCGCAAAAGAGCTTCTCTTAAAAGATCAGAAAAGCTGGCAGAGGTATATAGAAAACCACATCATGACGATTGCGGAGAAAAACGACATCAAACGGGAAAACCTGCAATGGGCGGCTGCGGTGCATGGGGAAAAGAGTCACCCTCATATTCATGTGGTGTTTTGGGATAAGTCTGTAAGAGTAAAAAATCCGTTTACACCGCCGCAGATACCGAATGCCATCCGAAAGCAGATGATAAAGGACACTTTTGCGGAAAAGATACTTGCATTTGCAAAAGAGAAAGATATGGCAGTAAAGGAGATGCGCCGGATAACGGATGAGTTGGTGGAGAAATTTGAAGAAGAGCTGCGGTGTAAAAGTCCCGGCAGATTTCAGGCGGCGGGAAAATGGCTGGAAGAAGAACTGGAACAGGGAGTCTCTTTTGACGAAAAGATATTAGCGGAACTGTCAGAGAAGCTCTTTGCACTTCGGGCTGCGATACCGGAAAGCGGTCGGATTGCATACCAGCTATTGTCCCCGGAGAGCAAGGAAAAGACGGACGAGCTGGTAAAATTCCTGTTATTGACGGTACCGGAGATTAAGGATTGTTTTGACAGGTATGTAAATGCCAAGTGCGATATGGCGGGGCTGTATGCTGCGGATGAGGAATGGCTTTCGGCGCAAAAGAAAAAGTTTGAAAAGGAAGCGGAGAAGATTCTGGCAAACCGGGTATTATCCGGTGTTAAGGCGATATGCAGACTGGAAAATGAGAAACGGGGAGAGGCATACATAAAGAGCCACAGAGAATATCTGGCATCCAGAATGATAATGGAGGTTCTGGATATGCTGGCTCAGGCGGTTTGGAAACAGGAAGAAGATTTCCGTGACGGACAGGGTATGTCGGAAGAACTGTCGAAGGAGGCGAAAAAAGAATTGTTCTTAAAAAATCAGGATAAAGGATATGAACATTAAAATGGGAAATGAAATCAAAAGTCAGGGGCATCCGTGCAGGGGATGTCCCTATGTTTTTACAAAGGGCGGCACGGACTGCATCATGGGCGCGGTTCCGGGAGACTGCGCATGGTATTTTTACAAGCGGCTGATGGGGCATACGGACGCATCCATTCCTTCTGAAGAAATCAGAAAACAGTACAGAGGATATGCGAAAAGACAATCCAAGGCAGAAGAAAAACTGAAAAAAGGGATTGCGATGCTTTATGAAGTCGCAGAACTGAAATATGGCAGGAAGTATGCACAGTCTCTGAAAAAGAAAATGGGAGGAGGTACAGATTGAAACTAAAGGATGTTCTGCTTATTACAAATAACGATAAAGGTACGGAATATAAGTATCTTTCAAGCATGGAGGACTATATGGCAATCCTGTTTCGGGCATTTGAGGATTCGGAAACAAAACTGTCTCATGCGGTGCAGGAGTTGTGTCAGACAAAGGAGAATAACCAATGTGCAGAAGTATATCTGGCGGCAAATAAAACTTTTCGTGCCAGATTTTGCAGGGATGAGTGGGAACTTCGGGATTTCCTTGCGGGAAACCATGGCATGACAGCCGGAGAAGTCAGTTTTGATAAGGAGCGCTGTACAAAAGAATGTCTGGAGGTACTGACTGCCTACAATATGGATCATGAAGGCCATCCTCTGATCGGGGCGCTGCATTATGAGGAAATGGAGTATCACTTCCGGCAGGGCGAGGTACTGCATAATTTAAACGGCAGTGATTACAGTGTGCTTATGGTGCTGAATCAAAATGACCTGTTTCTGATGGCATTAAAAAGCGGACAGTTTCTGATCGCAGAGGGTACAAGGGCATACGCAAGATATCCGAAAGAGGGAATTTATCCGGAAGACAGCGTTATTAGGGGAATCGAGTGGGACAGGGGAATTTATCTGGGAAATGACTTGTCAGAGATTTCTATAGACAGTATTCAGAAAGAATATGCTGCAGGTCACGAGGCAGGATGGGATGAAAACAGCATGGATGAAGAACAGGAATGTTGACAGTGTGAGAAGTTTTGCATACAGGAAAGGGAAATTTATGAAATCAAAAGTTGAATTTTACAAGGCATTTTTTGACGAACTCGAAAAAAAGGGTTTCGGGGTGGCACAGCCTTCCTCGCCGGATTATGTGGTGGATATCCAGTTTAAGGGAAAGACCATTGCATTTTATACGAAAGCAGACATGATTGAAAAGAATCCCTTTGTGGAGGTGCCGGAAAAGCAGATGGAGCGGCTCTGGAGCATGGCGAAGGCAACCGCCAGCTTATGCGGTATCTGTTCCGACCAGCCTTACGAGGAGGAAAAGGCTGAGAAACTGAAAAATGGCGTGATGAAGCTGAATGAGCATAACGGAGTTATTTTAGCTTGTAAGAAGCATCCGCTGTTTGACTATGTGCTTTCGACCTACAAACAGGATGCACAGAATGAGAACAAGCCTATTCAGAGACAGTATTTCTATAACAGGGAGGAAGCATTTGAGAGTTTTGCCACACGGAGCGGTCTTGTGGATGAAAGAAAACTGTTTACGGAAACGCAGTTGCAGCTTATCCATGCGGGGCTTGTAAAATTAAGGACCATGGACGAGGAACTTTCCGAGGAAGATATGAAAACAGTCGGGGAACTGGTAAACCGGGTGGAGGAGATTGTGCCGGAACTGCACCGGGAGGAACGAAAATTTGATGTTTCAAGACTGCTGGATGCCCTTTCCATGGGTAACGGCATGGAACGCTAGGAAGGAGGAAACCAATGCAGCCACAGGGAGACAGTATCTGGGGTAACATCAATCTTTGTATTGAGATTGCTCTGAACATTTATTACATATATGGGGAACATGGCGAAGGTATTGCCATTCCCAAAGAACACGCAAAAGAAAATTTTTCTGATAAGACAGTGGCAGCGGGAAAAGAATCAGAGGGCTGCCTTTATTATCCGAAAGGGGAAACCATGGATATGCCGCTGTATGAGATGATGCAGAAGAGGGCTGCCATGGCAAGGAAGATGGAGCTTGCGGCAGCCGGGCAGATGGAGGCAATCCGTGAAAGAGGACAGGAAGCAGCGTTGGCACTCTTTGCGGATATGAAGCCGCCGGAGCATACGGACGGAAGTCTTAGGCAGATCAGGGAGGGAATCTATCTGCAAATCGGGGAAGATACGGAATTTTTGGTACATGAGAGAGTTGCGGAACATTTTCTGTCCCCGTATGCCTGTGAGTTTGGCAGAAATGAAGATGGATTTTTTCACTATACCCTGCAAAGTGCGGCTATTCCGCTGTATGAATTAAAAGGAATCTTTCCGGAGTGCAGGGAGATGATTGTTTCTGAGGAAAGCCTGTGTGCCACTCTCTGTACGCATTATCCGGCATATCGGGAAGAATACAATGCTATTGTATCAAAGGACGAGCAGATTCCGCAGATAAGCGCACCGGCAAATCTGTTCTTGCAGGAGCAGCTTGACCGGGGACAGAAAGAAGCGGCAGAGGAAAACGCACATGAGGAAGTATTAGAGGAGGCGGATGAGGACGAATATGGAGAGCAGGTGGATTATGGATTTGGCGTATGAAAGGGGTGCGGATGAAACTTGTCTATATCGCAAGTCCCCTCCGTGGGGAAAATCCTTCGGAGAAGGATTATAGTAAAAACATAAAGAAGGCAATGGAATACTGTGAAAAAGCCTGTTCCCTTGGAGTACTTGCCTTTGCACCCCATCTGTATTTTACACAGTTTTACAATGACACGGTACCGGAGCAGCGGGAAAAGGGACTGGAAATGGGGCTTTCTATGCTGGAAAAATGCGAAGAACTCTGGGTAATGGGTACACATATCAGTCAGGGCATGAGGGGTGAGATTGCCCATGCAAAAAGCCTTGGCATTCCTATTTACAATATAGAGATGCCGGATGACATTATGTATTATCCGGTCAGTGCAGATAATCATGCACTGCTGGGGCAGCATTCCTGCATGCCGGACAGCCGGGATAAGGACTATACGGGAAAAATTCTGGTGATGAATTATGATGCCCTAAAACCGGAATACCGGAGCAGACCATATCAGCTATGGCTTGCCACCGGCGGCTTTGGGTGCAGCCCTACAGCCAGGGGCAGGAGGGTTTTTGCCACCAATCTATATGATGGGGAGCAGAGCAGCTTTTACCGGCAGGATTTTACGGGCATTGTGAAACCGGAGGTCTTGGAGGAAGTGCAGAGTCAATATGATTTCAAAATATCGAATCAGGAAGTGCAAAATGGCAGTGAAACGCAAGAGGAAGGAATGGAGCCATAAAAAAGAAAGAGAAAATCATTTTAGGGAGCATCTTAGTGGGAGTAGGAACACTGTTTAACCTGTTTTTCTCGGCAGCCCTGCACCGGATATTGTCAGGACAGATGAAAACCTTTGCAATGGTGCCAGTCTGGGAGTGTGTGGCAGGGCTTTTCACGGAGCCAAAGCAGGGGATGCTGTTTTTATCCTTTGAGTGCTTCGTGCTGCTCTGTACCGTGTTGTTTTTTACGCAGAACAGCAGATCTTATCAGTCTGACCTTATGAAAGTGACGGATGAGATTGCGATACCCGTACCGGTTGGGCAGTTCCAGCATGGTTCTTCCAGATGGATGCGGGAGGAAGAAAAAGACAGAGTATTTGAGGTATGTACTATAAGCCTCACAAATCCGGTCATAAAAGAACTCATTGATACCGGATTTGTGGGGCTTGATTTTTTAAAGGATAGTGAAATGGTGGATATCAAAGCTGCAGGAGAGCCGGAGGACAGAGAGCTTTCCGGCAGCTTTGTTCCAATAGATGAGGAAACAGAAAAAGAAGCAGACGAAAGAAAGGAGAATGAGGAGACAAAAAGAGAGGAAGCGGATGAGGGCTACGAGACGGTAGAGTATGCCTATGAAAAAAAGGAGCCGGAGCAGGGAAAAGATGTACCTGCCTGTGAGGAAAAAAGGAAAGGAGCCGGACAGGATCCCTGCCGTATCTTAAAAGAGGGCGGCATCGTAATAGGGATGACAAAGAGTGGGAAAAAGGAGAAGATACATTATATCGCAGACGATACCCACACGCTTACCATAGGAGCAACCCGCTCCGGAAAAACGAGGACGCTGGTGCTGCAGTCTATCTGTCTGATGGCACTGGCAGGCGAGAGCCTTGTTATCAGCGATCCCAAGGCAGAGCTGTATCAGTACGCAGCACCGTTTTTAGGGAAACTTGGATATGATGTCATCTGCCTTGACTTCAAGAACCCGGAAAAGAGCAGCCGTTACAACCTGCTCCAGCCCATCATTGATGCGGTAAACCGGGGAGAGATGGATAAGGCAGAAATGTACGCATGGGACATCACGAATATCCTAGTGGGCGATAATACCAGCAATGAGAAGATATGGGAAAACGGCGAGAAGTCCACGATTGCGGCGGCAATCCTCTGTGTTGTGGTGGATAATGCCAAGCGTCCGGAATACCAGAACCTCACCAATGTGTACTGGTTCGTGGCAGAAATGTGCAAGGCGGTGGGAAACAAGACGCCCATGCAGGAGTATGTAAAGAAATTAAAACCGGGGCATCCGGCAAGGGCGCTTTTATCAATCTCTGATGTAGCGCCCAGCAGGACAAAGGGTAGTTTTTATACTTCTGCACTGACGACGCTAAGGCTGTTTACATCAAGGGCGGTTTATTCTATCACCCATAAGAGCGATTATGATATCGCTGATATCGGGAAAAAGAAGCAGGCATTGTTCTTTATCCTGCCGGACGAAAAGACCACCTATTATCCCATTGCAAGCCTTATGGTATCGCAGCTCTATGAACTGCTGGTACACCAGTCGGATGAAAGGGGCGGCCGGCTCATAAACAGGGTAAACTTTGTCCTGGAGGAATTTGGAAACTTTACTAAAATCAATGACCTGACGAACAAGCTGACCGTAGCGGGCGGCCGTGGTATGCGGTTCCATTTCTTTTTGCAGAGCTTTGAACAGCTTACGGAGAAATACAACAAGGAAACAGCAGCCATTGTCAAGTCAAACTGTCAGAGCTGGATTTATTTGCAGGCGGACGATAAGGAAACCCTGTCCGAAATCTGTGATAAGCTGGGGAAATACACCTGTTCCGGCTATCAGCTATCCAGCCAGCACGGGCGGTATGTCAATCCATCTTCCAGTAGTACCATCAATTTAGTGGCAAGGGATCTTCTGACAACAGATGAGATACGGAGAGTGTCAAGACCTTATCAGATCGTGGTATCACGTTCCCACCCGGCAATGATGGTGTCACCGGATCTGTCACAGTGGTATTTCAATAAAATGCTTGGACTGGGGGACAAGGAGCATAACCGTAAAGTGCGGGAGGAACGGGAACGTAAGCGGCCGGTACTTACCAGCGTAAAGGAAGAAATACCGTTATGGAATATCTGGGTCTATTACACGAAAGACCTTCAGATGAAGGAAGAAAAGCAGAAACAGAAGGGGCTTCCGGTACAGGCAGGCTCCCTGTTTTCAGAGAAATTCATGCGGAGAGGAGGGAAGCTACCGGGAAATGAAGAAGATGAATAAATGGTTACAAAGATGTACGGCGGCAGGAAAGTCAATTTCTGCCGCTTTTGCCGTGTTTTTGCTGAACACACAGACTGCCTATGCAAGTGGTATCAGTGAGAGCAAGCTGGCAAAGGGAACAGAAAAGCTGATTGGGGATGCCACAACCTGGCTTATGGTGCTGGCACCGGTCGTTGCGGGACTTCTGATTATTTACTTCTGTATCAGGAGAAGTGCGGCGGATGAGATGGATCAGAAAAAGTGGAACAACCGTATCGTGGTTGCCATCGTGTCCTGCATCGGGGCAGTAATCGGAAGCGCAACCCTAAATATCATTATTGGCTATTACCAGTAATGCAGACAACCTAAAAATAAATTTAAAATTTGGAGGAATGAACACTATGAGAAAAATCAATGACACTATGAACAGACTGACCGTAGCAGCTTATGTATATGGCGGAAAAATGAAAAGGAAACTTGCAGGCATCCTTACAAGAAAAGAGGGCGAAGGCTTTGTAGATACTGCTCTGAAAATCCTGATTTCTGTTGTGGTTGGCGCGTTGCTGCTGGCAGGACTCTATGCACTGTTTAAGGACACCATCCTTCCTACCCTGACGCAGAGAATCCAGAACCTCTTTAATTATCAGGGGTAATGATTGTACAGGAAAAACGTAAACGTTCAATGAGAACTGCCTGCCGGGAAACCGGCGGGCAAATATTTAAGGTAAAGGAGCATGGAATAGAAAATTAAAATAATAGGAAAAGAAAAATGTTCTGTTTTATCTGTATATTCTTAGCGTTCGTGTAAAGAAAAATGGTTTTAATGAAAAAATCGACATCTAAATTAATAAAAGTATAAAATTAGATGTTGATTTATGCTTAAAATGGGGTATAATAAAATTGAAAGATTCCATAGAAGGACAGAAGGAGTATAGAGAATTATGCTGATACAATTTAATTTCAAAAATTTTAAATCTTTTCGGGATGAAGTATCGCTTGATTTGTCAGCAACGAAAATAACAGAGCATGAAAGTCATGTTGTGGATATTGCAAATGACAAGTTGTTGAAGGTAGCGGCAATTTATGGTGCTAATGCAAGCGGAAAGTCTAATGTATATGATGCTTTTGATTATATGACTTATTATGTGGCAGAATCCTTCAATTTTGGCGGCGAAGAGGACAGCCGCCGGAAAAAAGAAAATGATTATCCGAAGGTTACTCCATTTTTATTTGATGAGAAAAGTTGTGATGAAGAAACTACCTTTGAGGTATTTTATGTGGACAATGCAGAAAACAGTGGAAAGATATATCAATATGGATTTTCGCTGAGAAGGGATGAAGTTGTAGAGGAATGGCTGTATTCCAAGGCTAAAACCGCAAGAAATAATTATAGGACGATTTTTTATCGGAAAAAGGGTGAAGAACTAGAAATAAATGGATTTTCCAAAAACCATGTGGAAAATATCAAGGCATCTTTAAATAAAGAGACACTTATTGTTTCTCTTGGGGCCAAACTGCGGGTTGCCAAACTAAAAAAGGTCAGGGATTGGTTTTTGAATAATGATATCCTTGATTTTGGCGATCCGGCAGAAAATTTTTTCCGTTCCAGAATGCTTCCGGAAGGTTTTGTAGACAGTAAGGAAGTACAAGGGAATGTGGTAAAGTATTTTGCGTCTTTTGATGAAGCAATCCAAGATTTTAATATAGAAAAATTGCCGCAGGAAGATGAAAAGGAAAACAGTAAGAGTTACAGGATTGATGCTCTTCATAAAATGACAGACAGTCAGAAGATGGCAGCTATTCCGTTGAAGATGGAATCAAGCGGTACGTTGAAAATGTTTGCACTCTATCCGTCCTTGAAGGATGTACTGGATAATGGGGGCACTCTGTTTATTGATGAGCTGAATGCCAGATTACATCCATTATTAGTACGGAATATCATACTGACGTTTTTGTCACCCGAAATCAATACACAGAATGCACAGTTAATTTTTACAACTCATGATATTTGGCAGTTTTCTAATGAGCTGCTTCGGCGGGATGAAATTTGGCTGGTGAACAAAAACAGAGACGGGGTTTCTGAATTGTACTCTCTGGCGGACTTTAAAGATGAAGATGGCAACAAGGTGCGCAGAGATGAGGCGTTGTCTAAGAAGTACCTGACAGGCAATTATGGAGCTATTCCTGCATTGAAGCCTATGAAGATGCTGACAGGGAGGGCTGCGGATGGCGAATAAAGGAGGAAAACCCAGTGACCGCAGGGCCGGAAAAAGAAAAGATCGGAATAAGCGGGTAGGGACAAGAATACCGGAATTAGGATATTACCTGATTGTGACAGATACGGAGGAAACGGAGAAAAATTACTTTGAGGGACTGCGTGACAGTATTCCTGAAGAACTGAAAGATCGTTTGGTAATAAAGGTGGAAAAGGCAAAAACCGTAGAACTGGTGGAGCGGGCTATGGAACTTACCGATGCAGAATCGCAGTACCGTATTCCATGGATTGTTTTTGACAGGGATCAGGTAAAGGATTTTGATGAGATTATACGAACCGCAGAAAAAAATAGTATCAATGCTGGATGGTCGAATCCATGTTTTGAAATTTGGATGTATGCATATTTGGGAGAGATGCCTGTTATCAGGGAATCCTATACATGCTGTAATCGGTTTGCAGAAAAATTTGAGAAGGTTACAGGACAGAAATATTTGAAGAAAGACAGAGATATTTATAGAAAACTTGTGCGGTATGGGGATGAAGAAAAGGCTTTTCGGATAGCAGAGCAGTGTTATAAAAAATGCAAAGAGAATGGAAAAGAGAAACCATCAGAGATGTGGCCTGCGAGTATGGTGCAGCGGTTGGTGGAAGAGATACAGAAAAAAGCTGGGAGATGATAGATTGAAAGATAGAAATGCGGTTAGTACTTTAAAGGGATATTTTTATCAGTTTGATTTTTCTATTTTACAATTGCTGAGTTTGGATAACATGGCAGATAAAGTAACAATAGAGGGTATTGAAGATATTGATATTACTACAATAGATAGTAAAACAGCAATACAATGTAAATATTATGAAGGTACGGAATATAATCATTCAGAAATAGCAGAAGCTATAAAATATTTGTTAATGGATTTTTCTGAAAGAAAAAATAATGGTAGTAAAAAGATAAATTATATGCTGTATGGTTACTATTTAAAAGGGCAAGAGAAATTACCAGATATAATAGATGTATCATTTCTTAAATCAAAATTTTTAACGCATAAACACAAGAAGAAAGATACAGGTGAATTTCAGATTGTTAAAGAATATGAGCAATTAAATCTTACAGATAAGGATTTAGAGGATTTTCTTACGCTGGTAAAAGTTGATGTTAATGCTCAAAAATTAGAACAACAATTACAAGATGTATATTCTAAGATAACCAAAGTGTTCAAATGCACGACATTTGAAGCGGAGCATTATTATTATAATAATGCTCTAAAAACCATTAAAAATATTGCAATTTGTGAAAAACAATCAGAGAGAGAAATTTCTAAAAAAGAGTTTTTAAATGAAATTGATAAAAAGGAAATACTTTTTAATCGATGGTTTTATCTATATAGAACACAAAAAGAGATTTTTAAAAAAATCCGAAAAGAATACTTTACATCTTTAAATATTGCACCATACGAACGTTTCTTTTTGTTGGAAGTTGACCAAGATGATTTTAATCTAGTTCTTATTAAAGATTTGATATACATCATCATAAAAAAATGGTCAAAATGCTCAAAAAGAGAACAACATCCCTTTTGCTCGTACATATATTTTCATAATATTTTGGAAAAGCAATTAATTATGTTAAAAAAAGAATTATATAGAGAAAATGTGAATTTTATTGACGGTTTTCCCTTTTTGGGGGCCGATTTTTATGCAGAAACCTTGAGTTTGCCAGCAACACATGAAAATAAGCTGCAGATAAAAATTATAAATGATATGCACATGATAGATGATGTAATAGAAAAAATTCATCAAAGGGTTGAGATATATCAATTTTATAAAAATGAAGTGTTTTACATGGGATCTGATAATGTGAAACATGTAAAAATGCAAATAGAAAAGTTGGATAATATAAAGGAGATTATATGATGGAAGAGAAAATAAATGCGGAAGTAATATCAGTTTATCCTAACAAGATTAAGATTGCAGTAGATGATTTGTCAGAGTTTCAATTAGAGACGGAATCATTAAAAGTTGGATCTTATCTACGAATTGCAGATAATGAAAATGCTATTATGATTGCGATAATTGAAAATTTCTCAATAGAAGTTAAAGAAAATGGTGAGCGTTCATATAATATTGAGGCATTGCCGTTAGGAATGATAATTGGAGATGAATTTATTCGAGGTGGTGATACGATTGCTATCCCTCCCAAAAAAGTTGAGCCTGCATCTAAAGAGGATATTAAAAAAATATTTATGGAATCAGTGAATGAGGATGAAAAGTTTCTGTTTTCAAAATTGTCTTCAGATAGAGGAATCCCCATTCCGGTAAATGGAAACAAATTTTTTAATAAACACATAGCAATTGTTGGTTCAACTGGTTCTGGGAAATCACATACTGTGTGCAAAATAATACAAAATGCTGTAAAAGAGAATAGTGGAAAATTTGCACTGAATAATTCCCATATTATAATTTTTGATATTCATTCTGAATATAGAAGTGCATTCCCTAATGCAAATTTTCTTAATATTGATAATTTAATACTGCCGTACTGGTTGATGAACAGTGAAGAGTTAGAAGAAATTTTGTTAGATACAGGTGAACGAGATAATTACAATCAATCGTCAATTTTTAGGACTTTGGTTACTGAGAACAAAGCAAAATATAATCCGCAAGAGGAGAAAATATACTATGATACGCCGGTGTTTTTCGATATTAACGAAATTACGAATGCTGTTAATAACTTAAAGAATGAAACATATAATGCTAAAAATAGTTCTCGATATATGATTAATGATGGTTCATACACATTGCCATCAGATAGAAAAACAGATGAAACATCAGGGATTGAATTGACGGAAGCAGAAAGGATTGAAAAATATTTTGAAGAGGAGTTAAAATTTTACCCAATAAAAGCTCAGAACATTACAAAGGGTGATTATAATGATGGAACATTGGACAAATTTTCTGTACGATTAATGGCGAAAGTAAAAGATAAAAGGTTAGACTTTTTATTTGGAAAAAAGACAAGGGAAATAACATTTGAAGAAGTTTTAAAACAATTAATGGGATATGGAGATGAAAAGAAGTCTAATGTTACTGTTATAGATTTGAGCAGTGTTCCTTTTGAGGTTTTAAGCATTACGGTTTCATTAATATCCAGATTGATATTTGAATATGGTTATTATTACAAAAGATACAGATGTAAAATGGATAAAGATGAGAAAATAAATAATGATGTTCCAGTTTTGTTGGTTTATGAGGAAGCACATAAATATGTTCCCAAAAGTGAATTGACAAAATATAGATCATCTCAAAAAGCAATAGAGCGAATTGCAAAAGAAGGTAGAAAATATGGTATAACATTGATGCTTGCAAGTCAAAGGCCGTCGGAAATTTCGGAAACTATTTTTTCACAGTGTAATAATTTTATTGCAATGCGCCTTACTAATCCAAATGATCAAGGATATGTAAAAAGATTATTACCAGATACATTAGGAAACTTGATAGAAAAACTACCATCACTTTCGGCCGGTGAAGCTTTGCTGATAGGAGAATCTATTGTTATGCCATCAGTTGTTCAAATTGATGAATGCAAAGATAATCCACCTTCTTCAAACGATATACCTTATTGGCATTTATGGAAAGAAGAATGGAAGTCTCTTGATTTTGAAAAATTGCGAAAAGAATGGTATCAGTAAGAATAATATAAAGAAGCACGATTGAATTTAAATAGTTCAGTCGTGTTTTTTTGTATAGAAAAATAGGAGGTGTATATGAAAAGATTACGTTACCATCAGCCAGGCTATTGGCATTACTTAATGGGGAATTATATTAGCGGTTTTTATGAACTAAATATTTTAGGAACTGCCTGCCGGGAAACTGGCAGGCAAATTTTATGTATATGGAGGAAAAAGATTGAAAGTAACAGCAAAAATTACAAAGAGTTTTACCGATGCAGGTAAGCTGAAAGCATTTGCCACCGTATGTCTGGCAGATGCTTTTTTGGTAACAGGAGTCCGGGTTGTGGAGTGTGAGAAAGGAATTACCGTATTTATGCCCAGTATGAAGGACAAAGAGGATGAATACAGGGATGTATGCTTTCCGATTAAACCTGAGCTTCGCAGTCAGATCAACACAGCAGTATTAAATGCCTATGATGCGAGCCTGAAGGAGAATGAACCGGATGGGGAATAGCAGCCAGATAATCTGCGCCACAAGGGAGGTGAAGCGGATTGGAGATTATACTGGTGCTTCTTATCGTGGCAGTCCTGAATGGTGCAATCGCCTATATAGATGAAATGCTGCAGGAGTTAGTGCCAATGACGCTGTATGCTGACCGGTATATGCTGGCGGCGAACGGCGGGAGCATGGTTGATGTCCTTTTTGACATTCTGCTTGGTTTTGGAGTGTCTTTGATTATCCTGAAATTCTTGAAAAAGGGTTTTGAGTGCTATGTTATGTGGACGGATGGAGATCCAGATACAGAACCGACCGGACTTGTGATCCGATTTATGCAGGCAGTAGCTGTTGCAGTCTGTTTTCCCATTATCTACGGTTGGATGGCAGAGATTACGGAGGGACTGATAGATGAACTGATGACAGCAATCGGGGCATCTACGGATTATGACTGGCAGGCATGGGTAAACGGTATTTCATCTTTGGGACTGACAACGGCAATCTTCGGACTGATCTTTGTTGTCTGCTATTTTATCCTGTATTTCCAGTTCCTGATGAGGGGACTGGAAATCATGATTCTGCGGATTGGGATGCCTATGGCATGTGTGGGGCTTCTGGATAACGATAAGGGCGTATTCAAGACCTATATCAACAAGTTTTTTCAGAGTACCCTTGCGGTGGTTATTCAGATCTGTCTTTGCAAGCTGGGCGTAGGCATGATGCTAAATATCGGAATCAACATGAATGTATTTTGGGGGATGGCGTGTATGGTGCTTGCCATTAAGACACCGTCTTTCCTGAGAGAGTTTCTTGTGCCTGCTGGCGGCAGTGGAAGCGGAGTCATCAATAATGTTTACCATTCCGTGCGGTTAGTGGGCATGGTGAAGGGTATGGCAAAGTAAATGGTGTTCGTTTGAAAGGATGGAACGGTTTGAAATTAGATGATATTTCCATAGCCATAATCAGCCTGATCCGAGCGGGAGCAGTATTCCGTTTTGTCTATTGCATGGTGCGTTTGCAGGGAGCAGAGGAAGAACAGGCGCAGTACCGGAAAAGGGCAAAGAATACGGTATTGTTCTATATCGTTGCGGAGAGCATCTGGCAGATAAAGGACATTGTTATGTATTATTATGGGTAATGAGAAGTCCCCATGTTGCGGGACTGGAAAGGAGGAACTACGGAAGAACAGAAGTGGGAGCTGTATATCCCCAGCGGGGTAAAAGCGGAAAATGAATTATTCAATGGTTTTGGACGGAGGGAGCTTTTGCAGAGTATTGCAGGCTCCCTCTTTGGCGGTGCAGTAGCCGCCGTTATCTGGCTGTGTTCTAATAACGTGGCATTTACCGTGGTTGCGGCTTTGACAGGTATCTTTGGGAGTGTGATGATGTGTACCAAAGACCAGAACAATCAGAGCGTAGTCGATCAGGTGGGCAATATGATACGTTTTGCAAGGAGCCAGCAAATCTATCCCTATCGCGCTTTGAGCGAATGGGGCACATGATGAAAAGAAGTTCTAAGACTCCAAAATACAGAGCCTAAGAACTTCTATGTTTCATCAGGGGAAATGCAAATACGGCATTTCCCGAAAAGAAGCAAGTCTACCAATCAAATTTCAGGATGCTATTCTACCGGACCAGAGGAAAAAGGAATTGTGAATACCTCTCAAACCATAACAGGAGGTCTGTTTGGAATTTTTAGATTTATTCAGTGGAATAGGCGGCTTTAGAAGAGGATTGGAACGAAGCGGACATAAATGTATCGGTCATGTAGAAATTGATAAATATGCGAATATCAGTTACATGGCAATGTACGGGCTTTCCTACTGCAAGTACGGAAAATGCGGGGAAGGAAACGGTTGCCGGATATGCAGTAAGGAGATAAGAGAACACTGTGACGGAAGTAAATGCACGGGCGAGTGGTTCGCCAAAGATATTAAACAGCTCACAGCAGGAGAGATTCCAAGAGCTGAAATCTGGACTTTCGGATTTCCTTGCACAGATATTTCCCTGTCAGGAAAGCGGGCAGGTCTTGCCGGAGAGCGAAGTGGATTATTTTTTACAGTCTCTGGCCTGCTCAAGAGCACGCCTGCCGAAGATAAACCCCGCTTCCTTATCGTTGAGAACGTTAAGCATCTGTTGTCAAGCGAGAGAGGCGGGGATTTTACCGCCGTTCTGTTTAGCTTATGGGAAGCAGGGTATGACCTTGAATGGCAGTGTGTCAACAGTAAGGATTTTGGAGTCCCCCAGCATAGGGAACGAGTGTACCTTGTTGGATATTTTGGAGGAATCCGTGGACGAAAAGTATTTCCTGTCAGCGGAGCAAACACAGCGGTTGTTAAAAAAGTTATAGGAGGCTGTCAGGGAGAGCGTGTCTATGATGCGGACGGGCTTTCCGTTACCCTGACAGCGGACGGCGGCGGTGCCGGAGGAAAGACAGGGCTGTATCTGTGCGGGACAAAGAAGCCGGAAGAATGGATGGAGTGCCTGAAAGAGACCGGAAATGGGGAGTGCGGGGCAAAGAACTATGCCGGTTTCTTCACACAGAAGAAAGAGCCGGATATGACAAGGACTTCACGGTGTTTGGTATCTCATTATAACGCAGGGATAACGAGGTTTGGTGAAAGTTCCGGTGTGCTGTACTGTAAAGCCTGTGACGGAAAGTGCGTACAGGCGAGAGCAGCACTTACGCCGGAGAGGGAGAACAAGCGGCAGAATGGACGAAGGTTTAAGAATGCTGGAGAGCCGGGATTTACCCTGACAGCGGTTGACCGCCATGGCGTGATGCTGCTGCAGTGTCCTTATTATACCGGAATGCCTATCTGGGAAGCAACCAAGCAGGGATACGTAATCGCAAGGCATGGGGATGGGATCAACTTGTCTTATCCGAACAGCACAGTAAGCAGAGGGCGGGTAGGTAAGCAGTGCGCCCAGACGCTTGTGACAGGCGGGAGCATGGGAGTGGTAGTATACTGCCGCATCCGCAGGCTCACACCGAGAGAGTGTTTCCGGTTACAGGCATTTGAAGATTTCCTGTTTGACCGTGCAAAGGCGGCAGGAGTCAGTGATGCACAGCTCTATAAGCAGGCGGGAAATTCCGTGACGGTCAATATCGTTTACGAGATAGGACTGCGGCTTGCGGAAATGGAGGCGGGCATCCTTGAAATTTAACATTCTGTATGTGGATCCTCCTTGGGCTTATAAGGTTTACAGTAAGAAAGGACAGGGACGCTCTGCCGAAAATCACTATCATACCATGAAGATTGAGGACATCTATGGGCTGGATATCCAGTCCATAGCGGCGGATGACTGCATTCTGTTTCTATGGGTAACATTCCCCTGTCTGGAACAGGGATTAGAAACAATCCGAAGATGGGGATTTACTTATAAGACACTTGGATTCTGCTGGGTAAAGCGGTGCAGGAAGCAACAGGAAAAATGGTTTTGGGGGCTTGGATTCTGGACGAGGGCAAACCCGGAGCTGTGCCTGATAGCTACAAAAGGACAGCCGAAACGAGTGTCAAAGGCAGTACACTGCATCGTAGATACACCGGTGGAGGAACACAGCAAAAAACCGGATATTGTCAGGGAGAAAATCGTGGAGCTGGCGGGTGATCTGCCAAGGGCAGAACTGTTTGCAAGAAACGAATATCCCGGATGGGTATGCGTGGGAAATGAGATTGACGGAATGGATATCAGAGACAGCCTGCGGATGCTGAAAGAAAGGTAAGGAAGGAGAATGTTTTGATATGGTTTCTTGAATCACATAGTTTTCTGGTGGCAGTATCAGCAAGTTTCCTTTTAGGAATTTTGATGGATATGCTGTTAAAGAAACTGACCGGCTCCGAAAAAGTCGGATATGTGGCGGTAACGGCTGCGGCTGTTACCGCCGTATTTATCGGAGCTTATGGAACGACTTTACACGCACTTGCCTGCATTTTGACGGGGCAGGTGCTTTTATTTGCGGCGGAGTATGATTATGCAACCCATACCGTGCCGGACTATGTACCGGTCCTTATACTGATGGCCGGATTACTGGAGGTAGAATTTGCCCCGGCACTTCTGGGGCTTGTTCTTGTGCCGCTGCCTTTTGTGGTGGCGGCACTGATGAAAGAAGGAAGCATTGGCGGCGGGGACATCAAACTGATGGGAGCCTGCGGCTTTGTGCTGGGCGTAAAACGGGGCTATATAGCACTGATGCTGGGGCTGTTTCTGGCAGTCCTGTTCCAGACGGCGTATGCAAAGAAAGAGGACAAAGGCTTTGCAATGGTGCCGTATCTTGCATTGGGATGCCTGCTTGCCATGCTGCCTGCATAAAAGCGTTAGGAAAGGACGCAAAGCAGCGTTCTTCCTAGATAGAATTGGAGGAAAGAAAAGTGAAAAATTTATTGAAGAACCGTATTGTGATTGGTCTGATCTGTATCATCCTTTCGCTGATTATCTGCTTCGGGCTTACCCCGATGTTCAACAATGCACTGAAATCGAAGGTATCTCTGGTCCGTGTGAATACGGAGATCCGCAAGGGCGACCAGATTACGGAGAAGATGCTTACTACCGTGGAAGTGGGCGGCTATAACCTTCCCGGCAACGTGGTTTACAGGGCAGAGGATGTGGTTGGCAAATACGCCAACACCGACCTTTACAAAGGGGACTATATTTTGGAGAGCAAGCTGTCAGATACCCCTATGTTAAAGAATGCCTATCTTGGCAAATTAAATGGGAAGAACCGGGCAATCTCAGTCAGTATTAAATCCTTTGCAGCCGGTCTGTCCGGGAAACTGGAGGCCGGCGATATTGTAACCCTGATCGCATCGGATGTGGGAGAAAAGAGGGAAACACTGGTACTGCCTGAGATTCAGTATGTGGAGATTATTGCAACTACGGCAAGCAGCGGAACGGACAATGATGTGCAGGCTGATGTGGAGGACGGAGAGGAACAGGAACTGGCGTCCACCATTACCGTGCTTGCAACGCCGGAGCAGGCAAGGCTTCTTGCAGAACTGGAACAGACCGGAAAACTTCATGCAGCCCTGGTATTCCGTGGGGACAGCACACAGGCTCAGAAGTTTTTGGATGAACAGCAGAAAGTCTTAGAAGAACTGTATACGGAAGAATTGGAAGGGGAAGCGGAAACAGCAGAGGCAGACGAGGAGGAAACAGAAGAACCCATTGTGGATGATGTAGAAGTAGATGCAGGAGGACAGTAAAATGGAACATGGAAATATGCTTGCCATTGTAGGAAGCCCCGGTAGCGGCAAGACCACCCTAGCGGTAAAGCTGGCGGCAGAGATAGCAAAGAAAAAGAAAAATGTCATTGTGGTATGCAGTGATCCTTTTGTGCCGTCCGTGCCGTTCCTGCTTCCTATGGATATGGAACAGGATGTTTCATTGGGTGCACTTCTGACGGCTCCGTCATTGACGCAAAATAAGGTATTGGCGGCCTGTGTGCCTGTCCCTGCAAATGAATATATCAGTCTGCTGGGGTACAGGATGGGGGAAAACCTGATGTCCTATCCCAAGGTTACAAGAGAAAGAGCAGTGGAATTTCTTGTATGCCTGCGGCACCTGGCTGATTATGTGATTTTGGACTGTACTTCTGTCTTTGAAGCGGATGTGTTTTCCATCCTTGCCATGGAGATGGCAGACCGGGTACTGCGTATGGGAACTTCCAATCTGCGGGGAATATCCTACTTCAAGTCCCATGCGGGTATGTTGGAAGGACGGGCAGATAATGGAAAATATATGAGTGCCATCGGGAACTTTAAGACCGGGCAGGAATGGGAAGCAGCCGCAGGACAGTATGGCGGAGTAGGCTTTGTATTCCCTTATGTGGCGGAACTGGAAAAACAGTATGATGAGGCAAGTCTGTGGAATGGGCTGACTTCCAAGGAAGCCGGCCCTTTTCAGACGGAGGTCAGGAAGGTTCTGGTGGAAGTCTTTGGACTGTATGAGACAAAACAGGGCGAACACAAGCCGGGTGCAGAGAAAAAGAAACTGGTGGTGCGCAGCCCCTTTGTCTGGAAGAACAAGGGAGAATTTTAAGCAGGAGGAAAAGAATTGCAGGAAATATTAAACATACATGAAACTGCCGGGATGTTAAACAAAAGTGTGGTATACCGCACTTTTCCGGAAGTATTGAAGGATGTGCAGGAGTACATATCCAAGAACTTTGCTTCCGTGCTTCGGGATAACCCGGATGAGAATCGGGAATTGATTGAATCCTACATCGGGAAATATCTGGAACAGAGCAACGTGGGCGTAGAGGGAATGGAGCAGGCGGAACTCTGTGAGCTTCTTTATGGGGAGATGACAGGCTTTTCTTTCCTGACACGTTACCTGTATCGGGATGATGTGGAAGAAATCAATATCAACCAGTGGCGGGATGTCAAGATTACATATTCTACCGGCGAGATTATCCCGGCAAAGGAGCATTTTAACAGTGCCAGTCATGCAGTCGATGTCATCCGAAGGCTCCTGCATAAGTCCGGCATGATTTTTGATAATGCACAGACGATTGTGGTAGGGCATCTGAATAACAAGATCCGTATCACGGTTATGGGCGATGGCGTCATTGATAAGGAAAAAGGGCTGGCGGTGTCTATCCGTATTGTAAATCCGAGGAAACTGACAAAAGAGCAGTTTGTAGGCTTTGGAACTGCCACAGGGGAGATGCTGGATCTGCTTTCCATGTGCTTTAGCCATGGGGTTTCCATGTGCATTACCGGGGCGACTTCTTCGGGAAAGACGACGCTGATGAGCTGGATATTGGGGGAAGTGCCGTACAGCAAGCGCATTGTTACCATAGAGCAGGGATGCCGTGAGTTTGATCTGACTGCCGTTGACGGGGAAGGAAATGTGCTGAATAACGTGGTGCATCTGGTAACAAGGTTTTCCGATGATCCGAGACAGAATATTGATATGGTAAAACTGCTGGAAACAACTCTTACCATCAATCCCGACTGCATTGCGGTAGCGGAGATGAAGGGCGGGGAGAGTATGCAGGCTATCAATGCCGCCAATACCGGGCATTCCGTGATTACCACCATTCACGCCAATTCCTGCGAAGATACCTATTACCGTATGGTTACGCTGTGCAAGCAGGAGCAGCCGGGGATGGATGATACCACGCTGCAGAACCTTGCCACAAAAGCATTCCCGATTGTGGCATTCGCCAAAAGGCTGGAGGATAATTCCCGAAGGATTATGGAGATAACGGAATGTGAGACATTGCAGGACGGAAGGAAGAAGATGCGTACCCTGTACCGGTTCAATATTACGGACAATATCATTGCAGATGGAAAGCCAAAGATTATAGGACATTATGAGAAGGTGGAGAATCTTTCGGAAGGCTTGCAGAAGCGGCTCCGTGAGAATGGACTGCCTTTAAAGATGCAGGAGCAGCTTTTGGCGAAGCGTTAGGAGATGCCGGATATGCGGCGTATGGAATGTGAAGATTATGAAGAAATACTGGAAGAAATGGAGGTATGACCTATGACATTACTTGTAACCATTGCCTTTTTTATGGCGGTGGCGGGATGTTTTATCATGCTGGAGCTGTCCCCATTTGTATTTTTAGAGGGCTTATCGGGGTATTTAAGACCCAAAAATCACAGCATGAAGAACCGGATCAAAGAGAGTAAAAAGAAGAAAGAACCGAAAGGACTGAAACTGTTGTTTGAAGAAGTAAAGGAAATCCTGCGGCTGACCGGGAAAAGCGAACAGTTTACTATGCTGTGCGTGCTTGCCATGATTTTATTCGTGTTGGGCGTGATGATTGCGTTTACCATGAATAACGGGCTGATGGTGCCGGTGCTGGCGGTGGGCTTTGCACTTTTGCCGTTTTATTATGTGAAATTTACGGCATCCAAGCACAAGAAGCAGATCAATACGGAGCTGGAAACGGCTTTATCCATGATTACCACCAGCTACTTGCGGAACAAGAATACCATTATCCGGGCAATCGAGGAAAATCTGCCCTACTTAAATCCGCCGGTATCGGAAGTGTTCCGGAACTTTCTCATGGAGGCGAAACTAATCAATTCCAACACAGCGGAAGCTCTGGAGGGATTGAAAAAGGGAATGGATAATGCGGTATTCCATGAGTGGGTGGATGCAGTGATTGCCTGTCAGGATGATTATAACCTGAAGAACACCCTGCCGCCCATTGTGTCGAAGCTGTCGGATATGCGTGTGGTGTCATCGGAACTCGATCTGCTGATTTACGAACCGGTAAAGGAGTACATCACTATGATCATCCTGCTTTTGGGAAGCATCCCCCTGCTTTACTTTCTGAATAAGGACTGGTATGAGACACTGATGTTTACCAGCTTTGGAAAGGTGTTGCTTGCCATCAGCGGAACAGTGGTATTTATATCCGTGGCGGCAGTATCAAAGCATATCAGGCCCATTGAGTATAAGAGGTAAAGGAATGAAGTTTCTCTAAGGCATCAAAATACGCTGCCTAAGAGAAACTATGTCATTCCTAGAAGAATCGCAGGCGATTCTTCCAAAAAAATTTTGAGAAAGAGGTGTAAATGAAGTGCAGAACATGATCTTATTGCTTTTTGCCGTGTTTTTTACGGCAGGGAGCTATTTTATTCTTGCGGAAGTCTTTAAAGTACCCACTTACCGTACCAGCCGGGCAATTCTGACCGTGGGGAAAAAGCAGAAGAAGCAGGCGAGAAGTTCGGATGCCTTTATCATGGAGTTATCCGGCAAAATCGCCCGCTTCCTGCCCATGGATGAGTACAAAAAGCGGAAGCTGGCGGCAACGCTTCGTTCTGCAGAAATTCCAATGACACCGGAACTGTATATGGCGCAGGCTTATGTAAAGGCAGGGCTGATATTCCTTTGTATCATACCCTGTCTGTTTACGGTTCCGCTTCTATTTCCTGTTTTTCTGGTGCTGGGGATAGGGACATTCTTTTCCGAGAGCGGGAAAGCAGAAAAGACAGTAAAAAAGCGGAGAGAGGAAATCGAGTTTGAACTGCCGAGGTTTGTAGCGACCATTACGCAGGAGCTGATGGCGAGCCGCGACATCCTTTCCATGCTGGAGACTTACCAGAAGAACGCAGGCCCGGCACTAAGGAATGAACTTGCCATTACTACGGCTGATATGAGGACGGGTAACTACGAAGCGGCACTTACCAGACTGGAAGCAAGGGTATCAAGTGCGATGCTTTCTGATGTGGTAAGGGGCTTGATTGGGTGCATTCGTGGGGATGACGGCGTGACATTCTTCCGTATGCTGTCCCATGATATGAAGCAGCTTGAAGTACAGAGACTGAAACGGCTTGCCATGGAGCGGCCGCCGAAAATCAGGAGATATTCTTTTTTACTGCTGGCCTGTATGCTTCTGATTTATATGGGAGTCATGGGTTATCAGATACTTGGAACAATGTCGGGAATGTTTTAGGAGGAGCAGCCATGAAAAGAAGAATAAGAGATGTGTGCCGAAACTGCAGGGGAGAAGGGTACATTGATGTTGCGATTGGAATCTTTTGTCTGATGCTGGTAGTGGCTCTTGCCATGACACTGTTTCCGGTCTTTATGAAGAAACAGCAGCTTGACTCCTTTGCGGATGAGATTGTCAGACAGGCAGAAATTATGGGGAGTACGGATGTGTCCGGCAGGATTGCACAGTTAAAGCAGGAAACGGGACTTGATCCGCAGATACAGTGGGACTGTGATTATTACAGCGGGAATAAGGTGCAGTTAAACGGAGACATCCAAGTGACACTGACGCAGAGGGTGGATATCGGTTTCTTTGTGTTTGGTTCTTTCCCCATTGAACTGAAAGCGAGGGCAAGCGGAAAGAGTGAAGTCTATTATAAGTGACGGAGGCGGGCATGGAAAAACTGAAAAAAATGATAAAGGATAAAAAAGGAATGTCCTATCCGCTTACAGTGGCGTTGATGCTGGCACTGCTGATTGTGTTGTGCGTGCTGGCAGAGTTCCTCCGGCTTTCCATTATCGCCTATGGGGTACGGAATGCCTTGCAGGAAGCCGTCATATCCGTGGCGACCACCAACTATAATCGTGAACTTCCTGTGAGAAGTATCACTCAATCAGTCAACAACTGAGTGAGAACTCCGGAAACTGCAGGAAATCAAAGGTTTTTGGAAAAATCTGGTTGTAAAAATGATGAATAT
>JAETQH010000032.1 GCA_021770785.1 Lachnospiraceae bacterium
GTGGTTTGGAACCTCCACCTGTATAGCGGTTCCGGCGGGCCCTCCGCCATCATCTGTACAGCATAGCTGTCTTCAAGTAGCTACGCTACTTGGACTCGCCTTCGTGGCGCACCGTCGTCGGCGTACCTTACGAATCTGTGTCCCCTGCGTTCCAATTCTTTATCCAGCTCATTCAGCATCACATTTCCACACAATGGACTTAACGGTCCGCCTTGCGGTACACCTTCTTCCGTTTTCTCGATAAATCCGTTCTGCAATACTCCTGCATTCAGGTATTTGTGTATCAGCGATACCACACGTCCATCTTTTATTGTCCGTGACAGTACCTCTACTAATTTGCTGTGGTTTACCGTATCAAAGAACTTCTCTAAATCCATACTCACCACATACACATACCCTTCGTCTACATTCTTCTTGCATGCTTTTAATGCATCGTGCTGACTTCTTCCCGGTCTGAACCCATAGCTATTCTCTGAAAACTGCGGTTCAAACAGTGGCGTTAATTCTTGGGCGATCGCCTGTTGTATCAAGCGGTCTACGACTGTGGGTATTCTGTCATTCAGCAAATTATTTGGAGGCGTCTTCGTCAGTTTATTTGGAGACAAATTCAGGTTCTAATAGTGTGATGGGCATATTAAATTGCTGTTGTCCGGCAAAATAATTGAGCCACACACATAGACCTGTGTATGGCTCTGTAGGGGTGTTATCCCAGTTGATTATCTTCAACTGCTTTTCTTACAGTATCGGCATCTATGATGTCCTGGTTCTGGCTGGCACCGATCATCAGGCTGCGGCTGCAGATCTTGTTGATCATACGGGGGGTCCCGTTGGCCGCATTCAGGACAGCTTCCACTGCATTAGAGTCAAATACTGTCTGACGGCTTCCGGCTCCCTCCAGTTTTCGGGTGATATACCTGCGTCCTTCTTCTTTGGTAATGCCTCCCATGTGGTAATTCATAACGATCCTCTGGCGCAGGGATTCATGGGTGCTTTGGTTAAGGGTGGTGTTCAGCCGTGGCTGTCCCACCAGCAGTATCACCGCAAGATCCCTGGAATCCATTTCAAAGTTGAACATGATCTGAAGATCAGACAATACTTTATGGCTGAGCATGTCTGCCTCATCGACCACGATCACGGGAGCGACACGTTTTTCCAGGGCATACCGTTTAACCTCACGCTGTATGTCATCAAAAAGTTCATTTTTCCGGAAATGGGGTTCAGCCCCCAGCCCGGATGCGATCTAGCGGTAGAAATCCATGACTGTCAGGGAAGAGAGGCTGCTGTAGAAAACTTTGAACAGGGACGGGTTCAGTGAAGCTGCCCAGGTCCTTGCGGCGGTAGTCTTTCCTCGTCCGGGTTCCCCGGTCAGTACGCCAAACCCTCGTGTATCCCTGAGGTAGGACAGACGGGTCCTTACTTCCGATGACTCTGCTGTTTCCAATAAGATATCTTTGGAGTTTTTAATAAACGGATTGAATTCCATTCCGTATCTGGCAGTATAGTCGGGCATTATTTTTCACCTCCATCACTCAGGCGGACGCGTTCGCGCTTTATAACGGCATTGTCCTGTTTGTTCAGGAGACGGATGGGCGTCAGTTCCCCGGACGGCTCCACGACAAAGACTTTTTCCATATCTGGTGAATAGCGCAGGCGGACCCGCTGCTTTGCGTAACGGTAATGGACTTCATATTCGGTCTTGTTTATGACAATGACATTATCAGCAGAAACCCGGCGTTCTGTTTCCAGAAGGAAATCTTTTTCGATCTGGTCCTCAGGGAGCCTGCGGAACCGCTCCGGTTCTGAAAAATAGCGTTCCTGCGGGGTCTTCCCGCCCAGGGATGAGTGGGGCGTCTGGTTGTAGCGGGAAACATATCCGGCAAAATCCCTGCGCAGATCTTCCAGGGAATGGAAGTTCCTCATATCCAGGGAGGCAAGATACTGGAGCCGTACCGTAAGGAACCATCTCTCGATCTTTGATTTTCCGGTAGGGGTAAAGGGTTCACAATAATGGACAGAAGAACCGATGCGGGCAGCAAGAAGCTCCATCTGGTTATTCCGGTAGCTGGATCCGTTGTCGAACGTAAAAAGTCCTGGACGGCCAAACTTTGATACGGCTGACCGGATAACTGTCATGAGATTCTCAAAACTGTCATTAAAAAACAGATCTGCAGCAACGATAAAACGGCTGGCATCGTCAATGAGTGCGATAAAATAGACACGTTTTTTGCCTTCACTGTCCGTAAGCCAGGGGCCGTACATGGTATCCCCGTACCAGACCTCATTGATATGTGCCCGTTCATAGCGCCGCATATCTTTGCTGACGGAACTGCCTTTCCGGCTTCTGACCAGACGGACAAACCGTTCCACTGTGGACGTGGAGACCTGGTTGATATGGATGTCCCCGCTGCACAGTAGTGTGCGGTGGATCTCAGCAGCAGTAATGCGGGGATGTTCTTCCATCAGGAAACGGATCCTGGACTGCAGGTCCTGGTCCAGTTTCCGGCTGATCCCTTCGTCCTTCCTGCTCTGTGGGAAAAGGGCGTCAAATCCTCCCTTTTTATAAGCGTGGTGCCATTTTTCAATCGTAGAGGCACCAATGGTCACTGTTTTTCCATCTGGGTCCGTATAGGTCCTTTCAGCAGCACGGCGGAAGAATTCCTTGTTGCTTATGGACGGGTCGCTGGTCCCGGTCTCCAGTGGTGCGATCACACTGTAACGGAAAAGGGCGGTCTTCTGCTTCTGGTCAAAGGTCATGGCATGGTACCTCCCTTTCTCTTATGGTGAGCCCTGCAAGAGGGATGCCCGGATATCCCCAGAGGAAGTAATCATTCCCATCGTGTTCGATCCGGCTTTTTACCCAGTATGGCCTGCCATGGCTGTCATGGAGCTTTGCCTCGATGGCCTTTCCGCAGGAAAGAGTATGGATGTCCCCGTCAAAACATCCATATCTTCTGTTTGGGAAAAGTGTCAGCTGGTATTCCCTGGATACAGGGCTGGTAAGGTAACGGAACTCTGCATGGAGAAGTGTAAGGGACTCCAGCATGTTTCCTGTCTGTTCCCGGAGAAAACGGTCCTGGGCAGGGTCGGCAAGAGGGCGCACGGATCCCGGAAGCCCCTCATCCGGATGGGGACATGCTGCTTTCAAAAGGGAAACAGCGGCTTTATCAATGGTGGCAAGTTGTTTGAATACATCGTCAAATGTCATGGTAGTATCCTCCTTTTCATGGTTTGGGACCATAATAGAAGAATTCCGGTGATATGTCAGGTCAGGCTGTGTTGGTATAAGTACAGAGTTTATTTCGGGTCCGGTGAATCTGCATGAACTGCCTGGAATAAACACGGAGACATGGGGCTGTCAGGTCATCCAGTATGTTAAGAGCAGCTGACAGGAGCCTTTGGCGCCAGTGCTTTCTGAACTGACGGATGATGTGCTTGATGTTGTTTTCATCGTTCAGGATATTGGTTTCCATTATGGGTCCAGGATCATTGCCTTTTTCCACGCGGTCCAGGATCTGCTGCTGGTCATGGAGAGGGATCTGGGAGTAAGGGACAAGAATAGACGGGATGAGGGTATGGGAAACGAGGCATTCTGTACAGAACACACGCTGGACGGAAAGGCGGATAAGAACAGAATTAAATTTAACAGAACGTTTGTAATGGCCGTAACGGATGAGACATCCTTTTTTTCCACAGGTACATTCGACCATGTGAAGCTGGAGATGGTTTATTGTATGGTCATAAAAATCCTGAGAAAAATCATTGCAGTGTTCAAAGATAACTGTTATCATATACTCGTAAGGGCACAGGGGAGTTTCACTCCCGGTGCTGTTTGGGGAAAGACAGGACGACTTTGGACGGTTGTGGCCTGTCTTTTTTCATTGGTACGAGATAATGGTAACATAAAAGGCTCCGGTATCAAAGAATCTGACGGGATATATGTCACTTTATTTGATGCCGGAGCCTTATTGAATTTGACGTGAATAGAATGATTTTGGGAGTAAATAAAATGCTGAATAACACTATTCCTAATTTCCTGACCTTGCCTTTTTCTTCCTTGGGTATTTCTACCCTCCGGACTGGGTTGGGCTTATATTTCCCTTCCCGTATCTTCTGGATGATTTCGCTCTGGTTTTCTTTCAGGTAGGGCAGAAGTCCATCCACCTGCATTCCGTCAATTCCGCCTTTGCCTTTGTTTGATTTCACCTTCTTGTAAGCCTTGTTTAAGTTGTCTTTCCGTAAAATCAATTCCAGTAGATCGCCCGTCCAAAAGTCCGTGATGATGTCGTTGTTTTCAGTAATCCGCTGATAGACGGACACTTCTGCATACTCTTTCTGTTCCGCAGATACCATTTGCAGATAATCTTCCCTATGAAGTTGTCTGTCCTTAAACCCATCTTTGGTTACATTCATTTACTCACATCTCCTAAAGTTCAGTCCTTCCCATGGTATTTGCAACCACCATGGTACTATGACCTCTGCTGACTTCTCGTGATAAATCTTGTTTCAACCGTTCCCGCAAATGTTTTATTACATTGGACGCGTCCACGAGACCTCCCCGGGTACTCACACGCTCTTTCCCTCTTATACTCACTCCATAACTACTAAATACAGTTCCGTGCAGTTATCGGACTTTGGTTTGTCTGGCAACCTCATCCCTGTATTTAGCCTCAAATGTAGCAAGCCAGAGTTTTGCCTAATCCTTTCTTCAGATTCCACCTTACGATGGACACCCTTGGCTTCGGCTGTATCCTTCCCACTGCCGGGCGGATTGGGGACTTTCACCCGTTAGAACGTGTGCCCACCGGGCACACCAGAAAGGCCGCCCGGAATTTTCCGGACGGCCTTTCCCCGCCTTCTGTTTTAAATTGTCTGTTCTTCCCGTACACTTCGACTAAGGAACTGTTAAAAATCTACTTTTAAATTTGAGGCTTAATAACATAGTTCCATTTTCCGAGTGTTTCACAGGGGAAAATGTTGATTTTCGCTAATTCATCATCAGATATTTTATGGCCAGTTTCATATATTTTCTCATCAAGCTGGCAACTTATGGTCGGTCCTTTTTCCGTTGTTGTATTTGATATTAAACTAATTACTGTCTCAATATCAACCAAAGGCTGCCCCTGCCAGTTCTTTGAAATATACCATAACCAGGCCTTTTCATGAATAATCAAAAAAATCTTTTCGTATTTTTATACTAAGTGTATTACACTTTCTTCATCTAATGATAACACATGCTTAATAAGTGTGCAACTTTTAATTAGAATAAGTGTATAGACAGCAAATGCAAAGGTGGTACTGTTTTATGGATAAGAAGGAAAAAGTGAAAAGGCGGCGGCAACCTAAAGAACTAAATAAACAAATCGGGGAGCGGTGCAGGAAAGCGAGGGAAACCGCAGGATATACACAAGAACAACTCGCAGACCTAATCGGCGTTTCCACGCAGTTCCTCTCAGATGCTGAGCGTGGTGTCACCGGTATGTCCGTAAACACGATTGTAAAACTTTGTGGCATTTTGAATATCTCCGCTGATTTTCTGCTTCTGGGGGTGGCGGAACCCAATAAAACGGAAAGCCCGTTATCCATCTACACAAGAATGAAACGGCTTTCCCCGCAGGAACGGGAACTGGTAGAGGAAGTCACAAACTTAATGATGAAATCTTTTCATCTGCCAAAATAAAAAATCCTTCCATACCGCTGCCGTTCCCCTCCGATACACTATATTTCACCTGCAGACGCGAAAACGACAAGGAGGAACTATAGCGTATGGCTGATAATAAAAAGAAAGCCGGGTGGAGGCGCCCGGTGAAGGAAGAAAACGTACAGATTGGGAACCGCTGCCGCAAAGCAAGGGATGCGGCAGGATATACCCAAGAGAAGCTGGCTGAGAGCATCGGTAAGAGGCCGCAGTTTATATCGGATATGGAACGCGGAAAATGCGGAATGTCGCTCTCTACCTTTATGAGGCTTTGTTCTGTGTTGTCCGTATCAGCAGATTACCTGCTGTTCGGATGGACAGGCGGAGGTTCTTCGCCGCTTTCTATTGACGAACGTATCAGCAAGCTTTCGGAATCGGAAAGGGTTATCGTAAAACAGCAGCTTAACCTCATTCTCAGAGCTTTTTTCCTGGATCCTGACAGCGAATAGTACATAATCTGGAAGAGAAAAACAATCTCATTCTAAATTGGCAGCAGAATCCGGAGGGTAGTGTAAATAAGTTTGTGTTTTTGAAAATAAATAGCTCCTTTTTGGGTAAGAATTAGGATATGCAAATTCTTATCGAAAAGGAGTATTTTTATGCCAGTAGCAAAGGAGCAAATTTGACAAATTATCTCTGAAAACAACTTAAACAGCGTCACCGATGTCTATGCCCTGCTCCGGGACAGTTTCAAAGACATCCTGCAGGAACTCATGGAGGCAGAACTGGACGCCACCCTTGGTTATGAGAAAAACCGTAAGGGGGATTTGCAGACGGACAACAAACGCAATGGACATTCCCCCAAAAATCTCAAGAGCCAGTATGGGGAGTTCCAGATTGATGTGCCCAGGGACCGGAATGGGGAATTTGAGCCAAAACTGATCCCCAAATACCAGCGGGACATCTCCGGGATTGAAGAAAAAGTCATTTCCCTGTATGCGCGCGGGATGAGCACCAGGGACATCCACGACCAGTTAAACGACCTGTATGGGATTGAACTGTCAGCAGAAATGGTCAGCAAGATCACAGACAAGATCCTCCCCCAGGTCAAAGAATGGCAGTCCCGCCCATTGAACCCGGTATACCCATTTGTATTCATGGACTGTATCCATTACAAAGTCCGGGAGGATGGGCGGATCTTAAGCCGTGCAGCCTATGTTGTGCTGGGCGTGACAGCAGAAGGTTACAAAGAGATTCTGAGCATTACTGTCGGGGCAAACGAAACCAGCAAGTTCTGGCTGGGAATGCTCAACGACTTGCATAACCGGGGCGTGAAGGATGTGCTGTTCTTCTGCGTGGACGGCCTGCCAGGGTTTAAAGAGGCCATACAGGCGGTATTCCCCAAAGCAGAGATACAGCGGTGCGTCATCCACATGCTGCGCAATTCATTCAAATATGTCAGTTACAAAGACCTGAAGAAATTTGCCTCTGACTTCAAGGCGGTCTACAATGCCCCAAATGAGGCAACAGCACTTTCAGAACTGGAAAACGTGAAAGAGACATGGGGGAAGAAATACCCATATGCCATCAGCAACTGGGAAAATAATTGGGAAGATGTCAGCTCCTTTTTCCAGTTCCCAGATGACATCCGCCGGATCATGTATACCACAAACATCATAGAAGGGCTGAACCGCCAGTACCGGAAAGTGACCAAGACAAAAAGCGTATTTCCAAGTGATACATCTTTGGAAAAGATGCTGTACCTTGCAAGCCAGAATGTAACAAAGAAATGGACGCAGAGGTACCGGAACTGGGATCAGGTCTTGAACCAGTTAATTATCCTGTATGGGGAACGGCTCACACAGCACCTGTAAAAAAGACCGGGGTAGCAGTATCTGAAAATCCCTGCCACCCCAGCCTTATTCCATCGGCATTTATATTATTGCCAGAAAATCCCAGCCTTATTCCGGAAGCCGGGTGTGGGCAGAGCCCACGAAAAGAGCAGTAATATATAATGCCTGTTTGCCATACAAAAAAATGTATAAACACTTTCAAATTGGTTATACTATAGATAGAAGAAGTAATTCGACAGCCACAAGAACATAAAAATGACAAAAAATTCTTACATATCTAATTCTTATCAAGAAAGTCTAAAGTTCATAGACACAAGATTTTTTACAGCCTCATCCGGAGTGGGATTTGTTTTATCATCAAAAAACACCATTGACGGCAGTGATTGCTTCCAATGGTGTTTCCTTGTTACCTTATATTCAATTTGTTTCGCTACAGAGCACTTTATCACTTTCCATCTGCATCGGTCTCATAAATTTATCTATCATATCACTAAGAAACATAAGATTATCATCTGATAAACCAATTATTTTTTATCACCTTTTCCTCTAATGCTACTGGCATGGACTTCCGCTCAACAGGCATCCGGTTCTTAAGCAACACCACATCTGTTGTCTTGCTTCCGATATCCACAATCAGGTAATCCCCTTTCATGCTGACAAACCTTGGGACAATTGCGGAATAGCACTGCGGGAATACAAAAATCCGGCTGACTGTCACATCATACCGAATTCCCTTATACTCATATTTCAATGCCTTCTTCTGCTCATAATACTCCAAAGGGGATTTCTTCTCCCTTCCATAATCAGAGAATGAAAATATCACATGCCATTTTGTTATTAGGATGAACCATGTTCCCTTTCCCGTCCTTGATAATATAACCGCCTTCTTCCACCATTACTACATTATCAAATATTATATCTTCGTCTTTTCTACGCTTCTTGCTCCTCTTTTTGAATTGAGAAATTTTTCCCTCCCACTTATTTCCTTTTTGCTTCATAGGCTTATTCCGCTTCGTCGCTTTCGCCCAAATGAAGCTCTTTTGTAAAAATCCCTTCATAATCCTGTAATTCGTGGAACATACCATCTACAATTACCCGATTCCCTTCAATCCGGTATATCATTAAAAATTTATGCTTCGCAAAACGGATTTTCCGATATTCATATTGTGTCAGAAGCGGGTCATCACATATTTTAAGCGAATCAGCATTCACCGATAGTCGCTTTTTTGTTTCTTTCGCATCTTCAAGAATTGACTTTGCCGCCTGTCTGTTCTTTAAGGTTTCCAATGTATAATAGACATACATGTCAAGCCTACGTTTTGCAGGCGGCATTATAATCACCTTATAAGCCATATTGAGCACCTATTTCATCAATCGCTTTATCGAAATCTTCTCCTTCGCCACGTTCATAACATGCCCGCGACTGTGCAAGTTCCGATAAAATCTCGTTTCTGCTAAGTGGTTTATAAGGATTTTCATTACAAAAATTCATCAATAGAAACTGTTGTATCTCTTTCTGGTGTTCTTCCGGAATCGTAGATAATAATTCCAAATTTGCTTCCAGTGTACTCATAAAAACCACCTCCGTTCTCCTTCTGCTGTTATTATAGCAGAGATTGTCAATTCTTACATTAGGAATTTTGTGAAAATTCTCATTTGCAAAACTAAATTCCACCGCATTCTCAGGGAAAAATTCTTTAAATTCCCTGTAGAGCTGTGCCACTGATGTCTTATTGTGGGCAATAATCAGCGTCAGCTTGTTGAGCGCCTGTATGATGTTTCATTTTTCAAAAACATTTTAAACTTAATTCCAAGAAAACAATTAACAAACTTTGAATATGTTCTGAAGAGACTTATTGCTTTTTCTATCATATCACACTCCCCTCCCTCATGCAACGAAAAATCGAACATTTATTCGTTTTTTCTCCCCACAGAATCAAAAAAGTATAGAAGCCCTCTCCTGCCCCTATACTTTTTTAGGTTTTTGATTTAATACAGATATTTCTCCGCCACTTTTCTTAACTTCTCCGGGTCTTTCTCAAACCACTGGTCAAAGGTGGTATTCTCAGCCGCCACAGCCTGTCCCAGCTCCACAAAGAAGGACGGTATCTCTTTTTCCAGCATCATGCCCCACTGCTCACCAAAACGTTCCTGCCCTTCTCTGTCGCTGCCGTTTACATGGAAGGTAAACGCAGGCTCCGTCACGTCATTCACACGCTTCACCCCACCGTGAAAACCAAGAGTTCCTATCTGGTGGGTTCCGCAGGAGGAAGTACAGCCGGAAATATGGATCCGCGGAAGTACGCCGTCCGCAAAATCCTCTTTTCTCACTGTTTCTATAATAGCTGCCAGCAATCCCTGTGAGTTGCGCAGTCCAATCTGGCAGATGGTGCTGCCAATACAGGAGACAGAAGTCTCAAAAAGATTTTTCGCCCCGTCCTCTGTTGCTGCCAGCACCTGTCCTGCCTCTGTGCCGTTTAAATTGATGATATAAATGGTCTCATCGGGTGCAATCCTGATTTCCACGTCCTCCATATCTTTGATAACGCTGTAAAGCTCCCCGAACTTAGAAGGCGCAGGCACACCTCCGATGGGATGATATGCCACCGCATAAAGCCCCTGCTGTTTCTGGGGAATGACACGGGTATCTTTGACACTCACCCCGTCTCCCCTCTTTGTAATCGGGGACACCTGAATGTCCAAATGCAGCTCTTCGTTTTCCTTTACCTGCGCTAACTGCTCTAAATAAGCGCTGCGGTATCCTTCCACGCCCAGGGTGTCCTGCATATAGCGGGTTCTGGCCTTTCCCCTGTTCTCGTAATTACCGTGGGCAATGAAGGTCTGTACCATGGCTTTCACATAGTAGAGGATTTCCGAAGGCTGCACCTTTTCTTCCATCAAAACGCCAAGCTTTGGATTATTTCCAAGCCCGCCTGCACTATAAACGTCAAAACAGCCATCCTCCCTTGCCACAAAGCCCAAATCCCGAAACGTGGCATGGGTTTCATTTACCGGGGAGTTAGAAAAACCTACTTTTAATTTCCGCGGCATTTTCACGGTCTTAATAAAGCCTAACAAATAATCGGACACTGCCTCCGCATAAGGGAGCACATCGAAATATTCACCCTCTTCCACACCTGATAACGGGGATACCATGACGTTTCGCGGGAAATCTCCGCCGCCGCCTCTGGTGATAATGCCCACCTCAAAGGCTTTCTCCATAATATCGCAAACAGAAGCCGCACTTAAATTGTGAAGCTGCACCGTCTGACAGGTAGTAAAATGCACTTTACTGATTTCATGCTCCGCTACCATATCTGCAATAAATTTCAATCTTTCCTTCGGCAGACGTCCACCCGGCAGACGAAGACGCAGCATACTCGCCTCGCCGCCTTTCTGGGCATAGCTCCCGAAACCACCGGAAAATCCCTTATAATCTTTCATGCTGACTTCTTTCGCATAAAATTTGTCCGTCATCTCATGAAATTCCACTAAGTCCTCTTTAAACTCTTTCAACAACGTTTCCACCCAAACCTCTCCCTTCTTTTTTCGGAATCCTTGCATTTTTATCCTGAGATTACATTGTTTCCATAATTGCGTCCGCTAATACTTCCAAATCGTTCCTCTGGTCTGCAAGCATGGCGGATTTGATGGTTACCTGAGTATCTAACACCGTCATGTCTTTCATCTCCGCTAATTTTTCCCGCATCTGTTTTGCCGTGGTTGCAGCCCAGGTTCCGTTTTCCATCAGGGCCACCGTCTTTTTCTGCACCGCAAGGGCTTTCATATCAGACAGCAGGTTTTCCATCACCGGATAAATGCCCGCATTGTAAGTAGGCGCTGCAAATACCAGATGGCTGGCGCGGAAAATCTCGCTGATTAACTCTGACACATGGGTGTTAGACACATCATAAACTGCGATTTTCTTTGCCCCGCGCTCTGCCAGTGCCCCTGCAAGGGCGTCTGCTGCGGATGCGGTATCACCATACATAGAAGCGTACATAATTACAACAGCTTTATCCTCCGCCTCATAAGTACCCCACTTCTGATATTTATCCAGAATGTAGCCTAAATTTTCACGCCAGATTGGTCCATGCAACGGACAGATAACTGCGATTTCAAGCCCTGCCGCCTTTTTTAACAATGCCTGCACGGAAGCGCCGTATTTTCCTACAATATTGGTATAATAACGTCTCGCATCATCTAACCAGTCACGGTCAAAATCCACTTCATCCGCAAAAATATTTCCGTTTAACGCACCAAAGGTTCCGAAGCCGTCAGCGGAGAACAGCACCTTATCCTTTGAATCATAAGTCACCATTGTCTCCGGCCAGTGCACCATAGGCGCCATCACAAAATGCAGGGTATGTTTTCCTGTCTCTAAGATATCCCCCTCTTTTACCGTAATGGCACGCTCCGCAAAATCCGTGCCGAAAAACTGCTTCATCATGCCAAAAGTTTTGGTATTTCCCACTACCTTTACCTCCGGATATCTGCGCACAATATCACCAATCATGGCACAGTGATCCGGCTCCATATGGTTCACTACCAGATAATCTAAGGTTCTGTCCCCTAAGGTGTACTCCAAATTTTCAAAAAACTGTCCGCTGACAGACGCATCCACCGTGTCAAGAAGCACTGTCTTTTCATCTAACAGCACATAAGAGTTATAGGAAACTCCTCTTGGTATTGGGAAAATATTTTCAAACAAAGCCAGTCTTCTGTCACTGGCGCCAATCCATACAATTTCATCTGTCACTTTTCTTACCTGATACATGTCTTAGTCTCCTCCATCTTAGTTTTTCTTAATTCTGTAAATCTATACGGCAAACCGCTATGTAAATACCTGTCCTTGTCCCGTCTGCCTTAATCTCCTAAATCATATCACAGAGATTTTTGTGTATCAAGAATTTCCAATGCATATTTTGTGTATTATTTAACAAACAAAACGCCTGTCCCCGGATTTTCCCGGATAACAGACGCCTTGCTTTCCTCATATTCTTTCTGCCGTTATACTGCAATTCTGCCATACAACTATGCTGTTATACAGTTATGCCATCCTGCCGCAGCACTGTTTATATTTCTTACCGGAACCGCAGGGGCAGGGATCGTTCGGATAAACTTTTGCCGCAGCACGCTTCTTCGGTGTATTGGTGGCTGTTTCGTCCTTATTGGTGCCCGTTACTTTTGCAACCTGCTCACGCTCCACCTTCTGCTCAATCTTCACATGATACAGCAGACGAATAGTATCCTCCTGAATATTGGCAATCATATCGTCAAACATATCAAAGCCCGCCATCTTGTACTCTACTAACGGGTCTCTCTGTCCGTATGCCTGCAGGCCAATGCCCTGACGGAGCTGGTCCATATCGTCGATATGATCCATCCACTTACGGTCAATGACCTTCAGCAGAACCACACGCTCTAACTCCCTGAACTGCTCAATTTCCGGGAATTCTGTTTCCTTCGCCTCATAGAGCTTCACGGCACGCTCCTTTAACAGATGCTTCAGCTCCTTATTACTTTTCACGCTGTCCACATCTTCCGCCGTAACCGGCTCAACCGGAATAATATCCGTCAGCAGCTGGTTCAGCTCGTTCAAATCCCACTCATCCTTTGGTATATCAGAGGAAATGCAGGTATCCACGCAGCTCTCCACCCTGTCGGTAATCATCTTAAAGATAACGTCACGCATGTTCTCGCCGTTTAATACCCGAAGGCGCTCTGCATAGATAATCTCCCTCTGGTCGTTCATGACCTGATCGTACTCTAACAGATTCTTTCGGATGCCAAAGTTGTTACCCTCTATCTTGGTCTGGGCTTTTTCAATGGCAGAGGTCAGCATTTTGTGCTGAATCTGCTCATTTTCCGGCACGCCTAAGGTATTAAATACGTCCATCAGTTTTTCCGAACCGAACAGACGCATCAAATCATCCTCTAAGGAAATGAAAAACTGAGACTCACCCGGATCTCCCTGCCGTCCGGAACGCCCGCGCAGCTGATTGTCAATACGTCTGGACTCATGGCGCTCCGTACCGATAATCTTTAATCCGCCTGCTTCCTTCGCCTCATCATCCAGTTTGATATCCGTACCACGTCCTGCCATGTTGGTGGCAATGGTTACGGCCCCGTGGACTCCGGCTCCCGCCACGATTTCCGCCTCCATCTCATGGAATTTTGCATTCAATACGGTGTGGGGAATGCCCTCTCTCTTTAACAAATCACTGATGGTTTCGGAAATATCAATGGTAATGGTACCCACAAGCACCGGCTGCCCTTTGGCATGGGCTTCTTTTACCTCCTCCACCACTGCATGGTATTTTTCCTTCTTGGTCTTATAAACCGCGTCCTGCTTATCCACACGCTGCACCGGTTTATTGGTAGGAATCTCAATAACGTCCATGCCGTAAATGTCACGGAACTCCTTTTCCTCTGTCAGTGCCGTACCTGTCATCCCGGCTTTCTTCTCGAACTTATTAAAGAAATTCTGGAAAGTAATGGTGGCAAGAGTCTTGCTCTCCCTCTTCACCTTCACATGCTCTTTTGCCTCGATTGCCTGATGCAGTCCGTCAGAATAACGGCGTCCCGGCATGATACGTCCGGTAAATTCATCTACAATCATAACCTGGTCATCCTGCACCACATAATCCTGATCACGAAACATCAGGTTGTGGGCCCGCAGCGCCAGAATGATATTGTGCTGGATCTCTAAGTTCTCCGCGTCTGCAAGGTTCTCGATTTTGAAGAACTGCTCTACCTTTTTCACACCGTCCTGAGTAAGGCTGACCACTTTATCCTTTTCATTTACCAGAAAATCCCCGGTCTCTTCCTGCTCCACGCCCATAATGGCATCCATCTTAGAGTACTCCGGCACGTCCTCGCCCCGCTTCATCTGCCTTGCCAAAATATCACAGGCTTCATATAAACGTGTGGATTTGCCGCTTTGTCCGGAAATAATAAGGGGCGTTCTCGCCTCGTCGATTAACACGGAGTCCACCTCATCGATGATGGCATAATGCAGCCCCCTCTGTACCAGCTGCTCTTTGTAAATCACCATGTTATCTCTTAAGTAATCAAACCCCAATTCATTGTTGGTGACATAAGTAATATCACAGTTATATGCGTCGCGGCGCTCGTCGTTGTTCATGGCATTTAATACCACGCCGACTTTTAAGCCTAAAAACTCATGTACCTTTCCCATCCACTCCGCATCTCGTTTCGCCAGATAGTCGTTGACCGTGACGATACAAACGCCTTTCCCCTCCAGCGCATTTAAGTATGCAGGCAGCGTGGAAACTAAGGTTTTACCTTCACCCGTCCTCATCTCAGCGATACGCCCCTGATGTAAAATAATCCCGCCGATAATCTGTACCCGGTAATGCTCCATGCCAAGCACACGCTTTGCCGCCTCACGGACAGTAGCATATGCCTCTGGCAGAAGGTCATCTAAGGTCTCCCCTTTTTCAAAACGCTCTTTATATTCTTTTGTCTTGTTTCTTAATTCTTCATCGGAAAGCGCTCCCATAGCCTCCTTATACGATTCTACTTTATCAACGATGGGATAAATTCTTTTTAACTCCCTCTCGCTATGGGTTCCGAAGATTTTGGTTATTGCACTCATAAAAACTCCTATTCCTGTCCTTATTTCACATAGCGGGGCTATCCCCGCACAATATGGACATTGTAACACTTTTCACGCTTTACCACAACAAAAATAGTCGTAAATGATTTGTGAATTTTTTATTAACTATGTTAAGGAACTGTCTATGCCGGAAAAATTTCCCTGTCACTGTTCCATTCCCCCAGCCGTTCCGTTAGTATTTCTTTTTCTGCCCGCAGAATATCCTGATAAAAATACTTGAAAATCCCCGTCTCTGTGTATATACTCATATCAAGTACTGTTCCGTCGTTATGAAGCATTGTATGGCAGGAACAGCAACTACAAATTTTCTATAGTTCAGGAGGTTTTCATATGGTTTATACATATAAGACAAAAGGAACCTGCTCCACGAAAATTGAACTGGAGTTAGAGGGCAATATTGTTCACAACGTAAAATTTACCGGGGGCTGCAACGGCAACCTGCAGGCAATCCCGAAGCTGGTGGAAGGTCTGACAGTAGAACAGGTGGAGGAAAAAATCGGCGGCATCCACTGCGGTATGCGTTCCACCTCCTGCGGCGACCAGCTTGCACGTGCCTGCCGGGAAGCCTACGAGGCATCCCTGAAATAATAGAAACTGCATTCATCACGCTTTCTATTATCAGGAATAAAAACCCTGCAAACAAAAAACCTGACATTCCGCTAGGGACTGCTATCTTCCGTCTGTTTGACAAATGATAGTTTCCTGCCTGCGGTTCTGTCAGGTTTTTTTATTTTGGGGGAAGAATGCTGCTTTTACATTCTTCCGGGAATGACTTAGTTTCACTTAGGCGGCGTACTTTGACGCCTTAATGAAACTTCATTCCCTCTATACCGGATTTTGCAGAATGGGCTGTATCTGCTTTCCCTCCATGGCAAATTCAATGGTTTCCGGAAGCAGCTCCATTTTCGCTATCATGGAATTGGGTTTGCTCTTGTGGTTATCCTGCCCGAAGGGTACAAAATAAATCTGTTTCATATTCATAAGCATTCCGATATTCTTAAAATTTGCCCCCAGAGCATCATTGGTGGAAACGGCAATCACTAAAGGCTTTCCGTTTCGCATATGCGCCTTTGTCGCCATCAGCACCGGCGTATCGGTAATTCCGTTGCAGAGCTTTGCGGCTGTGTTGCCGGTGCAGGGGGCAATCACCATGATGTCAAGAAAATTATTAGGCCCGATGGGCTCCGCCGCCGGAATGGTACGGATTCCCTCATTTCCTGTAATTTCACAGATACCCTCCACATACTCTTTTGCACTGCCAAACCTGGTATCGCAGGTCTGTGCCTGAAAGGAAAATATCGGTATCACATTTGCCCCCATATCGCAAAGACGCTGCACTTCTTTTCTCGCCTTTGCAAAGGTACAAAAAGACCCGGTAATTCCAAAACCGATATTATATTTTGAAAAATCCATTTCTTATTCCTTTTTGCCTTTCCTAAAATCTGATTCTTTCTCCCCTTAAAGGATTGACGCAGCATTTTTATCCGAAGCATATGCCTTTGCTGCAAACCGCTCTAAGGAACGTTCCAAAATATAGGCACTTTCCTTGGGCGCATATTTTCCCGGAATGCCAAGCACATGGTCGGCACGAATTCCAAATTCCTTTGCACAGGCAAAATCCGTCCCCCCTGCCCCCGAGGCAATGTCCACAATATAAGCGTCCCTTGGCAGCTCCCGAATAATGGTGCGGGTCACCACAGGCGCCGGGACAGTGTTGACTAACATTGCCGCTCCCATGGCCTCTTCCGGTCCAAAGGCAAAATCAGCTGCGTAAAATCCATCCTGCTTCGCCTGCTTGCGCACCTCCCGGCGTCTCGCCAGCACTGTCACCCGTGCGCCAAGAGCCTTTAATCTCTGGGCAATGGCTTTTCCGCAGAATCCGTATCCCGTCACGATAATCTTGGCTTCATCAATATTGTAAGGGCTGTTATTCACCAGCTCCGCAATGGTTCCCTCCGCCGTCGCCACTGCATTCTCTTCGGTCACTATGGAATCCTCCATAAAATCCAGATATCGGATATCCCTTCCGCTTAAAAGTGCGGTCTGCTCCTTAGAGAAGCACCCTCCGGCAACTAAGGTTTCTTTTACCAGATTTTTATTTAAAATATCATTTAATTTATTTGTCTCCGGCACTCTTGACACCGGTATCGGAAGTATCAGCATATCTGCCTCCATCAGAAAGCTTTTCAGCTTCTCTAACTGTTCTAAGGCTGTCTCAGTATTTCTGATATCCAGGCAGCGTACGTTGTGGCCTTTTTTGGTCAGTATCTCTGCCAGATACACCTGGCGCATGTCGCTGATAAGAAGAATGGTCTGTCTGTTCATAAAAATTACGCTCCCTTCACTTTATTATATGAAGAGAGCGTATCTAGGTGTTAATATTTTCTAAAATTTAAAATGAAATCATTTTGCGGTCAAAGGCTGCCTGTTCTGCCCCCTTTTCCCTTCCTCTCTAAATTTCAATTTATGCAGCAAACATGCGCCTAAAATAAAGAAAAACAAATGACCCACGTCACAGGCTCACAAATACATACCGCCGTATATCCATATACCGGCGCAAGGAAAAGGGCAAATACTACCTTTCCTGCCAATTCCAAGGTACTGCACAAAAGCGGCGAGACACAGTGCTGCATTCCCTGCAGCGCATTTCTTAAAATAACAAGAACTGCCATGGGCGGAATCATGGGGATACTTATCCTCAAATAGAGCACCGCATTAGAGACAACCTCCTGATCCATGCTTCCCGTAATCAGCCGCACCGCCCAGGGAGCGCCAAAAATAACAATCAGAAGCGCAATCACCCACCAGATACCGTATAGGAAAAGCGCCGTCCGGATTCCCTTTTTAATTCTGACCGGAGCTCCTGCGCCGTAATTCTGGCTAGCGTAAGTTGCAACACTCGTGCTCAGTGCAGCCCCGGCGTATAGAACAGCTCCGCCAGACGCCTTCCCCCTACCTGCGCCGTAATATAAATGTTTCCCAGTGCATTGACGCTACTCTGCAAAATCACACTGCCTACATTATAAACCGTGCTCATAAGCGCCATACTGAGCCCCGTCCAAAACATTTTCAGCGCAAACTTTCTTTTCACTCTAAATTCTTCCCTGCCAAACCGAAGCTGCGGATAGCCCCGGATGATATAAACAAGTCCCAGACCGGCACTGATCCCCTGCGCGAGTATGGTGGCGGCAGCGAAAACCGCAGCAAAAGCTGCACCGGACTGCCTTTTGTCATAATATAATAAAACAAAAGCAACAGGATGTGATTTTTATGATAAAAAATAAAAGCTACATACGCACCGACACCGGCGGAAAAGAACTGCCGGAAGAAGAGGGACAGCTATTTAACATAACCGTGAATAACGGAGATATCCACCAGTTTGTCCGAGGACATATCCCCTCCCACTGGCACAAGGAACTGGAAATATTCGTCTTACTAGAGGGACGCATACAGCTTGGCATCGGTGATGCCATCTATTCTCTGCAGACAGGGGACGGCTGTTTTATCAATACGGAAGTCCTCCACGCTTTTACTGCGGACGTACCCACTCCCTGCACCTACCGCTCCTTTGTATTTCATCCGGATATTGTAGGCGGCACACCGGGAAGCATTTTTGACACAGCGTACGTGCGCCCTCTGCTGGTGCAGGGCGCACCCTTTGTAAAATTTCAGCAGGAGACGGGGGATGACATTTACTTTGAGCAGTTTCACCGGGTATTTCAAGCCTGCACGGAGGAATCCTATGGATATGAATTTCAGGTGAGGGGCGCCCTCTCCCTTATTCTGCTCTATGTGCAGTCCAAAAATAAAATGGCGGGCAGTCCCCCCATTCTCTCTGTCCAGGAAGCACGGCTAAAGAAAATGCTTGCGTGGATTGATGATAATTTAGGGAAAAACATTTCTGTTTCCCAGATTGCAGGCACCGTAAATATCTGTCCAAGGGAATGCCAACGTATCTTTCACCAATATTTGCACTACAGCCCCATTGAGTATGTCTGGAGAAAACGCATTTTCCAGGCAGCCAAACAGTTATCTGCCACAAGCAGCTCCGTTACTGATATTGCTTTAAATTGCGGTTTCCCCAATCCCAGCTATTTTTCCACCCAGTTTAAGGCATTTATGGGGAGTACTCCCAGCGAATACCGCTGTATCTAAGAGACAGAAACCCTTCTTCTGAAAAATAACCAGCCGGACAAAGGGCGGAATGTGAACACTATCTCTCTATGCCGCCATCGTTTTCAGAATATTTTATTGTTTTAGTTCTTTTTTTTGTTTCAATAAATATTTTTCAAAAATATTTGCATTTTCCTATTGACATTTTCTTTTTTATCAGATATACTAAACTCAACAGAACAAAAGAAACACATCTTAAAAGAAAGGAAGGTACAGTCCACCGAAAACGATAACTTAACTTCCGAAAACAATACTACAGAAAGAGAGGTACAGTCCACCGAAAACGTAAGCGCATTCGTTTTTTCATTCAAATGAGAGAGGAAAACGTGACATTCCTAAACAGGAACATTGAATTAGTATCAGCCCTATAACATTGAGATATGGTACAATTCCAGATGTCACAGGAGACAGAAATCGAAAGGTTGAATAAAGAAGCGAAGAAGTCCAAAAAAAGAGGAACCAGGGTTCCAAATAAGAAAAAGAGAGGTATAGTCCCATGGACGAAATAATTTAAAAGGCGACATCGAATGAATATCATACGATGTCGCCTTTACTTTAATGTTCTGTTCCACCGGACTTTACAATGTTTCAACGCTGGGAATTTGGGGAGTCTGCAAGATTATTTTCAGTCATTTTATAAAACGCAAAAAAATATTTTGTATTTTAAAATATTTTTTTATTTTTTTCTCAATTTATGCTTGACATATTCTCTTTTACCAGATATAATAGACTTATCAAAACAAAGCAAACAAAATCTAAGAAAGGAAGGTACGGACCACCAGACACGATAGCTTAACTTTCAAGGAAATAACAAAGAAAGAGAGGTACAGACCACCAGACACGTAAGCGCATTCGTTTTTCCTTCAAATGAGAGAAGAAGATAGGGTTCTCGGGAAAGTTTAAAATCAATATCGGTTTTATTCCAAAAGGATACTACCATTTAAAGCGAAGAGAACAGTAACGATAATCACGTTGCTCACAGTTGAAGCAAAAGGCGAAGAAGAACCAAAGAATTGGAACAACAGTTCCAAAATATACGAAACGAGGTATAATCCCATGGACGAAATAGTTTAAAAGGCGACATCGAATGAAAACATGCGATGTCGCCTTTTCGTTATGCAAAGTTTCTTCCACAAAAAATCCTCTGAAATCTTTACATTTCCTCATACCATTCCAGCCATGGATTTTCCTCATCCGGATCGGTGGGGTCCCATCCTTTCTTAGGATCTCCAGAGTCAAGCTTTTCCGCCTGTGGTTTTCCTAACGGACCCGGGTTGTCATCATCATAAATTTCCACTGTAGTTCCGGTCGGGCAATTATCTGCAATCCATTTGGCATCCTTTGTGGTCAGACGGACACAGCCCATGGAAGCCTGCTGTCCCAGTTTATTATATTTCTCCGTGCAAAGGGTATTTTTCGCTTTTTTGTAATACGGTACGGAATGAAACAATACACCGCCGTGAATCCGGGTAGCATACTGCCCGTAAACACCCCCATACAGCTCCCGCCAGAGATATTTATCAGAAATCTGAAAAGTTCCCAGAGGTGTCGCATTGTAAAGTCCGGTGGAACAGACCATGGCTTTATAGGGAACTGTATATACCCCTTCCTCGTCTAAGGCGTATACCGTGACGCAATTCTGTTTGCGGTTGATGCGAATATAATAAGGATATTCCGGCTGTTCAGAATTTTCCGTGTTTTCCACGTTTTCTGTGTCCTGTATATTTTCTCTTCCGCCGGCTGTCTCTGTATTTCCAGCTGCATTTTCCTGCTCTCCCGGCTGCCCCTTTGCATTGGCATTTGTCTCGTCTTCCAACTGCTTTCCTATTGCCTGTCCATTCCCGGCACCTGTCTGTCCGTTATTGCCGTCTGACTGTCCGTTACTGCTGCCCGTCTCCTGCTCTAAAAACGGTACATTTTCCCGGCTGTCATCTAATGCGATTTCCTGCTTATAATCTCCCGCAAACCAACTCTTTTCCGCTCCTGCTGCCACCTTCAGCGCCGGTATTTCCCACTCCAAATAAAGAGCGGTAAATTCAAACAGGGTAAAAAAGCATAAAAAGACAGTGACTGCAACCGTCCCCACGATTGCAGCCCTACTCTGTAACAGCTTTCTCTGTAAATTTTCTTCCTGATGTTCTTTTTTCATTGCTTCTGTCCGCCCCCGGCCGAAAACGGGAAAAACCTGTGTCTTTTCTATAACTGTGTTACTACAAAAATATCATAGATAGCACGGATAGCATTCTCAAAGTCCGCATTGCTGACACCGATAATGATATTCAGCTCGGAAGACCCCTGGTCAATCATCTTTACATTGATGTTGGCATGTGCTAATGCAGAAAAAATTCTTCCTGCTGTTCCACGGGTGGATTTCATACCGCGTCCTACTACTGCAATTAATGCTAAATCCCCTTCCAGCTCAATACTGTCGGGCTGTGCCAGCCTGTGAATAGAGGAAATCACCGCCTGCTCTTTTCCTTCAAATTCCGGCTGATGTACAAAAATCGTCATGGTGTCGATACCGGAAGGCATATGCTCAAAGGAAATACCGTTTTCCTCAAAAGCAGAAAGCACTTTTCTCCCAAACCCAACCTCTGCATTCATCATATCTTTATCAATATTGACAGAGACAAAGCCCTTCTTTCCGGCGATACCGGTAATGGTATACTTGGACTGGTGACAAGTGCTCTCCACAATCCAGGTTCCCTCATCCTCCGGTGCGTTGGTGTTTTTAATATTGATGGGAATACCTGCTTTTCTTACCGGGAATACCGCATCCTCATGAAGTACGCTGGCTCCCATATAGGATAACTCCCTAAGCTCACGGTAAGTAATGGTCTTGATTGCCGCCGGCCGATCAATGATTCTTGGGTCAGCCACCAAAAAGCCTGAGACATCGGTCCAGTTCTCGTAGCAGCTGGCACGAACCGCCTTTGCCACGATGGAACCTGTCACATCAGAGCCGCCTCTTGAAAAGGTGCGCACTCTTCCGTCTGCGCCTATACCATAAAAGCCGGGAACCACTGCTTTTTCCACCTTTTTCAGACGCTCGCCCAAAACCTTATCCGTTTTGTCAGCATCTAAATTGCCTTCCTCGTCAAAAAAGATAACCTCTGCCGCATCTACAAATTCATAGCCTAAATAGTTTGCCATGATGATACCGTTTAAATATTCCCCGCGGGAAGCAGCATAATCTACGCCTGCTTTATTTTTAAAGTTTTCTGTAATTTTCTTAAATTCTTCCTCTAAGGATAATTTCAGATTCAGACCATTGATAATGGTGTCATAACGATCCTTAATTTTCATCAATGCAACACGGAAATCCTCGTCAGCCTCCACTAAATCATAGCAGGCATATAACATATCCGTCACCTTGGTGTCCTTAGCATTTCTTTTTCCCGGGGCACTGGGCACCACATATCTGCGTTCTTTATCAGCATTGATTATTTTTCCTACCTTTGCGAACTGTTCCGCACTTGCAAGGGAGCTGCCACCAAATTTCACAACTTTTATCATCTCTTCTGAACCTCCGATAACTTCTATCATCCATCATCCCCGTCGGGACTAACGAATATATCTTATCACAAATGCTGGTTCCGTCAAATCATTTTTTACGAAAAATGCCTGTTTCCGACAATTTTTCCTTCCTCTTTCCATGTTATGTCAACTTTTTATCAGCTTCTTCCTCTGCTATCTTGCCAAAAGCCCTCTGGCGAAGAAATCTGCCATCTGCACTGCCTGGTCCACGGTATCCCGGAAAGTGTCAATACTTTGACTGTACTCTCCGTTGACCTGATGCTCGATGCCCTCCCGTTCTAAATCCAAGTGTTTCAGCAGCATGTTTCTGGTTTCTCTTCCGGAAAAATAAGGGTTCTGCGCACCTAAGAGATTGGCAATCTGGTTTGCATTGGAATACCACTCTTTAATCAACCCGTCATAATTTTCCATATTTCCGGCTTTCAGGGCATGAATAATTTCCCCTGCAATCTCAATATGCTCTGTCAAAAGGTTACGAAGCTGCCTCGTAGCATTGCTGGAAAGAAAATCTGCAAAAACGTTGGTAATCTCGTCTGCCGTCTCTAACAGACGTTCCTCCACCTCCTGCTGGTCCGGGGAATCCGAAAGTGCGCTCATCCGATACATCCGCGCCCAGTAGACATGGCTTAGCCATGCAAGGCGCATGTTCTGGTCTAACTCCATAACACCCCTGCACATATTTACCGCATTGTCGTCTACTGGATTTCCGGGCATTCCGGTGTTATTTCCGCCGCCCATGTTCCCGGCATTGCCGCTTCCCATATTTCCGGGCATTCCGGGATTACTGCCTCCCATGTTTCCGGGCATTCCGGAATTGCTTCCTCCCATGTTCCCGGGCATTCCGGAATTGCTTCCTCCCATGTTCCCGGGCATTCCAGCATTACTCCCGTTTCCCATGTTTCCGGGCATTCCAGGATTCCCACTTCCCATGTTTCCAGGTATTCCGGTGTTGCTGCCGCTTCCCATGCTTCCGGGCATTCCAGGATTCCCACTTCCCATGTTTCCGGTATTTCCCATGCCCGGTCCATCATAGCCTGCACCGGGACAGACCATCAATTCCATTCCAACCTGCAAATTATAAGGGTTTACTCCCGGATTTCCGAGAATAAGTTCTGTTACTGTCGTTTTATACTGTCTGGACAATTTATATAAAGAATCTCCAGACTGTATCGTATGCACAATTCGATTCTGACAATACATTCCGATACCATCACAATATCATTTTCATACCTATTCTATGCCAATCTTCACCGGATTGTTCCTGCTGTTTTTACAGGTTTTCCCGATACCCCGGCAGCACTGTTTCCACCTGCTGTATTCTCTCATAAAACTGTTCAAAAAAATTTTTTTCCGCCTCATATGGCTTTCTAAAAAATAAATTCAGTAAAAACAGGTTCACGGTTTTAGCACTGTTTTCCTCTCCCGCATTGCAAATCTGCTCTGCCGCTTTTTTCAGGCTGTGCCAGTCCGCCAAAAAACAATGATATTTTTTCAGTTCCGGCGTGTCTAACCATTTGCTAACCTTTACCTTGGTCCGGTTACTCTTTTTGCATGCTTCTCTCTGTAGAAAATAAGTTACATTCCCGTCCTCATAAATTCTGCCTAAGGGAAAGACGCGGCAGAGCCCCGGGCGCAGGGTATGTATGCTGCACCTGCCCGCTTTATTTAAAAAAACACACCTGTTATTTTCTCCTGCCATTTTTAAATTCGGCACAATCACACCATTTTCCACATGAAGCTCCACTTCCGCTGCCAAAAGCTCTTCGAAACTTTTTCCAAGTCCCCCGGTAAGCCGCCACATATCATAAGGGTCTAACAAAACAGTATCCCCCATCCCCTCACAGCAGGAATGGCAGCCCTCGCAATCGTTGCAGGCTGCCTTTACCATATCATTTACCCCATAAATTTTTCCGTCAGAAATCTCCGCTATCTCCTGTAACATATCTGTTCCTCTCTGTACCTTTTTTTCTTAACATTAATCTGACCAGACGTTTTCTCTTTCAGGCTATTGCCACCTGCTCAAAAATTCTTTTTTCTAAATCCACTACTATCATACACAGGGAACGTTCTGACAAGATTTCACCTGCCCCCTATTATACCTCAGTTGCACAGGCATAACAAGGGCAGGTATGGACAAGCAGGAACAGATTTTCGATACATTTTCATGGACGTGCTAAAATAACTATGATATAATGTAGCCGCTGATAAATCATGATTTGAGGTAGGAACGTAATGATAAAAATTAGATTAATGAATATAAAGGATTATGATGGAATATATGATTTGTGGATTAATACGCCGGGAATGGGACTTAATTCAACAGATGATAGCAGAGAGGGAATTGATAAATATTTAAAACGCAACCCTACATCAAGTTTTGTTGCAGAAGATGATGGTATCATAATAGGAGTGATTATGGCAGGCCACGATGGGCGCAGAGGCTATATTCATCATACGGCTGTTTTACCGAGTTATAGGAATCGGGGAATAGCTAAAAAACTTGTAGATAATGCTATGAACGCTTTAGACAAAGAAGGTATAAACAAAGTTGGATTAGTGGCTTTTGAAAGAAATGAAATCGGAAATGGTTTTTGGGAAAATATCGGCTTTAGTATTAGAGATGATTTAGTGTATCGAAATAAAAATATTCACGAACTTAAAAGAATTGACACTTAAAAATCCGGTTAAACGGTACGGCAGGACGAACGGCGCATAAATACGCCGCCCTTGGTTAATCCTTACCCTTCAAACGGTATCACCGCCCCGTCATAGGTGTCATTGATATACTGCCTGATGGCATCTGATTTTAAGACTTCTACTAAGGCTTTGATACCCTCGGTGTTTTCATTCCCTTCTTTGACTGCAATGACATTCACATAGGTTTTTGCCGCCTCTGAATCTGAAGTCTCATAAGCAATGGCATCATTTGCCACAGAAAATCCTGCCTGCAGGGCATAGTTTCCGTTTAAGACCACATATGCCACCTCCGGAACCACTCTCGCCAACTGCCCCGCCGCCAGCTCCTCGATTTTGATATTCTTCGGGTTTTCTTCAATATCATTAATCGTTGCCTCTAAGCCTGCGTTTTTCTTTAATTTTATAATGCCGTTATCCTCCAGCAGCAATAATGCCCTGGCTTCGTTTGTGGTATCATTGGGAATGGCAATTACATCTCCCTCCTCCAGTTCCGAAAGGCTGCTTTTGGTTCCCGGATAAATGCCGAAAGGCTCATAGTGAATCCCTCCTGCATTAACCAGATGGGTGCCTCTCTCGGCGTTAAAATTCTCCAGATAAGGAATATGTTGAAAATAATTCGCGTCAAATTCCCCGCTTTCCACCACCTCATTGGGAAGAATGTAATCATCAAACACCGTAATTTCCAATTTCCATCCCTGTTCCGCTAAAATCTCCTTTGCCTGCTCTAAAATTTCCGCATGGGGTGTTGCGGAGGCTGCCACTGTAATCGTTCCCTTGTTCTCTGTGTCGGAGGCTGTACCCACTGTGGCTGCACCGTTTTCCGTCACCGCCTCCTCTTTGCTGTTCTCCGCTGCGTTTTCTGTTTCGCTGCCTGAAGCACCGTTGTTTCCGTCTGTCGCTGCATTTCCTGTTCCGCTGTTTCCACAGCCTGTCAATGCTCCTAACACCAATACTCCCGCTAAAATGCTTGTTAATATTCTCTTTTTCATAATAGATTTCTCCTCTCTTTCATTTCCGCTTATCCAGCCGGGAAGCGATTTTCATTCCCACGGTCTGAAAAATCTGTACTAAAATAATTAGTAAAATGACTGTGACAATCATAATGTCCGCCTGATATCTGTGGTAACCGTACCGGATTGCAATGTCGCCAAGTCCGCCTCCGCCTACCGTTCCCGCCATGGCGGAATAACCTAAAATCGTCCCCAGAGCTATGGTACTTCCCACAATGAGAGATGTCCTCGCCTCCACCAAAAGTACTTTTACAATAATGGTAAAATTCCCTGCTCCCATAGAGCGGGCTGCCTCGATGACGCCTCTGTCCACTTCTTTCACGGAAGCTTCCACCATTCTGGCAATAAAGGGAACCGCCGCAATCACCAGGGGGACAATCGTTGCCGTGGAGCCATAGCTTTTTCCCACCAGCGCCCTGGTAAAGGGAATCAGAAGTATCAGTAAAATCAAAAACGGGATACTTCTCACAATATTGGCGATTACATCCAGCACCTTATAGCAAAATGCGTTGGGACAAATTCCTTCTTTATCCGTCACCGCCAGTAAAATTCCCATCGGCAGCCCGAACACATAGCCCAGCAAAGTGGAAGCAAGGGTCATATACAGGGTGTCCCGGATTCCCTCTAATAGCATAATCACAATCTGACTATTCCACATCTCCTGTCACCTCCTCGATTTCCAAACCTTTTTCCCATAAATACCGTTCCATCTCTCTCTGTAAATTTTTTTCCTGGGGCAGCCCCAAAATCATTTCTCCCTTTGCCACTCCTGCCACATTTTTGGTGTCGGCACGCAGGATGTTCACGGGAGCTCCGAATTTCAGCACCATGTTGGCAATGACAGGCTCAAAAGCTGAATTTTCCGAAAAAACTATCCGAAGCTTTTTATCTCCCGCAAGCCGCTCCCTCTGCCGCCTTTCTCCCTGCCATTCGCCCTGAATTTCCGCCGTACCACCCTCCGGCAGATCCTTTAATATGAGCTCCCGTCCTGCCACGGATTTCGGGTGGGCGAAGATTTCCTCCACCGTGCCACTCTCCACTAAACTTCCCTTTTCTATAATTGCTACGTGACTGCAGATTTCACGGATGACCGACATCTGGTGAGTGATAATTACAATCGTGATACCGAATTTCCGGTTAATTTCTTTTAACAGTGCCAAAATGGAAGCGGTGGTCTGGGGGTCTAAGGCGCTGGTGGCTTCGTCGCAGAGCAGTATGTTCGGTTCGGACGCCAATGCCCTTGCAATGGCAACCCTCTGCTTCTGCCCGCCGGAAAGCTGGGCGGGGTAGGCATTTGCCTTTTCCTCTAGTCCCACGGTTTTTAGCAGTTCCATGGCACGCTGCCTTGTCTCTTTTTTCTTTTTTCGCTGAAGCTGCATGGGGAAACAGACGTTGTCCAGCACGCTTTTCTGCATTAACAGGTTAAAATGTTGGAATATCATGGCAATGTTGGTGCGCTCGGTGCGAAGTTGTTTTTCGTTTAATGTTCCTAAATTTTTGCCCTCCACACAGACTTCGCCGGAGGTGGGTTTTTCCAGATAGTTAAAGCAGCGCACCAGAGTGCTCTTTCCTGCACCGGACATGCCGATAATGCCGTAGATGTCGCCGGTTTCTATTGTGAGACTGATGTCTTTGAGGGCTTCTACTGTTTGGCCTTTTTGGTGGAAGGTTTTGGTTAAGTGAGTGACTGTTATTGCTGGCATGGGAAATAATTCCTTTCTTGGTTTTTACAAATTCGGGGTGGGAAAAGTTTTTTTAGGTTGTGGAGGCGGATTGCACCGGGCAGGGGCGGGGTTTATTCCAATGTACGGAGATAAGATGTTCTAGGAAATCTGCGGAAGGTTATCGCAAAGAGACGTGAACGGTACAAGTCGCCCTCCATGGCTCCATTGTACCTCACCCAGCCATCCGGGCTGGGTGTCACTGAGTATCGGGCAGATTTCCAAGAACATCTAATCTCCTCCCATAGTCACAAATCCCGCCCCTGCCCGGTGCAATCCGCCAATCTCAGTTACTGGCAAAAACTTTTTATAAAAAATATCGTTTCATTACGTTACTGATTTTCATAAAAACAAAGGAGCAGACACTCTCTGCGGCGTGTCTGCTCCTTCGTTTTTTTATGTAAACCATAAATCAAAAAATCAGAGCCTTCGCCGCATACAAATAAGACACATGTATTCACACATGCACATCCTTCTACTGTCCCTATTCATAGTGTTGATAAGTATCTGATTTGTATACATCTCTGATTTCTCCTTTCCTGACATTTTCTCAATTCGCATTTCCTTTTGATAAACTTATTCTAACAAAACATAAAAGAAAGTGTTAATATCAAAACCCTTGAGCCCATTATAGTCAAAACCTATAACCAATTTTACCACCGTTTCCCCTGCATAAGATTCAGACTGCAAAAAACCTCACAAAACCTCCCCACCCTCCCACCGCCAACACCCATAAGATTCGGGCGGCAAAAGGGGCTGCCCATTAACCTGTATCGGCAGGCTGCACAAAGGAGGCTCTGTTCTGGGGTTACTATGGGAAGAGATTAGATGTTCTTAGAAATCTGCTAAGCCCCCAGTGACACCCAGCCACGGACGGCTGGGTGAGGTACAACGCCGCCACGGACGGCGGCTTTGTACCGTTCACGTCCCTCCGCGAACCCCTCCTGCAGATTTCTTAGAACATCTTATCTCTGTACATCGTAACCCCAAAACAGAGCCTCCTTTGTGCAGCCTGCCTCACCACCTTAATACCAGCCCCCTTTTGCCGCCCGAATCTTATAGGATACGAATCAAAAGCCCCCTAGGCCTCCTCCTTATACTTCTCCAACTCCCCAATATACCTCTCCCCAATATAACTCACCTTCGCCCCCTTGCGCTTCACATACCCCAGCCTCATCCGCTCGCTTTCCACCAGCGGAATCGCAATATAATCTCCCCCGTTCAGCTCCTGACAAATCATGCCGGAGCACAGCGTATAAGCATTCAGCCCCACCATCAGATTCAGCAGCGTAGCACGGTCATTTGCCTTAATCAGCCGCTTATATTCATAAGTGCTCTTCATTTCCTCCGCCAGATACAGGGAATTATATTTCCCCTGGTCAAAAGAAAGGCAGGGATATGGGTCTAATTCCGCCATAGAAATCTTCTCTTTTCCCGCCAGGGGATGCCCCGACCACAGATAGACGTATGTGTCACAGCAGAATAACTCCACAAATTCCAGACCGTTTTCCCGGATGATTTTCGTCATCACCTTCTCATTGAAATCATTGAGATAAAGCACACCGATTTCACTCTTAAAATTTTTTACATTTTCGATTACGTCATAGGTGGTAGTTTCATGTACCGCAAACTCATACTGCTCCATCCCCACCGCCTTCACGGTCTCCACAAAGGCTTTCACCGCAAAGGTGTAATGCTGCATGGATACGCTGAATCTTTCCTTCACTTTCTTTTCTATATATTTTGCAGACAGCAGGCCGAACTGCTCCGTCACCTGCCTGGCATAGCCTAAAAATTCCTCCCCCTCCGGGGTAATCACAATGCCACGGTTAGAGCGCAGAAAAATCTGTAATCCGATTTCCGTCTCTAATTCCTTCATATTTTCCGACAGGCTGGGCTGGGAAAGAAACAGCTGTTTTGCCGCCTCGTTCATGGAACCGCATTCTGCAATAGTCAGTGCATATTTTAACTGCTGCAGTGTCATAGTGCCTGCCTCTTTTCTGCGTCTTCTAAATAGCGTTTTTTGCTGGAAAATCCTCTGCCCGAAACCTCGCTGACACGGTTAATAATAACAAACGCCTCCGGGTCTACTTGATGAATCAGTTTTTCCGTCCTTGCCAGTTCCCTCATGGAAACCACCGTGAGAAGCATTCGGGTTTCTTTTCCCAGATACCCGGTTTCACTGTTTAAAAGGGTGACGCCCCGGTCAATATCCGTCAAAACGGCGGAACGTATTTCCTCTATCCGGCTGCTGATCACCTTAATCTGCATTTTCGCTGTCCCTAACATCAGACATTTATCCAGCACCACGCTGTACACAATAATCAGCAAGAGTCCGTATAAAATCTGTTCCCCGGTGCTTTTGAATGCCTGCAATAATAAGATAAGCATATCAAACACATAGATAGACCGGGATACCGGAATTTTAAAATATTTTTTGAGAATCAGCGGCGGAATATCCATCCCCCCGGTGGAGGCACCCATCCGAAGCACCAGTCCCATGGCACCGCCGACGCAAATACCGCCGAACACAGTACAAAGTATCAAATCCTCCGTTATCCGGTAATCTCCCAGCAACCTTGTGATTATCTCTAATGCGATGGGGTAGCTAAACGTACTGATAATCGTATTTGCCGCAAACTTCCAGCCAAAAACAGCCAGTCCCAACAAAAACATTGCCGCATTAAAAACAAATACAAATACCGACACCGGAAGCTCTGTCACGTGATTGACAAAGAGCGCAATACCCGTTGTTCCCCCGGTAATCAGCCCGCCGGGCAGGATAAACATTGCAATTCCGAATGCGTACAGGAAGTTTCCCATTATAACCGCTAATGTTTCCAATAATCTTTTTAACACCTGATTCATCTCTTAATCTATTCCTTTTCCTATTTTCTTATCCTGAAACAGCGAAACATGACTATCCAGACAGTACACTAGTCCTCGTCCCCGAAATCCTCCACGTCAGCCCTGCGTGCCTTTCTTTTCGTTTTGCTCTCCTTTTCCAGCGCTGTCCGTATCAGGCTGCGGATTGCCTTATAAATCTCGCGGATAATGCTGAAAATAAAGAACATGACAATAAACCCGATAACACCGAACATAATATCCGCAAATTCCATATTTCCGGTATTGCTGACTTTCTGCCCGATTTCAATGGCAAAAGTGATTACGATAATCAGCGTAAAGACATAAATCCACGCCACCACCATCACATGGTCATGGTTGGCCAGCCATTTAAACAGCGGGTAGATGACAAAAATAAGCGCCATACCAAGGATGCCGATAACCAGAAAATGCAGCTCCTTATCGGTAAAATTGTATTCATACGCATCATTGAGCGTTAAAAGCTTACTGTGTATCCGGGCAATCAAATCTATGATTCCATATAAAAATTCCTTCATGTTTTCCTCCTGTTCTTTTCCGCAGCCACTGCCGCATTTAGGCAATGGCTGCGTACAATTTCGAAAATAGATTACCACCATTTTCTTTCCGGCACAAGTAAAAATTGTGGTTTAAATGAGATATAAAAAACACTGTAGCATCTACAGCAAACAGGGAGAGCCCTGCTCTCCCTGTCCGTCTCTTAAAACTTCATTCCTGCCATTTCCAAAAAATACTTATGCACCGACACATCCTCATTTAATTCCGGGTGGAATGCCGTTACCAGCTGCTTTCCCTGCCTTGCAGCCACAATCCTGCCGTTTACCTCCGCAAGAATCTCAGCCCCCTCCATCACTTTTTCAATATAAGGGGCACGGATAAAGGTCATGGGAACCTTTCCCAAACCTTTTACTTCTTCTTCCGTATAGAAGCTGCCGAGCTGTCTACCATAGGCATTTCTTTTCACCCGGATATTCATGGTGCCGAGGTACGTCTTATCCTCCGCCACTTCCTTTGCCAGAAGAATCAGCCCGGCACAGGTTCCGAACACCGGAAGCCCGGCATTGATTTTTTCCTGCAAAATCTCAAGCATTCCCTCTTCCCGCAGCAGCTTTCCCATCACCGTGCTCTCTCCGCCGGGAAGAATCAGGGCGTCAAAGGGCCGGTCTAAATCTTTTTTCTGCCGTATCTCAAAGTGCTCTGCCCCAAGGCGGTCAAGCATATATCCATGCTCCACAAAAGCACCCTGGAGGGCTAAAATTGCCACTACCATTATTTGCCCCTCTCAGCCATCAGAAGTGCGATTTCCTGCTCATTGATACCTACCATCGCTTCTCCTAAATCGGTGGAAAGCTCTGCGATTAATTTTGCATCGTTATAGTTGGTCACTGCTTTTACAATGGCTGCCGCACGTTTTGCCGGGTCACCGGATTTAAAGATACCGGAGCCTACAAATACGCCCTCCGCTCCAAGCTGCATCATCAGCGCTGCGTCTGCAGGAGTTGCCACGCCTCCTGCTGCAAAGTTGACCACCGGAAGCTTTCCGTTGGTATGTACGTACTCCACCAAATCATAAGGCACCTGAAGCTGTTTTGCCGCCTCGAAAAGCTCATCCTTCCGCATGTTCTGGATACGGCGGATTTCGGAATTCATCATGCGCATATGACGGACTGCCTGCACCACATCTCCGGTTCCCGGCTCTCCCTTGGTACGAATCATGGACGCTCCCTCTGCAATCCGGCGAAGGGCTTCGCCTAAATCCTTCGCCCCGCAGACGAAGGGAACCTTAAATTCTGTTTTATTGATATGATATACGTCGTCCGCCGGGGAAAGCACTTCGCTCTCATCAATATAATCAATCTCGATTGCCTCTAAAATCTGTGCCTCCACAAAATGTCCGATGCGGCATTTTGCCATAACCGGAATGGAAACCGCCTCCTGGATGCCGCGAATCATTTTCGGGTCGCTCATACGGGATACACCGCCTGCCGCCCGGATATCCGCCGGAATACGCTCTAACGCCATAACGGCACAGGCGCCTGCCGCCTCTGCAATTTTTGCCTGCTCCGGGGTGGTGACATCCATAATCACACCGCCCTTTAACATCTGTGCTAACTGTTTGTTTAAATCATATCTGTTTTCCTGCATTTCCATTTTCCCTTTCCTGCATTTTTTCTTGTTTATAACGCATTATACAGGAAAATGGTATTATCAAAATAACCAGTTTTGCAATTTTTAACCATGCCAGTTAAGTTTTATTCATAGACTGTCTGTAAAAGCCTCTTCTCAAACTCATCATGAGTCAGAGGCTTGTCAAACAGATATCCCTGGGCAATATCGCAGTTCATCCCTTTCATGTATTCCAGCTCCATCTCCGTCTCAATACCCTCGGAAACAATGGACATATCCAGTTCCTTTGCCATGCGGATAATATTTCCAATGACAACCCGGGAACGGTTCTCGTCCACAGCCCCGTTATCTAAAAACGACTTGTCCAATTTTAATGTGTCAAAGCTCATATTCTGTAACATACTTAAAGAGGAATACCCCGTTCCGAAATCGTCCATGGAAGCAGATATGCCATAGCCATGCAGCTTGTTAATGCTGGAACTTAAATTCCTACTGCCTTCAATATAAGCCGTCTCCGTAAATTCAATCTCCAAATGCTGCTTTGGTATACCCCATTTCTCCGCTACACGGTTGATGTACTCCGCCACCGTATCCTCCACAAAATGGTGTTTAGAGAAATTCACCGATACCGTAACCACCTCAATTCCCCGCTCTAACCACTCCTTAATATGGCGGCAGACTGTTTCTAATACGTAGAAATCCAGTTTCTGCACCTGTCCGGTTTTCTCACAAATAGGGATAAATTCTCCCGGAGAAACCACTTTTCCGTCATGGTTCCAGCGTATCAGTGCCTCTGCCCCGGTAATTTTCCGTGTTTTCATGGAAACCTTGGGCTGGTAATACACCTCAAATTCCCCCGCCTCTAATGCCGGCTCGATGGCGTGCATAATCAAATCCTCGCGGATTTTCCGTTTACGGATTTTCTCGTCATAATAGCGCACCGTTTGATTCTGCTCCCGGTTGATTTCATCATAAGTGGTAGACAGCTTTTCCATTATCATCTGGGGCGAAGTATCCGTGCCGTCCGGCATGTAAATGGCAACTCTGGCGGAAATAAAAACCTTTTTCCCGGTAATGGGCTCCTTGATACAGGAAACCGGAACTGCCTTTAACGCCTTAAGAATCAGTTCTAACCGTTCCCTGCGGATTACTCCCACAAAGTTATTGCCGCCCACTAGCGCCACTAATTCCTCCGCTGTCGCCATCTCCGCCACCGCGGCACAGTATTCCCGCAATGCCGCATCACCCTGACGGAAACCGAACTTCTGGTTAATAAACTTAAAGTTATTGATATTAAAATAAATGGTGCTGTACTCTGCCAGTTTCCCCTCATTCAGCAGACGCTCCGTAAAATTCAGATAAGCATTGTAATTGGGAATGCCGCTTCTGATGTCAATCATGGAAATTCTGAAATTCTCATCTTTTACATAATGCACACAATTTTCAATTCTGTTATAGCCGCAGGCAAAATCCCGGATATCCAACTCCCCAAACCTTTCTTTAAGCCTTCTGCGCCGTTCCTCTAAGGGCAGCTCCGGCAGATAGGGATTTTCCTCCTCCGGTATCTTCGCATTCGGTTTGCGGTGCTTCTGAAGCCGGAAAAAAAAGAGGGGGCTACAACAAGTGAAATCGGCTGTCCGCCCCGCAAATCCTCCAAAAATACCTTCGTGTCGTCCCTGTATTCCCTGGCGTTGTGATGACAGGTTTCCAGGCACCGTCCGCAGTGCAGACATTTTTCATCATCCACATGAATCTGATTCTTTCCGTTTTTTCTCACGGAAATATTCGCGCCTAACACAGGACAACCTGAAATGCACCGGTTGCAGCCGATACAATTCTCATTCGTATAGATTAATCCCTCATTTAACTTCATACCTAATTCCTTCCATCAGTATAAAAACATTCTTCTTCCCCCGCCTGTTTTTTCCTGTCCTGTCTTTTTAACACACTTTCCCTTTTTAAATAATTATACCCGTTCCTTTTTTTCCTTTCAACAAAATTCTGTTCTTCGCCCCTGCAAAAAAACGACTGGCATAAGACTATCCTTTCTTATACCAGTCGTTTTTACGGTCTTTTTAAAGTAACATCTTCTAATATCTTCAAGCCGAAACGCTCTGCCAGGTCAGCACATTTCCTGTAGCTTTTAATATCCCTGACCCCGTCTGCCTTGTGGGCGTCTAATCCAAACACCACATCATTGCCAATTTCCCCTGCCAGCTCCCAGAAACGCTCGTTGGGATAATTTCTGCCGGTCTGCATTCCAAGCACATTGATTTCTAACGGTATCCCCAGTTCCTTCATGGCAAGGCAGAGCCTCCTCATTTCCCTGTCATATACCCCAGGCTCTCCCTGATAATTGATTAAATCCGGGTGTGCCAGATAGGAATAACTGCCCGTTTTCATTCCCGCAATCACAGAATCCACATAGGCGCAGATTCGGCTCTCCTCCTTCGTTGCCGCTCCCGCATAGGGTCCCTTCTCTTCACTGTCCCAAAAGTGCTGTCCCATAATCAGGTAATCACAGCCGAGGCTTCGTGCCATTTCCATCTGCTTTTCATAAAATTCCGGGATATATTCCGCCTCAAAACCTACGAAAAGCCGGATTTTGTCACGGTATTCCCTCGCCAGCTGCCGAATGCAGGACACATAGCCTTCCGCCTCCTCCATCCGCATCCGTATCCCGGAAACATAGCCCCCGGAAAAGGGGCAGGGAATATGGTCGGAAAACCCGAACTTTTTAATCCCCATACCGATTGCCGCCTCCACATATTCCCGCTCTGTGCCGGTGGCATGCTGACATCTTGCGGTATGGGCATGATAATTATAAATGACAAACTCTTTTTCCATTTTATTACCGCTTTCTTGCCTTTTGTCTCATTCTTTTCTGTTTCCGGTCTTTTAATACCAGATAACCACGCCCAATCCCAAGGGAAATCACCAGCAATGCTATTATTATATAGCACACCCCTACTCCAAGGGTTTCGGATCCCATTAGACTTAAGTCAAAACCAAACCATCCGGTGGGTGCACCAAAATTTAAAAAATTGTAGGGCGCATACTTCGTATCCCAGCGAAGTCCCAGTCCTGCCGCAATCACCACAAACGCCACATACAAAAGGACCGGTATCACGGCAAAAATAACATGTAATTTATTAGACTGATAACGGTAATCAAACAGAATAAAATCCAGAATTGCCAGCACAGGTGTAATAAGATGCACGCATAAGCTGCCGGCCCCATTCTGCAGATACGCATGGACAAACCCGTTTGCGGATGTGGGCGCCAAAATTGTCAGGTAAATAAAAAATGTCAGGGTAATACTGATGGTCGCCATATATTTTATAATATACTGCCAGTTTCTTTTATATACACGTTCCCCTTTAGAAAACAAAAGTATCATATCCGTCACAAGAAAAAGCAGAAGCGCCGCATCAATAAATACATTGGAAAGATTTGCAAAATACGTCCAGGACATCATATTTTTCATAGAACGGTACATGCCGTAAACTGATGCTGTGATTGCCGCCAGTTTTATTAGGATGCCCAACCACAGTTCCTTTTTCCGGTATACAATGATATCTAAATGTTCCATATTCTTTTCCTCCGTCTTATCCCTCAAAGACTTCCTTTATGCTGTCATAATGCAGAAAAATTCCCTCTTTCGCAAGGCTCTCAATTTCCTCCTTTGACACCAGACGATAGCCTGCGGTTTCTTCCTCCTGCAGTTTGATGTCCTCTTCCCTAAAATCTCCGGTAAAGCGGTACACATCTACAAAGTAGTTGTCCCCCTCCCCCGGATTCTCTCTCTTATAGGAAAAGACATAGCCGCCGTCCCAGTCCGACACGTCAAGCCCCGTTTCTTCCTTCACCTCCCTCACTACTGCGTCTTTCGAAGATTCCCCTGCCAGAGCCGCACCGCCAGAAACTTCCCACCAGCCCGGTGCCCAGGATTTTGTCATCACCCGTTTCGTAATCAAAAACCTGCCGTCCCCGGCAGCAATGACGCCAAGGACGGTCAGATGGTATTCCCCTTCCCTTAAACACCAGTCGTTCCGTTTCATGGTGCGCCCGGTGGGCTGTTTATTTCCGTCATAGATATCCCAAAATTCAATTTTTTCTGACATTTCCCTTCCCCTTTGTCCCTTAATCGTTACTTTTTTCCTGCCAGTGTCCTGCCTCATTGATAAGCAGGCAAGACATTCATGTACCGGCACGAATATGTAACCTCCCGTTATTATATCCCACCCCCCGCAAATGCACAATGGTAATTGCGCAAAAAAAATTTTGAAGAAAAGACAACTCTTTTTGAAAAAGTACTGGAAGAATAGAGAAAAACATGTAAAATAGTACTTAAGTAAGAACTTTTGGGGGGGAAGTATTTTGATTCGCAGAAAATTTGTAAGAACCAGACAATTAAAACCCGGCATGAAAATAGACCATGCAGTGGTTGACCGCCTAGGACGCAACCTTGTGGCGCGGGGCGCTGTTTTAGATGAATACGTCATAGATTCTTTGCTTAAGCTTGGGATCATGAGCGTCTACATTCAGGACGGGGAATATGAGCCGGAAGAAACGGCACCTCCCATCTCTCCCGCCGCCCAGAGAAATATCGAAAAGCTCCACACCGACGACCGTGCCAAGGTTACTCTGTCCGACAGTGTACGGAAGCGCGTGGCGGAGGGGATTCAGTTCGTTTACAACAATGCCGAATCAAAAGAATTATCAGACACCACCGACAGTATCGCAAACGACCTGCTTGCCACCATCGAATCCAACAACGCCATCGCCATTGACATCAGCGCTTTAAAAACCAGCGACGAATACACCTTCAAGCACAGCGTGGACGTTGCCACCATTGCCATGATCGTTGCCAAAAAACAGGGGCTTCCCAAGGCGCAAATTCGGGAAATCGGCGTGGCCGGGCTTCTCCATGACGTGGGAAAAATAAAAATACCCACCGAAATTTTAAATAAACCGGGGCGCTTAGACGACAACGAATTTGCCATTATGAAGCAGCACCCGGTGTATAGTTATGAGCTGATTAAGGACCGGAATGATTTCGGACCCGCCGTGTCCTTAGGCGTGCTGCAGCACCACGAAAAAATCAACGGCTCCGGCTATCCCATGAAAATGCCTGCCGAAAAAATCTGCCCCTATGCAAAAATTTTATCCGTGGCGGACATCTATGACGCACTGGTGACGGAGCGCCCCTACAAAGCCGCTTTCTCCCAGCGTGACGCCGTGGAAATGATTATGTCCATGACCGCCGAGCTGGACATGAACGCCATGAAAAGCTTCTTAGAAAGTATGATTTTGTACCCGGTGGACACCATCGTAGAACTCAGCAACGGTGAGAGTGCAAAGGTGGTGAAAAATAATCCCCACTATATCTTAAGGCCTGTGGTGGTGGGACTTACCAGCGGAACCGTCTACGATTTAGGCGGGGACTTAAATTGCGCCAATATCATTATCCGGTAGGCGGACATCCCCAAAGACATCGGACGGAGTTTAAAAAGTTTATGCGTGGGACAATGTGGGGAACATGAAATGTTGTTTTTCAAAGGTGATGAAATCTTCGCCTTTTACAAAAAGAGTGGTGTCCTCTTCCTTTCGTTCGCTGCATTCGTACCCAGTTAGGTCTGATGGAGTAAATCCCAGAGTAACTTTGTTTATGTCTCTGCTGAATGCTTTTATGGTTTCTTCCAGTACAATTTTGCTCTGAGAAAATACAGCGTGCAGCAACAATTCGCCGTCTTCTATTTCTGCGATGGCATAGGTATCTGTGGCTTCGTCATGATAGACGTTTTCCTGCATGAATTTTGTTACATAGAACATAAATAATCCGCTGTTGTCTGTCATGTCGAACTGCCCTTGAAAGGTACTGGTTCGGATTGCATGTTCTAACCTTTTCCAGTGAGATTTTTCTTTCATGGGGACCGGTTTCATCGCAGCGTTTCCGGTGGAAGAGACAGCCTTGGAATATTGGTATTCCTTTGCTTTGCGGTAGCCGAATTTTGGATAAAAATCAAGGACGCTGTCGTTGGCAAAAAGATAGAAACCATCTGCCTTTTCTCCGTAGTCTTTGTCGATTTCCTGCATAATTTCGCGTATCAAGCCCTGTTTTCGATAAGGTTCGGCTGTCATTACAGTTCCTAGCTGAATGTAATGTTTTATTGTTCCATTCCAATTCATGGCCATAATGTTGACGGAAACGTTGGCGGCTACTTGCCCTTCATGAACGATGGAATAAGGGATATAGTGTTCTCCCCAAAATCCGTTTTTGTACCAGTCCTCGAAATTCAGATCGAAGGTGGTTTCCGCCAACCGGTTAAAGCTTTGGCGTAAGGATTCGTTGTCACGGTAATTTTTGATGATTTCGCTCATCTGTTTTCTCCTCTCCCGTCAGATCCTCGTTTTTTAATTATTTTTCAATTTTCGTGTTCCTACACTTCCCATTGCAGGCGTAACTCCTGCCTGATTTTTTTATTCTCTCTGTTCCGACTGTTGACCGGTCAAATAGAGTTTTTGGAAATAAACATTATTTTTCATCAATTCCACAAAAGTTCCCTGCCCTATGATTTTTCCCTGATAAAATACCAGAATTTTGTCAAAATCCGCAACGGAATTTAATCGGTGGGCGATGGCAATGACGGTCTGATTTTTAAAATGGCAGAGAATTTCTGCCATCACCTGTTTTTCTGTCAGGTTATCCATAGCGGAGGTTGCTTCATCTAAAATGGTGATACCGGAAACATGATTTTCCTTTAACAGCAGGCGTGCCATCGCAAGACGCTGTTTTTCCCCGCCGGATAATGCGGTGCCCCGTTCTCCGATTTCCGTGTCCAGACCATTTTTCAGATTTCCAAGTAATGAGGACAGCTGCATTTTTTCCATTGCCTCATTCAATTTTTCTTCCGGCACATTCTTTCCAAACACCAGATTTTCCCGAAGGGTTCCGTCAAAAACCGGAGCGTCCTGTGAGAGATAATTGAAGCTGCCGTAGAGGTTATTCAGTTTCAGTTCCTTTAATTCTTTTCCGTCTATCTGAATGCTTCCGTCCTCATATTTTAAAAGTCCTGCCAGCAGCTTTGCCAACGTGGATTTACCTGAACCGCTCTCCCCTACGAATGCTACTTTCTCCCCTTTCCCGATGGCGAAGGAAACATTTTTCAGCAGTTTTCCTTCTTCATTAACGTTCCCTTTATAGGAAAACGTAAGATTTCTGACACAGATTTCTCCCTGCAGATTTGCAATGGAACTTCCCTGTTCTAACCTAGTATCCTCTTTTGTCTGTAAAAACTCTGCGTATCTGCGGTAGGCTGACTTATCAAGTTTATACTGCACATAGAGCACGTTAAAAATAGCAATGGGTGTATAGGCATTTTCAATTAGCATAAGTAATGCCACCGCGGAGCCGACGGAAATATCCTGACTACTCCAGACATAAATCAGAATACCGATATCCAACGCCGCCACTAACAATGCAAAAACAGTGAAAAATGCTTCGTGTATCAGGTTCATTTTTACCTTTGAAGAAACAATCTCTTCCTTTGCAGCCTTCGCCTTTTTGATTTCTCCGGGAAATTGACGTTCCATGCGAAACACCAGCATTTCCATAAAACCTCTGACAAGGAAATGATTCAATCGTTCCTCCTCGTTTAATATTCTTTCTTTTAAACGGTACAGTACTTTTAACAAAATATTCGTCACAAGGAAAATAAAAAGATAGCCGGATAAAATCATTCCTGTCACCGCTGGACTGATATTCCAGATAAAATACAGGGCAAAGCCTATGGTTGGAAGAAGCTGCCGAAACACACAGAACCAGAAATCATATAGAACATTTTTTCCCGCTTCCGCTCCGTTTTCTATCCGCTGCACCAGTTTTCCCGTGCCGTTTTTCTGATACTCCTGATAATCAATACGGCTGATTTTTTCAAGAGCCAGTAGTTTAAAATCCAGATAGATGCCATGCTGCAATTTTTTTGCCGGATACTCCTCTGCATAATTTAAAAGATAATTTACACTGAGGATTGCACCATACAGCAAAATGCCTGTCAATGCAAGATTTCGCTCCGCAAGTCCGTCTACGATTCTCCGGTAAAAATCCGCCTTGAAATTTTCCAAAAAAGCATTGCCTAAGCCGACGAGCAAATAGGCAAGCACCATAACTTTATTTTTCTTTAATACCGCTTTCATGTAACGCATAACTGTACTCCTTTTCTTTTGGTTGAAACATTTGCTCCTGCTCTTTCCAAAATCCGTACAGTTGTGACTGCCAGCAAGTTTCTTTTTCCTCAGCACAATCTGCTAACAGTTTTTCCTCAACTGTACTGAGTTGTTACCTCGCTTCTGTCTCACGGAGAGCTCACCCCTTTCAAAAATATTTCATTTGTTACTTTTATTCCGAACTGCCGTCCGGCTGAATATCTGTCTGCCGACATACTGGTGTTACACTAATTTTCCGTAAAAACCCAGTTCCCGAAACCGCTGTTTTTTGCGGCATGGTAGACAGGCTCTATCACATCTTTGAGCTGTCCTTTAAACTCTGTTTCCGATAAGCTCTGGCGGTACAGGCGGTGCCGGATGTCGCTATTATTCAGGTGCTCTTTGGCACATTTATCAAACTCCCGGTGCACTGCTTCATATTCCCACATCATCTGATAAGAAATATATTCCTGCTCTCCAAAGAGAGGAAAATAACTTTCCCAGTCCGGCAGATAGTTACTCTTCTTACTATTGATGCTTCTTGTGGTAGGGTGCAGATTCCAAAATTCGTCATGCGCCACATAAGACCACGGTACAAAATGGTCGATGGACAGTTCCTTCTCCGTCACCATTTCGTGATGAAATATTTCATGAACAGGGCGAAGTTCCATAATAAGCCGCCAGTATTTAATAACCTTCTCTAAATCCCGTGTCTGCGGCGGGCTGAGTTTGTTTGCAATTCCCGGCACGCTTGGATTGCGCTTTTGGAGATAGGTTATCATGTGATATTGCAGCCAGCCTTTGATAATTTCCCGGTTTTTCCGAAAATATAACTGCCATTCCGACTGGATATGAATGGTGGTGCGCAGTCCGTTGTATCTGTTAAAATAATAAATCAGATGTTTCTGCTCATTAATTCTGCGAATCCTATCCTCCATACGGCTGTCTAATTCTTTGTTGCTCACCTCCGGCATAAAGGGTGCCTGCAGGCGGTAGGGAACATTTTTTATCAATGTCTTTTTTATCGTAAGTACTTCTTTATCACGGCAGTCCCGGAGATAACGCAGGATTTCCGATTTCTTTTCGGAAGGCTTTATATTGGTGGTTTCATGGATGTGGAGGACTGCCTTTTCCAGATTGTCCTTCGGTCCTAAATTCAGATGGTATTCCGACACCATGTACCATGCCGCCGCTATCATTTCGTCCACCAGTTCCTCAAAGGTAAAGACGGACTTTCCCTCTTCTAATTTTGTCAGGATTGCCTGAAACCAGAAAAATTTATAGCATTCACTTGTCTTATCAAAAATGCGCCCGAGATAGGGTACCCCGAGTTCCTCTTCGTATGGCAGTTCCATAGGTTTTTCCTCTTAAAGCTGAAATTTGTAAATATTGGGCACGCTTCCTTCTCCAAAGGTCTTAAGCGCCATGCGGTACATGGCTTTTCCGTGAATGCGGTCATGCCAGAGAAAGCGCCGGAAAACCTTCCGCAGCGACCACTCCTCCTCATAGCTGCCCAGCCATACTTTATTTTCCAGAAAATCCGGCGTCTTTTCTAGGAGCGCAAACCCCTTTTCCCGGCATTCTAAAATAGTGCCCCGGTTGTCTGCATTCACTCCGATTTCCCCGAAATAATAATCGTTTACGTTTTTTGTATGCTGGTACATTTCTTCCGCCGTTCTTGGAATCTCTCCATAAAAGGTCTTTCTACGGGGTAAAACGCTTTTCTGTTTATCGGGAATCGCTTCGTATAACTTCTGAAAATCCGCTGCCGATTTTAATGCCAGCGACTTTAGACGGTCATATTCCTCCGGTATCAGAGGCTTCCGTTCTTCCTCAAAAATCACATCGGAATCGGCGTCGCATATCTGAAGCCCGGATATTTTTTCCTGCACAATTTGCATGTCCATGGTTTCGACTGCTGCATCTGACCATGCAGAATATGAGGCTATTTCACGGGGCATTTTTTGCAGTGCGATCTCTAAATTTTCTCCGCGGGTATATGCCCCAATATAATCCACGGAATATACAATACTGCCATTTTGATTATGTTCCCAGACGCAGCGGATTTTCATATCACAGGTTCCTCCAGTTCTGTTTCAGCCCTTATGCGAAACACATAGTTATATTTTATCACAATTTTGCCGGGTTTCCATCTTTTATGCAAGATTTTGCTTTATTTAGCAAAAGAAAAATCAGCGTAAGGCGTTTTGACACCTAAAAGCATTACATATTCCATTTGTTTTTCTTACCCTCTTGACTTTTTGAACGTTGTTCGATACAATAAATTTGAACAACGTTCAAAAAAGAGGTATCCTATGGACAATAAAGAAGCAATCATACAGGCAACGATTGAACTCATCGAAGAAAACGGTGACCGTTTGGAAGAAATTACAATTCGTGAGATATGCAAAAGAGCCAATGTCGGATTAGGTCTTGTGAATTATCATTTCGGAAATAAGGATAAGCTCATTGAGCAATGCGTTGAGCGTATAATAAACGGGATTGTGGAGCAATTTCAGCACATACAGGAGAAAACGGAGGGGCTTACACCCTTTGAGAAACTGGAGTATCTCGGCAATATGACCCTTGATTTTCTGTTTGAGCATTATTCTGTATCCAAAATCTCTGTTCTTACCGATATGCAGACACCAAAAAGCAATGACAATACGAGCAGAACTTATGCGGCGTATTTGCCTCTTGTTGCAGCTTGCCGCCCCGACCTCGATGAAGCAGCCATAAAACGAAAGACCTTCTATTTGATTACGGTTATGCAGCAAACATTTTTGCGGTATGAAGTCATATCCCAGATGCTGGGTGTTGACCTTAGAGAAAGAAAAAGCCGCAAAGCATTTCATACACAGGTCTTGCACGATATTTTTGAGGTATAATCAATGAATATTACTGTGATAAACGGAACAGAAAAGCACGGAGTGACCTATCGGCTGAAGGAGATTTTTTTGTCAGAGTTCAGGGATAAAGCGAACATCACGGAATACTATCTCCCAAAAGCTTGTCCTAGCTTCTGCACCGGGTGCACAAACTGCATATTAAAGGGAGAAAGCACCTGCAAAGACGCAGACAAAATAAGAAGTATCGATAAATCACTTTTGGAAGCGGATTTGATTGTAATGACCTCTCCGGCGTATGTGTTTCACGCTACGGGTGCCATGAAAACATTCCTTGACCATTTTGCCTACCGTTGGCTGCCACACCGCCCCGCTCCGGAAATGTTTGGGAAGCGGGCGTTCATCCTAACACAATGCTTAGGGCAAGGAGCAAAATCTGCTGCAAAAGACATGAAGGATAGTTTATCCTGGTGGGGTATATCCAAAATTGAGGTATTTACCGGTGCATTGATGAGCGATATCGTCTGGGAAAAGCTTTCTGAAAAGAAACAATCCCAGCTTACAAGAAAGGTGAAAAGACTTTCCCGAAAGTTTGCACAGATTGATTACACGAAACCTGCACACACAAATTTGATTACCAAAGTCAAGTTTTCATTCTGCCGTGTTATGCAGAAATCATTACATAAATCAGACCCCGAATACCTCGACGGGCAATATTGGTCGCATCAAGGCTGGCTTGACAACATCAGACCGTGGAAATAAATTCATTTGTGCCATCTTAATGGAGCTTGTGGTAAGCAACGTCTCATCCGTCTTTACCACGCATATTTTCAGTAGAAATAAAAAAACAGCCGCCCTGCCCCCGTCAAGGGGGGGGACGGCTGTTTTCTTATTTCTCCAATTCCCAAATATGTTTATCATGCCGAAAATACAGACACACCGCAATCCCTGCAAAGGCAATCACGAAAAACAAAAACGCTGCTCCCGAGCCTTTCCCCTGCCCGAACAGCCGGATTAGAATGCTGTCACTGCTGCAGGCTGCCATCAGTGGTTCAAACACTTTATCCACCAGCAGTCCTCCTAAGAAATATCCCACCGGAATCGTAAAAAACTGGAAAGAATTCCGCACGGAATACACTCTTCCCTGCATTTCCTCCGGCACCTTCAGGCGCATAATTGCATCCAGATTTGTATTCATCAGCGGTATTGCAATCCATCCGAGGAAACCGCCAATACACCATACCGGCGGAGTCCGTCCTAATGCCAGCATAAAGTTCTCAAAGCTCATGGAAAACAGCAGGCAGTTGCAGATGACCCGCACCCGGCTTTTCGGTGTTTTCATAAGGGAGGCAAGAATGCTTCCCGCCAACGTGGATATTCCAATGACCGCATTGACCATTCCAAGGACTTTCTCACTTCCGCCCTCTCTCGATAAAAGCATGGCAGGAAACGCCGCATCATAAACAGATGCCACCAGATTAATTGCTGCCAGGAAGAAAATTAAATCCAGAATACCCCGTTCCTTTTTCAGGTAAACAATTCCCTGCTTTGCGGAGGTTCTGAGGCTTTCCTGTTTCTGCACTTTCTCTCCGCCCTTCGGTATCCGTATTGCAAAGGCAAGTACGAGGAATGCCACCGTAAAGGTAAACAAATCGAAAGCAAACACAACATTCATGCCTGCAAGCCCTAAAACAGCCGTCGCAATAATCGGCGTCAGAATAGAATTTAATGCGTTGGAAAAATAGCGCAATCCGCCGACTTTCTGATAGTGCTTCTCAGGAAGCACCCTTGTCACCGCCACCTCCGACGCAGGCTGCTGCACCGTATTCATCAGCCCGATGACTACATTTAAAAGATACAGATGCCAGATTTGAAGCTGCCCCTTTTGCAATAAAATTAAGGTAACAACCGTAGTTGCCGCTGCAATCGTATCACAAACCAGCATGGTTTTCTTTTTGTCCCACCGATCACTCAATGCCCCTGCAAATATAGAGAATATAACATAGGGGGCATAAGAACAAACCATCAAAAGCGCTGTCTTAAGCGCTGACCCCTCCTGGCTGTAAGACCAGACCACCAGGGCATAGCTTGTCATACTGCTTCCCAAGCCGGAAAATGCCTGGGTAATCCAAAGCAACAAGAATGTCCGCATTTCCAATAATGTATTTTTATAATTTTTCATATAGACTTTGCTCCTTAAGGTATTCGATATTTTCCCGTATTTCGCAAAGTCCCAGGATAGTTATCCTGCTCCATGCTGCCCTATCCTAAAAGACTCTGCATGGAGCTTCTTCAATACATAGTAACATTTGTATTTCCCCCTTTTCTCCTAATAAACTTATTGTAACACAGGGACTGGGAATGATAAAGTCTGAAAATTACTTAATCCGATTGTATATTTCAGTTTACGGAATGCCCCTTCTATCGCCCATCCGGCAAAAATAAAACAAGGGCGAAAAGCTTATCCTCAAGCCTTTCGCCCATCATTATCATAGAAGAATCATATTTACAGACTTTTTTCATAACCTCGGATTTGACCCTCAATGATGGCCGCCTCCATGACCAGACTGATGATGACCCCCGCCGTTTCCTCCATGACTGTGCTCTCCAGTCTGGGTGCAACCCGCTACCCCACAGGAGTTATGCGTATGGTCTCCAGTCTGGGTGCAGCCCGCTACTCCGCAGGAGTTATGCGTATGGTCTCCAGTCTGGGTGCAGCCCGCTACTCCACAGGAATTATGCGTATGGTCTCCAGTCTGGGTACAGCCCGCTACTCCGCAGGAGTTATGCGTATGGTCTCCAGTCTGGGTGCAACCCGCTACCCCACAGGAGTTATGCGTATGGTCTCCAGTCTGGGTGCAACCCGCTACCCCACAGGAGTTATGCGTATGGTCTCCAGTCTGGGTGCAACCCGCTACCCCGCAATTATGATATGCATGCCCATCATCTGCACTGTGTGGGTAACAGTATTCTCCGTTATGCACATGCACTCCTGTTTCCGTACACCCTGCTACACTACATATGCCGTGGCTGTGCTCTCCGATTTGCGTGCAGCCGTCAATTCCGCAAGCTCCATGTGTATGGGCAGTTTCCACCGTGCAGCCTGACACCCCGCAATTATGGTATGCGTGCCCGTCACCTGTGCTGTGTGGATAATAATACTCTCCGTTATGTACATGCACTTCTGTTTCCGGACACCCTACTACACTGCATATGCCGTGGCTGTGCTCCCCGATCTGCGTGCAGCCGTCAATTCCACAAAGACCGTGCTGGTGTACTTCTGTCTGTGTACATCCCGGAATCCCACAGGAAAACGCGACTTTATCTGTCTGAACCGCACTCTTAATCTCTACCTGTGCCGTCTTCCCGTTCACTACCTGTGCCGTATTCTCGTTCTCTGACTGTACCGTGTCTACAATCTTCGCTTGCACTGCCCCCTTGACTTCCACTGAACTTTTATTCATCTCATAAGAAACTACGCCACCTGATAGCATCGCAATCGCCACAAACGCACCGGCCAATAACACTTTTTTCTTTCCCATCCTCATCCTCCTCTTTTCTGTATATTTTTTATCTATAAAAATACTATAGCATGGCAATTTCCTCAAAGTCAATATAGCTGGATACAAATAGTGCCCCAAAAGGAAACATAATGACAATAACTCCTTGTTTTTCACTCTAATCCTTTTCTCCGGTACACTGTCACAAACAAAATTACTGCCACCAGCAGATTTGCCCCGGCAATGCATAAGCTCTCCGACATTTTCTGCCCGTTCCCCATGGAATTTAACAGCAAACTCATCTGCCCGGTATAACTATATTTTGCTACTTTCGCGATCCTCCCATTAAACATCGCCAGCATGGGAAGAAACGCCAGAACCAGCATGACCGGAACCGTCAGGGAAGTTGCCATCATCTGTGTCCTGCTGTAAGTCCCAATCGCCGCCCCTGCCAGTATGGAAATAAGATTTCCCACTGCCATGGCAGCCAGAAAAAGCGCAAGCTCACTCCCCCGGTAGCCTCCGGCAAATCCGATTACCCCTGCCCCCAGCATACAAATCCCAAAAAGATAAATACCTGCTCCCAGAAAATATTCTATGGCTTTCACATCTGACATCAAAAGCACCCGCAGGGTATTTTTTTCTTTTTCTTCCGCAAGAATAGCCGCCATACTCACCAAAGGTGCCATGCCAAGGTACATCACAGCAAAAAGGTTGGCAAAAAAATGCTCCGGCATTCCTTTTATCTCCATGGCATTCTCCATAATCACCGTCAAAACCGGAAACATTACAAACTGCACTAATATTTCCTTATTTTTAAAGGTATCCTTTCCCTGTTTCCATAAAATTGCTTTTATATGTGTTATCATTCCTCTAACCTCCTCCCTGTCAGTTCCATGAACACGTTTTCCAAATTAGGCTCTGTGGAATGAACTGTTTCGAGTCTTCCTTCTTCCAGATAAAACAACAATTTCTCCGCACCGGATTTATCATGGGGCAGAACCACGCAACATGATTACATAATTTTTCCGCCTCCACCATGTTATGTGTGGTAAGAAAAATGGTTGTACCCTTCTTCTGTTCTTCCCGGATAAGCTTATATATCTCCGCTGCCGTTGCCGGGTCTAAGCCGCTGGTAGGTTCATCTAAAAAGAGAAGCTTTGGCTCCGCTAAAAGTGCCCGCGCCAGCAGAAGCCTGCTTCGCATTCCCTTGGATAAATTTGCTGCCGTAGTTTTTCTTGCCTGAAAAAGCCCCACTTTCTTTAACACTTCCTCTGTTTTTCTGATGGGAAGCCCCTGTAGCTTTGCGTAAAATTTTAAATTGTCATAGCAGGACAGGCGCTCATACAAACCAAAATTGTCCATCATCATACCGATTTCCCGGCAAATCGCTCCTCTGCCTGATGCCTCAGGGTTTTCCAACACCTCCCCAGGGGTGTCGCCACTGTTCGATTTACAGCGTCCGGGAATTCCAAATACCTCCGCAATCCCCTCCGTAGGAGCAAGCTGCCCTGTCATAATTTTTATAAGAGTGGTTTTTCCCGCTCCCGAGGGTCCTAATAAACCAAAAATTTCTCCCTCCTCAACCTCAAGATTTACATGTTCCAACACTGACTTTTTTCCGAAACACTGTTTCACTCCGCTTACCTTTAGGATAGTTTTCATGAATTTTCCGCCTCCTTCAACCGCTGTAATGCCTCCTGCATTTTCCGGTTCTCACTTTTTTCCTTTAAAGTCGATACCACCGCACTCACTCCGGCGCAGATTCCAAAACAAAGGAAAAACATTGCCCAGGGCTGCCACATGTTTACGGGAAACCAGCCGCAGCCAACGATAAACGCCGCCAGAGCCATGATTTCCGCAGCAAACATGCACACCGTCCTCACTGCCAACGGCATTTTTTTTATGAACATATCCGTAAAAAATAAAATTTGCAGCACAACGGTAATAACCGAAACCAAAAAAAATTCCAGCATGGTTTCTATGCCAAGTCCCGCCTTCCCAAAGGTAAAAATGGTGGAAATTTCTTTTGCTGTCTCCCCGAACAGCAGGCAAAACAGATTCAAACATAACATACAAAACCCAAACACCTTAAAAACCATTCCCACATAATCAAATATCGTTCCTTTTTTTCTCACCTTACATCACCCCCAGCCTTCTCTTTATTTCCTCTGCATACTGCCTCGATACCATAATCTGTTCTCCTCCCTCTAGCGTAAGCCTCAGTTTCCTGTCCACATCATTTTTCAGGGACTTAATATACCGCAGGTGCACCAGACAGGATTTGCTGACACGGAAAAATCCGCTTGCCATCAGCCGTTCCTCCATTTCATATAGCTTCAGCTTCGATTCATAATAGTCATCCTTGGTGTAAACAAAGGTTTTCCTCTCCACCGCCTCAATATAAATGATTTTTGCCACATCTAAAATATGGGTTTCCTCTCCCTTTGTCGCCATAAGCTGCTGGTTTAAAATCCGCAGCGTTGCCAAAATCTTCTCTATTTCCGGTGTCAGCTCGTGACAGGAAATCACAATTTCCGTATCTGTTTTCTCCGGGTCTACTTGGATTAAAATTTTCAAATGTGCCGCCCTCCTTCTTCTGTAACTTATCATTGTTTCAGGAATAAAACAACCGCCCAAAACATAAGCTGCCGGATTCGCAGCATAAAATTCCACAAAAATTGGCAGAGGTTATTGCTTTTCATTGCCCAATAACCTCTGCCATGTTCTTTACCTATTCCGGTAGAGCGTCACCCCTCCCTTGATTGTCTCCGCCACCGCAATATCCTTTAGTTCCATTTTATCCACTTTCAACGGATTTTTCTCCAAAATCACCAAATCCGCCAGTTTCCCTGCTTCAATGGTTCCCTTTTTTTCTTCCTCATGATAAGCATACGCCGCATTGATGGTAATTCCCTTAAGGGCTTCAAATACAGAAACACACTGCTCTTCCCCGATTTTTACTCCCTTTTTCGTCCGGCGGTTCACCGCACACCAGACCGTCTGCATCATATCCGGTTTTAGCACCGGACAATCCTGGTGGAAATTATAGGGCAGCCCCCTCTCCAGGGCTGATTTCACCGGGCTGATACGCGCCCCCCGCTCCGTCCCCAAATTTTTCAGGTGCACATCTCCCCAATAATAAGTATGCGCTACAAAAATAGAGGGAATCATACCAAGTTCCTTCATCTTATCCAACTGATCATCCCGTACCGTCTGGCAGTGTATCATCACCGGACGTAAATCCTCCTTCGGATTTCCCAGCTCTTCCAACGCCTTTTCATAACACCGGAGAAACTGATCCGACGCCGCATCTCCATTACAGTGCGCCAACAGCTGATACTTTCCCTCAATAGCAGCCTTTGCCGCTGCCGCCACCGTCTCGTCCGAATGAGTAGGATATCCGCAGTACTCCGTCTCCCCCTCATAAGGGCTGGTAAGCCACGCCGTTTTCCCCTGGGGCGAGCCGTCCAAAATTATTTTTGCTCCCCCAATCTGAAAGCGGTTCTTATATTTTCCTGCCGCCTCCGGATGTTCTTCTAACAGCTCCCCAATTCCCTTTTCATCCGTCATAACATAAGCAACCACATCAATCTTAAACATTCCGCTGGCCGCCATCCGGAGAAATCCTTCCACACTCTCTTTCGTCGCACCGCCGTCCTGCACTGTGGTAATACCATATCTTAAATAAATATCCTGCACTTCCGCCATCTGCTGTACCGGATTCATTTTTATTCTGGAAAACGCCGTCATCAACACCGGAGTCATCACCTCTAGCTCCTCTAAATACCCGTTGGGCGTCCCGTCCTCATATCTTCCAATCTTCCCGCTCTTCGGCTCCTCCGTTTCCTTCGTAATCCCCGCCAGCTTTAACAGCGGCGTATTCGCCACCGCCATATGCCCGGAAGTATGAAACAAACAAATAGGAATCTTATTCGAAATCCTGTCTAACACCTCCGCCGTAGGGTGCGCCTCTTCCTTCAAAAAGTTATGGTCATACCCCCTCGCCATAACCGCTCCTTCTTCCCCTACCGGGTGCTCTTCCAAATACCGCCTTAACACCTCTACAATCTCCTCGAAATCCCCACACTCCGACAAATCCGCAAAAGAAGAAAACTGCGAATACATCCCAATATGGCTGTGCGGGTCAATAAAAGAGGGCATCATCGTCTTCCCCCCTAAATCCACTTTTTCGACTTCTTTCCCTGCAATTTTCTCCGCCTCTTTCAAGGTTCCCACATAACAAATCTTCCCCTCCGACACCAAAACCGCCTCCGGCGAATCCTCTTCCCTCTTCATCGTAATAATATCCCCACCATAAAACAATCTGTCCATAATTTATCCTCCCTCTTCTCTATCCTATCCCCTTATCCTATCCGCGATTTTTAGCCAACCTTGATTCAAACCCAAAAACCTCTACTACTCATTATACCACCTGCTATTATGGAAACAACCTTGATTCGGGTGTCAAAAGGGGGATCTCCCCTTTTTTGACGCCCAAAGCAATCCCCTCTACTTATCATCCTTCGATGAACTAGAAATCGTATAGCTCTCCTCTACCGGAACAACAAAGATTTTCCCGTCCCCGGAATTTCCTGTTTCCCCGGTCTGCGCATGATCCATCATGATATCAATAATCTCATTCTTATCCTCCCCTGTTAAACTTATTGTACGATAGCCTCGTTCATTAAACTTTTCACTTAAAACAAATGCTTCTTTTTTAGAGCTACAAAATACTAGCCCTCTCACTCTGTCTCCGCAATATTCCTCTAACGCCTGTTGGAGCCGAATTTCATAGGCAATATTATGGTCGAACACCTGGTACACATCAAAATCATCGGTACGCTCTGGGGATGCTGTCATTCCAAGCCACAATTCTGGTCTAAAATACTCCATAATATTTTGGTAACTAGCAGCTCCTATCCGATGAGCCTCCTCAATAACAATAATTTGAAATTGTTCCCTTGTAAACCGTTGCAATGTCTCAGGCTTTGCTAGCATTTGCATAGTTGCAAAAAGATAATCTGCTTCATAATCCTTTTCATTTCCAGATAACATCCCAAAGGTTTTCGTCGTTCCAAAAACTTATTGATAACTAGCAATGCTCGCTTTACCCCATCGTTTCTCATTTTCCGCAGATTCCCTCAGTCCCATGACAACAGTACATTTTCAGCTCAATATTTTTTAAGCCAGCAAGCTTATCCAATGCCTCCGGTTGGTTAAACATCAAATAATCAGTAGTCAAAATACGCCCATGAATTTTGTTCTGCTCTAATTCTTTTAACGTCTGTAAAAGAGATGTAATTCCGCTTATCGTAATAAAAGCAACACTAACAGCAAATTCGTCACATGCCAAAAGTTCCTCTTCTATCGTAGATAATACTTTACGCCCTTCTTTGTAATTGTTCGAAACAAATTGCGGTCTATAGGCAAGATTAGACGGATTTGAGGCACTGATAAATGCAGTGTCCAGTCCCTGCTGTAGTTCCTGATGGAATATATTCATAGTTTTATCCTTTCGTACAATGTAGAACCCTTTTTACACTATACCACTTTTTTTGCCATATCACCATCCATCTTTTTACAACATCATAAAAGCCGGCAGCCCCTGCTGCCGACCTTCTTTATTCCCCTATCTGTCCTCATCATTTATAATCAAAGTATGGAAACGGAACTTCTGATTGAAGTCATGTCCTTTGGTCCTATGCTTACGGTTTTAAGTAACGAACATTTTCTCAATCTTATTAAGTCACTCCTCCGCAGGCAAATGAATTTGTTTAGCCCCGAATATCCACCGAAACATAGCTGACTGCCCTTTTCTTTATCACCGTGTCTGCTGCTTCACTGTCTTTTGCAGTCTGCCCTGCGCCGGAAATCCCTATGCCCTTTTTCTGGCTGTCAGAAATAAGCCATACTTCTTTCTCGGTTTTATTCTGGTCAGCCTTACCGGTCTTTTCGTCTGACACTTCCACCTTTGCCGCCTCTTTCATGACCTGATTCGCACCTTTCAGGCTGCTCATCTGCGCATAGGAAACATCCGAGACCTTCTTCTCTATCTCTGCAAGCTCCCTCTCCTTTGCCTCCACATTGCCCCGGGGGGCGTCCTGCTTTATCTCTGCCCTGAGTACTCCCGCCCTGCCTTCTAATTTCACTTTCACGCTGTCATGTGACTGCGCCTGTTTTAAGGAAGTACCCGCAGAAATCATTGCCGACATACCTGTACCGGAAATTCCCATCCCTGTTCCCTGTGTGTTTGTGCCCGTGGTCTGAGCGCTTGCTGCCTGACTTTCTACCTTTTTCTGCTCCCGCTGCTGTTCCTTCTGTTTCTCCGCTAAATGCTGGCGCAGCTGGTTATTCAGGTCACTGATTTCCTGCTGAAGCTCCTGACGCTTTTTCATCTTTTCTTCTACACTCATTTTCTCGTCAGAAGAAATGTCCTGCATTTTTTTCTGGGTATCCATAATCTGCTGCTGGATATTTTTCGTGTACATATCCGTCGTGGGCGTAACCCGCAGCTGGTCAGCTTTTATGCCCATGCTCTGAATACTGCTAATTGCCATTTTCATAACCCTCCTTTTTCCCGATAAATAACGCTTCCCTGCTGCCTTTTCTAACTATATGCCGCTTGGAAAAGACTTTTACCAATGATGAAAATACAATCCGTATCTTATAAAACCACTTATCTAATATTTCGGACTATTTTGTTAATTACTGAAGAGTTTTCGTAAAATAATCGCAAAGTAACTCACTGTGTTCCTCTCACAAACCACTCCACCACCATCCGCTGCGCTTTTTTGTCATAATAAATATCCTGATATTCCGTTCCCGCTTTACTGGTACGACTCCCCAGCCACAAGCCCTCTTCCTTCCCGGCTTCCGTCACATATTTCTGTCTCCTGCCGTTCTCATAGCGTTCCCCTGCCAGCCCCAGTTCCTGTATCCTGCGGAAAATTTCTGCTCCCGATGTTTTTTTGACCTGCTCTCCTTCCCGGAGCTCGTTTAACCGTTCTGCCAGCTCCGGGGCAAGATACTTCTCCTCATAAGGAAACTTCCCTGCCTGCTCTCCGGTAACGAAAAAATCTGTTTTCTCTATCTTCTGCCAATCCTTTCGTTTCTGCTTTCCTGTACCTCCACGGAGCTGCTCTACTTCTTCTAACGTTCCGAAATAAAATTTTTCCTTTGTCCCCCCTGTAAGCCGTCTTATTTCTTCCAGAAAACGCTCTCCATATTTCACAAATTTATTTTCACCCACACCGCTTACCGCAAGCATTTCCTCTTTGGTGAGGGGCAGACGAATACACATGTCCACTAGCGTCTTATCGGAAAAAATGATGTAAGGAGGCATTCCCTCCTGTCTGGCGATTTCTGTACGAAGCGTGCGCAGCTGTTCAAAAAATTCCAAACCTTTACTATTTAAAATATCCGATTTTCTTTTTCCCGCAGAAGAAATCTGACTTACAGAATGTTTTGGTTCCTCCTTTGGCTCTTTTAAAACAATCTTCTGGGTCCCCTGTAAAACTTCATCAGCTTTGTCTGTCAGCTTCAGCAGCGCATATTTATCCCGGGTGGAAACCAGAAATCCATCTACTAGCATCTGGTTTATCAGCCGTTTTATTTTCTGTTCTCCCAAGTCTTTCAGGCTGCCAAAAGATTTGTAAGAAGAAACTCCATACTCTCTTAGTTTTGCCCTGTTGTCTCCCGCTAAAGTGCCGGCAATCACATTCACTCCATATCTCCCCCTCAGCTCCTTTACGCAGGAAATGATCGTCTCTGCCTCTGATGTCATATCAGCGGTAACAAATTCTTTTCGGCAATTAGAACAGTTTTCACAACACTCTGCGCCCTGTTCGCCAAAATAATTCAGGATATATCTGCGCAGACAATTTGTTGTCAGGCAATAATAATTCATGCTGCGCAAACGCTCTGCATCCCTCTCACGGATATCCTCTAACTCTTCTTCTGTAAGTTCCGGATTCTCTTCTTTACTTTCCAGCAAAAACTGCGCAATCATTACATCTTGAGCAGAATATAATAAAATACACTCTGACGCCTCCCCGTCACGCCCGGCACGTCCTGCCTCCTGATAGTAATTTTCCAGGTTCTGCGGCATATTATAATGAATGACATAACGAACGTTTGATTTGTCGATTCCCATCCCAAAAGCATTGGTTGCCACCATGACAGGCATTTTATCAAAGACAAAGTCCTCCTGGTTCTGCCTGCGTTCTTCATTGGACAACCCTGCATGATATTTTGTCACCGCAATTCCTGCTGCCTCTATTTTTTCGTAGAGTGTGTCAACATTTTTTCTGGTAGAACAGTAAATAATTCCGCTTTCTTCTGTATGTTCCTTAAGATAATCCAGCACGTACCCCGCCTTATTTTTCGGGATTTCCACCGCAAAAGAAAGATTTTTCCGGTCAAATCCTGTAACTAAAATCTCCGGCTGTTTTAAACCCAGCACGCAGGAAATGTCCTCACGAACATTTTCCGTGGCTGTTGCGGTAAAGGCGCTTACAATGGGACGTGTCTTTAATTGCTTTAAAAACCGGACGATTTTTAAATAGCTTGGGCGGAAGTCCTGTCCCCACTGGGAAATACAGTGTGCTTCGTCCACAGTGAGCATGGAAATCTCCACCTGTGTGGCAAAGTGCAGAAACTCATAGGTTTCTAAGCGCTCCGGCGCAACGTAAATAATTTTATAACGGCCTTCTGCAGCAAGCTTCAATGCTTTCGTTATTTGATTTTCTGTCAGGGAACTATTGATATATGCGGCGTGAATACCTGCCTGATTAAGGCTCTGGACCTGATCCTTCATCAGGGAGATAAGGGGTGATATCACAAGTGTAATACCGGGGAGCAGCAGCGCCGGAATTTGGTAACAGAGGGATTTTCCCGCTCCAGTGGGCATGATACCAAGTGCGTCCCTGCCCTCTAGTATGGCGTCTATGAGCTTTTCCTGCCCTTCCCGGAAGGTGTCATAGCCAAAATATTTTTTTAATGCTTCGTATTTGTTCATATAACGTTTTCTCCTGTTGTATATCATCTGGTAACATTTGTTTCATTTTTGTCTTTTATAGTATCATATTTTCAGTGATTTTTCAAAAAGTGCCAGGAAATTGCAAACTGCTGAAAATAAAAGCAAAAATAACAAAACCATTGGACAAAATAAATAGATAGATGTATAATTTTAATAGTTATTTTAGTTATTTTTTTGTTCTAATTTAAAAAATTAGGAAACAAAATAAAAAAACAAGGAGAAAAAGTGCTATGTTAAAAAAACTCAACAACCTACAAATCAGAGATCGGCTCACTAGGGCATTTGTTACAATTGCCTGCATGTTAACCGTTGTTTCAGCTGTCATATTGATTGCAATGATTATCATGTCCCGGATTTATTCCTCAACCATTGTCAACTACGGTTTTGCACAGGGCGATATCGGAAGGGCTATGACATATTTTGCAGACACCCGTTCCGCGATGCGCGGTATCATTGGTTATGATGATCAAGATGCGATTGATACGCTTCTTGAAAACCGTAATTCTTATAAGGAAAACTTTACAAAAGAATTCAATAATCTTGAATCTGCAATGGTCACACAAGAAAACAAAGTGTTATATAGTGACTTGAAAGCGAAGCTGGCTGATTACTGGGTGCTTGAGGAGGAAATTGTCAATCAGGGGGCCACGACTGACCGTGAACAGTGCAAACTGGCGCAGGATAAAGCTCTTGGCGAACTTGCCCCCATGTACAACGAAATCTATGAGGAACTGACACAGATTATGAACATTAAGGTGGAAAGAGGACAGGATGTTTCTAGTCTTCTTACCATGGTTATCATTGGTCTCACCGTGATTATTGTTGTTATCATTACAGGCTCCATTATGTTTGCACTCAGACTTGGAAAAGGTATTGCCAACGGTATCGCCGAACCTTTGGATAAGCTGCGGGATCGACTGGATACTTTTGCAAAGGGTGATCTCTCGTCACCGTTCCCGGTAGTTGATACAAAAGATGAGCTTGCCGAGATGGCTTCTGTTACAACCACAATGGCTTCCACGTTGCAGTTTATTATTAATGATGTGGGAAATATTCTGAATGCAATGGCAGCCGCTGACTTTACCGTCACAAGCGGTGATCATTCTAAATATATGGGCGACTTCGAGATGATTCTCACCTCCATGAAGCAGCTGAAAATACAGATGGTTGATACCCTGCAGTCTGTCAGTGAGGCATCTGCACAGGTAAATGCAGGTGCAAGCAACATGGCTGATGCAGCACAAAGCCTTGCAGAGGGCGCAACCGATCAGGCGGGCTCTGTTGAGGAAATGCAGGCAACAATCACAACCATTTCCGATGACATCAAGACTACTGCAAATCAGGCGGGCGATTCTTATAATCAGGCACGCACATATGCCGATGAGGCAGAACGCAGCCACAAAGAAATGAAGACAATGATGGAAGCAATGTCCCGCATCAATGATGCATCACAGCAGGTTGGTAACATCATATCCGAGATTGAGGACATCGCATCACAGACAAATCTGCTCTCCTTAAATGCTTCTATTGAAGCGGCAAGAGCCGGTGAAGCCGGAAGAGGATTTGCAGTCGTTGCGGATCAGATCCGACAGCTTGCTGAGCAAAGTGCAAATTCTGCGGCAGAGACCAGAACATTAATTGAGACTTCCTTAAATGCAATTGCTGACGGAAGTAAGACCGTGGACATTGTAAATGAAGCTATTGACCGTGTTGTGGAAGGTATTGAAATTATCGCAAAATCTTCCCAGTACATCAGCGAGATGGCCAGCGAACAGGCAGAAGCTATGAAACAGACCGAAATCGGCATCAGCCAGATTTCTGAAATTGTACAATCCAATTCCGCAACCGCAGAGGAAACTTCTGCTACAAGCGAAGAACTTTCCGCACAGGCAACGACGTTAGATTCCCTGATTAGCAAGTTCCGGCTTCCGACCATGTAATTGACGGTTATACATACATCAAGTAGGGAAGAGTCATCTTCCCTACTTGTTGCATCAGGTGCATGTTGCAATAGCAACGAATCACCTTTTTTCCTTATTCTCTAAACATAATCACCGATTTCTCTCCGGTTTTCGTACTAATTTCAAAGCTGTAATCCGACAAATCCGCTGTCAGCATCGCCTCACAGCCCTCTTTCTTCCACACAAAGCAAATTCCTGTGCCCTCTGCAGACACCGTAAATTCCGCATCAAATCCAAAGGCAGGGAAGCGACGGCGAAATTTCAGTAGCATAAGCTGTTTTCTCACAACCTCCTTTTTCAATGCGGCTTTTGCCTCCGATAATTTTAGGCTGGTGCGGTTAATCTCCTTATGCCCTCCTGCACCTGCCCGTTTTACTGCCTCATAATCGTTGTTTCCTGCCAGAAGGTCTAAATACCATACCTGGGGTTTCCCCGGCATAAACAGCTGAAGCGCCCTTGCCAGCAGCAGTTTTCTGTCATTCTCCCCCAACGCACTGTAATATGTGGCATTAACCTGATAATAGACATTTTTCTGTCCGTGGAGGTTCTTTACCATGCCACCCCGGTCAACCACGGTCCAAATCAGCTTTTCTATCCGTTCCTCCGGCAAAAGCCCTCTTAAATCCAGCAGTGGTATCCCGTCATGACACCCTAACATATTGACCACACGAATATCCTTTTCCCTTAACTCCGATGCCCAGGCTACGAGATATTTCCCCGAGCCGCTTTCTAATGCGTCAATCACCAGCCCCGGCAAAAAGAAATCATAAGTCATGTAGCCCTTTTGTGCCAGCTTTTCGTAAATTTTTTCACTGTAATCCGCATGAATTTCCGGCAAAAGCGAAAGCCCGTACCTGTCCGCCAGCTTCTGCACCTGTGCCAACAGTTCCCAGGTTCCCGGCTCATTTAAAAAATTTTTCTCTCCTGGTGCTTTCGGCGCATAGGCAAAAGCGTCTAACCGGATGATTTTCGCACCATACCCTGTCAGTTTCTTTAAGGTATCCTCATAGTATTCCCACACCTTGGGTGAACGGATATTTAAGTCCATCTGCCCTAAATATTTTGCATTAAATTCTAAAAATTCTGTCACTGTTTCCCGGCAGTTTTCATATGCAAAAAACTGCAGTTCCCGTACTAAAACTCCTTTTTCAAGCTGTCCGCAGATAAGCTCTGCCAGCTTCTCCGCCATTCCGTACTGCAGGTTTGTAATACGCATCATATCCTGCGCATCCGGCATTGGGTAACGGATTTCCTGATAAAATGTATTCCAGTAGGGCACTTTTTTCCCGTCCGGCAGCCTTACCATCAGGATTGGCAGCCCCGGCTTGCGGAAAAACATCTCTCTAATAAGCTCCGGCTCCGGTTCTATATATCCTTCCGCTGTCATCTTTCCTTTTCCTTCCCAAAACTTGTTCCAGTCAATAAAAAAATCCCGGTACTCTGATTCTTCGCCCCACTTTAAAATATCCTGAAACTGTTTCGAGAGGACAGATGCATGGTTTAATACAAAATCCAGCTTCAAATCCATACCAAGGGCTTTTACTCTCTCTAAATCCTCCGGCTTTGCGTATAATTGGTTCAGTTCATAATCTATGACAGAAAAGCCCCGGTCCAAATCCGAATGAAACAAACTCGGTAAAATATAAAAAGAGCAAAACGCCTCTTTTCCGCCGGTTTCCTCTAAAAATGCTACCATATCAGAAAGCGTTCCGCCGATACTGTCGGGATAAGCATTGAACATTGGCGCATTGTCCATCTTTCTCTTTTTGCTAGTCCCCATAGGACATTTCCTCTTTCTCCCTCATATTTTCCTTGTACTGTTCATAGCTCCACAATTCTCCTTCCTTTGAAAGTATAATCTTAGCCTTCTTTGCCTGCTGCTTTAATTCTTCCAGCTCGATTTCAAGCACTAGTGAGGTGAACGCGCTGTCCGTCTTTCCGTCCCGGCTGCGCTGCTTCCGATGGGTTAGAGTTTCCTCCGGGGTACTGTTTAAAAGCACCGGGATATCCACACCCTGATAAAAATCACTGTTCCCATGAGTCCATTCAATGAATAATAACCCGATTTCCGAAAAATCCACCTGCTGGAACCAGAGCTGTGTATCGTTCCGTCCCATACGTTTCAGCCAAATTTTCTCCACTCCCTGCTTAAACTGCCACACAATATGTTCCACTTCTGAAAAATTAATTTCCTCCGGCGTACCGAGATAACACTCTAAGCCTTCTCTTCCACCCTTCTGGTAGACGGAAAGCCACGGATAATTTTCAATGTAAGCTTTATCCGCATCCTTTTCCTCTCCTTGGAGCTTCTGCAATATTGAAAACCTCTCTTCGGTGTAGCATTCCTCCTGTATCATGGCCCGAAGCCCACTCTCCCGGAACATGTGCAGCCGCTCCGCATCGTTATACATGGGAATCCGTCTCGGATAATTATCGCCTGATAGGATATAGCTGCCAATCCCCGCCGTATTAAAATAAAATGCCAGCAATGAGGCAATTTCAGACTTTCCTACCCCAGAGCCTCCACAGATGGCAATCACCGCCTTCTCCACCCTACACATTTCCAACACTTGCGGCAGCTTCCCGCAAAGCTCCCGGAAAATAATCTGTGCCTTTCTGATATGCTCTGCACCAATGGAAATCCGGTCCCCCGGCATATCTCCCTGGGGAATATGTTCCGGAAGCGCCGGAGGCTGCCAGCCGGACTGCAGCTTCTCCAGCTGGCTCTTTATGGCGTTTTTCTTATATGTGCACTCCATGTTTTACCTCCTTTGCCTTGGATACTCCGCAAGGTTCTCTGCACCGTAACAGATTTCTCTACCCCGGAGCCATTCCTCATCTACACAGACGTATTTGATATTTTTTCGTGTGCCCCAGCTGTAGGCAATATGCAGTTTCCCATCTACCCCCTGCATAATTACCGGATATTCATAACGCCTGTTGTTAATATCGTTATACCGTCCCTCAAAGCCTTCCCCCGGTTCCACCACACGGCGGAAATTCCAGGTAATTCCATCGTCCTCTGAGATTGCCGCCTCCACCGGGCATCGCTGTTGCGGCCAGACGGTTCTCTCTCTGTCATCATTGTAGCGCACCGGATTGTATACCATTGCCAGAGCGCCGCTGTTTAAACGGATGGCCGAAATACTGGAATTATTGTTGGGAAGCTCCGTACGGACGGGTTCCGTCCAGGTATCGCCATAGTCCCTTGACACGGAGCGGTAGATATTATCCGCAAAACGGCTGCGAAGTAAAGACACCAGCTCTCCCGGGCGCACCTCGATAATATTTGCATGGACTCTTCCGGCGCTTTCCGACATGGTTACCTCCCGCCAGTTTTTCCCTTCGTCCTCTGAAATCTGGACTACCGTAATATCGCTGCCGTTCCGTGACTCATCTGGGAAACAAATCCAGTTTCCAAACACAAATCTGCCGTTGGAAAGTACCTGTATTTTCTGTCGACAGAACGAACCGGGGCGTGAAAACATTGTGACAGTCTCTCCCCAGGTTTCCCCGTTATCAAAGGATTTTTTGCAGCGGATTTCCGCTGTATACTGCAGGTTAAAAAACAGCTGGTTCTCCGGCGTCTTAGAAACCTGTGCCGTATACATCAGCCAGATTTCCCTCTCAGATTTTAAAAAGAGGGAGGGGTTCTGTTCGCTCCGCAGCTCATCATCCGATACTTTGACGGGTTTGCTCCACTGGGATTCCTCCGCCTTTAACCGGGAAATTACAATGCTGATATCCGCATTGCCTTCATCCGAGCCGGCAAACCAAGCTGCTAAGATATCTCCGTTGGGCAGCTCCAACAAATCGACGGCATGACAGCTCTCAAAAGGTTCATTGGGAATCAACGCTTCCACCGTATCCCTTTCCCGGTTTCGGTACAGCTTCCCATCCGGCTTTACTGCCGACAGCTCTATATACTCTCTGCTCATTCATTCACCTTATTTTTAACCTTTCACGGAACCTATCAGGATTCCTTTCTTAAAATATTTCTGTACAAACGGATAGACACAGAGAATGGGCAGCATAGCAATAACGATTGCTGCAGCTTTTAAATTCTCCTGATTTAATGTCACACCGTTCACAATCGTATTGGAAAACGGGCTTTCCTGCGCTCCAATGATAACGCTTTTTAATACCTGCTGAATCGTTTTCTTCTCCGCTGTTTTTAAAAACATCTGCGGGATTAAATACTGATTCCAGATACTGACTGCATTAAATAACGCAATGGTGGCTATAATAGACTTTGAAATTGGTACATATACATGCAGCATGGTTTTAAAATCCGTTGCTCCGTCCACGAATGCCGCCTCTTCTAGTTCTTTCGGCAGTCCTTCCAGAAAGGCTTTTGTAATAATCAGATACTGTGTATTGATTGCGCCGGGGATAATCATCACCCAGATATTATCAATAAAACCCAGATTGCTGTACACAATATACTGTGGAATAATCCCCGCCTCGAACACCCAGGTAATAACAAACAACGTCATAATAAAGTAGCGCTGTTTTAACCTCGGTCTTGTAATGGCATAAGCTGTCATATACGTAAAAACCACCGCCACAGCTGTACCCGCTGCCGTATAAATAAAAGAATTTTTCATTCCCGTAAAAACATCAAACCGGGGATTCGTCAGCACATACCGGAAAGACTCCAGTTGGAAGCCCTTTGGGAAAAAGGTTACCTGTCCTCTGGTAAGATAAGTGCCGTCACTGGACGCAATAAAAAATATATACAAGAAAGGGCAAACACATAAAACGGCAATCAGCAAAAGTATCAACATATTTATGATGTCAAACGCACCGGTTCTCGACTTTTTCAGTCCTTTTTCCCTGCCTTGTTTCATTGTAATTCACTCCTTTCCTTCTTAAAACAATCTAGTTTCTGCATATTTATCCGCTAGCTTATTGGCAATAATAACCAACAGGAACGCCAGCACTGATTTCACCAGATTGACCGCTGTACCATAGCTATAATTGGGGAATCCCGCTGACTCAAAAGCAATCCTGTATACATAGGTCTGAATTACATCAGCCGTATTTGCATTACTAGAATTGTACATCAGCAAAATCCGGTCTGTATCCACGGTAAAAATATTTCCGATATTGATAATCAACATGGTTATCACCGAAGTGGAAATCCCCGGCAGTGTGATATGCCACATCTTTTTCCAGCGGTTTGCTCCGTCTACCTCAGCGGCCTCATAAAGTGCCGGATCAATGCCGGCAATGGAAGCCATATAGATAATGGCGGTGTAACCAAAGGTCTGCCATATCTGCAAGAATACATAGATTGGCCGGAACCACTCTGGTCTTGCCATAAAGTTAATGGATTCCCCTCCCAGTTTGTTGATAAGTACATTCACAATGCCGGTAGAAGGGCTCAGCACTGTATACATAATGCTAACCATAACCGCCGCCGAAATAAAATACGGCAAAAAGCTCATGGACTGGATTGCATTTTTTATCCTGTTTCTCTTTACTTCATTTAGAAACAGTGAAAACAGCACCGGTATCGGGAATACGCATACCACAGATAGAAAAGCAAGGATTACCGTATTTGAAACAAGCTTAATCATATACTTATCCTGAAATATCTGTTTAAACCACTTAAGCCCTACCCAATCACTGCCCAAAATCCCCTTAAAAGCACTGAAATCCTCAAAGGCAATCAGCATTCCTCCTAATGGCCCTAACTTAAATAAAATCAGGCTGATAATTCCCGGCACCAAAAGCAGATACAGCTGCCAGTTTCTATGAATATCCCTTTTCATCCTGGTACCCACACTGTGTACGGGTACCAAGGAACCTTTTTTTCTTTTTCCTTTCACGTTATCTTTTCCTTTCTGAGAAAGACATTGGAAATGGGATCCCTTACTGAATTGTATTCTGATATGCTTCTGCTTGAATCTCTTCAATTCGTGACAAACCAAGCGCATCCATTTCCTCTATCATTGCATTCCAGTTTTCTTCATTTAATTCCGTATTGCCCACAATAAATCCGGTCAAAGCAGCACACTCTGAGTCAAATACTGCGGCAATCAGGTTAGAGAGTTCTTCTTCCTGTTCCGTGGTGTAGCAGACAACAGGTCTTTTCAAAAAGTTTTCCTCTGTAAAGCAACGGTTAGCAGCTTCTGCAATCAACTCTGTATTCCAGCTATAAAATGCCGCCTGGTCTACCGGTTTGCACACTGTCAGACGGTCGCTTAAGAAGGACCACTTCTTCTCTCCGTCTCCCTTAGATTCCTCTGTCTGGTAATCTACAATGTACTCCTTGCTGCCGTCTGCATTTACTTGATAGCTCTCACCTTCCACACCCCAGTTTGCCAGCGTCATGCCTTCTTCACTATAAAAATAATCGGTAAACTCTAAGATTGTGCGGATTGTATCTTCGGAGCACTCAGAATTTACTGCGATACAACAGTCACTTCCATATAAAAGGGACTTTGTCACCTTCATGGTATTCCCATTTTCATCCTGGAGAAAATCAAGTACTTGCATATTATAATCCGGATCGGTTTCCGGTCCTCCATTGGACATAAACCACTCCGCGCGGTTGTAATAATCATAGAAAATGGATGCATTCCCCTCTAACGTCTGTGACTCCCAGTCACCCTCGCTATTGGTGCCTTCTACCCAGCTTGGATTTATCAAGCCTTCTTTATACCAGGTTTTCATTGTCTCAATCCAGTTATATGCACCTTCTGCCCTGACATTGAAAGAATTATCCTTCTCATATCTATAATAAATTCCGCCGGATCCGTTTTCATCCACATATGAAGCTGCTCCGAACCATGCTGCAAAACGAAGTGCACTTTCCCTTCCACTGAGAGGGTAATAATTTGAATTGTCCGCTCCGTAGTACGCCTTTAAGGTTCGCATTGCCTCAGTAAAATCCTCCACAGTTTTGATGGAAAAGGCATCAATGCCCGCCTTCTCAAAATGGTCTGCACGGTATCCAATCAAATCCGCAAACACCGGGGTTTCCTTCACCAATCCATAGATTGCACCGCTTTCGTCGCTAACATAAGTTTTATATTCTGGATTTGCATCAATGTAAGCCTGATAGTTCGGCGCATATTCTTTAATATAAGGAGCAAGATCCGCAAATGCCCCCTGAGAACCGTATACCTTCGCCTGGGACAGCTTACACATGGTAGCCTCCGGCAATGTGCCACTGGCAATTCTCTGATCCACCTCTGTATAGGTATCTGAAGTTTCCTCCGGTCCGTCCACATATTCCACGGTAATTCCAGTATTTTCCTTCGCTACATCATACCAGTTCAGTTCCTCAATCCAGTCATGGTACTGAGAACGGATAAACATAGTGTAGCTTTTATCCCCTGTGTTTCCTGTGTCTGCACTTTCTGTCCCCGCAGCACTGCCACCTTGATTTGTCTCCGCATTTGTCCCCCCATTAGAACCACATCCCGCAATACTTACGGTAAGCATAACAGCTGCCAAAAGCAATGATAATACTTTTCTTCTTTTCATCTTTTTCCTCCCTTGTATGTTTTTTATTATGAACGTTCTGCAGCTTTATGGGCTGCAAAATCAGTTGCATACGCAATGGCATTTTCTAAGCTTAGTTCATTTGCCTGACCGCTTCCCGCCTCATCAAAGGCAGTGCCATGGTCTACGCTGGTTCGGATAATGGGCAACCCCAGCGTGATATTCACACCCTCCACCGCATTCCATTTTCCTGCTGTCCTGTCGTAATCAAAGCCCAAAACCTTAAGCGGAATATGCCCCTGGTCGTGGTACATGGCGACCACAATGTCGTACCAGCCGCCCTTCGCCTTGGAAAAAATCGTGTCCGGCGGCACCGGGCCCTCCACACAGATTCCCTCTTTTTTCATTTCCTCCACGGCAGGCGCAATTTCCTCTATTTCTTCCCTGCCGAAAAGTCCTCCCTCCCCGCAATGAGGATTAAGTCCGGCAACGCCGATTTTAGGCTCCTTTATTCCCATATCTATACAAGCTTTCCGGGCAATGCGGATAATCTCCTCAATTCTTTCTTTTTTCACCAGACTGCAGGCCTCCCGCAGCGATACGTGGGTAGATACATGCACTACCCGGATATTCTGATATGCTAACATCATCGTATAATTTTGGGTATTGGTAAATTCTGCATAAATCTCTGTATGTCCCGCAAAGTGATGTCCCGCCAAATTCATTGCCTCCTTGTTGAGGGCATTCGTAACGGTAGCAGCCACTTCCCCGGAAAGGGCAAGCTCAATGACTTTTTTCACATAAGTGAAAGCTGCGTTTCCCGCCATTTCGGAAATTTTTCCCATTTCCAGTTTTTCTATCTCCACTTGATGCATATCCAGCACGTCCACCGTCCCCGGCACAAACAGTGCCTCCCTGACATTTTCCACCGAATGAATCTGCAGCCCTGTCAATCCAGTATACTTTTTCGCCTGCTCTAATACCGCCACATCTCCTATTACCAGTGGTTTGCAGCGAGAATAAAGTCCTTCCTTCGCAAATGCCTTCAGGGTAATCTCCGGCCCAATGCTTGCTGGGTCCCCCATTGTAATTCCAATTACAGGTTTCATCTTTTCCTCCTTCCTGCCAGACTAGCAGATTCCATTCTTCCTATAGCTTTCCAGTACTCCGGCAATTGCTTTTATCCCTTCCTCCGAGACTTGATCAAAGGGCTTTCTGCAATCTCCTACCGGATAACCCAGCAGGGCAGCCGCTTTCTTAACTATGGTATTGGGGTTGCCGTAGCGGAAGCAATTCCTAAATTCCCGTATATTGTCCTGACATTTCCTTGCCGCTTCCTGATTTCCCTCTACATAATTACGGTAAATTCCTACCATATTTTCCGGAAACACATTTGCACAGCCTGCAACGCCTCCGGTTCCGCCCGCCATAAGATTCCACAAAATCAGAGAGTCATTTCCCGACAGAACGGCAAAATCTTTTTCTCTTGACACCTCAATATACTGCAGTATATTGTCGAAATTGCCGCTGCTGTCCTTGACAGCACTGATGTTTTCCACTTCTGAAAGCTTTTTTACACATTCCGGCGTCAGCGCATTTCCTGTCCTAACAGGAATATTGTAAAGTACCACCGGAAGTGACACCGCCTCTGCCACCGCAGTGTAATGGGCAATCATCTCTTCCTGAGATAACTTTGCAAACCAGGGTGTAATAACGGACAACACATCCGCCCCCAGCTTTTCCGCCGTCTGTGACAGTTCTATCGTCTCTCTGGTGCTGATGCAGCCTGTACCCGCATAAACCGGAACTCTCCCTGCCGTTTCCTCAATGACAGCAGCCAGAACCCGTTCCTTCTCTTCCCTGGACAAAATATAGCCCTCCCCGTTGGTTCCAAGCGCAAAAATGCCATGCACACCAGCCTTAATCATCCGTTCTACCTGATTCCGCAGCTCTGATTCGTTTATCGCGCCATCCTCGTTCATAGGTGTAAGAATGGGAGGAATAATTCCTCTGATTTTCTCTTTAATTGTCTTCTGCATGTTTCTCCCTCCTGCCCTACATAAGCTCTAAATACAGCCGCCTTGTGTCTTCCGCAGTCACTGCCTTTTTATTATTCTGTAAAAGCCGCGTTACTTTCATTCCTGCCTCCACAAGCTGGTCTAAATCTTCTTTTCCCACACCGAAGACTTCCAGCTTATCGGGTATTTTTAGCGTCTTTACAATACCGGATAATTCAGAAATAAGCCATTCACTCTTTTCTTCCTCTTTTCGGGCGTTCCCATGGCACACGGCATCATAAATCTCTGCAAATTCCTTGTGACAGGCAGCCCTGTTAAACCGCATCACCGGAACTAAAAGCATTGCGTTAGAAATGCCATGGGCGATATGGTATTTTCCGCCCAGCGGATAGGATAGCGCATGCACCGCCGTAGTACCAGAGGCGGCAATCGCCACGCCGCCGTAGAAAGCCGCCAGCAGCATTTTATTTTTTGATTCTATATTTTCCCTGTTCCGGCATGCCTCTATAATATTCCCAAAAATCAGTTTGAGGGCTTCTAGTGCAAATAAGTTGCTGAAAGTATTTGCCTTGTTTGAGGTGTAGCACTCTAACGCGTGGGATAATGCGTCCATTCCTGTTGCCGCCGCAATTCCCTCCGGCAACTCCCGTATCATATTTCCATCTAAAATTACCGTATCCGCCACTAGTTCCGAGTTTACAATGCCCACCTTTAACTCCTGCTCCGGCAGGGCAACGATACTGTTTGGCGTCGCTTCCGATCCCGTGCCCGCCGTGGTGGGAATCATAATGCTTTTCACTCTTTTTCTTCCCAGCAGGGGCTGCTCCACATAATCGCTTACTTTCTCGCCCTGCACCGCTATGGAAGCCAGCTTTGCCACATCCATGACACTGCCGCCTCCGACTGCCACCACAAGTTCGGCACCACTTTCTAAAAAGCGTTCCACCACATCCTGCGCCTGCCGACAGGTCGGCTCCGCAGGAATGTCCTTTATGACCTCCACGCTGCAGCCGCCTTCTTTTAACCACCTGACAGGTTCCTCTGTCAATCCCGCTTTATGAACGCCCGAATCGGTAAATACAGCGACTTTTTTGTATCGCCCTTTTACTTCCTCTTCTAAAAACCGGAGAGACCCTGTCCCGTATCTGATATTCTGCGGTATTTTCACCGAAAATGAAATATTCATCTTTCTTTACTCCTTTCAAAACCAAGTTTATTAATCACCCTTGTCACCAGCTCCTCATCACCGAAACCACCGGACTTGGATATGAGCCACATTTTCTTTTTTCCATCAATAATCTTAGAGAGCACTGTTCCTGTCTCCACTTCCTCCATCGGAATAATCTGTCTGCACTCCATCTGTTTTAAAAAGCCTAATAACGTATCCCCGCCGATTACCATAATCACAGCTTCTTTGCAGCCAATGATAAGGTTTCCCGCAATGCAGCCCAGCAGTTCGGAGATGTCTGTTCTTAAGTTTTCTTCCCCCCCCATCATACCCGAGAAATCAGGGATTTCCGTGTCCAGCAGCAGCATTTTTCTATCTGTAAATTCCCGACGCAACGATTCTAACCATCGGCTTCCCTCCTGTGTCCCCAGATAACCTCTTTTTTTCTGGTTGTTTTTCAGGGTGACATGGAAGGTTCCCTGCCTTTCCTCGCAGGCAATCTGTTTTCTAGAAATGTCACTGACACTTCCACACAGCACCAGCAGCGGGCAGGAAAATTTCTGCAAAACTTCCGTTTTCCTGTTAAAGTGAAATTTCTTGGACAGGAAAAAGGCAAACCCCGCACAGCCTGCCATCATGTGTATCCCATACTCGCACACCAGTTTCTCCGCAATAGCAGCCATTTCCTCTGTGGTTCCCGAATCATAAATCAAAATCCCCGGCGTCTTTAGGGAGGGCAGTTCATCTTCGCAGTGCATCCGATCCCTTACATAAACATGTTCCTGTAAAAATAAGTCCGCCACCCTTGAACTTTTCACCGGATCGAAGGGATCTTTTCCCAACAAGGTGTCTGCTATGGGAATTTGATTCACATAATGAATTCCCCCCACCGTATTCCTGCCTATCTGCGGATAGGCGGGCACCATAGCCAGGAACTTTTCACCGGACGCATCCAGCACGGCTTTTAGCTCTGCACCGATATTTCCGCGCAGTACAGAATCCGTCTTTTTGTACAGATAGGGCACTCCTCCCCGCACACATTTTCTGACAATCCCGTAAATAATACGGTACGCATCCCTTTTTTCCAGGTGGCGCGTCTCGGAATTTATTACCAGCACTTCGCATTCCATATGAGAAATATCCTCTGCTTCAATATCCACATTTACCAGAGTAATGGTTTTCGCACCGCCTTTGGCAAACTGTATTCCGGTATCCAGGGCTCCCGTGAAATCATCTGCTATAATTACCATTTTTACCGTTTCATTTTTATACTTTTCATTAAGTTTCATTTTGAAACACCTTTACTTATTTTTCTTTTATGCACTTAATATATCATTAGTTGTTTCATTTCGCAATCTATTTTTTATGATTTTTTACATTTTTGTGTTTCATTTTTTAACACTTGTGCTTTACAAGCTTATTTTTTATTTGTATAATATAGTCAAATACATTTTTATGGAGGATTTTTATGAGAAAAATCAGAATTCTGGGAATTGCCCCCTACGAAGGAATCGCTACCTTAATGGAGCATATTGCTTCCAAACGTGACGATGTAGATTTGAAAGTTTTTATAGGAGACTTACAGAACGGTGCAGCCATTGCAAAAAAATACGCCTCGGAAGGCTATGACATCATCCTCTCCCGAGGCGGCACAGCCGAAATGATTCAGGCTCTAAATCTCCTTCCAGTAGTAAATATCTCCATTTCCATTTATGATATTTTCCGCTCTATCCGGTTAGCAGACAACTCCCAGCAAAAGTATGCCATCATTGGTTTTCCGAGTATTACAAGAAATGCTATTTTTTTAAAAGACATGCTGCAAAGCCATATGCCGGTCTACACCATTCATGATTCCGCCGAGACACAAAATACCTTAAAAGAATTAAAGGCCGCGGGATACGAAATGGTGGTCTGTGACGTGCTCTCCAGCTCCATTGCCGCTTATTTTAACCTCACCTCCATTCTAATTAGTTCCGGAGAGGAAAGCATCACCTCCGCTTTTGATATTGCCGTACAGATAGTAACCCAGCGCCTTGCTATCTCTGATGAGAATGCCTTATATAAGGAAATTATTGAAAATGAACCTTATCCGGTTGTGGTATACACTCCCGACGGCACACTTTTTTATCAGTCGCTAGTAACGCCTCTGCCGGAAAACATCTGCAATATCCTAAAAAATAAAATTTCTTCCGTGATAGATACGCACCCGCAGAAATTCCATTATGAGTATTCCGGTCTGCTTTATGCCATAATCGGGAAAAAGTTTACCATCAAAGGAAAAAAACTGGTCGTTTATTATATCAATAAACGCAAGGTTCCTCTTGTATTAAGTAAAAACGGAATCCGATATACAAACCTGGAGCAGGCGCAGAACGATTTCCAGAACAGCTTTTACCGGATTTCCAACATCAATTCTTCCTGCCTTGGTACCCTGGAAAAATATTTGGAGAGCAGCCTCCCCCTTGCTATCCTTGGAGAGCCCGGCACAGGAAAAGAAGCTTTGGCAAAATACAGCTATGTTCACAGCCCGCTTTCTTCTTCTCCTATGTCTATTTTAGATTGTGCGAAATTTAATGAAAAGCTTTGGAATTTTTTGACCTGTAATCATAATTCTCCCTTAAGCGATACAAATACTACCATTTACATAAAAAATATTCATACCCTGTCAGATGATTACTTTTATGAATTACTGAATATCCTGGATGATTTGAAGCTTTATCGAAGGAACCATATTATATTTACCATCGACACTGCCCCAGGGGAGGCTGTAAGTGAAAGGATTTTAAAGCTCATCAATAACCTGCACTGCCTGACTTTAGAGACAGCCCCCCTTACAGACAATATGAATGACCTTCCCAACATTATCAGCCTTTACATCAACCACCTGAATATCCTCTATGGAAAGAATATTATCGGCTTGGAACCGGAAGCCCTTACCTTGCTGCAAAGCTTTCACTGGAGCCACAATTACGACCAGTTTATCCGCATTATCACGGAACTGGTGCTTTCCTGTGTCCCACCGGTTATCACCACCGCTGCCACAAAACAGGTATTAAAAAAGGAAACAGGCTCCCCGGCTTTTGCTTCCGAAGGGACTTTTTCCGTAGATTTTTCCAACAAGACACTTGATGAAATTAACCTTGAAATTATCCGGCAGATCCTATTGGAGGAAGGCGGCAATCAGAGCCGCACTGCAAAGCGTCTGGGCATCAGCCGCTCTACTTTATGGAGAATGCTACAAAAATAAGATTATGCGGCTTCTAAACATTGGAAACCGCTCTGCAAATCACTTTTATTTACTTCTCTGATTTCTTATTGTGTGATTTTGCCGCTAACTCCAATTTGAATATTCCGTTACCTTGTGGGCATCTGAAAACCCACAAGTGCCTTGTTTAGATAGTCGTTAAATGGTTTCATAATTCGAAAAAGCTCTGCTGCTTTTGCAATAAATGCTTCTGCATCGTTTAGTTGTTGATCTTTTATAGGATATTGCAGATACCAACTCTTAAATTTTAAATATTCCGCTTGCGGATGTTCTTTTTCATATCCCGCAGGAATATTCTTTAATGCCTTTCCCTCTACAGTGAAATATTTTTCAAACTCCGGCTCACGGATAATCTTTTCCCATTCTTCGCCGTTCTGGGCAATATAATCCCGTATCATCGTTGTTGCATCCTTGAACATATCTGCAAACAAGCCGCCCCCTAAAAAGGATTGGTTGTCGGGCTTTATCATAAGATAATATCCGACAGGAACAGGCAGTTTCCCCTTCGAAGAAATATGGGCACGAAACGCAGGATTATAAGGTGATTTATCATGACTGAAACGGGTGTCCCTTACAATCTTAAAGGTAAGGTCTTTGGGCTTGTTATGTAAAATGGTATTGTCAAACTTTCCGATTTCCAGCATCAAAGCCTGCAATAATCCTTCAAACTCAACATTTGCTTTTTGGTAATCGTCTTTGTTCGCATGATACCATTCACGATTGTTATTCATGCTTAATGCCGATAAGTAATTTATCATAAACTGTATATTCATAATCTGTCACCTCCTTCACGAATTCCGGATAATGGAAAGCTGCGTAGAAGCTAACAATTCCTTTATCAGATGTTTTGTTCGTTCCGGAGATTCGTAGGGCTTGCAGAACAAAAAATCCTGTGATAATTCGTCAATATCTTCCATTGCATTTTTTACATCCATCATGGTCTGAAGAGGAATTACTGTAGCTGCTGTATAATCCAGCTGCAGCGGGTTTATCCTATGGCTTTGTATTGCATAATTCACCCTGTCTTTACACTTGCATCTGCCGCTGCCATATTCTCCGCAATACTGTCCAAGAAAGTCTGCCATTTTTTTGCGTGTTCGGGAAAGCCTCTGGCGATACGCTTCAGGGGTCATTCCCAAAATATCTCCGGCAATGTGGCTGTCAAGCTTAAACATCGTACCCAATATGAAAATACATCTGCTTTCTACATCCAGGCATTGCAACATCACATTGGTGCAAGACATTTTCAGCTCTTCCGCTAATATATCCTTTTCCACATTTTGCGTTAAATCCGGCAGTTTCCGTATTTTACCATTTTCTATGTCACCTGCATAATACTCAAAGCTCAACGGATAGTGGGCGAACATATGCTTTTTATAATTTTTCAGATGATTAGCCGCAATACTGAATACCCACGTTGTAAATGAGCTATCACCTCTAAAAGATGACAGATGCATAATCATTTTTAATAGGATATCCTGCGTGGCATCCTCCGCATCTGCAAATGTACCAAGCATCCGCAGAGATAAATTGAACACAATATCCTGCACACCTGCAACAAGCATTTCAAGGGCTTTTTTATCCCCGGCAGTGGCTTTATCAATCAAAGCCTGCCATTCTTCCTTCGTCTTTTTATTCATATATTTTTACCTCCTAGTTAATTAGACAATGCTCCCTTGCCTGTGTGACAGAAAATAATTATTTTTTTTTACTTCAACTGCCTGTCCCTAACATGCTTTTCTAAAAGGTTCTCTATTTTTCATTATACAAATCCCAAATTTGGTACATGCCCTCTCCTACTTACCTAAATATATCTTTTTCTGCTTCATATCTACTTTTGCAGTAACACTATATTGCAGCGCACATCTCGGTGTAGCATGTCCAAAATTTACATTATAAACAATTGGAAGTTTCTCATTGTCTATCTCCTTTATAACGATTTCTTTATATTCCTCATAATAGGCTTCATCTTGCGGTTTTCCAATCAAAACACCTTTAATTACATCGAATACACCTTTACTTTTAAGTGCACGTATTTCCCTTTCAAAGATGTCCGGCACCGGCTTTTCTTCACAGGTTTCTATAAATAAAATTTTTCCCCTCCATTCTTCTCTTTCCGGAAATAACCCGTATTTCTCACAGACCTCTTTTTCATCCTCATATCTGGTTGTGGTCAGTATGTCATAAATGCTTTCCAAACAACCGCCTAATAACTCACCCTGAAAAACTTCGCTGCCCTGCAGAAGTTCAAACCCCCGCTCTTCCTTATGTGCTATTCTATCTGTTCCAACTGCTGCTTTGGAAAAATCCTCTCTTTCCTCATACCAGATGTCACTGGATACAATTTCTCTGGATTCATTTCCTTCCAAATAGCTTTCAAATGCTGCTTTACTGTAGGGTAACATCTCATTGGCAATTTCACCCAAGTCACATATGAAATTTGGTCCATAATAAGTAGATAAACCAAGTTTATAAAACATTAAATGATTAATTGTGGTATCGGAAAATCCGGTAAATAATTTGGGATGCTTTTCTACCGCCTCAATAAACTCTGCGTCTTCCATCAAATAGGGTAAAAGTCTATAGGTATCATCTCCTCCTATTGCACAGATAATCCCTGCAATGGAATCATCCAAAAAGGCGTCCTTTAAATCCTTTGCTCTCGCCTGCGGATGTGTCTTTAAATATTCAATGCCCTTCAACGCATTTGGCATAAATACAGGCTCTAATCCATACTCCTGCAATCTCTTTACGCCAATTTCTATATTGTGACTGCAAAATTCTTCGCCTAACATGCCGCTTGACAAACTACTTACAATTGCCACTTTATCGCCTTTTCTTAGTTTTCCTGCTTGCTGCATAGTACTACCCTTTCCTTTCTGTTTCTTTAAGAAGCTCCTGCCATCTCCTGTCATCTTTCATAAATCCATAGCTTTCCTCATCACGAAGGCCTTTCACCAGATTTTCTTTCATTTCTGCCAGGAACTCCGCTCCTATTTCCTTAAAGTCCATATGCTCATAAAGCGGTGCATTTCTGAAAGCCCAGATTTGTTCCACACAGGAGAGCATTTCTTTTACTGTATCAATCACCGTATCGGCATCTTTTTCCCTTACGGCAAGGTCAAGCACGGCAGAAATCTCATAACATTTCCCCATCTCAAAGCACCTTGCCAGCTCTTTCTGTTTCTCTGTCAACCTGTGCGCCCTTTCTCTATCCTCCTCCTGCAAAGCAAGCTGGTACATCCCATGCAGTTCTAAGCTGGCTCTCTGATAATCCGAAAACAAAAGTTCTTCATACGCCTTATATGCCTCCCGAATCCGCCCTGTTTCAGCATAAATCTGCGCCTGCTTTCTTTTTCTTTCCGGGTTTTGGGTAGAGAAATATTCCAGATATTTTTCCGCTTCCCCGTACTGCTTTTTTCTCATATAAAATCCAACCAGAGAATCGGCTGCCCGGATGCGTATTGATTCGTCCTTACTGTCTAATACACGGATGTATAATGAATATAAATATTTTTCATATTCTTCCTCCTTTGGAACTTCCTGCAGGATACGCTGTGCGTCAAAAATAACCGCAAAATTCAAAATTAGCTCTTCGCAATTCGGATATTCCTCTACCTTTTTCTTTGCCCACAGAAAAGCCTCCTCATATGATTTTTCTTTTAATTTCAAATCTACTTCATAGACAATCCCCTTTATTTCCTCCGCTGTGAGTTCCTCGCGAAATGACAATAATGTGTCTAATGAAATATCCAGTAACCGGGCAATGGGCGCTAAGAGCGTAATATCAGGATAGGAATTTTCATTTTCCCATTTATTCACCGCCGGAGCCGTCACACCAAGCCGTCCTGCCATTTCTTCCTGGGTCAGATTTTTGATTTTTCTGTATTTTCTAATTGTTTTCCCTAATGACATACAAACATCTCCTTATGCTATTTTACATCGGCTTTCGCCAGTGTCGGTGTACATCAACGCTAATATAAGCATATCAGACAGATTTCACTCCGGCAACTGAGCCTCTGTTAAATATTTTTCAAGGAATTTAACTGGTGTTCATAACATTTCCATCTTTTTGTAAAATCATTTTCTCAGATTATTTTCTTTTTCCCGAATGTTTAATATTCTGTTATTTCATACGCTACATATTCATGACTAAAATGATAGCCCAGCTTCTCGGCTAATGCCACCGACCACATATTCTGCGCATCCCAGCTGGGATATAATTTTCTTTCCAGACACTCTAATATCAGCTTTGCGCCACACGCATATGCCAAACCTTTTCTTCTGTGGTCTTCTCTTGTATCAACTTCTATTTCAATCCCTTCCTGATATCTGCTATAAGAGGAAGCTCCCGCTACTAATTCTCCTTTCTTTAAAGCAACGACACCCAGCCCTAATTTTTTGTAGGTATCATAATCCTTAAATTGTGATACCAAATCATTGGCCCATCTATTCTTCTGGCACAGTGCATATTCCTGTTCTTCCAGCAGTTTTAATTCATAGCCTTCCGGCAATTTCGAACTTGCATACTCTAATGTGTGGATATCAAAAATATCCTTTTCTTTTTTGATTGCATATCTTGAAACTTTCTTTGCTTTATGTCCGTAACATTTTTCAATCAACTCCGCCCATAGGTGGTTCTGCGGAACCATAATGATAAAATCCTGTTCGCAGTTTTCCGGTTTGAAGGTAACTAATTCTTCGCTTGGTTTTCCTGCATAAAAAGCAAAATCTCCTAATATTGCCATTGCTGCATCAGCGGAGGCATTTGTATATACATTTCCCATTACGCCTTGCAGGCAGGACCATATGATTGTTTCACTCCAGTTTCCAAATATCTCCTTTATAGCCTCTTTCAATTTGCAACCTCCACATTTTTCTATAAAAATACACTTTTTCATATACTACGCCTTTTTAGAATACCACAATACCTATTCCTTTCCAAGAAGCTCCTAACTCCGCTACTGTGAAACTTCCGCGTTCGTCTGCCGAAGACTTCAGGTTGCGTATGATGCGAGGCACATTTTCACATGTGAAACTTCCACACTTGTCTGCCGGAAACTTCGGAATAAACAATCGAGTAGGGAAAAATTTTTTCCCTACTCGCCGCGCGCCCCATGCGCCGCCTCAGCGGCATACTTCCTCTGCATGGGGCTGTGCATTAAAAAAGGTCAATCTACCACCCAAGGCAAATTGACCTTTCCGGCAAAATACGCTTACCTTACCGTTTCTTACTTTTATGTTTACTTTCTATTTTAATCCGCTGTATTCCTCAGCCGATACCGCCTCGCACCATTCGTTCACCGTTTCTTCTCCCGGAACCTCAACTGCCAGATGTGCAAACCAGCTATCCGGTGAAGCTCCATGCCAATGCTTTACTCCTGTCGGAATAACCACAACATCTCCGGGATGAAGTTCCCGGGCGTCTTTTCCCCATTCCTGATAATAGCCGCGTCCGGCTGTACACAAAAGTATCTGCCCGCCGCCTGCTTTCGCATGATGGATATGCCAGTTATTCCGGCAGCCCGGCTCAAAGGTTACATTTCCTATAGCCACCCCCTCCGTGGTGAGCATGTTCAAGTAGCTCTGTCCCACAAAATACTTTGCAAACGCTTCATTTTTCCCGCCGGCCGGGAATACACTTACCTCTTCCGGTTTCATTCCAAATCCCTCCTAATCTGCTCTATCCATGTTCTGATTTCTTTGTCTGGTGTCACTCATCCTGCACCGCCGGATGAGTCAGACCAAGTCCTGTCCGGGTGTAATAATCCCCGAAACAGTTCGCAGCCAGCCAGTAATTGATGTGGCGGCTTTCCTCCGGGCCTGATTTTCAGAAATCCCTCATATTCTCACCGAAAATATCTACCTAAACCTGTGTTCCAGATTCTCTTTTACTCTTTTTCTTCCAGCCATCTTTTTATTTCCGGTTCTGAATAATGAATACTTCCGCCGCGAAGCGCCAGGCCTTTCTTTACCTCTGCATTCGGGCATAACCGCCTGATATCTGACTCGCTGTGTCCCATTCCACTGCCCTCATGGGTGCAGAAGGGGAATATCGTCTTTCCGGAAAAATCAAAATGCTCCAGAAATGTGAATACAGCCATCGGCATCGTTCCCCAATAATTGGGATAACCAAGATATACGGTATCGTATCCGTCTAAACCGTTGGGATAGTCTTTCAGTTCCGGTCTTGCCCCGCGCCGTTGATCGGCTTGTGCCTGTGCGATACATTCGTTGTAATCCTTTGAATATTCCTGCACAGGCTGCAACTTAAATATTTCTGCGCCTGTCAGTTTCTGGAGGATATTCGCTGCCACCTCCGTATTGCCAACCGCCAGCGTTTTAATTACACCGCCCACATAGTTCTCATCTCCGCGGGAAAAATATGCAATGATTGCCGCCATGTCGCAAACTCCTTTCCTGTATCTGCTTTCATTATAGCTTCCATATCCTTGACAGAGAATCTCCGATTTGTTATTATGGCATATACAAAAAGTAAATGCATTGCAGGAGGCTTTTTATGTTCAACCATAATTTAACGACTTTCGTATATGTCGTAGACTGCGGTAGTTTTACAAAGGCAGCAGATAAATTATTTATTACCCCCACCGCTGTTATGAAACAGATTAATTCTTTAGAAGCTCATCTCAATTTAAAGTTGATAGAAAGGACAAGCCAGGGAGTCCGTTTAACCCCGGCCGGAGAAGTGATTTATAAAGATGCAAAATTTCTATTTGACTTTTCCAAGCGCTCTATAGAAAATGCAAGACACGCCATGGATATACACGACAGGACTTTTTGTGTAGGCACTTCTCTATTGAACCCTGCAAAGCCTTTCATGGATTTATGGTACAAAGTCAACGACCAATTTCCCGATTATAAATTGCATTTAGTTCCTTTTGAAGACGACCACGAGGGCATTCTCTCTGAAATAGAACAATTAGGAACAAAATTTGATTTTCTACTGGGTGTCTGTGACTCAAAGCAATGGCTCCACCGCTGCAATATGCTGCCCCTTGGGCGATATAAGAAAATGTGCGCTGTTTCCCGTGAGCATCCGCTGGCAGGAAAAAAATGTCTGGAGCTTTCTGATTTGTATGGCGAAACCTTGATGATGGTAAAAGAGGGAGACTCCGAAACGAATGATTTAATCCGAAGCGACCTGCGGAAAAATCATCCGGCAATCCAGATTGAAGATACTCCCCAGTTTTACGATATTTCTGCGTTTAACCGCTGCATAGAAACCGGGAATGTTCTGCTGATGCTGGAATGCTGGCAGGATGTACATCCGGCGCTTATCAGTATTCCGGTGAAATGGGAATACAGTCTGCCCTATGGACTTTTGTATGCCTTAAATCCAACGGATGATGTGATGCGGTTTGTGAATGCAATAAAAAGTCTAAGTTAAGTGCCGCCAATCAGCCACAGTTTTTAATTGATTTAACGATATTCTCCTTTCCCATATGAATTGCACATCATCACCCCAGGCTTTTTTCAGTCATTCAATATATACTGGACAGTCGTATCCTCCAGCCGAATTCGTTCATAGCCTACATTTTTCAGAAGCTCTGTAATCTCGGCATCGGACGGCACACGATTTTCCGTCTCATGCTCTTTTCCCCTTTCGGCTGCAGCGTTTTAAAAGCTCCGCAAAATAGGCAATCAAAACCTTTCCTGTTCCTGCGTTCTCCGTGTTCGTGTTGTCAACGCTCTCTGTACTGTTTTCTTCGTTATCCTGCACACTGCTCCCTACCGTCTGATCGGATTCTGTCTGTGCGGGCGAATTATTGGTATTGTTTGAGTCATTTGCTGCTCCGCAGGCTGTCAGCCCAAGCAGCAGTACAGCAGTTAATACAAATGCCATTTTTCTTTTCATGATTTTTTATTTCCTTTCGTTTTATTGATGAATTCTCATAGCGTTTAAGGCTCTTGCCGTGCTGGAGGAATAATAGTTGATAAGCTCACTATGCCCGATGTCCAGTGCTGCAATTGCGTCCATATCCTTGCTGTCCAACGTAAAATCCCATATATCAAAATTTTCTTCCATCCGATCTTTCCGAACCGATTTAGGGATAACAACGACGCCCCTCTGAATATTCCATCGCAAAATTATCTGCGCCGTACTTTTTTGGTACCGGGTGGCGATTTTGCTCAGCAGGCGGTGACGAAAAATATTTCTCTGACCTTCAGAAAGCGGACCCCACGCCTCCGGCTGAACCTTGTACCGACTCATTGTTTGAATTGCAGACTTTTGCTGATGAAACGGATGAATCTCCACCTGGTTGACTGCCGGCTGTATTTCATGGTTCACACACAGATCCACCAGACGGGCCTCATCAAAGTTGCAGACTCCGATGGCTCGAATGATTCCCTCTCGATACATTTCTTCCATAGCACGCCATGCTCCATAGTAATCCCCAAAGGGCTGATGGATCAGGTACAGATCCAGATAGTCAAGCCCTAACTGTTTCATAGAAGTTTCTGCGCCCCTTTTCGCCCCTTCATAGCTGGTATCCTGCACCCACAACTTTGTGGTAATGAATAATTCTTCGCGGGGAATGCCGGATTTTTTGATAGCCACTCCGACGTTTTCCTCATTTCCATAGGCGGAGGCCGTATCAATCAACCGGTATCCGACGGAAAGTGCATCACTGACACATCTCTCACATTCCTCCTGTGAAATTTGAAATACGCCATACCCTTCCTGGGGCATCTTTACCCCGTTATCCAACGTAATATAATTCATAGAAATCCTCCTTACTATATAATCTATCTTTTATCATCACATTGCTTTTTCTGACTTTATCTTAGCGTGCTTCCCTCAAAAAGTACAATGCCCGTTTTGCACTCCACTATAATTTGAAAACATACTAAACTGTTTCCGCAAACCTCCCTGCCACTGCCACATCCGCAGAATTAAATAGTTACTGTAAAATACTGCTTGCAGCAATCGGCAATTTTTACGATAAACAACCATAAAATTCTCCCCATTTGCTTTGGAAGCTGTTATAATACAGACACATACTGCAAAGGAGGAGTTACTATGGCCGAATTAAATCAGTTTTACCAACTGGTTGCCATTGCCGATACCGGCACACTTTCAAAGGCCGCAGAGCTTGTCCACATCTCTCAGCCGGCGCTTACCCGCTCCATACAGAAGCTGGAAGCCGAGTGGAATGTGACGCTGTTCGACCGACAAAAAAATAAAATAACCCTGAATCAGACCGGAGAAATTGCCGTCCAGTATGCCAGACGGATTCTGGAGGATGTAAATACAATGACAGACGCGATTCAGGCCTACGATCGAAGCCTGCGCACCATTTCCATCGGTTCCTGCGCTCCCGGACCTTTGTTGGAATTACTCCCGGAACTGACAGAGCGTTTCTATGGAATGGCACTGACTTCTGAAACGGTCAGTGCAGAGAGCCTGCTTCCCGGATTGGAAAAGGGAACCTATCAGTTAATCATTACCGATGCAGAAGTGACCATACCTGATATTTTATGTCACCCATTTTGTAGTGAACAACTCTACCTTACCGTTCCTCCCGCTCATCCTCTTGCGAATAGGAAAGAAGGAATTTATCTGGAAGATCTGGCAGGGGAAACCATGCTGCTGTTCAAAGAAATTGGTATCTGGAAGAACCGGGTTATCTTGAAAATGCCGCAGACTAAATTCATTCTTCAGGATCAGGATGAGGCATTCTCTGCGCTGATTCAGGTTTCTGCACTTCCGGCTTTCGCGTCCGACTTGACATTAAAGCACGGCGACCGATGGCAGAATCAAAACCGGTTGACGCTACCCATCCTTGACCCAGAGGCCCATGTGACTTTTTACTGCTCTGCACATAAATCCCGCAAGGCATATCTGCCAGGTCAGCACAACTTGTAAAAATCTGCTGCCCCACGCACACAATGGGCAGCAGATTACCTAAAACGCATCAATCGTGAACCTTATAATTGGCAAGCAGCATCTCGCCGACGCCCGGAGCCTCCGGGTCGTGTTCTCCCTTACCGGTGTCCAGTCTGCGAAACTCCGCCATTTCGCTTTCTTCTGTAGACCAGATCGGATACCCGACAAAAATCACATGGGCATCCGCAATCGGAATCTGATTCATAATTCACCGCCGCCAGAATAACCATTGGCATAAACCAGGTTTTTATCTATATTGTAATAATTCAGAAGATAGCGTGTCAGAGCTATGGTCTGGTCTGCCGATGTTTCGCCCCAATCAGGATGTATAATTGTGGACATCACCCTCGGCCACCTGAAAGAACAAATTTCCATCACTTGCCGTATCGCTGTATGTAAAACTTTCCGGGTAGTTCTTCATCGCTTCGATCTGTCTGTTCAGCGCCGGATATGCGGTGTCATCGGACGACCACAGGCGGTTACAGAAATCGCCAGAAGCAGTGCCAGCATCCCTGCTAAAATTTTAGATCCTTTCATGTTCACCTTCCTCCTGTAGTTCATTTGCCGCAATAATTTCCTGCAGGGAAATATGTTCATTTCTATAACGTGCCTTGGGATTTTTATCTGCCATGCGAAGCCCTATCGCTTTCTGCGGGCAATTCTGCACACAGGCCAGACAAAACTCACAAGTTTTCTGTTTCCGCTTCGCCTGCCCGTTTTCCACATAAAAATTCCCAACAGGACATACTTTTGCACAAATTCCACAGCCAATGCAGCCCTCTTTCACTTTGATCTGACTACCGTTATTGAAAGCAGGAGCCAGACGGTTCATTTTTGCCACGCGGGCATGTAATTTTCTCTGCTCTTTTGTGGCCTCCGGGACACCTCGCTTTCTTTCAGCTACTGCCTGAACAGCGATTTTAACCTGTTCCTCCACATTCTTTTCCAAAGCGGTTTCTTCTTCCATATCAAATACCGGAAGGTAGTTGTCCACCATTTTAATGGCCGCAATATAATCCACAAAGACGCCGTATTTTTCCGCAAGCTGCGCTGTAAACTCCGGCGAATCGCTCTCATCATGTCCATAGGTCAGAATAATGTACAGATACTCTGCTTCAAATTCCGATTCCTCAAGGAATTTCACCACCATCTTCGGCGGCTGTCCCGCAAAAACAGGGCATACAATTCCGATGGTATCGTCTGAAAACCTGCGCCGCTTGCCGCGCATAATCTGGGGGATACTGATCGGCGTATCTGAAAATTGCTTGGCAACATACAGGCTGTTACCAGTTGCCGTAAAATAAAATACCATTTTTGTCACCTCTTTCTGTCCGAGTATTCAAAAATCAGTTATTTATACCAGAAGATTTACCACCAGCCCGGTGGCAAAAGAAAATATCATAACAAATGCGATATAGAGCACAAAATTCTTTATTCCCAGGACGATCTTCAACGCTCCCAGATTCGTGATCTTGGTGGATGGCCCGGTAATCATAAACGCCGCTGCGCTGCCCATACTCATTCCATCCATCAGCCATGCCTGGAGCAGGGGAATGGTACCCCCGCCGCAGGCATATAACGGCACGCCGATGGTAGCTGCCATCAGGACGCCGAACGCCTCGTTACCACCAAAGAAAGTTGTCATCAGATCCTCCGGCACATAACGCTGGAACACTGCAGAGAGAAACACACCGAACAGGAAATAAAGACCTGTTGCCCGGATGTTCCGTCCGATATTCTTAATCAGACGCAGGAGCAGATTGGGGTCAGTGTCGTGATTATGGGGTTCCTCAAATCCTGCAAAATTAAAAAACGGCTTTCCTCTGCCGAGGAACCGGATTAACATCCCCGCCAGAGTCCCGCAGATAAAACAGGAAACAATGCGGACTGCCAAAGCAGTCGTTCCCAACGCTGTACTGTAAATAATAAGCTGTGGATTCAGCAGAATGGAACACATCATAAATGAGGCCAGCCATTCATCCCGCATCCCGCTTTTGGAAAAGGAGGCTGCCAGGGGAATCGTGCCGTACATGCAAAGGGGAGAAGCAATCCCAAGGAGGCTTGCCGGTACGGTTCATCACGCTGATATAGAGGATATTTCCGTCAAGGGCATCTACCACGGATTTACCAGCCTCCGCCATGCTCTCTGTAAAGGGATCCTGCTCACCGCCCCACGGACTGGTATGGCTTTCTCCTGCGGTGTGGATCAGACACTTTCCTTCCTGAGAGCCAAGACCGATGGAGATGTTTTTAATCGCGCCGCCAAATCCCGCCATGGCGTGTCCCTTAAAATGAGAAAGCACCAGATAACCGTCATATTCCGCAAAATGGGCACCAACCAAATTTTCCGTAAGCCTTGTTCCGCCCTCTACCGGCAGACTAACGGAACCTTCCTCGTCCAGAACAACAAAGTCGGCTATGTCTGTAAATCCATGATCTTCCGCCACCTGATAGTGCATGGCGGTACCGGAACGCTGTCCGCCGTAAGCCGTATTATTTTCTACGATAGTTCCGTCCACCTGATGTACCAGATCGGCAATCAGGTTCGGGGCAAGATAGTTACTGGCAGGCGGCTCCCCGGTAGAAAGTTTCACTGCAATGTTGTCTCCCGTCAGTTCCACGCCAAGAGCGGCGTAAATATCCAGCATAGCCTGGGCGCTGATGTCTGAGGTATAGTAAACGACTGCATCGGAAGCTTCATCCCGATGTTCCAGAGAGGTCAGAGAAATCACCTCGCCGCCATTGGTTACAATACTTTCTCCCGGTCCAGCTCCTTCATGGGGCTGGACCTGCATAGCCTCCCGGGCAGTTTGGGAAGTCTCCGATTCATCTTCCCGTGTTTCAGTCTGCGGCTGAGAAGCCCCTGAACGCTCACTGCTGTCCGTACTGCTGTTGCCACAACCGGCTAAAATAGAAGCCAGTAAGACAGTGCCTAAAAAGAGACAAAGAACTCTATTTTTTCGCTTCATATAGTTTCCTCCTTGTAATGCTGCCGAAAAGATTTGCTTCCACCGGGCATTATCTTTTCTCCGTTATCCCTTTGCGGTTCCGACCGCTGCTCTGTATCCTCCTGCATATCAGAACTCTCTGCACCATACTTTTCGCATCTGATATTCATCTACTTCAACTGCGCTCCGTCTTTGAAAGCATTGCCAACTTTATCGCCTAATTTGTAATAGCCATAATGCACCGTATCGTAGGTGATGGGGCTGAACAATTCCAGGCTGATCTCTCCGTCCTCACCAAGTACCCGTTCATCCACGCTGACATTGACGATTCGCCCCAGATACTTACTGTCATCAATCACTTTCACAAGTTCGCATTCCAGTGTCACCGGCAGTTCGTTGATAATCGGAGCATTGACAAAGCTGCTTTTTGTTGTGGTAAAGCATGCTTTTTCCATTTTCTCCGGCTCTTTGCTTCCGGATACAAGCCCCACATAATCGCAGGCAACCAGATGTTCCACATCTGCTGCACTCACAGTAAAGGCTTTTGTCACCAAAAGATTTTCAGTGGTCTTATGTTGGGAAAGATCAATGATAATCTCATCCCTGCCCACGATGCCGCCCCATGCGGCGTTCATTGCATTGGGTTTTCCATTTTCATCATAGGTTCCGATAATCAGAACCGGCTGCGGAAAAAGAAACGGTTTTGCTCCAAAATTTTTTCTTGTTGACATTGTATTGTCCTCCTGTTTATTGTTTTTTCAATTCATTTGCCTTTCCCAAAAAGCTGCTGCATTGTCAAGCTTCCCTTGCTTTCAAATTACATTTTAGATGATGACTCCGAAAAAGTACAATACCGATTCGTCAATGCACTATAATCCACGTGCATACTAAGTCAAGAATTGAACTTGTATTTTTATTTCTCAACACTATAAAAGAGTAGCAGATAATGCGATCCCTCGCATATATGTGCTACTCTTTCTATTATGCACGATAGACCAGAGCATCTCCACTTTGTAGGAAATGGATTTTATGAAATATGAGTAAAAAGGTTATCAGTCAGTCTATACCACAACAAAACTGGCGGATGCTCTGCATGAGGCATTTGGCTTTTCTACTTCAAAGCAGATTATAGTTATATTTTACTCTTGCTTTCTGTCCATTTTCATAGAGGTCGACCACGCTCTCCTGCATGGTTTCTTTTACCGGAATAACATAATACACTCTATTCTCCTTCTGCAATCAAAACAGCCTGATACGGCAACAGTCTCTCTGTATTCCATCTGTCCTGATTGTCTAATATTCTTTTTCCGTTCGCTAGCTGTTTTGGAATTGCCGCTTCTCCCTCTCCAAAATTGACAAGAACCGCAACACGCTTTTCCCCATTGCTTCGATAGTATCCTATCAGTGCATCTTCGTCTGACTCAATCGGTGAAAAGTCACCGTATGTCAAAACATCGCTGTACTCGGATTGCTTTCGTAATGCAATCATTTTTTTATAAAAATGGTACACGCTCTTATCGTTTTGCCTCTCTGCCTTTGCATTGATGGTTTCATAATCCGGATTTACTGCAATCCATGGCTCTTCCTCTGAAAATCCGGCATATACGCTTTCATCCCACTGCATTGGAGTTCTGCTATTATCGCGTCCTCTTGCCCGAAAATACTCCATATCTTTTTGCGGATTCTCACCGTTTTTCACACTCTGCTCATATCGCTGAACTGCAAACGGATCCCTGATCTGGCTAATATCTGAAAATGGATAATTCTCCATTCCAAGCTCCTGTCCCTGATAGATAAACGGTGTTCCTCGAAGAAAGAAATAGAGTGCCCCAAGTGCTGTCTTACTCTCGTATCCGATGCTCTCTTCCGGAATGTATTTATTCACCGAGCGCGGCTGATCATGATTCTCAAGATATGGACTTCCCCATCCATATTTTTCAATCATATTCTGGCTTGCAAATATCTTTTCTCTCATTTCCCGAATTGTAAATCTCTTTTTCCATTCTTTTCCATTTGATTTTTCCACGTCCATGTCTGTATAGGAAAAATCAAATACTGTTGAAAAAAATCCATGTTCTCCGACAAATTCTTCCATCTTCCCTTCCGGAACACTCACCTCTGCCACCGTAAACATGTCGTATCGTTCAAATACTTCATCTCTCAGTTCTGCCAGATATGCCTCGATTCCATCCTGCATCAGAACATATTTATCCACTGATACCATTCCGTCCGTGCCATCTGTCGGAAGTATGGTCTGTGCCAAAGCTTCTTTTGTCTTTTTAATATTTCCAATTGCATCAATTCGAAATCCGGCAATGCCTTTCTTTTGCCAGAACTTCATCATCCTGATGATTTCTTGGCGAACGTTTGGGTTCGCCCAGTTTAAATCAGGCTGCTCTTTCGAAAAAGAATGGAAGTAAAAACGATTGCTCTCACCGATTCTTTCCCAGGCACTTGTTCCGTTATAGCAGCGGATATTGTTTGGCTCTTTTCCGCTTGTCTCTTCGATTAAAAAGTAACCTGCATACTCGCCCTCCGGGTTTTTCACGGCCTCCTGAAACCACTTATGCTGATTAGAGCAATGATTTACAACCAAATCCATCAGTATTTTTATGCCGCGCTCTTTTGCACAGGCAATCAGTCTTTCAAAGTCTTCATTTGTTCCAAAAACAGGATCTACATTATAATAATCTGCAATATCATATCCATTGTCCATCATCGGTGATACATTAATCGGACACAACCAGATTACATCAATTCCCAAATCCGCCAGATAATCTATTTTCTCAATAATACCGTTTAAATCACCGATTCCATCTCCATTTGAGTCTTTAAAACTTTTCGGATAAATCTGATAAATAACGGACTTTTTCCACCACTTTTCTTTCATCTTACCATACCTCCCATCACTTAATTGCTCCTGCCACTACTCCGTCAATAATCTGTTTTTGTAAGAATGCATAAATGATAATGACCGGAAGAATTGACATAATCAGCCCGGAGCATACGAGTGAATAGTCCACCGAATACTGTCCAAAAAATGAATACGTCATAAGCGGCAGCGTCTTTAACCGATTGCTCTGAAGTAAAATATACGGAAGCAGGAAATCATTCCAAATTGCAAGTATATCAAGTACCGCCACAGTCGAAATAATTGGCTTAAGCAACGGGAAAATCACCCTGAACAAAATCTGGAAATGATTACATCCATCAATTGTCGCCGCCTCATCCAGTTCTACCGGAATACTTTTAATAAATCCTTGAAACATAAAAACAGCCATTGAAATATGCGCACCAACATAAAATACTACCACCATAAAAATATTGTCGACCGCGTTGATTGCAGCAAAGTTTTTTACAATCGGAATCATAATTGTCTGAAATGGAATAATCATGGATGCCACCATAATCATGAACAGTATTTTATTTATTTTCCAGTTATTCCTTGCAAAAAAGTACGCACACATCACTGCAAACAGAATGATAAACACGATACTGAACACCGTGATAATAAGTGAATTTTTAAAGGTTCCCAGATAATTCATCGCCGTAAATGCTTTTGCATATCCCTGCAGATTGATTACTTGCGGAAACGACAATGGGTCTAATATAATCTCTTTGTTTGCTTTAAAGCTGTTTAAAAGTACCAGAAAAAACGGTATGAGAAACAAAATTAAAAGCAACGTAAAAAGAGCATAAATGACTATCTGACCGGATTTGATTCTTATTTGCTGTTTTCTCATTATGCCTCTACCTCCTTACTCTTTGACAACCCCACCTGTAATAACGTAATGACTGCAACAATCACGAATAAAATCAATGCCTCTGCCTGTCCGACTCCGTATTGCTGAGACGTAAATGCCCGCTCATACACCTGCATTGCAACCAGCTTCGTCGATGCGAACGGTCCGCCGTTCGTCAGTGACATATTGACATCGTATGCCATAAATGCGGATTTGATGGACATGAAACCACAGATTGTAATGGACGGCATAATAAGCGGCAAAATAATATATCTTAATTCCTTCCATCCGGTAGCTCCGTCAAGCTTTGCCGCTTCCAACACATCTTTCGGAAGTCCGACGATACCGGCCATATATATTAACATGAGATATCCCGCTAACTGCCAGACCGCAACAACGATAAGAGATGCGAATGCTGTCTTCGGCTGACTGAGCAGATTTTTCTGTAATAACCCGATATGGAGCAAATCTCCAATAGTAGGAAGTGCTGTCGAGAAAACAAATTTCCAGATTAATCCCAGAACAACCCCTCCAATCAGGTTCGGTGTAAAAAATCCAACCCGGTAAATTCCCTGTGCTTTTATTCCTCTTGTAAGTCCATATGCGATAAAAAACGCCACGATATTCGTGATTACTACCACAAAAAGAACATATTCAAATGTTTTCAATAAAGACGTAATAAATTCCGCATCTTTGAATGCATTTACGTAATTTGTAAGACCAACGAAATGATATGAATCCGCCAAACCGTTCCAGTCAGTAAAACTCAACTGTACACCACTGATAAATGCTGCCCCTATAATTGCAAAAAAGAAAAATAATGCCGGGCCTGCAAAGCAGATGAAATTTTTGATATTTTTTGCTCTTTTATTTTTCATACAAAATTTATCTACCGGATTTTTTCTCTTTGGTGATCTTCGCATACTTGAACGGAGCGTTTTCATTCACACTGAAACACAGCCACATGTACGAAGGTATCAAGCAGGACTCCATCGACTCCGGTTTCCTTTTCCATCTCAACGCTTTCAATGGTGTTCTCACTGTTCCACGAAAACCTCAAAGAGAGAACTGAAATGGCAAAATCCATGCTAGATGAAGACATTGATCTTGTAAAAATCATGAAAGTCACCGGGCTGACGGAGGCAGAACTTCTTCACCTTCAAGATGAAGCTGTAACAATATAACCCGTAAAACCAAGCTGCCCTTACCAAAACGGGCAGTTTTTTATGCCATAAACTCTGCTACCATTCCGTATCAACCCGTATACCCTTTCTGCCATAATATTCACCTCTCTTCGCATTATGATCCGCACAAAAGCTTTTTTCATACAAAAACACTGCAAACATCTGCCACAGTGTCTTTTGTCGTTCCCTTATAAAATTTTTAAGCGTTTGCGGAAGGATTTGAACCTTCGGTGCGCTACCGCACACCACCTTAGCAGGTCGCAGAGCGGAACGGACCAGGGATGATATGAAGAAACTTTATAATGTCCGGGCGAATATAAAACATTTGCTGGATATTCTATGAGAGTGTTTATTAACAAGAATTTGCCGAATCGAGTCTTGACAAAATGAAAGTTTTCTTTATAATAGTTCATTATAAAACCGTTCTAAATCGAACTAAATTAGCTGTAAAGGAGCGCAGATATGAAACGAATCACAGATTATTTAGTGAATAACCGTCGGGTGATGAAACTACATGAAAATATGCTGAAAGATATTTGCGAAGAATATGAGCTTACTTTGACAGAAGCGATAATTATCAGTTTCCTGCATAACAATCCACAAAAAGATACTGCGGCTGACATTGTAGAACTGAGAATGCTGTCAAAAGGGATTGTATCGCAATCAGTAGAAAGCCTGATTCAGAGATCACTTCTTCAGCGGGAACAGGACGCTATGGACCGAAGAAAAATCCATCTTACTTTAATGCCCTCCGCTCAAATCATAACCGAATCTATAGAACAGATTCAAAAAAAATTTTATGAAGAAATTTTTGCCGGATTCTCTGAAGAAGATAAGGCGTTATTCAGCCAAATTCATAATCGTATCTCAGAAAATGTAAAAGCTGCTATGAACAGGAGGGCTAAGCAATGAACAGAGAACAAGACACATTGGGTACAGAGCCGATTGGGAAATTGCTGCTAAAAATGGCACTACCCACTGTAACGGCGCAAATTATCAATATGCTCTACAATATCGTTGACCGAATTTATATCGGACATATCCCAGAGGTTGGTTCGCTTGCGTTGACCGGCGTTGGTGTTTGCTTGCCGTTGATCATGATTGTAACGGCATTTTCCGCATTTGCCGGATACGGCGGTGCGCCGCGCGCCTCCATATACATGGGGAAAGGTGATGTTAAATCAGCAGAAAAAACGCTTGGCAACTGCTTTAGCGTTCAAATTATTATTTCTGTTGTATTGACAGCAATACTGCTACTTTGGAATCGCGATTTTTTGATGGCATTTGGTGCTAGTGAAAATACGATTGAATACGGCAACAGATATATGAGCATCTACGCAATCGGTACTATCTTCGTACAGATCACCTTGGGCATGAACGCTTTCATTACAGCACAGGGCTTTGCAAAAACAGGAATGCTGTCAGTGCTGATTGGCGCTGTGGCAAACATTATCCTTGATCCCATCTTTATTTTTGGCTTTCGCATGGGTGTGAGCGGTGCGGCACTGGCAACGATTCTCTCTCAGGCTATGTCTTCCGTTTGGGTACTGACTTTTCTGTTTGGGAAAAAGACACGGCTTAAGATCAGAAAAGAAAACCTGTTGTTGCAAAAGAAAATCATTTTGCCCAGTCTGGCGCTCGGTCTGTCTTCGTTTATTATGCAGTCCAGCGAGAGCATTATTTCCATCTGCTTTAATTCCTCCTTACTCCGATACGGCGGGGATATTGCGGTTGGTGCCATGACGATTTTAACAAGTGTGATGCAGTTTGCCATGCTGCCGTTACAGGGACTTGGACAAGGAGCGCAACCAATCATGAGCTATAACTACGGTGCCAAAAATGCCACTCGGGTGAAAGCTGCTTTCAAACTTCTTTTGAAAGCAAGCCTTTGTTATTCTACCTTGCTTTGGCTGGCAGTCATGGTTGTTCCGCAAGGCTTTGTCGCCATGTTTACACCGGATCTAGAGTTGATAGAATTTAGTAAAACAGCTCTCCGTATCTATATGGCGTGTATGTTGCTCTTTGGCATACAAATGGCTTGTCAGATAACCTTTACTTCACTAGGGAATGCAAAAGCCTCTATTTTGGTTGCTGTTATGCGGAAATTTGTCCTGTTGATTCCTTTAATTTATCTTATGCCGCTAATTTTTTCATCTGACAAAACAACAGCTGTTTATATGGCCGAACCGATTGCCGATTTTTTGGCAGTCACCTTTACAAGCATTCTCTTCACTTTTCAGTTCAAAAAAGCACTTTCCGAAATATCTGGAGAGAACATAAAAAACACCGTGCAAGGTGAAGGGCATATAAAAGAATGAGCAATGTATGAGTTTTAAAGAATTTGATTTATCCGATTATATCCATGCTTTGGAGGATTTTAAGTCCAATCAGGCAGAGGAAGTTATCAGACACTGGGGAAGTGTTGAAAACTTTGATATGTTTATTCAGAAAATAAAAGATGATGAATCCGAAGTGGCAAAACTTGCCATTAAACAGTTTGGAAGCGTAGAAAAATATACAGAAGCCATGAAATATAACCGACAGTAACTATGAGGACGGAGCTTCTGATTATATTGTAAAAACATTTCGCTATTACTCGGACAATAATGCTCCCCAAAATAATTAGAGCCATTTTAGAGCCAAACGTCATAAAGCAACGCCGGAAATGCCCATTTTATCAGCATTTCCGGCGATTGTGTATTCTCGCTCTATGTATTCTTCCGTTATCGGGAACATATCCTGTATCAGAAATGCACTCTCCAGGCTGTCATCCAGTTTAACGATATGGAGAATATCGCAAGGTTTCCCATTCTTTCTTCCATACAAAATATCTCCACTACCAACTACTAATTCTATAAACCTCTTATTGTCTATTTCAGTTCTTCTACCCACTTATCATCTTCCTTGTAAAAGAAATACTCACTGACATTTTCATCCAAAAATACTTCTAGCATTTTATCCATTCCATTAGCAAGTTCCCTTTGTTTCATTTCTTCTAATGTAGTCCAGTAAATTTCTCCCTCTTCAGAAGATGTTATTGTTCCTTCAAACTTGTCTGATTTATAAAACAGAACCATGTATCTTGTACCATCTTCCTCCATCCAATCTTTAATTCCGCATAGCTGAGGTGATGAAATTTTCAATCCGGTTTCTTCAAACACCTCACGAATCACCGCATCAGTAAACGCTTCCCCTTTCTTAACATGTCCTCCCGGAAAAGTTATTCCTGAATAATCATCGTCTTTTTTATCTTGAACCAATACTTTGTTGCCATCAAACACTATAATGAACCCATAAATTAAGACAAAAAAATCATTGTTTCTAAGTTGGATTTCCCATATGATTTTTAAAGCGAAAGGAGTTCAAATATGGCAAGACAACAACATTCACCAGAGGAGAAATCTAAACTTGTTCTTGAAGCAATTCGAGGCGAGCGTACCATCAATGAGATTGCTGCTGAGAACAACATTCATCCAAAC
>JAETQH010000122.1 GCA_021770785.1 Lachnospiraceae bacterium
CCGTGTCTACCCGCATTTCGCTTTGCTTCATGCGGGGCGCGGGGCTTCGCCCTATGGGATTGCTGCAATTATTTAATCCGCCGTGTCTACCCGCATTTCGCTTTGCTTCATGCGGGTCGCGGGCTTCGCCCTATGGGATTGCTGCAATTATTTAATCCGCCGTGTCTACCCGCATTTCGCTTTGCTTCATGCGGGTCGCGGGCTTCGCCCTATAAAATAAGGAATAACCAAAAATGCTCGTGCAAGCACGGATTTTTGGTTATCCCTTATTTTGCACGGCTCATTGCCTACGCGTACATTATCTCACATGAGAATGGGAATTTCAATTCATGTCTAAAAAATATTCGCGATAATCTTCCTCATCGGCGAATAGCATGTAGGTGCCGTTTACATAGCCCATATAGCCTGCTTCGATTACATATCCCTTCATAGTATTCACTCCTTATTGTCCTTTGATATTAAGAGTGTACCGCACTATGTGTCCAATAAATGGGACACGTCAGCAACCACTTTTTTCTAAAATCTTAATTATTTTCCATAAAAATTTAAGAATTCCTTAATTGTATAAATTCTAATTCTGCATTATCATAAAATTCGTCTTTTAACAACAACACTCTGCCGGAATTTTTTCGGGCAGGATGCTTTTAAGGAGGAACTACTATGGCAGCTACTGTAAAAGCCAGGCGCAGGAAGAAAAAGAAAATTGCGCTGTTTATTATCGAAATACTGGTTCTGCTCTTGTTAGCAGTTGTGGCATTTGCCGCCACAAAATTTATGAAAATCCAGACTTCACCCCTTAACAACGATAACATTCATGTAAATGAGGATATCTCCGAAGAGTCCCAGAAAATCATGGAGGATTACAAGACGATTGCCCTTTTCGGCTTGGACAACCGCTCCACCGGGGAACTTTCCACCGGACGAAGCGACGTGATCATGATTGCAGCAATTAATAATAAAACCCATGAGGTAAAAATCGTTTCTGTCTACCGTGACACCTACTTAGATACCGGGGACGGCATTTATCAGAAATGCAATGCCGCCTATGCAAAGGGCGGTCCTGAACAGGCAATTTCCATGCTAAATAGAAATTTAGACTTAAACATCACAGACCATATTACCGTGGATTTCAACTCCATTGTAAAATGCGTAGACTTATTAGGCGGTATCGAAATGACAATTACCGATGATGAGGCAAACCTTATGATTGGCTACATCCGGGAAATCAACGAGATTACCGGACATAACTCCGTGGCACCCTCCTCCGGGGGAACCTATACCTTAGACGGCGTGCAGGCATGTGCGTTCGCCCGTATCCGGTATGGCGGCGGTGATGATTACAAGCGTACCGAGCGTCAGCGTGCCGTGCTTTCCGCCATGGTGGCAAAGGCACAGAAATCGAGTCTGCTGACTTTAAACAGTCTGATTAATGAGGTGTTAGGCGACATTGAGACAAATCTCTCCGCCACAGACATCATCTCTCTCGCCACAAAAATATTCCGTTATGATATGGGAGAGACCACAGGATTTCCATCTAAAAAGGCAACACACACCTATGACAGCGTCGGCGATGTAGTCATTCCCTGTGATTTAGCCACAAACGTTACCACACTGCACCAGTTCTTATACGATGACACCAATTACACACCGTCCTCCACCGTACAGGCAAACAGTGCACAGATTACCAGTAAAACAGGGTTTGGGGCGAACGACGGCTACTAAACAAAAGAGAGGGTATCCCAAAGCCATAATGACTTTGAGATACCCTCTCTTTTTATTTTCTCTTCCGGTGCCTTATCCAAACCAGCAGTAAAAATACCGACACACAACCGCCGGAAACCGCCGCTCCGGGCACAAATCCCGGCGTCCGGTAGGTCAGAACAATCTCATGGCTGCCTTCCTCTAAAGAAACGCTGATAAATCCCTCCCCAAAGATCTGCGGCTCCGTCTCTCTGCCATCCACAAACAGTTTCCAGCCGTCGTCATCCGCAATGGAGAAAATCAGCCTGCCTGCCTCTTCCACCTGAATTTTCCCTGCAATCTTCGTATCAGAAAAGGAGGTCAGCTCCATGGTCTGGGCATTTAGCGTCTGATAGGCCGCTTCCACCGCATCTAAGTTTAACCGGTATGCCGTAATATTCAGGCATTCCTCTTTGGTATTTTTAATCTGTATCTCGTCCCCTGCATTGCAGTACCCTAAATCCAGCGTATACCCATGGGAAACCTTGGTAAAGGATTTTGTCCTGCCGTCGCTTACTTCCTCCGTCACGCTCTCCAGCGTAGTCTTCTCATAGACAGCGAAAATATAAGCATCCTCCGCCACCGTTATCGTAGAAACCCCTGTCTCCGAAACCGAGGGAATTTCCGTCAGCATGGCCTCCTCCGCTCCCAGAAGAAACGCCAGTTCATTCTGCGCCGTGATCTCCCCCATATCCTGATAATTCCAGGCAGATATCACCTCTTCCGGCATCAGAAAGCCCAGGGGAAGTACATATTTATTCTCGTAAAGATAGGTTTCCCCGCTCTGCGCCACCAGCGTGCGAATCGGATTTGCCTCTTCCCCGTTATCGGCAATCACATATTTCAAAGAAAGCATGGCGGAAAGCAGAGGCGTTGCCCCGTTAATACAGTAAAAATTCTTTCCGCCCTCCATCCCCATCGCCTGATAAAAATGGCTGATATCCAGGTTCATCAGGGAAGAAAACTGCGTTGCGGAACGGTAGCCCGACAATGCCGCATCATTCTTTGTCTTTCTCTCCAGCTCCTCCGTCCGGTAAAAGGAAATCCCCTGCTCCTCTGCCAGTTCTTCCCCTTCTGCCAGCACCTTCCGGTAGTCTTCCAGATTTTTCACATAGGAGGTTCTTCCCGTGGTGCCTAACCCTGTGAGATTAAAGTTCAGCAGCAGTTCCGCTAACATAGCAAAGCAGGCGGCTCCCAGCATATAGCCTTTGACCTTCTCTTTTTTCAGATAATTCTTTTTCTTCTCTTTTGCCTTTTTTCCCTGCGGCTCCCTCAGATAATCCCGCGCCCAGAAATAAACGAAAAGAAGCACCGCATAACCTGCTAAAAACACCATGGTGACCCATTTTGCCGTCCCGTCTATCAGCTCTTCCCCGGAAAAATAATATGACAGTGCAAAAATACCCGCCGTTACCAAAGCCGCAGCAGTCACGTGCCACAGGCGGTTTCCCCGGAAATTCCAAAAGGTCTCATAGGCAATCACCAACAGCAGAAACATATACAGAAAGCTCTGTCTCCCCGGCAGAGAATCCGGGAAATGAAAACCGTGCCAGATAAAATCCAGCATATTATTCGCAAAACTCAGCAAAAAAAATCCCACAAACAATCCGTACGACAGTTTCTTTTTCCATGAAATTTCCCGGTTGAAAAAGAACAGGGCAAGCAGCAGCACGGTAAAAATACCGCAGTAGAGATTCGGCCAGTGCTCCCGCCCTGTATAACCCTCCACTATAACAGAATGCCGTGCCGCCTCCGCCATTATGTTAAAATACCATTCCATCGTATCCGGAAAAGAGATATGTTTCGAGCCGCTGCTGCTTAAAATAACGGCCTCCGGGATAATCAGCACCGCCCCGGTTCCTCCCGCCAACAGCGAATAACCTGCAAACCGCAGCCAAGCCCCTATACCGCTTTCCCTATGATCCATCCAGGTAAGGAAAAACCAGAAAACCAGAAAAATGCAGACCATAATAGAAATATAATAGTTGCTTAAAATGCAAAGCGCCAGCGTCACATAGTAAAGCCCCGGCTTTTTCTCCCTGACCAGCTTTTCCAGCCCCAGAAGAATCAGCGGTGCCAATGCCACACAGTCCATCCACATAATATTCCAGGCATAGGTTGCCACAAAGGCGGAAAGGGCATAGGCTGTCCCAAACAGGGAAATGGCAAAATGATTGGACTGAAAATGATATTTCAGATAGCACCCGAAGTGAAACCCGCAGAGGGCAATTTTAAGCACCACCAAAATTGTCATAAATTCTATCACAGAATCCTGTGGGCAGAAAAGCAGCAGCCAGTTTAAGGGACTTGCCAGATAATAGGCGTAGAGGGAAACGAAATCCACTCCAAGCCCCACGTTCCATGTATAAAAAATACTTCCCCCTGTCTTTAGCTTGTGCAGCATTTCCGTAAAAAACGGACAATACTGATGGTACATGTCAATATGTAAAATGCACCGCTCCCCAAAGGGATAGACCTCGTGGCTGATACAGACCACAAGCACAAGTAAAAGAGGCAGCAAAAAAGCTGCCAGAAGCGGGATTCTTTTTTCCCAGATTGCTTTTTTCTCATTTCCTTTCAAAATCCATACACCTCTTACTCTTTTTCATAATCAAATAACTGATAATACTGCAGGCGGCGGTACACGTCCATTGCCCCCTGCTCCTCTTTTGCAGAAGTCTCGCTGCCGTCCGCCTTTACCGTGCGCACCGCAGAAATCACCGGATATTCTTCCTTTAACTGCAATAGATAGGACTGATAGGCACTCACCGGCACGCCAGCCCGCTCTAACACCTCCGCTGCCAGATAATTGACACTGGTGTCCGCTCCCGTCTCCTCCTCAATATCATAGTTTGCCCAGATTACATAGGGCACCTGATAGCGCAGCTTTAACTCTTCCTCGCTGAGGTTATTCCAGGACATACCGTTTTTCGAAAGAATGGCAGATGCCACCGTGTCGCTGGGCTGATGATCACCGAAAAAGACGATAACTGTTTTTTCCTCCACATTGGAGAAATAGGAGATCAACCGCTCTAAAGAGGCGTCGGAGAGCTTTATTAAGGAAAGATACTGCCGCAGCGAAAAATTTTCCGAATCCGCCACCGTAATATCCGGCGTAAAATTTTCATAAATCTCCTGATAACCGCCGTGGTTCTGCATGGTAACATTGAAAGCAAACAGCGGCGTCCCCTCCTCCTTCGTCTCATAAAATTCAATGAGTTTATCCACGCAGCTGTCATCGCTGATATACTGTCTCACGTAGCTAGAAAGCAGATAATCTTCCTTAAATACACTCCAATCAAAGCCAAACCAGGGGTACACCGTATCCCGCTCCCAGCCGCCTGCGTTATAAGGATGGGTTGCCACTGTCTCGTAACCCAGGCTTTGCAGATATTCCGGCAGTGCCGCCATTTCCCCGGTAATATACTGCTGATAGGGTATGCTTCCCTGGGGAAGAAACGCCATGGTATTTCCCGTAAGAAATTCAAATTCCGTATTCGCCGTATTTCCCCCACAGACAGAAACATTTAACATTCCTGTCACCGTGTTTTCTGCGCCGTTTTGCAGGCTGTGAAGGAAAGGCATATAATCCTCATTGGTTTCAAAATCCCCCAGCACTGACAAATCGGAAAAGGCTTCGTTCATAACCACAATAATATTGGGCAGTTCCTCCGGCGCCTCTCTCCTGTCCTGTTCCTCATATTCTGCCAGCACGGCCTCCGCTTCCCCCGCCTGGTAGCCTGCCGGCTTATCAATGGACATATATGCCAGATTCATCACAAAGGTTACGGCTATTCCGTCAACATTTGTCATATAAACCGGGGTGAACAATTTATTATACAGCCTGTGGCTGTTCTGAAAGCTCTCATTCTGCAGGGTATTAGAAAAAATACACAACACCACCATCAGTACCGCCGCCGGAATCAGGCGTTTCCAGAAAACCAACCGTTTCATTTCTGCCTTTATAAAGCGGAGCAGAAACAAAATCACAGCAAATGCCAGGGTTACAATTACCATTCTCCCATCCGGCATAAAATCATAATTATCCGCCACGCTTACCGCTGTCTTTAAGGAAAGGATATCCCAAGGCACAATGGGGTTTGTCCGGAAACGCACCACATAACTGTCTGCAATGCCGTAAACCATGGTCACCGCAAATAAAACCCGGTATCCCCTCTTTATGCTTCCTGTCACACACAGCAAAATCCCTGCCAGCAGTTCAAACAGCAGAATATTAAAAAACTGCGCCCAGGGACGTACCTCCGTGAAAGGATTATGGCTATAGGCTTCTAATAAGTAAAAACATACTGCCGGCAGCAAAACCGCCGCTATTCCCGTCAGTAGATACCTTACGCCCCGTTTCCAGTTTATCTTCCCTAACGTCTCCGCCCCCCTCTTCTTTTTCACCGGAACGTTTTTTATTTTTCTGCTTGCATTCATTTCAACCCTCATTTCCGCACACGCTTTTCTATCTAAGGAATTTGTTTCAATTATGCAAATTCTTTGCCATCTGACATTTTAACATATTCTTCCTGCCAGGAAAACGGCTTCGCTAAATTTTCACAAATTCTTAAAAGAACAGATTTTGTATGTTTTTTGTATTTTATGTCACATCTCTTGTCTTTTTTTGCCACTTTATGTGAATAACAATCATTTGTGCAGGTTTTTAGCAAATGTTTTGTTGACAATCCGCCAAAAATCTCTTACTATTTTACTTACCCAGAACAAATACCCAGAAAAGGAAGTTAAAAAATGAACGTTGAAACGGAACTTGCACGTTTGACGAAAGAAAATGAGCTTTTTAAGAAAATCATTGAAATACAAGAGAACACCATCAAGAAGATGGTCGATTATTTTATCTTAGAGGAAGGAACAGCTCCTGCCCCTGATGTTTCAAAAAATATTTAACATCTAAAATGCCGGTGTCTGCTTTTGTCGGAAACAGATACCGGCATGAGACCGTTCTTTATACTGTTTTTTGTTTCAGTTCCTCAATATCTTTTCGCAGGTCAACAAAAAACCGCTGAACTTTCGATAGGATAGTTCAACGGTTTTACTGCACCGAGTACGGATAAATCCGAACCCTCAACCTCCGCCAGTGTGATGGTCTTAGAACCGTCCTTATAGTTGAAAGTAAGGATTATCTTGTCCTCATAAAGATACACCGCATTTA
>JAETQH010000123.1 GCA_021770785.1 Lachnospiraceae bacterium
GGCCAGGAGCTGGTTCCACAGCGTTTCTGCCAGCCCGCCTGTTCCATACTCCCGCATGCTCCTGGCAATTTCTTTCCGGATCGCTGCCTGGTATGCCGGCACCTTTTCCCCATGGATGAGGGCGGGAAAAAACGGATATCCCGCATAGGTAGTCAGTGTCAGGGGACTGTACAGTTTCATCTCCTGCCCTTCCCCATGGTCCGGGCAGATCGGATGTTCCCGGTTGACTACCACGCCATAGAATGTTTCTGCTGCCCCGGTCTCCCGGATCTTCTCCTGCCCGTACCTGCGGTAATCGAAATGATCCGTCAGCGCTTCCGGAATGGAAAAGCCTTCCTGCTCCAGATAGTAGTGTGCATAGCTTTCTGGTACCAAAAATGGAAATGGCAGAAGCTCGTAGGTCTGATGGTTCTGGATGATGCGGCAGCACTCCTCCATGGTTCCGGGGAGTTCCGCCTCCAGGGCTGCAAATGTCAGTTTCCAGTCGATTGCGGAACACGTTTCCATCTCTTCGATCACCTTTGCCGCCTGATTCAGCTCTTTCAGAGTGCTGCCATGCGGCAGATGTTCCAGCAGGCCGTCAATGGATGCGGAGATCTCCACTCTTTCCGAAATCTCTTCTGTAAGGCCCGCCTGCCTTTTTTTCTCTGCCAGTTCCTGCTCCGGCAGAGGAAGCGTGAACCGGACATAACGATCTGTGAAGGATTCCCGGATCAGGGTGACCGCAAAAACGCCCTGCTTCTTTTCCATTTTTTCTGCTCCCTGCCTCTTTTCTGTTTCCAGTTCATTTTCCCTGTTCTGCCTTTTCCCTGCATCCGTCTGTTCCATGAGGTCTTTCCGTTTCTCCACATATCCGCCCTCTGTTAGATACCCCTGACATTCTTGCCGAAGCCGGCCAATCCCTGCATAATCCACATATGCCTCCAGCCCCTCTGGAAGCTGTGATATCTCCTCCTGTGACAGATATCTTCCCAGTTCCTCCAGGTTTCCAATCTCCGGATGGAGCCGGTAGCGGTCCAGATGCCCCAGTGTCTCCAGGATCTGCTCCGCTGTATAGGGAGCTTCCAGCCGAAATGCCGCCCGGAACAGCATCTCTTCCTCCCCGTTCAGGCTCCCCAGCTTTTCGGCCATCTGGTTGAAACGGCCCAGGTTTTTCGCCGGAAAGACTATTTCCCCCACCAGACGATTCTCCAGTTCCGGAAATCTGGAATCTACCGCTCCGATAAAGGGCAACATGAACGATGGATGCTGTTCCTCTAGACTCCGCCTGACCTGTTCTGCCTCCTCTTTCGTGGCCGGAAGCCGCATCCAGATCCCATCCTCCCAGTTTTCTCTTTTTACAAATATCCGCAATGCATTCCCTCCTCCCTATTACTGTATCTGGAACCCCTGAGTATGTCCTTCTTCCATCTCCGGCACTTCCTCTTTCCGCACCACAAGACCGGACTCTGTATAGGCACAGCTGTGGGACGCATAGTATTCTTCCCCGATGCCATGGTAGTCCAGATAGAGCCACACCGTCCTGGGGAACTCCATGATGCCGTTCTCCACCACATAGCCTCCCAGCTCCCGGCTGCAGGTCACGCCTGGGAAATACTCATACAGCTGCAGGCTGTCCACCGCTTCCAGGACATCCCCGATGGTGGAGACGGAGCGGCAGTCCAGGATCCCGGAAAATTTCATCTGCTCTTCCCTATCCATCCTTCCGATCTTCTCTGCCAGGCAGCTGATCTCCTGGAACCAGCCGTCCGCAGGCAGATACTGTTCCAGACCGGGGATAGGGGATTCCACTTTTGCGATTCGGAAGGGGATGCTGCTCTTTCCCTCATGCCCTCTGGTCAGAGAGAGCATCTTCTGCTCCGGCTTCTCCCTGCCGAAAAGCGGAAAGGTGATCCAGACCTGGTTGACCGGCTTGGTAGTATTTTCATACAGGATTTTTATGACGGGCTCTCTTTCTTCCACGATTGCCTCCTCTCCCTTCTCCTGTTGCCAGAGTGTCACTTCATCTCCATCCCGCTCATCTCCGGTTCTTCTTTTCCCATGATGGTGACATACTGGTCGATGATGTTCAGTGCTTCATAGTAGTCCTGGCATCCGCCTTCAGTGATGCGTTTCTTCATTTCCTCCTCCTTATCCCCCATCCCGTTTTCCCGCAAGGTCCGGGCTGCGATCCCCATCAGGTTGAAGATGTTCCCATCCTCACCATTCAGCGCACAGTTCGGCTTCTCTGTCACAATTTCATGGAGAAATCCTCCCAGCCGGTTATCTACATAGTCGGACATCCATGTGCTGCCAAAGTGGTAACGGGTCTTAAGCCTCCAGGCAGCCAGTTTTCCCATATTCAGCTTTTCTTCCCCAAAGAAAAAGAGCAGGTTGGTCATCCCCTCATTCCGGAAAACCGCCACATCATCAAGCCGTTTCCCTTTGGGAAGGATCCCTTCCTGCTCCAGCATCTGGTTGATCCCGTCTGTCCATTCCTTCAGATCCCCGCCGCAACCCTGGAGGACCAGCCCCTCACGGTCATGCATCGTTCGGAGTTCCTCTTTTTCGATCTGTCTGATCATGATATGCTCCTTTTCTTTCTGATCTGCTCCGGTTCGTCATGATGCACGGAGCTGTTCAATCGTTCTGGCATTCACTGACTCTGTACACTGCTATGCATGCGAGTCCGGCTATTCCGGCCAGAAGAATCCCCACTGCTGCTGTAATACCCAGTATCCATCCCATACCGCTTTCCCCTTTCGTTTTTCCATTGTTTTACTGCATCCGGCACTCTGCCAAGATGGCCGCTTCCTCTTCCGCTGCAAAGTATTCGTCCGCCGCCTCCCTGCACAGTTTCTAATCCGAACGATTGTCTAGCATTCTCATTTAGCTGTCTATTCGCTTAATATTTTTAGACAAAAAAAACTAGAAGTTTATCTCTTAATCAGAGAATTACTTCTAGTATCCATAAATAAATATTTATCTTTAATTATTATTTCAAATATTTATCTTTAAACTCCTGATTTAAAGGAATATAATATTCGCTTAATCTCATAAAATTCTTATAATAGCGATCTACTTCTTTTGGATCAAATTTAAGTGTTCCTCTTATCTCATTATCTGAGAACACATCACATGCTACTGCATATCTATCAAAATCAATATACCCACTTCCTATATCATTAGTTAAACTTCGCGTCAATCTTTCACGGAATACTACAAATAAATGGATATATGTATGATCTGCATCAATAAAACTGTTAATGGAATTATTATTCAACTTATCCTTTACATCAGCTTCATTAACAACAAATATTCGATTTAAATGAACCCTTCTTTCGGATACAGACAAATTAACCCTTAGAAATTCATCTTCTTCAGGCGTATATACCCATTCATTATCATCCAAGATTGAAACTACATTTATATTTCCCTCTGCAGTATGAAATAGAGAATACAATATCATATAATATACATCTTGGTCAAATGCTTTGCTTTCATCAATTTGCTTTATTGCTTCTTTTGTCTTGCTCAATAATGAATCCTTTTCTTCTGAAGTTTTTACTCGTAAATATTGAGGTTCTGAAGAAACATAGGAATTGAATTTATTTTCTAACGAGTGCTTTTTTCCTTTCAGATTAACGATAAGCATGCGTATTAAAATTACAGTAAAAAAAATCAACAAAACGACATTTACTGCCAAACTTATAATAACTAATGTATTAACACCTTTTGGTTGTTCTTCTATATTTCTAGTATTTTGATACATGAGCCAGTTTAACAGTAAAGACAAGATGGCGGCTATTTCAGCACCTAATGTCACTAAGTTTCTAAATTTCAACTCACCATTTTTCGCTTTCATTCTCCCACCACCTTGTCTTCTTGTTTATCAATTAAATTTTTCTTTCAAATATGCTGCAAAGTAATCCTTATATTTTTCTTGCAATTCTTTTATTTTCCAATCTCGTCCAGTCACTATGTGGCGGCAATTTACAGAACCGCAACTACATTCAAACTCATAGTCTTCATTATCAATAAAAGCATAATCACAAGTCAACTCTTCTCCTTGCCTAATATCTTTAATTGCAATAAAAGTAATTTCTCCTCTCAACCCGCAATTAGGGTCACATGAATGATTGTTATACAGTTTAATATGCAGCTCATCCTCTTTACTTTTCGCAGCAAGAAAATAATTATCATCCAATGGCAAATAGCTATTGATTGTACCGTTAGAATAGAACTCATCTCTAGTTAAAATATATCCGCCTTTTATAAAAACAACTTCTCCTTTTTTTATATCTTTTTTGGCAAACATACCTTTTCCATGTATAGGACTATCTCGCACCTCTACCTTATTGCTTATAATAGAACGTACCATGCATATATCTCCTAATCGCTTATTTTTTAGCATCTTCATATTCAAACTTTGCTATATCATCAACGCATAAATAACCACCATCTACAAAAATTGTTTGTGCATTGATAAAACTTGCTTTGTCTGAAAGCAAAAAGCAAACTGTATTAGCGACTTCTTCCGGCTTACCAAGCCTGCCAAGCGGAGTAATATCTATTGAAACAGCAAATGGACCATCTGTATCCATCTCTCCTCCTATCCATCCTGCTGCAACTGCATTAACTCTTATTTGCTCTTCTTTTCCCCAATTGCACGCTAATGATTTAATCATATTGTGTACAGCTGCTTTGGATGCAGCATATGAAATTCCACCAAATGAACCTCTCTCAGATTCTGTACTCGTAACAATCACAATAGAAGCACCCTTTTTCATTTTCTTCTTTAATTCTACTGCAATTAACATCGGCGCATGATAATTAGCCCTAAAAATTGTTTCTGCTAATTCATAATCAAAATTATTTAAATCATCCATTTCGTATGTAAAACATGCATTAACAAAACCATCTACTTCCACATCAATCAATGAAATTTTTTCTCTTACTTCTGACAGTCTATTATAATCAATGCAAACCAAATCTAACATATCAGCATCAAATTCAGAAGCTAGTCTTTCAGCATTATCTTTATCCTCTTTTTCATACAATCCTATAACCTTACTCCCATTTTGAATTATCATTCTAGCAGTTGTTTCTCCAAATCCCGGATGAGCTGCACCATTTACAACATATGTTTTCTTCATTAAATTTATCCTCCTTCATGGATGTAGGTATTCATATGGTTTATCTGCTATACCAATTTCTTCTATCAATCTTCTAATAGCTTTACAAACTATAGGTTTCTGACCACCCAAATTACCAGTTTCATTTACAACTTCTCCAAGACAATATCCTCCGCAATGTAATTTTGCTGGACAATTCTTACAATGAGAAAGATTGTCTGATGTTCTTTGCCTTAATGCCTCTATTTTTTCTGTATTAAAATCGAACTTTTTGCTGTCCTGATTCCATTTACCATATATAAAGCAATCCATATGATAAGCATTCTCACCTAAAACAACCATATCGCAAGCTGAAACATAGCCATCTGGAGTCAAGTGAGGAACCGGAGTACATGACCGACAATGTACATTGGCCTCCCCATCAAAATTACAGGTCAAAAAGCTTCCATAAAAAATATTTTTTTCTCTTGCATAATAATAAGCATCTATATAATAATCCAAATAACTATCCATATCGAATGAATACCTATTCAATTTTTCCAAATCATTGCAAACAGGAATTTTTCCTACAGATGGAAACAGCGGATTAGTCCATATATGCTTAATTCCCAATGAATTAAAATAATCAACCATTTCTCTTTGGCGAGAAATATTTTTATCTGTCATTGTTACCCGGGCACCCACCATTAGATTTTGATTACCCTTACTCTTTAATAGCCATTTTACATTATCTTCTATTATCGGAGCCGATGGATGCTCTCCACCTATCGGCCTGTTAAAATTTTGTATATCTGGAGGGCCATCAAAGGACATCCAAATGATATTAGCATTTCTTAACATCCATTCCCTCACGTTTTTACTAAATACACCATTGGTCTGTATTTCTACTGTAACATGTGAGTCTACACTTTTTGCATAAGATGTAATTTCTTTCATCAATCCAAATTCTTGTGTCGGTTCTCCTGGACCATAAAACCTAATATGCCGGCTACAATTATTCTCAAAAAAATAATCAATTCCAGCTTTAGCTATCTCAAGTGGTAAAGTCTTTTCTCTAATCTTTTTCCGCTCTTCTTTATTGTAACAATAAATACAATTAAGATTACACTTAGTAGTTAGAAAAAAGGAAATCATTTGTTTTTTTACATGAGGCAATAATACTTCCTCCCTTCATCATAAATATGCAATCATTATATCATATTTTTTATCACTCCATAATGAACTAATAATTCAGATTTTTTATGAACTTTTACTACAATTATTAGTCACATAATTTCAACGAGAGTTGTATTCTTCATTAAACCAAGAAGACAACTCCTACTTTAATTGTTCCCTTATTTAATATCTATAATACCATGCAAATTATATATACACTTTCTTTATATTTGTGTATACAGTTCTTATTTTCTACTATTCTCATACACTATACACACAATACACTCTTAAAACCTTACTATATATAACGTCCATGTGGAGATGCGCTGAAAATACCTTTAACATAGGATTGCGCCGCTGAAATTCCTGCATATATTCATCAAGTATTTTTGCCGCAAGCTGTCCGTCCTCTGTCTTTGCCCCCATATCGTCCTTGTTGCCTATCTGCAAAATAATCTCATGGAATGGCTTCTCCTGTTTGCCGGAACAGATTTTCCCATAATAATCATCAATTATGCGGTCACTTCTGGTCTGCTTCTCATTGTACCGGGCGAGTGCTTCATC
>JAETQH010000124.1 GCA_021770785.1 Lachnospiraceae bacterium
TAGAAGCGGTTCGTCTGTCAACCAAACATATTTGGTTTTGACAGCTTGAAATTCAAAATCTTTCAAGGTTATTTCACTGTTCAGTTATCAAGGTTCCAACGTCTTTGCTTTGCAAAGTCGCCAAAGTTGCTTCGCAACTTTCTGTCTTGTTGTTTAGTTCTCAGCGACAGCTTATTTACTATATCACTTTCAAACTCGTTTGTCAACAACTTTTTTTGTTTTTTGAAAGAATGTTTTTCCACTATTATACGGAAGAAAATATTCTTTCCAGAAAAGCTTGACGCTTGTCCTGCGTTGATTCTCAAGCAGTCAGCTTTAATATTTTAACAGAAGCTTTTCTGTTTGTCAACAACTTTTTTCACTTTCTACCTGCAAACTGTTTAGGTTTCGCAGTCAGCTTGATTATATTATCACATTAAACGCGTTTCGTCAATAACTTTTTTCGACTTTTTTCAAAATCTTTTTCCAATTCTTTCCATTGGCGCTGTTGTCCTAATCAAGCAAGCGGAGAAGGAGGGATTTGAACCCTCGCGCCGCTATTAACGACCTGCACCCTTTCCAGGGGTGTCCCTTCGGCCAGCTTGGGTACTTCTCCGAATAAGATAACTTTATAAAATTATACTTCCCAGATATCTATCCGAAACCAATCGGGATATTCTGTTCCGTAAGCGGAGAGGGTGGGATTCGAACCCACGCGCCCTTGCGGACAAACGGTTTTCAAGACCGCCTCGTTATGACCACTTCGATACCTCTCCGTGTTTTGCACATCAAATCAGTGCAAAAATTATTTTAGCATTAACCTCTTCCAATGTCAACAATTATTTTTGCTTTTTCTACTTTTTTCCAAAAAATAATTCTGTCTATTCTTTCAGCCCCTATTTCAACGGAGATATGCCTCCATTAACAGTAAGTCTTCCGGCGTCGTAATTTTGATATTGCGGTAGCTGCCCTCAATTAATTTTACAGGCACAGAAGTCATGCGCTCTACTACCATAGCATCATCTGTGATGACAGCATCTTCCTGCTGCAGCATTTTGCAGTATGCCTCCCTTATCAGAGCATAGGAAAAGGTCTGCGGTGTCTGCACCTGCCAGAGACTGCTCCTGTCCGGTGTTCCTTTTGCAAACAGCTCCCCATCCACGATTTTTATAGTATCCTTCACCGGCATTCCCACTGCACATGCCTGATATTTTTCCACCGACTCCATGCATCGCTCTATCACCGCTTGTTCCACTAGGGGCCTTGCGCCGTCGTGTATAAGGACATAATCTGTCCCTTCTGCTGCTAGCAGTCCCTGATATACGGAATGATAGCGTTCTTTTCCTCCGGCAGTCACTGCCTTTATCTTATGAAAGCCATATTTTTCAACGATTTCCCTGCGGCAGTACAGCTCCTCTCCTGCTCCCGTCACCAGCACAATGTCATCCACCCTACTCTCTTCAAATGCTTTTAACGTATAATAAAGTAGCGGTTTCCCTGCCACCTCCAAATATTGTTTATGCACCTTTGTGTTCATGCGTTTTCCGGCACCCGCCGCCAAAACTACAGCCGTATATTTTTTCATAGACTTCTACCGTTCCCCCAATTTTAAATTCGGCACGGCATTTAAATCCAACCCGTCCCTCTTTCCGTTCTTAAAGTCATAATATGCCGCCACGCCAATCATAGCTGCGTTATCGGTACAGAAAATGGGCGAGGGATGGTAAAATGCCACTCCTTTTTTGGCGCAGGCTTCCTTCATGCCTTCCCGCAGAGCCCCGTTAGATGCCACTCCCCCTGCAATGGCAAACTTGTCCATCTTATATTCATCCATCGCCCGCATGGCATTACCAATCAAGACATCTGTCACGGCTTTCTGGAAGGATGCCGCCACATCTGCCTGCACTACCGGAATCCCTTTCATCTGGCACCCATTGAGATAGTTTAGCACAGCGGATTTCAGTCCGCTAAAGCTGAAATCATAGGGGCCGTCTGCAATTTTTGCCCTTGGGAACTCCATGGCATGGGGATTCCCCTCATGGGACACTTTCTCTATCTTAGGACCGCCGGGATAGCCTAAACCGATGGCACGCGCCACCTTATCAAATGCCTCCCCTGCCGCATCATCCCTGGTTCTGCCTAAAATCTCATATTTCCCATAATCTAATACTTTTACCAAATGGGTATGGCCGCCGGATACCACAAGGCATAAAAAAGGCGGCTCTAAATCTTTATTTTCTATGTAGTTGGCGCAGATATGCCCTTCAATATGATGTACTCCCACTAATGGTATGTTTTTGGCATAACTGATCGCCTTTGCCTCTGCCACCCCTACCAACAGCGCCCCCACCAGTCCCGGACCGTAGGTTACTCCGATGGCATCTATCTCATCTAATGTAGTATCTGCCTCGGTCAGCGCCTGTTCAATAACCTGGTTGATTTTCTCAATATGCTTGCGGGAGGCGATTTCCGGCACTACCCCACCGTATAAGGTATGCAGTGCAATCTGGGAAGATATTACATTGGATTTTACCTCCCTGCCGTTTACTACTACAGCTGCTGCCGTTTCATCACAGGAGCTCTCAATTGCCAGTATTTTTATCTCTTTTTCACTCATCTTCGGATGATTCTCCTTCTGTCTGGTAGAATACCAAAATCTTCCATTTTCCCTCCTCATCTTTTCTCAAAACATAGGTCTGATAAGTCCGGCTGTATTTCTTATTTTCATTGATAAAATAAGATGCTGTCACATAGGCGCACTCGTCCCCGTCTATTTTCTGGAACTTCACGTCGTTGCTGTCGCACACGGAGGTGGAAGCAATGGTCCTGGATTTTTCTTTATATTCCGCAATATCAGCCTTTAAGGCGTCAAAGTACGCGTCCTCCGGGTTATTTTCTAATAATTCGGCATCAAAGAGCTTTCTTGCCTGGTTCCCTAAGCTGTAAAGCTCATCCTCCGTGTGCTCTTCCCCATAGAAACAGGCAATAATCCGGTTATAAAGTTTTACCACTTCCCTGGGTGTTTCCGGATAGTTCTTATCTAAATCCTTGGTAATCACTTTCTGGACTTCCGTCAGCTCCACCGTATCCTCCACGGACGCCTCCCTGCTTTGGTTTAACCGCCAGAATGCGCCCACAAGCAACACAATACAGACGGCTGCAAAAATGATAATTCTGATATTCTTTTTCTTCATAGAAACACCCTCCCTCAACGTTTATTCTTCCTCTTCAAAGAGCAGCTCCACGCTTTTTCCGTCCCTGCCCAGCACGGCATGTTCAAAAATAGCATGTACCTGAGGCATATAATCCTCTGCCCGCACCAGGGACGGGGAGAAATGGGTCAGCCACATTTCTGCCACATCGGCACGCTTCGCCAGCTCCGCCGCCTCATAGAAGGTCATGTGCTTATACTGTTTTGCCTTGGCAAGCTTTTCTTTCTCCGCATACATACCCTCACAGATAAACAAATCCGAATCCTTAGCAGAAACCGCAATGCTTTCCGTGGGTCTAGTATCGGTGCAGTAAGTCACTTTAATCCCTTTCCGGGGTGCTCCTAATACCATGTCCGGGGTATAAATCTCCCCATTTTCAGCAGTAATGGTCTCTCCCCTTTGCAGGCGGCTCCAGAAGGCTTTCGGTATCTGCCGTTCTAATGCCTGCTCCACCCGAAACTTTCCGGCACGATGAATTTCCACCGAATAGCCGTAACAGGTAATGTTGTGGTTTACCCGGAATGCGTGGATATGATATCCCTTTAATTCTATATCGGCCTGCGGCTCCGTTATCTCAATATACCGAATCGGAAAAGGCAGCTCCGGTGCTATGGTACGGAGTGCCCCCACCACACGCTCTAACCCCTTGGGTCCAATCATAATCAGGGGCTCCGTGCGTTCTGCATTTCCCATGGTAAGGAGCAGCCCCGGCAACCCGCTGATATGGTCTGCATGATAATGGGTAAAACATATGATATCTATGGGTTTAAAGGTCCACCCCTTTTCCTTAATGGCAATCTGGGTACCCTCTCCGCAGTCAATCAGGAGGTTGCTGCCATTGTAGCGCATCATAGCCGCCGTCAGCCAGCGGTGCGGCAGAGGCATCATCCCTCCAGTTCCTAAAAGACATACATCTAACATGTACTTCTCCTTCTATCTCACTCTATACAAACTCTGTCATTTTCTTTTCTTCCGGCGGTATCACAAAGGATTCCACCATTTTTTCATAGCAGGTCTCACAGATATCCATGCTGTGAATCATTCCGTCTTTTTTATCCGAGAAGTATCCCCACTCTTTCCGAATCGCTAAAAAGGAGGTTCTATCCTTCCAATCCTCCATACAAATTTCTTTGCCGCAGCGATTACAATATATGATTCCGTTTTTTCTGCTCATTTTTTCCCTCCAACTATCTTTTTGTAATTTGCTTCCCCTATTATATCGGGAACTCAAACCTACATATAGTGGAAATTACTGGCCATATATCATAATATAGGCATCTTCCTTTGGCATATCATAAAAGCCTTTGCGGACGCCGCAGTTTTTAAAACCGCTGCGCTCATAAAGCCTTACGGCGCTGTCATTAGAAACTCTCACCTCCAGCACAATTCTGGCAACGGAACGGCGTTCCGCCTCTTTTTTCATCTCCGTCAATAAAAGTCCGCCTACTCCGCGCTGGCGCTCCGTCACCGCAACTGCCACATTTGTAATTTCTCCCTCATCTAAGGACAGATACATTCCAATATAGCCTATAATTTTTCCTTCTTCCTCCGCCACCAGGAATATGGTGCTGCCGAGGTTTAATGCGTCCACAAATCCCTGATAGCTCCAGGGCTTTGAAAATATCTCCTGCTCAATTCTGCTGACAGGCCAGACATCTTTCATCTGCATATTTCTGACTGTAATCATACGACTGCTTCTTTCTGTTTTTATTATAAGGCTTTACACTACTGCTTTGGATGTTTAGTTTCCGCCTCTGCCAGCTGTTCCTTACGCTCCCGCTCCGCCTGAGAAAGCCGCAGATACTCCGGCTTATGGGCGGCTGCCGTCTCATATTGTCCTCCCCCAAAATATACCGCCCCTAACGCTGCCACTGCCCCGGCACGCTGCTTATTTAAGTGAGGCGGCGCATAAGAATAGGGCACGCGGCAGTGCTCTTTGATATATTGCGAGAAAACGGGGACCCCATCCCCTAAAAATACCACAGGCATTCCTTTTTCATTGATATTATCCACAATTTCATCAATCCCTACGGCACACTGCCCCCTGACCACCTGCATTTCATTGCCCGCAAAAGTATAAAGCCCGGTGTAGGTCTGATTCCGCCTTGCGTCCATCAGCGGACAGACCATGTCCCTGTGCCCCGCCAGATTATACGCCAGTGCCTCCACCGTGGGAACGGAAATAACAGGCTTTTCCAATGCCAGCCCTAACCCCTTTGCAGTGGCAGAACCAATCCGAAGCCCGGTGAAAGAGCCGGGCCCCCCCGCTATGGCAATGGCGTCTATGGTCTGCAAATCCAGCTCTGTCATTTCCGCCACTTCTTTTAACATGGGTAAAAGCGTCTGGGAATGTGTCTTTTTGTAGTTTACAGTGTATTCTCCTAACAAATTATCGTCACAGACAATGGCAACGCTTGCCACTAATCCGGAGCTGTCTAACCCTAATATTTTCATTTTTCCGTTCCATGCTCCTTTATGATAATTTTCCGGTAATCAAAGCCTTTTTCCAGATTCTTTTCTATGGTGACGTCAAAACGCTCCTGCGGCAGGATTTCCTCGATGAGGTTCGCCCACTCAATCATGCAGAGTCCCTCTCCATAAAAATAATCCTCATAGCCGATTTCGTCCATTTCCTCAATGTCACCGATACGGTAAACATCAAAATGATAAAAGGGCATTCTGCCTTCCTCGTAAACCTGTACAATGGTGAAGGTTGGGCTGCAGATAGGTTCGCGGATCCCAAGCCCCTCTGCAATTCCCTGAGTAAAGACGGTCTTTCCCACGCCTAAGTCCCCCACCAGCGTATATAAGTCCCCCGGTTTTGCCGCAGCTCCTATTTTTTTCCCAAATGCCCTTGTTTCCTCCGGCGACCGGGTCTCATAAATCATTTCCTTCATCGTTTTCCTCATTTCCTGACTGCCTCCCCGCACTTCTTCGGGCCTGCGGCAGCGTTGCAGACACATTTCCCTTTATGCTTTCATTTTCAACCGGTATTTCGGCAGTTTCCTGCCTGCTAACTTTGCCAGCGCCCCATAAGCGTCCCCTAACTGCTCCCTCGGTATCACGTAGGCGTTGATACGGCTGCTGTAAACCAGCACATTGCTCTTTGTGGCAACCACCTTATAAATCTGCTCCCAGGGCAGGTTAGCGCTTTCTTCCTTTTGGGATACGGTAAAGCCGTCCTCCCCCACGGAGAAATGTAACGGGTACTTAAGCACCTCCGACACTGCGATATTATGCTTTGAACGCACATAAAGCGTCAGCGGCAGATACACCAGAAGCAAAATTCCAAAAACGATATCCAATGCAGTCCTTGCCACCGATACTTCACCAAAGGTAAGCACTCCCAGAACAAATGCAAAGATACCGATTGCAACGGAAAACCAGCCCTGAAATCCGGTGTATGTCTGATACATATTAAAACGGTACATGTCTTTTGTCGTCAATGTAATATTAAATTCTATCGGCATTGCCGCACCTCTCCTTTTCGTATCACTTTTTAATCAGATGATGTTGGGGTCAAAACGATAAATAAATTTGACCCTATTCCTATAGCACCTTGAAAAATTCATATTTTGCAGTATATCGCCGGACTTTTGGGGATATATGCTGGGTATTCCCTA